>NZ_CAJPQR010000013.1 GCF_905372745.1 uncultured Campylobacter sp. | reverse complement strand
TTTTTATATTTTTATTTTAGGCGATAAGTGTTACGTATCGAAACTAAATTTATCAAACGTAACTTTTTGATAAATTTGTTGTAGTTTTGTTTGGGCTTTTGACGGAGATTTTAGTCGGCTTCGGCGGGCTGTGTTAAATTTAGGAGATTTAAATTTACGGCGGCGCTTGCCGTTTTGGCTTTTGCGTATTTGGCGAGAATTCGTCAAATTTGAAATTTAGCGGGCAAATTTGCGGCTAATCTCGTCAAATTTTGCCCGCTTAAATTTGCGCCGCTAGAGTAAATAAAAATTTAAAAAACTCCAAATCCAGACCTTTTGCTAATGATCAAATTTGCAAAATAGTAGCCGCAAAGACGGTTAAATTTAAAGCGGTAAATTGCCTTAAAATTGCTAAAGCGGTAGTCGGGGGCGAGCAAATTTAACCGGGTCACCCGCGCAAAGGGCTAAAACGAATTTGCATTAAGGGCAAATAAGCGTTAAACGGCTATAATCGCGTTTATATTTAAAAAAAGGAATAGCCGTGAAAAATTTACTCGTTTTTTTAGCAGTTGTCCTCCTCCTAGCCGGGGTAGCGATGAAATACGCTAACGAATTTCCCGTGCTTGACGAAACAGTCAAGGAAAAGTGGAGCCAAGTGCAAAACCAATACAAACGCAGAGCCGATTTGATCCCAAATCTCGTTAAAACCGTTCAGGGTTACGCTAGCCACGAGCAGAGCGTGTTTAAAGAAGTAACCGAAGCTAGAAGCAAAGCCTCCGCCGTGACGATCGACGTTAGCTCTATAGATGATCCCTCTAAGCTAAAAGAGTTTGAAGCCGCGCAAAATAGCCTGGGCGGTGCGCTATCTCGCCTTATGGCTATTAGCGAAAGCTACCCTCAGCTAAAGGCCGATCAAAATTTCCTAGCCTTGCAAAGCCAGCTAGAAGGCACCGAAAATCGCATCTCCGTAGCCAGAAAAGACTATATCGAAGCGGTCAAAGACTATAACGTCGCGCTGCGTAAAATCCCGGGTAAATTTATCGCCGCCGCCCTATATCCGGAGCTAAAGCCGCGCGCTACGTTTGAGGCGAGCGTTACCGAGCAAAACGCGCCTGAAGTTTCTTTTGCCAAGTAAGCCGATGAAACGCGTTTTATCCGCTTTATTTTGCGTTTGCGCGATTTGCGGGCTTTTTACGCTAAATTTATCGGCCCAGCAGACGGTAAGCGAGCAAAGCGCGCCCGCTAAAATCAGCGAAAAAAGCGGCGATATCCCGGCTCTAAGCGGTAGAGTAGTCGATCAAGCGGGCGTTTTAAGCCCTGCGGCAAAACGAGAGCTTGAAACCGCGCTCGCCGCTCACGAAAACAATACGACTAATCAGCTAGTTATCGTAACGACCCGGTCGCTGGGCGGCAAGGCGATAGAGGAGTATTCGCTAGAGCTTGGCAGACGCTGGGGTATCGGGCAAAAAGGCAAAGATAACGGCGCGCTGCTAGTAGTTGCGCCAAACGACAAGCAGGTGCGTATCGAGGTCGGCTACGGCCTAGAAGGCGTGCTAACGGACGCTCTTTGCGGCGTTATCATAAACCGCTACGTCATCCCCGAATTTAAAAAAGGCGATATAGAAGGCGGCGTAAAGATCGGCGCACAAAAGATTTTAGCCGTGCTTGAGGGCGACGAGAGCGTAAAACGGCAGCTAGACAAAGAGGACGAAACGCCCGTAGAAGCTTACGGGATAATAGCCGGCATGGCGCTGCTGTTCGCGTCTGGGATTTTGGGCGCGGCGCTCGTGCGTATCGGGGTTTGCGCGGTTTTATCGGGCTTTACCTCAGCCGTCGTCGCCGGAGCGTTTAGTATAGAAGATTTTGCCCTTAGAGGCGTGGTTATGTTTGCGCTTTTTATGCTATTTTTTTATTTGACCAAAAATATAAAACCCGGCTCCGGCGCAAATTCGGGAGGTTCGGGCTACTCTGGCGGCTACGGCGGCGGTTCTGGCGGAGGCAGAAGCTCGGGAGGCGGATTTAGCGGAGGAGGCGGAGGTTACGGCGGCGGCGGAGCTAGCGGCAGGTGGTAGCGTCGTGAGGCTTAAAATTGGCGTCAAATTTTGCTAGAACGCTTGCTAAATTTTGCTGGTTCTAGCCTAGTCGTATCGGCGCTGCCGTTTGCGATAAATTTGAGGCTAACTAATGTTTTGGCTTTTAGCCTTTTTTGCAAATTCGCAAAAGAAAAAGCGGGCGGCAGGGGACTGATTTAACCAAAATCAAGCAAGCAAACGGCTTTAAATCCGCTAAATTACGCCAATATCCCAAAAATACGCAAATATAAATTTAACTAAAATCCGTAAAAATCAAGGAAAGATATGAAGCGCATTTTGATTATTTTGTTTTACGCTTTTACTACGGCTTCGCTTCTTGCCGCTAAGACCGGGGTAGATGGGCATTTGGAGTTTCCGATTTTAACCGGCAAAATAGCAGACGGCGCCGGGGCGTTAAGTCCTGCCCAAAAAGAGGAGTTGAAGGAAATTTTATATTTTCAGGAGAGGTTTGATAAGGTTGAAATCATCGTAGCCACGATAAGCAGCATCCCTAAAGACGGGCTAGAGTGGTACGGTGCGCAGTTAGCCGGAAAGTGGGGGATATTTGGCAAAAAAGCCTTGCTGATAGTAGTTACGGACGATAAAAAAGCATATATCGAGGCTGGAAGCGGATATATCGGCGTACTAAAAGACGAGGTAAGTAAAGATATTATAAGCAGGGACATAATCCCAAAACTCGCTAAAGGCGATGTAGCCGGCGGCATAAAGGCAGGCGTACAAAAGATTGCCGAGGCTATTTTATACGAGAGAGGTTACGAAGGGCTAAAAGCGCGGGAGGCTTTGCTAAAATTTATAAAAGAAGACTTAAACGTCAATGAAAGTACGAAGGGCAAGCTGATAGCCGCGTTTTACGAATTTTCGGGAAGGACGCCCGAGCAAAGCATAGATCTAGCAGGTAAAATACTTAGCAGCGACCCTAGTTTTGACGATGAGTCCGTGCAGAGCACGGCCTTTAGGCGTAAGATGATAGAATTTGATATAGAGCAAAGCGACGAAGCCTACGTTCCCGATCCGGGCTATATTTTTATAATGGGATTGTTTTACGGGATTATAGTATTTGTGCTAGCTTCGGCGGCTTTAAATTTGGGCTTTGCTAAGTTTGGAAACTTTTTGGGCAAGGTATCGTATTCGTATCTTGGCGGCCTTATCGCATGCTTTCTCATACTGCGAGGTAGCGGGTCGCACTATCTTACGGAGTTTTTGTTGTTTGGCGTAATCTTTGCGGCGATTTATTGGATGCTTAAGGATAAGGATTTTGACAGGGACGACGAGCCGTATCCCAAACGGACGAAAAAAGCAAGGCGCAAAAGACGGAGCTAGTTTGTTTTTGCGCAGGTTTGCTTTGCTTGAAGCGCGCAAATTTAACGTTGCCGTAGAAGTCGCTTTTAAAATTTAGGATTTTGGCTTTAAATTTTAGCCGCTATCCTAAAATTTGCAAATTCTTCGCCTTTAAATTTGTGGGTCAAATTTCGCACGCCGATCGTCAAATTTGCTCTAAATCTCCCCCAAAATCTTTTTATAGTTACTAAAAATCGGCGAGTCCTCGCCAAAATACAAACTCATCGCGCACACGTAGCGATCGAGCGGATTTTGGATGCGATTTAGCGCCAGTCGTTCGCGAAACGGCAGGTCGTAGCTGCTTAAAATCACGCTAAAAGGCACGGGAAAATCGGTGCCAAAAAGGATTTTGTCGTGGATTTGCGTTTGGGTTTTTAGATGCGGCAGTATGCGGGCCTTGTTTATGCAAAGCAGCGCCGAAACGTCGGCATAAAGCCCGTCAAACTCGCGCAGCCAACGAAGTAGAGTGAAGTAGTTGGCGCCCAGTTTCTCCGGATCGCGCGAAAACATGGACAAAACGCCGTCGCTTGAGGCGCCCATGTGAGCGCAGACGATGCGGCAACCAAGATTTAGCGGGGATTTTAGCTGCTCGATGCTCTCAAGCGCCTTGTTTGACGCCAGCGAGTTTTCGTCGCCCACGTGGATCACCAGCGGCAGCCCAAGCTCGCTAAGCAGCCTAAAATAGGGCTCATAACGCTTGTCGTTTAGATCCGTCTCCCAGTACGAGTGTAGCAGCTTGCCGCCCTTAAAGCCCATTTTGTGGTACTTTTCGATCAAATTTAGCGCGTCTTTGCGGTTTGGATTTACGCTAAAAAACGGCACGACCTCGTTTGGATTTTGCTCGTAAAAGGCAAAAACATCCTCGTTTGAGGCGCAGACGGTTTTGTCCTTGTGTACGAGATTTCCGCTCTCGTCAAATTTCGCATCGACGCCGAAAACCACGGACTTTTGGACGAAATTTGAGCTTTTTATCAGACGCGCGAAGTTGCTTTTGTAGCCTTCAAAACCGTTTTTTATAAGCTCGCTCCTGTTTATGTCGAATTTTTTGGCAAAAAACGCAAGCGCTAGTTTGTCGTAAAATCGGTCGAATTTTACATCCGCGCTAAGCAAGTGCGAGTGGATATCGACGGTTTTTATCTGCATTAAATTTGCGTTTTGCAAGCTGCTAAGTTCGCTCTCCCGCACGGCGATTTCGTTAAATTTACCCCGCGAAAACCCGCTCGAATTTGCTTCGTTTGCGGTTAAATTTACGCTCGTTTTATCAAATTTATCTTTGGCGTAAATTTTATCCGCCGCGTTTTGGCAAAACCCGAGCGTTTCTGACGTAGCCGTCTTGCTCGCTCTTAGATTTGAGCTTAAATTTACCCGCGCGTTCTGTTTTGACGGCTCAGCGAGACTGCCTAAATTTGCGCGAGAATTTGCCGCCGTTTTTCTGCCTCTCAAATTTACGCCAAAACTAAAAGCCTCCAAACCCTCGCCTGTGCGGTAAAAACCATCTCGAAACATCGTTTCTCCTTTTTAAAATTTGACGAAATCATAGCCTAAATTTTAAAAAGTGTCAAGTGGTGCTTTACGCTTTATGATTTTCTAAGCTAAATTTGCGTAAGATTTCGTCAAAATTAACGAAAGGAAAGAGATGAGCTACAAGATGAGCGAGCTTTGCGAACTATCGCAAACACCCAAATCAACGATACTCTTTTACGTCAAGGAAGGGCTTTTGCCAGAGCCCGTGAAGGTAAAAGATAACGTCCATCAGTACGGCGAGGATACGCTTTTGATGCTAAATTTCATCAAATACGTCCAAAGCAACTTCCACCTAAGCCTAAAAGAGGTCAAGGCGCTCACGCAGCAAAAGGGCTTTAGCTTTAAGCGCTGCTACGAGGCGCTTTTTGATTCGCTCGATACCTTTATGGGGTCAAATTTCGCCCAGACGCTAAGCGCCGAGCAGGCGTGCGAGAGGCTGGGTATCACGGAGGCCGAGCTGGATAAATTTATAAAAGACGGATTTATCTTTATGCGCGGCGGCAAGCTAACCGAAAAAGAGGTCGAGATCCTGCAAATCGTGCTAGAGACCCAAAAGAGCGAGCGCGGGCGAGAAATTTTACGGACCTATATAAATTTAGCCAAGCAAACGGCCAAAATCGAAGCCGAGTGCGCGCGCGAAATTTACGCTAAAGCAAAGGATAAAAATGCGGCCTTAAAGCTCGTTTTCGATAATATCTTGATCCTAAAACCATACATATTAAATTTCCACACCTTTGATGCCTACAAAAAGGAGAACAAATGAAAGGCGTTTTTTCGGTTAGGGGCTTTTTGCCCTTTTTGATCGTTATGTTTATCAACGCGGTCGTCGATCTTGGCCACAAGATCACGATCCAAAACATACTTTTTAAGAGCATCGAGGATGAAAATTTACAGATCATCCTGACCTCGCTCGTAAATTTGCTAATCTTGCTGCCCTACATCATGCTTTTTAGCGTTTCTGGCTTTTTAAACGACAAATTTTCGCGCACCCGCATCACGAGATACGCGGCGGCGAGCGAAATTTTACTCACGCTTTTTATAACCGTGAGCTACCTTTGCGGCTGGTTTTACGTGGCGTTCGGTACGACGCTGCTGCTAGCGGTACAAAGCGCGGTGTATAGCCCCGCTAAATACGGACTAATCAAAAAAATCGTGGGCGCAGAAAAGCTTGGCGCTGCAAACGGTATCGTGCAGGCCTTTACTATCGTGGCGATTTTGCTTGGCTCGTTTGTTTTCTCGGCTATTTTCGAGAGCTACGCCGCTACTAGCACGGATGCCGGAGAGATGATAAAATCGGTCTGGTTTATCGGCGCGATACTTTTTGTTTGCTCGGTAGCAGAGACGATTTTTACGTTTAAGATTCCGTTTTTCGAGGCGACTGACGCCGGGCTTAAATTTGACGCGAAAAAGTACTTTAAACTAGGCTACCTAAAAGAAAACACCAAGCACATCTTTAACAACAAAAACGCCTTTTTATGCACGCTGGGACTTTCGGTTTTCTGGGCGGTAGCGCAGCTGGTTATCGCCGTTTTCCCCGCTCACTACAAGGCTATGAGCGCGGATAACAACGTCATGATCGTGCAGGCGATTTTAGCCGTTAGCACCATCGGTCTAGTCGTGGGCTCAGCGCTAGCGGGCAGCTACTCGAAAAACCACATCGAGATGGGCATCGTGCCTTTTGGCGCGCTTGGGCTTTTTGTTTCGCTACTTATGTTTGCGCAGGGTTCAAGTGCTGCGTTTATGACGCTGGCGTCCTTTTTGTTCGGTTTTAGCGGCGGCATTTTCATCGTGCCGCTAAACGCAAATATCCAGTTTTTTACCTCTGAAGAGCAGATGGGCCGCACGCTAGCGGGCAGCAACTTTATCCAAAACATCTTCATGGCGGCGTTTTTACTGCTTGCGATGGCGTTTAGCATATTTGCCGTTAGTACGCCCGAAATTTTCGTCATTACTTCTTTTAGCGTGCTTATCTGCGCGCTGGTAGCGATAAAGTACCTGCCGCATCTTTTTGCTCGCTTGCTTATCATGCCGTTTTTTAGGATCGGATACACCATCAACGTCGACGGCGTCGAAAATATCCCGCAAAAAGGCGGCGTGCTGCTACTTGGCAACCACATGAGCTGGATAGACTGGGCGGTGCTGCAGATGGCCTCTCCGCGCCCGATCAGATTTGCGATGCATAAGAGCTTTTATGAAATTTGGTACCTAAAATGGCTGTTAAATTTATTTGACGTGATCCCGATAGGCGCGGGCGCTAGCAAAAGCGCGCTAGAAAAGATCCGCGAGTGCCTAGACGCGGGCGACGTGGTGGCGCTGTTTCCTGAGGGTCATATCAGCTATAACGGCCAGATAGACGAGTTTGCGCACGGTTACGAGATAGCCGCAAGCGATACGAACTCCGTCATCGTGCCGTTTTATCTGCGCGGTCTTTGGGGTTCTAGCTTCTCGCGCGCTCAAAAATACTACCAAAAAATCAGCCGCAAAATAGACGGCAAGCGCGCTATCAGGGTGAGCTTCGGCGCGCCTTTGGCACCTGAAACCAAAGCCCCGCAGGTACGCGAAAAGGTCGTCGAGCTGTCGTTTTTTAGCTGGGCGGAGTATCTAAAAACTCTCGAGCCTATGCAGTTTAGCTGGCTAAAACACGCTAAAGCAAATCTGTTTAAACGCTCGATGGTAGATAGCACGGGCGCTGATCTAAACAATCTCAAGGTTATCGCGACGGTGCTTGTGTTTTTGTCTAAATTTAAATTCTCGTTTTTAAAAGAGCGAAACGTCGGCGTGATACTGCCTTCCTCGGTGATGGGTAGCATTATAAATTTGATGCTATTTATCAGAGGCAAGATAAGCGTAAATCTAAACTACACGCTTAGCGAGCAAAATTTGATCGGCTGCGCGGACAAGGCTGGGTTAAGAAGCATAATTACGTCGCGCCAGTTTATCGCCAAGCTAAAGGCTCGCGGCTTTGAGCTGGAAGAATCTCTAAAAGGCAGGCTCATCTATCTCGAAGACGTCGCGCAAGGCATAAGCAAGGCTGATAAAATTTGCGCGATGCTAAAGGCGATTTTGATGCCGCGCTGGCTGCTTGAGCTTATTTATTTTCGCGACGTTCGCATCGACGACGATGCTACGATACTCTTTAGCAGCGGCAGCGAAGGCACGCCAAAGGGCATCGTGCTAACGCATAAAAACATAATGGCTAACATCAAGCAAATTTCAGAGATCGTAAATACGGACGGCAACGACGTTATCTTAGCGTCGCTACCGATATTTCACTCGTTTGGGCTTACCGCGGCGACCTTTTTCCCGCTTAGCGAGGGTATCGCCTCTGCTCACGTGCCTGATCCCACGGACGCCTTTGCCGTGGGTAAGATGGTTGCTAAATACCACGCGACGATAATGTTTGGCACTTCTACGTTTTTTAGGCTCTATACCAAAAACAAAAAGCTAAATCCGCTGATGTTTTCTACGATCCGCTACGCGATAGCCGGCGCGGAGAAGCTAAACGCGGCCGTTAAGTGCGAGTTTAAGATGAAATTCGGCGTCGAAATTTACGAAGGCTACGGCACGACCGAGACCTCGCCCGTCGTTAGCGTAAATACCGCAAACGTGCTAGAGCCCGAGTTTTTTAAAGAGCTTGTTTTCTCAAAAGAGGGCAGCGTGGGTCTACCGACTGCAGGCACGATAATAAGAATCTGCGACCCTACAAGCCTAGAAAAGCTAGAAAACGGGCAGGCCGGCCTAATCCTAATCGGCGGCCATCAGGTGATGAAGGGCTACTATCTAGATGAGGAGCGCACGAAAGAGGCGATCGTCGAGCTAGACGGCGTGCGCTACTATAACAGCGGCGACATCGGCTTTTTAGACGAGGCGGGCTTTTTAACCATCACGGATAGGCTATCTCGCTTTGCTAAAATCGGCGGCGAGATGATAAGCCTAGGCGCGCTCGAGGCTCAAATTTCAGGCGTGCTGGGCGATGAGGTTACCTTTGTCTGCACCAACGTCGCCGACGAGAAAAAGGGCGAGCAAGTCGTAATGCTCTTTAGCGGCGAGATAAGCGAGGATGACGTGGCCGCGCGCATCAGGGCTTCTGCGATACCGTCCATCATGCAGCCTTCAAAGATTTATAAAGTAGATGCCGTACCGGTGCTAGGAACGGGTAAGGTGGACTTTAAATCAAGCAAAAAGCTAGCGGCCCAGCTGGTTGCCGGCGAGGGAAATTTGGGCGCAGAGGAAGAGGCTTAAATTACGCTATGATAGGCAAATTTGGCGGCTGGGTCGTCAAATTTGCCTATTGTCTAAGCTCTGGCAAAAGACCCCTGCAAAATTAAATTTTAAAACAGCGATACCCGCTTATAAACGCCTAAGTTTGATCACAATATAATCATAATGAAAATAAAACAACAAGGCAAATTTTGAACTTAAATTTAAAACAAAAACTCTTCGGTAGCAAACTTAAAAAGATAGTTTGGTCGGTCGTGCTTTTTACGGCGATACTAGGCACCGCATTTATCCGCATCGTGCCAGATTTTTCCACCTCGCGAGGCTTTGTGATAGTTTCCCTTTCCGACTACAACAAATACAAGCAGGGCTATTGTCTTAAAGAGGATAGAATTTTACCCAAAGAGGAGCTGTATAAAAAAGTAGCAGGAGCGTATTTAGATTATGATATAAAACTAGATTGGATGATTGACGATTATAAATTTAAAACCTTCGGTAGTTTTTGGCATAGTAGATACGAGGTTGCATACTATGAACTAGAAAATATAAACTTATCGAATTGTTTTGAAGTATTAGAAAAATATTATCAAGAGGGAAAAACGACCGAGGAGATACTGATGAAAGAGCTAAAGGCTAAAAAAACCGATCCAAAGAAATATCTAAAAATAAATTTGAACGATATGAGCGTTGGATTTGATAGACCGATAGTTGGAATAGATGGTAGTGAGAATGATGTTACTGGCACTTTGCTCCTTGATAAATTCGCTATATTTAACGGTAATTATATGCAATTTAACCATTCGGAGTATCTGTACGATACGAGAGAAAATTTTATTATCGTGAAGAAATACTATAAAGAGAGAAAAAATGCCGTAGTCGGTATCGGAAAAGGGTTTAAATTTGATAACTGCGGCAATATAAATTATCCGCTGGAAGAAAATTATTTGGGCGGTAGAGATATAGAGAGGCGCTAAAAGTTTTATATAAATTTCGTTAAAGATTTTGAAATAAAAAATTTCATACAAAGGATAAACAATGGCTGTATTTAATCTAAATTTAAACGGCGACTATTTAAACAGGTACTAGGCTACTATATATGGGGTCAAGATACCCAGCCGCCGGTCGGTAAAGTAGCGTCCGGTAAATATATCGCCGCGATAAAATAAAAGGCGAATTTTGAACTTAAATCTAATACGCCTCACTGCGATGATAAATTTTGGGTTTTAGCGGTTATGGGTAGCGTAGAAAATGGCGTCGTTTCATCGCAGTTTAGCCACGCGGGCGGTCAAATTTGCTTGATAAAACGACTAGCTAGCCTGCCTAAACGCCAAATTCGGCTACCGCAGACTAGCTAAATTTACACCAAATCCCTGCTGCTAAAGATAAAATATCCGCTAACAAGCATAATCGCGCCTAAAATCAGCGGATAAAAAATCGAGTAAATCACAAATCCAAACGCGCTAAAGTTGTTTAATACGAAATTCGACGCCACTCCGATCACGGCTAAATTTGGATCAAACAGGCTAATCGCCGCGATCCTAAAGACCTCGATCGGATTAATGAGCGCGATAAAAAAGATGATGTCCTCGCGTACGTTAGTTTTCATCAAAAAGCCCATCAGCGCAAGATCCAAAAACGCTAACAAGATAAGCCAGAGTAAAAACGCGACGCCTTGACCCATTTCTTGATTTTTGATAGCCGAGGAGATAAGAAATCCAAACGACAAAAATACGAAGCTAAGCGCGAAAAGTAGGGCGGTGTAGAGGCTTAGGATATCCCACGGGATCTCGATTTTTTTAACTAAACCGGCAACTACTGCTAAAACAAAAGATAGCAAAAGCGGCACGAAAATAACGAAAATACGCCCCAAAGCCTTGCCGAAATAGTATTCGCCCAGGCTAACGGGAAAGCTAAGCATATACTCAAGCAGGTTCGTATCGCGGTCGGCGCTGATACTGCGCACGGTCGAGATGAGGATAAAAATGGGCACGATAACGATGCAAATTTGGATAAAAAGCAGCAAAAGCCGCGTAAGTCCGCTAAAACCCAGCACCCGCGAGTCCGTCACGCCGCTAAAGATAAAAGTAACGATAAGCCCCATAAAAACTAGCATATAGATGAGAAACCAGCGCGAGCGCAGCGACTCGGCGACATCTAGTTTGGCGATGAGTAGCAAGTTACGCATGCGCGCCTCCTTGATAGATCGGCTCGTCTTTTATGATCTGCCCCAGGTCCATCTCGACGTAGCGGTTTGATATGCCCTGCACCTCATCAAGCCTGTGCGAGATGAAAACCAGCGTCTTTTCGCGCGCAAACTCGCCTAGCAGATCCATAAAATTTCGCCTGGCTTTGGGGTCTAAATTTGCAGTAGGTTCGTCAAACATCATGGCCTCGGTATCTTTAGCAAAGGCGATTGCGATTAACATTTTTTGCTTCATACCGCCTGAGAGTTTGTAAAAGGGCTTGTGAAAATTTCCTTTTAGATCAAGCTCCATTTTTTCGCAAAATTTTTCTATGTTTTCCTGCGGGGCGCCCGAGCTTTTGCAGACGAACTCGCAAAGCTCTTTTAGGTTAAATTTAAGCGGCGGCGGAGTTTGCGGGACGAAAGATATCACGCTAAGGGCTTCTTTGCGCGCGGTAAAAGGATCAAAGCCGTTTACTCGCACCTCGCCGCTGTTTGGCTTAAATTCGCCCAGGATTATGCGCATCAGCGAGCTTTTGCCGGCGCCGTTTTGCCCGAGCACGACCGTTTTTTGCCCCTTTTTTATGTTTAAATTTACGTTTTGCAGTATCTTCTGCGAGCCAAAAGCCTTAGTGATGTCTTTTAAGATTATCAAATTTATCCTTTTAGATGAGCTTTTTAAAGCCGTTGTCGAATTTCAGCGCGTCGTGGTGACACACGTCGATACAGCGCCCGCAAAGCGTGCAGTCGCCGCCTACGAGACGAAATTCTTTTTTATTTTCGTCGCCGTCTAGTTTGGCGTTTTTCTTCGTGATTTCTAGCACGTGCGGCACGAGGCAGGTATCGATGCATACTAAACAGTGGTCGCAGCGGTCCTTGTTCCAGCTGACTTTTACGGCGTTGGTGCGTGTTAGCAGCGAATACGTCGCGCCGATGGGGCAGACGTAGCGGCACCAGCCCCTGCGGGAGTAGAAAATCTCGACTAAAAGTACGAAAAGGGCAAACCAAATCGCGTGAAAATAGCCGTAAATGACGAACCTAGACACTATGCCCGTCACGCTAAATATCTCAAACACGAGCTGCGAGCTAGCAAAGCTCATCGCGATAAAAAGCGCGGTAAAGACATAGCGCCATTTGGGGTCGAACTCGCGGCGTTTGATTATCTTTTTGGCGGCTAAATTTTCGTGGATTTTCTCGCCGATCTCGCCTAAAAAGGTATAAGGACACACCCAGCCGCAAAATGCCCGCCCGCCCACGAGCGCGTAAAAAAGCAAAATCGTAGCCGTGCCGATGATGAGATTTATCGGAAACTCGTGCGTCGCGGCAAATACCTGAAAGCTCATAAAAGCGTCGGTCAAATGAAAGCCCAAAATCCTTGATCCGCTGATGTCGCCTTCTAAAATTTGAATATCCGCGCGGTAAGAGAGCACGAACAAAATATGCACTAGCGCGATCACGACGAGGCGGCGTCCTCGCCAGCTGAGGCTTTTTTTGCCCTCGCCGTTTTTTATCGTCAGCGTATCGAAAAAATCGACCTTTGAGACCGTGCAACGCGTGCTATATTTATCCATCCGCTACTCTTTAAATTTTGAAATTTCATCAGCTAACAAGCCTAAATCCTCGTCTGATACGTTGTTTAAAAGTCCTTTCATTAGGCTGTTTGGTACTTTATTTTCTTTGTAGTCTTTTAGCCTAGCTAAAATTTCGTCCTTGCTTTTGCCCGAAATTTTAGGCGCCATCACGCCCTTGCCGTTTGCTCCGTGGCAAGGCGCGCAGGATGTGAGGTATCGTTTGCTAACGCCCTCGCTGGGCTGATTTGCGACGCTGTTTTGTAGCTGTTTTATCTTTTTTATTTCCTCGGCGTCTTGCAGATTTAGCTCCTCGTTTCGCTCTTGCTTAGGAGCGAAGTCTTGAGGTTTTATTTCGGGTCTGCTGGCATCTTTTATGGGCGCTGAGGGCTGGCTAGTCAGCATAAAAATCATAAGAACCAAGACCAAAGCTCCAAAGATTATCGCTATTTTCTTTCCCATTTTAGCCTCCTATTTTTTTCTAAACTGCTCGTTAAATTCGCTGATTTCGTTTGCTAGAGCGCGGATTTGCGCCTCGTCTAGGGTTTGGACTAGATCTTTCATCAGCGGATTTGCCTTTTGCTTGTTTTTATACGCAAATATCATGTCGTAAATTTGATCCGAGGTTTTATTTAGCAGCGACGGGCCGATGATGCCGTTGGCGTAGTCGTCGTGGCAGGCGGAGCATTTTACGATAAAGTCCTTGCTAAGGCGCCCTTTTACGAGTTTTAAATTTATGCTTTGCAGCGGGTTTCGCACCATCGCTAGCGCGCCGACTGAGCGGCTAGTCTCGCTCTCTTCGTCATCTAGACCGAATTTGACTCTCTTTTTACCGTTTATATCGTAGCTCATAAACTGATCGTAGTCTTTTTGCGCGGTTGCGTTAGCGTCCGCTTTTTGCGTCTCTATCATGCCTGCGGCGGTGGGCGTCGCTTGCGTTTTTGCCGCTTGCGCCATGCTTTTTTTATCATCCTTGCTCTCGCAGCCCGTTATCAGCGCGGCGGCGGCGAGAGCCGCAAGACAGCCTAAAATTTTATTTCTCATTTTTATCCTTTGTAAATTTCGTCATAGCCGCGATTTGGCGCTATATCGATGATCTGTGCCGGGCAAACTTCGGCGCACACTCCGCATCCGACGCAGCCCTGTTTAAATTCGGGCAAATTTCGCCCGTCGCTTTTAGCCATCGATATGGCGGCGTCTCCGACCGGGCAGAGGCTAACGCACAGATCGCAGGGCTTATCCACGCTATTTTGGACGGCGTCTTTTACGGCTTGCTCGCGGTCGTTGTAAATTTTACGTTCAAGCATTCTCGTAACGCCGCTTAAATTTACGTTTTCGTTTTTATAAGCAAGACAGGCTTCATGCTCCCTTAGCACGCCCACGCCCATCTTCACGTCGCTGATCTGCGTCGTGGCGTGATCTAGCGCGCCGCTGGGACAGGCTAAAACGCAAGGAAAAAGGTCGCACAGATAGCAGCCTCGCTCGTGCGGGTTTATGTAGGACGTGCCGTTTGAGTAGCCCTGCGCGATGTCTAGCAGCCCAATGCTGTGATACGGACAGACCTGCACGCACTGGCCGCATTTTATGCAGAGCGATTCGAAATTTTTAACCGCTCCGGGAGGCCGTAAAAAAAGCTCGTCCGCGTGCGTTTTGGGTAAAAAATATCCGATGCCGTAGCCTGCGGCCGCCGCGCCTGCCGTTAGTGCGATAAAATTTCGTCTATTCATAGCGTTGCCTTTTGGGCGTTATTGGGGCGCATTTTAGGAGAGCCGTCCTCTAAAAGCTTAAGCGGCTCGGAAAAGGGCGCAAGCTTAGCTAGAAAATTTAGCCCGCTAATCACGGTCGAACCGTAGAAAAAGCGCAGAGTCGGATAGTACTGCCAAAGCTTATCGGCGTAAACGAAGTGCGAGTACGGCGTGTCGCCGATGCCGTCGCGGTTTAGATCCAGGCCTTCGTATTCGTCGAAATAATTACCGCTCCACTCGTTTAGCTCGATCTTTGAGCCGGGCGTGTCGTTGATAGCCGTTTCCATGTTGCCGATAAAATCATTACCCTTAAACACGCTTTTTTCCTGCGTCGCGTGCATTTGTAGCCCGATAACGTTGTATAAAATTTGATTGTTTTCGAGGGTATTTACGGTGCCCGGATTTAGCGGCGAGCGGTCGGAGTAGATGCCGCGCGAGTTATACAAAAAGGTATTTTCGCTCACGGTAAAGCCCGAGGTATCTTTTAGCGCGATACCCACGCCAAAGGCTCCGTTTGAGTTGATTATCACGTTTCGGCGCACGAGAGAATTTGTTGAAAACATAAAATACATCCCCACGGCACCCCCGCTAAATTCGTTATCCTCGATGAGGTTGCCCGCCGAGTACATCGTATGCACGGCGTAGCGATTGTTTTGTCCGTAGTTTTTGCGGATTATGTTGTTGCTGGAAAACCACGCCACGATGTCGCGGCTGTTATAGACGTAGTTTCGCTCGATTAAGTTTTCGTGCGAATACCACGCGCGCACGGCGTCTCCGCGTCTAGGCACGTCAAAGCCCTCTTTTGAGGTGATGTTGTTATCTCTGATGACGGCTTGGTTGCACTCTGATAGCTCGATACCGAAAAGCACGTCTTTAAAGCGGTTTTTCTCGACTAAAATATTATTGCCCTTTGCGCAGCTGATGCCTGCATCTAGGTTCATCTGACTCGTGCCGCTGCCTTCGATGTTTAAATTTACGAGCTTTACGTTTTTTGCCGTTACTTTTATCACGCTTGATTTGCGGTCGCCTCGTATCACGGCGTTCTTGCTTTTGCCTATTATCGTTAGCGGCTTATCGACGATTATATTTCCCTCGTAAAGTCCGTCGTTTAGGCGCAGCGTGTCGCCCGGTTCGGCGGCGTTTATAGCGTCTTGCAGCGGACCGGCGAAGGCCGTCAAATTTAGTGCGCAAAAGAGCAAAAGCTTAAATTTCATTTGGCTTCTTTGAGCTCTTTTTTCTTTGAA
This sequence comes from uncultured Campylobacter sp., assembly GCF_905372745.1. GTDB lineage: Bacteria > Campylobacterota > Campylobacteria > Campylobacterales > Campylobacteraceae > Campylobacter_A. Next base: position 43,097 of record NZ_CAJPQR010000013.1, on the reverse strand, counting down.
AATACGGCCAGGATACAAAGCGCGCTCATAGCCATCATCACCCAAAATCCTATGCTAGGATACGAGTGCGTTGTAAACTGCGCGACCTTGCCGTCGCCAAGCACGGTCGGCATAAACGGTTTTATCTTAAACGCGCCCCACTCTTGCATATTGTGCCCGTACCAATAAAGCCAGCCCGCAAACGCGCCCATAAAAAGCAGCGGAGCGATAGCGGGAAGCGCCATGAGCAGGGAGTTAAATTTGCCGTCGTAGTATAAAAAGGCTAGCATGCAAAGCGTCGAAATAAGCAGATAATAAGGCGCGATAGCGCGCTCGACGTTGCCGCCGTGCTCCATCGGATACATGCCGATGTAGTGGTTTATGGTGTTCATCTCGTGCACGTCGCCGCCGTATCCGTCAACGTGAAAATAAACCGGGATACCGTCAGGGAAGGCGTCTTTTGGGTAGTTTGGCGCTTCAAGCGCGACGTACCAGATAGGAAAAGAGGGCGTGCCGATCTCGGCTTTTTGCTCGATCGCTTTTTGCAGGCTGGCTTTTACGTCGTCTGGCATCAAGTGATTTTTGTACTGAAACGAGGTGTAAAGGTCGTAAATTTTATACGAATATCCGGCAAGCGGCTCGCCTGCGGCGATTTTAGCCTTCGCGCCGAACCATCCAAGAACCGGGATCGTAAAACAAACGGTCATCAAGACTAACGCGATAATAGTGTAAATTTGATACTTCTTCATCGTTTCTCCTTTATTAAATTTAAAAAATTTTTCGCAAAAGGCTTTTTAAATTTAACGAAAAAGGCTCGGATTACGCGCTCCGAGCCTTAAATTTAGCGGTTAAATTCGAGTCGCTAAGCTCAAATTTAGACTACATTCCCGCGTTTTCGTCGATCCATTTTAGGTATTCGATGATATCTTTGACCTCTTGATCGCTCATGTGCTGATTAGGCATTCTTAGATTAAAGTAATCGATCATAGACTTGATATACTCGTCGCCGTAAAATTTTGATGGATCTTTGACAAAGTCAAATACCCACTTCTCGCCGTTTTCGTGGCGTAAAAGAACGCCCGTTAGATCCGGGCCCGAGCTAACCTGACCGATGACGTGGCAAGCGTTGCAGCCGCCTTTTAGATATGCGGCCTCGCCTTTAGCCGCAGCCGGACTCATAGGCGTAGCGATCTCTTTAGCGAGATTATTTTTAGCTCTTAGGCCGACGTCTGCGGTTTTAACCATATACTGCCACACTTGGTACTCCCAAAGTATCGCGCCGTTTACGTCGCCTTTTTTATAGGCTTCGTCGGCTTTTGCTTTAGCCTCGGGGATTTTGCCGTATTGATCCAGCGCGTCGGTAACCAGCTCTTTTACCTTAGGATATTTTTCGTAATGCTTTTCTTTTAAGTAAGCCACTACGCTTTGGATAACTTCGTCGGTAGCTTTATTCGTAGCGATTACTTTATCGTATTCGGCTTTTAGGGCTTCGGGACTTAGGGTTTTTAGCCTATTTGCTTTTGCCGATTCGTATTTTTTGTTCGGATCTTTAACTAGCAAATAGCCCATCATCTCAAGGTGCAATGCAGAGCAAAACTCGGTGCAGTAGTAAGGGAATACGCCCTCTTCGTCCGCTACGAAATTTACGGTTGCGGTTTTACCCGGCTCTAAAGAGGCGTGGATGTTGTAAAGATCGACCGTAAAGCCGTGAGTCTCGTCCTGGGCGCGCTCTAGGTTTGTTAGGTGGATGGTTACGTTGTCGCCTTTATTTACCTCGATATGCTCAGGATTGATGTGGCTTCTGATCATCGTAGCGTAGACGGTTACGTTTTTGCCGTTGCGCTCGACTCTTTCTTGTCCCGCAAGAGTTGCGAACGGACTTTCTTTACCGGTGCGAGAGTTTGTTCCCATGGCGTAGGTGGTAGCCGGTTTTAGCTTGCTAGCCTCGATAGATATAACGTCGTGAGGCTCGCCAAGAGGTATCGGCATATCGTATAAAAGCTCCATCTTTGCGCCCGTAGTGTCGATTAGCTGGTGGTTTTGCGGATGAAGAGGGCCTACCGGGTTAAAGCGGTCGATTGATAGCTTATCAAGAGCGATTACGTATTTGCCCTTAGGTTTGGCCGATTTTCCCTCCATCGCGTCTAGGTGTCCGATGTTGTAGTGGACGTTGATCCTATCTAGGACTTTTAAATTTTTATAGTCCCATTTTACGATCTGGCTATCGACGTAAAGCGAGGTATAAAGTACGCCGTCTTGCGCGTCAAATGCCGTATGTAAAGGTCCAAGGCCGAGTTCCACTTGTCCGTGTAGGGTCTTTTGCAAATCAAGAATCGGTATGCCGTAAGAGTCGGTGCCGGCAAATTCTTTTTTATCGATTAAATTTTTGATCTTTCTAAAGTCAAAAACCGTAGCGTGCGTATCTAGCTTACCGCCGATAACGATATATCGGCCGTCCGGGCTAACGTCTACGCCGTGCGGGCTCTTTGGCTCTGGGATCAAAAATAGCGCGCCGGCTTTAACGGCAGCCTCTATCGTAACTACTCTGTGGCCGTTTATCTCTCTGTAGTTTTTCTTGTCTTGAGCTAGTTTTTCTAAAATTTGCCAGTTATAAACGTGCAAATAGTCAGTATCGTTTCTGCTTGCGCCCGCTTCAAACGGAGGCAAGCCTTTTTCGATACCTCCGGTGTACATCTCTGAGTTTATGGAGTTAGAAAACGCCCAGCCGAAGCTCTCGCCCTTACCCGCGTCGCTTAAATCCTGCCAATACGGAGGAAGCTCAAGCGAGAAGGAAGCTTTCTCGTCTATCTTGCCTTTTGGATAGTCGAATTTCCAAAACGTTACCGCGCCGCGGTATGCGCTTTCGTACTCGTCTATCGAGTGGTAGCCGTTATCTAGCGGAGCCGCGTACTGCGCCGCTTCGATGACGTACTCGCTATTTGGGGTGATGAAGCTGCCGCCGTGTTCGCTTTTTACGATTGGATTAACGACGATTTGCGTAGTTTCAAAATCGTGCAAATTTATCACCGCGATACGAGGGTTAGCCTTGTCGTTGATGAAAAGATAATCGCCGACGTATTCGCCGTTTTTCTCGGTTAGAGCAGGGTGGTGAGTGTCGCCCCACGAAAGCTCCTTGCCCCTAATCGCACCGCTTTTTAGGATAGCCTTAGACTCCTCGTCAAAGCCGTATCCCTGCCAAGGCTCGGGCGTAAAGACGCCGATAAATTTGTAAATCCTCATCGAAGGTACGCCGTAAACCATCACCTGTCCGCTTTGGCCTCCTGAGGAAAAGACGATATAGTCGTCTTTTTTACCGCTTGGTTGATACGTTTTAGCAGCCGCTAGGACGTCTTTTTCCGTTAGCCCGCGCGCTTTCATGATAGCTTGCAAGTCGCTATCTGCCGCGCACGCATTGCTAACGGCAAACGCTATACACGCCGCCGCAACGATGCCTGAACCAAAAATTTTGTTCATTAAAAATCTCCTTTCTTAAGATTTTATTTATAAATTTTAATTTCGCCGTTTATGCTTACGGTTATTATATCTTCATTATTATTAAAAACGCTTATTATCGCATCCGAATTTTTCCCGAGCCGCTCTATATCCGTAAAATTTGCGTTCGCGCGCCAAATCTCGCCGTTATCAAGGCCGATATAAATTTTATCCCGCACGGATAGCAGGCTTTTTATCCGTAGATTCGAGATTTTATAAATTTTTGCGTTTAGGCTTTTTGGGGCGATTTCGCGCGTATTTGCCGAGGGTTTCGTATCTAAAAAATTTACGCTTGTTTTTTTGCGCGACAAATTTACGTCTGCTTCGTTTTTTGCGGTTTTATCTGCTAAATTTGCCCCGAGTTTATCGCCGTATGCTTGCGGCAAAACCGCGTTTTGGCTTAAATTTACGTCCGTCTTATCCGCCGCATTTGCTTTAAAGCCATCCTTGGCGGCTTTGTCTTTAGCTGCGCTTAACGACTGTTTGCTTAGCGAATTTACCGCGCTTGTTTGCGTAGTTTTTGGGTTTATACGCTCGCTAGGGGCTAAATTTTCCTCAGATTCAAATTTTACGCTTGCTATCTCTCCGCTAGCTAGCCCTAAAAGCATATCTTGGCCCGTCTGCGCCGCGCTTAAGGCCACCGCATTTAGTTTGCCTTGATTTTTTACCTCCATCGAGGTCAAATTTAACCTAAAAACCGACCTATCCCAGCCGGTTATTACGGCGACGTCATTTATGATTTTGCAGGTTGCTACGCGGTATACGCCGCTAAGGCGTGCGGCGGAGAGCTTCTTGACGGACGGGTCGTAGACGAGGAAGATATTTTCTCTCGCCACGGCGTAAAATTTACCGCCTGATATGCTTAGATGCGTTATGTGCGCATCAAGACCGAGGCTTGAGACGTCCAGCGCCACTTCCCTGGAGTTTAAATCCTTGCTAAATTTAACGATTATTCCGCTAGAAAGCCCGGCATATAGCTCGCCCGTGCCAAAAGCAAGCGAGGTTATCTCGTCCGCGGCCAAGGTTGTCTGCGCACTTGGTCGCAGATTTGCCGCATCGATGATTTTTAGCTCGTTTGCCGCGTCGTATAGGGCTATTTTTCCGCCGTTAAGTTCGCTAAAGGCATAGCTTTTTACGTCGGCGCTAGGCTCGAAACCGTAGCTTGCCGAGATTAAAAATAGTAGATAAAAAATGCTCGCTAGCGTGCGTGGGTTCAAATCGTTCCTTCTTCGAAATTTAATGAAACTATACAGCGGGCGAGCTTAAAAAAATATTGACTTAAATCAACTTTCGTAATAATTTGATATATAAAAATGAATCTGCGTTATAACGTAACACGGGATTTATAAAATCGCGAGCCGTTATTTCTCTAAATTTTCCAATGTTTTTTTGATATTTTGCGGGGTTAAATTTGATATTTCTGCTACGAATTTACCGTTTTTGTCTAGTACGTAGAGCGAGGAGCTGTGTGCGACGGAGTACTCCATGGCAGACTTTTCCAGTAGGACTTTTTGGTATTTTACGCCGTAGTTTTTAGCGACTCCCGGTAGGTCGTTTACTACGACGCCGTATGAGTCCGGATAAAAGTATTTTGCGTATTCGTCCACGTTTTTTGGCTCGTCGCGCTCCGGGTCGAGAGTAACGAAAACCACGACGATATCGTCTCTTTTAAGCTCGTTTAACACGCCTGAAAGGATACCTAAAGTTGCGGGGCAGACATCCGGACACGAGGTATAGCCAAAGTATATGATCTTATTTTTACCTTCAAAGCTCTTTAGACTCACCGCGCCGTTTGCACCCTTACCGGTAAAATCATAATTTTTTTGACCCTCGGCGACGTTTGCGCCTTGGCCGTTAGGGGCGTATTTGTTTGAGTAGAGTGCGAGATAGCCTGCGCCAAGAACCGTTAAAATCAGTATAACTGCGATAATAAGCTTTTTCATTATCCGCCCTTTTAAGTAAAATTTGCGTCTATTGATGCAAGTCGAAGTCTATATAAAGCCCGCTTTTTTTGCCGTTTTCCAGCACCTCGAAACGGTATCTCATGATGTTTATCAGGCATGCGCTTAGCACGACGTTTGATACGTAGGCGTTGTCGCGCTTTTCGACTTCGGCCTTGATGACGCCCATATCCATATTTACGCCGTGGATCTCAAGGCTCGGGTCTTTAAACCCTTCTAGCCCCTCGATGCGCACGATCGTGGGTTGCATCGTGTAAACTGGCTTTGGCGAGAGGCTAAATTTAACCGTCTTACCGCGAAACTCTACGCCGCAGGAGTGCTCGGCGTTCATATCGCAAGGAAGCGGGGTTAAATTTGCCCCCACGTCCTCTGCGCTCAAAAAGTCCTCTTGCGCTTGCGGTTTAAAAAACAGATACGCCGAGGTCGCAAAAACCCCGACTAACGCGACCAAAACGATGAGAAATTTTTTCATTAATGCTTATGATGTCCGCCGTGATCGTGCGCGCCGTGATCGTGTCCGTGTTCGCCGTCTTTTTTAACGACCGCTTTTGCGACGATGTCTTTTACTTCGAGTTTTTGTCCGTTGTCAAACTCTAGCGTAGCGTCTAGTTTGTCGCCCTCTTTGATCGGGGCTTTTACGTTCATCAGCATCACGTGCAGACCGCCCGGTTTTAAATTCGCCTCTCCCATCGCAGGCACTTCGATGTTTTCTATTTGCACCATTTTTTTCATGCCGTCTACGTCTTTATGCGTATGTATCTCGCCCGTAGCGGCTGCGGGAGAGCTAGCGCCGATTAGTTTTACCGGTTTATCGGTGTTGTTTTTTACGTTAAAAAACAGGGCCGTATTTTTTGCGCCGGGAGGCGTAGCTTTAGCGTAGATATCTGAGATCTCGATATCTGCGGCGTTTGCAAAGCCCAAAGAGGCGACTAACAGCGATAAAGCTAAAAATTTGCTTTTCATTTTTGCATCCTTCTTAATTAGATTTTGATAGCGGATATTGTAACACAAAAACGAGCATTTTTTTTAAAATTAAGAGAAAATGTAATATAATTGCGACCCTTATTACGAAATTACGCAACGTTAGGAAAATTTTGAAAAAACTACTCGGCTTACTTATTTTTTCTATCTTTTTTTCTCAAATTTTAGCCGCCAAGACTCTAGCGGACGAAAATTTGAGGGATGCTAAATACTGGCTGGAAAAGCTAGGCACGGCTGACGTCAGATACGGCTACTACGAGGCTAAGACCAAAATCATCGTCATAAATAAAGCGCAAAAAACCCTGCAAAGCTTCGACTACTCAGGCGGCGCGCTGGAGCAAATTTTCTCACAAAGCGTGATAACGGGCAAAAGCGGGGATAAATTTAAAGAAGGCGACCTAAAAACGCCGGTCGGGGTTTACGACGTCACGGATAAATTTACGCCGCCCGATCCTTTTTACGGGCCGCTTGCGATGTCGCTATCGTACCCAAACGCTCACGACAAGGCCGCACAAAAAACCGGCGGAGGCATATGGATACACGGTCTGCCGATGAAAGGCAAGCGCGAGGATGAAGTAAAAACGCGCGGCTGCGTGGCGTTTAACAACAATGCGCTGGTGAAATTCGGAAAACTGATCGGCAGCGAGGGCGTCGTGATAATCAGCGAAAGCCAGAAGGTAGACGCTAGCAAAGACGACATCGCGCGCGTACTGGCGCATCTGCACGAGTGGCTGCAAGCGTGGAGAGATAATGAGACTAAAATTTACCTCGGCTTTTACGCGGACGAATTTGTAAAAATAGACGGTAAAAACGCGCTAACGAGAGCTAAATTTGCCGAAAATAAAAAAAGAATTTTCGCGCTAAACGAAAAAAAGAGCATAAAAGCGTCAAATTTTAGCGTGACGCCGTACCCGAACACTAAAGGGCAAAATCTTTTTAGAGTGGTTTTTGACGAGGATTATGCAGCGCCTAGTCACGAATTTAAGGGGCAAAAAGAGCTCTACGTGCGACTAGATAAAGATAAATTTAAAATCTTAACGGAGAAGTAAATGCAAGAAAAAAAAGAAATAGTAAAAAATCAGATCGAGGAAATTTTAAAGGCTAGGAGCGAGTTTTTCGCCGAGCTAGACCGCCAAGTGCCAAAGGTTGCGGGTACTGACGTGTTTGATTTCGCGGCGGTTAAGGAGGCCGATCTAAAGGCGCTTTACGCTAAATTTTACTCTTACGATTATAGTATTAGGAAGCTGCTTCCTAACGTTTATGAGGCGTTTGGCGTAAATTTCAATGTCTGAACTCGTTTTAAACAGATCCGCCTATATCCATAATCTAACTAAAATTTGCGCCAAAGCCGGCGGCAAAGATCGCGTGATTTTGGTGCTAAAAGACAATGCCTATGGGCACGGAGCGGCGCTTGTGGGGCGTGAGGCGGCAAGCTACGGTATCAAATTTTGCGCGGTCAAAAACGAAGCCGAGGCGCACGAGCTAGAGCCCTTTTTCGAGCATATTCTTATCCTTTCGCACATCCCTACGGGCGGCGAGAGCGAGAGATTTATCTACGCGGTAAACGACATTTCGCTGATTGCTAAATTTAAACAAGGCGCGCGCGTGCATATCGCCGTCGATACGCTCATGCACCGAAACGGCGTGGCGGTGGGCGAAGTGCGCGCGGCGTGCGAGGCGGCCTTGGCGCACGGACTGCAAATTTGCGGAGCATTTACGCACTTTAGAAGCGCTGAAGAGCTTAGTAGCGATTATTTCGTACAGAGGCAAAATTTCGCCGCAGCAAAAGCCGTGGTGCGCGAAATTTGCGGCGAGGGTTTGGTCTTTCACTCTCACAACTCTGCTGCGACAGAGCGCTTCTGCGAGCTAGCGGACGAGTTTGTGCGCGTGGGTATCGCCGCCTACGGCTACGCGCAGTTTGATGAGAGTTTAGGGCTAAAGCGCGTGGCGTCGCTTTGGGCGCATAAGGTTAGCGGCAGGGTGCTAAAAAAAGGACAATGTGCGGGCTATGGCGCTAAATTTTGCGCGAGCGAGGATATGCAAATCGCCATTTACGACCTGGGCTACGGCGACGGACTGCTGCGCTATGCGGGCGAGGGCGAGCTACGGACAGCGGGCGGACAGAGGTTGCTCGGCAAAATGTCGATGGATAGCTTTTGCTGCGAAGACGCGGGCGATAAAATTTGCGTATTTGACGACGCGCGCGTTTGGGCGGATTTTTTTGGCACGATTAGTTATGACGTCTTGACCAAACTTTCGCCTAGCATCTCGAGGCGGTTTGAGTAAAACTTCTCGCAGGTCCGCTTGAGCGCGCAGACAGCAAGCTCTGCGCGTAGAACTAACGCCAAAAGCTAGCTTTCCAAATTTATGAGCTTAGTCTGATATCTTCAAAAACGTAAATTTGCCATCTGATTCAAAATTTACGCCGAATCTTGCCTATACCAGCCCGCGGTTTTGTAAATTTAAGACATCGTTCGGCAGTCGTAAAAATTTATCGCTTTTTTCTTGGGCGGATCGTGCTAATTTTGCCTAAGCGTCAGGTTTGCTAAATTTTGTTTACCGATTTATAGCCTGCCATATCAGCGGGCAAAGCATTTTATGTTTTAGGGCGTTATCGTATTTGCTTTTATGTTTCTACGCCTGCGTTTTTAAAATTTGGATTTGTGGTAAAATCAGGCGAGATTCTAGCCGCGGCTAAATTTTCGTAGCGGTATCAAATTTACGCTGGATTGGCACGAGCCGCATTTTGCAAAAACTGAAGCGGAACATTTGGCTAAGCAGGCAAAATTATTTAAATTTACTTCAAAATATCCCGAAGCGCTGCTTTTAGATCGCCAAATTTAAAGCTAAATCCGCTCTCTATTAAGGTTTTGGGATAGACTTTCGCGCCTTCAAGCAGCACGCCGGACCACTCGCCAAACATCAAATTTAACGCAAATTTAGGCACTTTAAAAAACGTCGGTCGCCCCAAAACCTCGCCTAAAATTTTAGTAAATTCGCCGTTGGTGCTAGGAGTCGGCGAAACGAGATTAAAAACGCCGCTTTGACGGTTTTGTAAGGTAAATTTAAATACCTCTAGTAAATCAGCGATGTGAATCCAGCAAAACGCCTGCTCGCCGCTACCGATCTTGCCGCCAAGACCGAGCCTAAACGCCGGCAACATCTTAGCCAGCGCGCCGCCTCGCCCTAGCACCACGCCTAGGCGAAATATCGCCGTTTGCGTCCGCGCTTTAGCGGCCTCGCTCTCCCACTCGTATGCTAGCTCGCCCAAAAATCCGCGGTCAAATTTGACCGAGCTCTCGTCGTGACCAAGCCCGTTTTCGTAGAGGCCCACGGCTGAAGCACTGATGAAAAATGGCGGATTTTCTAGCTCGTTTATAGCGCAAACTAGCGTGCGCGTCGTCTCTATCCTGCTTGCGCGAAGACGCTTTTTATAGTCCTCGCTCCATCTGGCCGCGATAGAAGCGCCTGCTAAATTTATAACCGCGTCGCAGCCGCCGATGAGGTTTTTGAGCGCGTCTTTGTCGGCATAAGCTGCTTTCGGGATAGCTACGACCTCGTACCCCTGGGCTCTAAAAAAGCGGCACAGTTCGCCGCCGATAAATCCGCTCGCGCCGTTTACGGCTATTTTCATGTTTTGCCTTTTTGATAAATTTACTTTGACGCGGACGGTCAAATTTGACGCGGCGCGGAGTTAAATTCGGCTTTAACTTAAAACCTGAAGCCAAGCCGTTTTGCTTAAATTTGACGTTAAGACGAGGGCTTAAATTGCCCGTCAAATTTACTTTCTAAAATACCCTTTCACGCCGTTTTCGCCACCTGATTGCGAGCGTAAATTTTCTAGCGCGGCGATGCGGTCTTGGGTACTTGGATGCGTGCGAAACAGCGAGCCCAGAGCGCTTTTTACGCCGCTAAATGGATTTATGATAAACATATGCGCGCTTTGTTCGTCGGCGTTTGCCATCACGCGTCCGCGCGCGTAGTCCTCGAGCTTGCGCAGGGCGCCTGCTAGGTGCTGGGGCTTGCCGGTTATCATCGCTGCGCCCCTATCTGCCTCAAACTCCCGCGCCCGCGAGATCGCCATGCGTATGATCGTGGCGGCCAGCGGCATGATGACGGCTAGAGCGATTAGCATTAGCGGATTTTGCTTGCCCTGACGGTTTGCCGCGCCAAACTGCGCGAAATTTGCCAGTATCGCGATCGCGCCCGCAAAAACCGCCGCGATAGAGCCCGTTAGGATGTCGTAGTGGCGCACGTGGCTTAGCTCGTGAGCTAGTACGCCCTCGATCTCGTCTTTGTTTAGCAGATTTAGCAGTCCTTCAGTCACGGCTACCGCGGCGTGGCTGGGGTTACGACCTGTGGCAAATGCGTTTGGTACGGCTTCCGGGATGATGTAGATCTTTGGCATCGGCAAATTTGCCTTCTCGCAAAGCTCGCGCACGATCTGATAAAGTCCCGTCGCGTGCGCCTCGTCCACGGGCACGGCTTGGTAGTGCTTTAGCACGAGGGTGTCCGAGAAAAAATACGAAAAGAAATTCATCCCAAGCGCAATCAAAAATGCCACCAGCATGCCGCTAGTGCCGCCTATCGCGCCGCCCACGGCTACGAAAAGCAGCATTAGCGCCGTCATCAAAAATGCAGTTTTAAAAAGCTCCATTTGTTTCCTTTGCTCGTAAAATTTTATGAAAATATCTCGTCGCCGTCTTTTATCTTTTTGATAAAGGCAAAAATATCTCGCTCCGCTAGGCGCATCGGAGCCGAGCTTAGCGCGCCTAGATCGTTAAAATAAATAGTATCGTCCGAGTTTAACTTTATGAAAAATCCAAGGTCGCCGTCTTGGCCTATCATATAAAAATTTGGCTCGTAAAGCGCTACTTCGTATGTTTCGTTTCGCTCAGCTAGAGCCGCGCGCCCGTATAGATAAGTGCCCGCTCCCGCTTCGTTAAAAACGTCTATGCACTCTTCGTCGCCGAGATCCTCTAAAAATTTTAGATATAGCGGCGGAAATTTTATCATCGTTTATCCTTGCCTATTACGGCGGTTTTAAATATCGCGACGTCCGCGCCAGTCTCGCTAAGCACGGCTAGCTCGTTTTCGCTTTCTACAAAGGCGCAAATTTGAGCGTCAAATAGATAATCTTGCGCTAACTTTGCCGCTTTGCCGGCAAGCTCGCGGGGCACGATGATAAATTTCGCTCCGGCTGCGTTTGCGACGATGATCTCGTTTAGATTTTCAGCTTCGACGCTAAACTGGGCGCCGAACTCCTGCGCACGCTTTATCGAGGCTGCGTCAAATTTAAATAAATTTTGCTTGCCTGCTTCGATCTGCCGGGCATTCTCGCGCCAAAATAGCGGCTCGTACGGCACTAGCTCGTGGCCGATTAGTTTCATTTTTTATCCTTTATGCAGTCCTCGCAGATATACCCGCTGCCGCTTATTACGGCGTCTTTGGCCTCTATAAAGGTGCCGCATTTTTTGCATTCGACGAAATTTTGGGCCTCTTTGTCCTCTTTTTTTGCGCCGCCTTTTACGCCTCTTTTGACGCGGGTTTTAAAAAATATCATATAAATCGCGATTAAAACCGCAAAAAAAGCCAAAATTTTAAATAACATCGCCGCCCTTTATAAATACGTAATTTCGGTTCCCGCGCCCGTAAATTTGAGCTTTGAGCCCGTCTAGCTCGCTTTGTACGCTGCTTCCTTTGTAAAGTAAAATTTGAGTTTGCGCGTCAAAAAACCCGTCGCAAATCCCAAGCAAATCTTTCGTTTTCATTAGCGCGCGGCTAGTGATGAGCTGCGCCGTAAAGGGCTCGCCGTCCTCGATCTTACAAGATTTTACGCGGACGTTGGTTAAATTTAGCTCGGCCTTGACGTAGCTTAGAAACGCCGATTTTTTCGGGCCGGGTTCAAAGAGATGCCACTCGCACTCCCTTAAAATCATCGCGAGAAATATCGCTGGAAAGCCCGCTCCGCTACCCACATCAATCGCCGTTTTGGCGCCCCAAATTTGCGGGAAAATTTCAAGCGGAGCTATGCTGTCGGCGATCTGCTCGTTTAAATTTTTGTAGCTAGTTAGGCTGTGCACGCGGTTAAATTTAGCCAAAATATCGCTAAATTTCGCCGTTTGCGCATCAAAGTCCCTCGGCAGGTCAATTTTCATCTAGCATATGCCCCATCTGCTCTTTTTTCACGCGTAGGTAGTTTTCGTTAAATTTGTTCGCGTGTATGACGATCGGCACACGAGAGACGATCTGTACGCATTTTAGCCCGGATAATTTTTTTGGATTATTGGTTAGCAAATTTATCTTTTCGATGCCAAAGTGCTTCAAGATAAAATCCACGATCTCATACGTGCGCTCGTCGGCCTTAAAGCCTAGCTGGTGATTTGCCTCGATGGTGTCAAGGCCCTCATCTTGCAGGTGGTAGGCGTTTACTTTGTTTAGCAGGCCGATATTTCGCCCCTCTTGGCGCAGATAGATCACCATACCGCCGTGCTCTTCGATGTATTTTAGGCTGGCTTCCAGCTGGTCGCGGCAGTCGCATTTTAGGCTACCGATCGCATCGCCCGTTAGGCACTCGGAGTGGATGCGGACGTTTACGACCTCGCCGAAAGGTTTTTTAAATATCGCTAAATGCTCCTTTTGCCCCTCCTTAAACGCCTGTATCTCAAACGTCCCGAAACGAGAGGGTAAATTCGCCGTATTTGAAAGCTCGATATTCATAAAATTTTAACTCCTATTATGTTACACTAAGCGTAAATTGTAGCGAAGTAAAAGGAAAATTATGTTTAAACGTTTTAGAAGACTCAGGATAAATCCCGCGATCAGAGAGATGGTGCGCGAAACTAGCGTTAGCGCGAGCGATTTTATCTATCCGCTTTTCGTCGTCGAAGGCAAGGGCGTGAAAAAAGAGATAAGCTCGATGCCGGGCGTCTTTCAGATGAGTTTGGACGAAATTTTAAAAGAGTGCGAAATCGTGCGAAATTTAGGCATAAAAGCGGTTATATTGTTTGGAATCCCTAGCCTAAAAGATAGCGTAGGCAGCGACGCTCTAAGCGACGAAGGCATCATCGCGACCGCTCTTCGAGCGATAAAGGATAAATTTGCGGGTCTTGTCGTGATAACCGATCTTTGCTTTTGCGAGTACACCGATCACGGTCACTGCGGCATCCTAGATCACGTCCACCAGACCGTCGATAACGACGCGACGCTAGAGATCTCCGCTAAACAAGCGCTGATCCATGCTAGAAACGGCGCCGATATGATCGCCCCAAGCGGCATGATGGACGGCATCATCGCTACCTTGCGCGGGGCGCTGGATTCGAGCGGATACGAAAATTTGCCGATTATGGCGTATTCGACCAAATTTGCTTCGGCGTACTACGGTCCGTTTCGCGACGTAGCGGAGAGCGCGCCAAGTTTTGGCGATAGAAAGAGCTATCAGATGGATAGCGCAAACCGTCTAGAAGCCGTGAGCGAGAGCCTAGAAGACGAGGCGCAGGGGGCCGATATCTTGATGGTAAAACCCGCCCTTGCGTATTTAGACATCATCCGTGATCTGCGCGAAGCGACGAGACTGCCGATCTGCGCGTATAACGTGAGCGGCGAATACGCTCTGCTAAAAGCTGCGGAAAAAGCGGGCGTCATTGACTACGAGCGCGTGATGATGGAGACGCTGGTAGGGTTTAAGAGAGCGGGGGCGGATCTAATAATAAGCTATCATGCCAAAGAAGCCGCCGCTTTACTAAGAAAATAGCGGCTTGTCTTTTTGAGCGCTTTTGAGAGAGATTTTTGCTTCGTTGTACTCGCAACTGCGAGCAGAGGAAATTTTAAGTCTGTGGCAGACTACTTGTCTAGCCTTGACTTAAAATTTCTGCACAACATTTAAATCCATCTCACAATACTTCGCCTTAAAAATTTGTGGGCAAATTTGGGAATTTAAAGGGGGCAAAATGCGGCACTTTTTGACGTTAAACGATTTTAGCAAAGACGAAATCATAGAAATTTTAAATTTGGGTTTGCAGATAAAAAAAGAGGCTAAGGTGCGAGATTTTAAGCCGTATCTAAAAGATCAAAAATTGGCGATGATATTTGAGAAAAGTTCAACTAGAACGCGCGTAAGCTTTGATGTAGGGATGAACGAGCTTGGCGGACACGCGCTATTTCTTAGCTCGAGCGATATCCAGATCGGGCGCGGCGAACCGATAAAAGACACCGCGCGCGTGATCTCGCGAATGTGCGATCTTATAATGGCTCGCGTTAATCGCCACGAGACGTTAGAGGAGCTTGCCAAATTTAGCCGCGTACCCGTAATAAACGGCCTTAGCGATAAATTTCACCCCGCACAGCTGATGGCTGATCTCATGACGGCTATCGAATGCGGGCTAAAAATAGACGAGATAAAAGCGGCGTTCGTGGGTGACGGCAACAACATGGCTCACTCGTGGCTGATGCTAGCTAGCAAACTAGGCTTTGAGCTAAGGATCGCAACGCCCGCGGGCTACGAGCCGGACGGCGAAATCGCAAATTTAGCGATGAAAAACGCTCAAATTTCGGGAGCTAAAATTTATCTAACTCAGGACGTAAAAGAAGCCGTATCGGGCGCTAACCTTGTCACTACCGACACCTGGGTCTCGATGGGGCAAGAAACGGAAAAAGAAAAGCGCCTGAGGGACTTTGCCGGATTTTGCGTGGATGAAAATTTGATGAAATTAGCCGCGCCCGGCGCTATATTTTTGCACTGCTTGCCGGCCTACCGCGGATACGAGGTAAGCGAGGCGGTGTTTGAAGCGCATGCGGACGAGATTTTTGCCGAGGCGGAAAATCGCTTGCACGCGCAAAAAGGCGTGATGGTGTGGCTTGATAGGCACCAAAACGGGTAAGTTAAGGAAGTAAATGAAAGAAAAAAATCTACAAAAAACATACGAAAAAATAGACGAAATTTCGGGCGAGCTCGGGATAAAAGAGGGCGATAAAACGATATTTGAGATCGTGCCGACAAGCGATCCGAGTCAAATGAGCCTCAGCCTAAAAAGCGGCTCGTGGGACGGAGTGGAGCCTTGGTTTGGCATTGACGAAAATCAAAATTTACACACGATGGTTTCGTTAAAATCGCTCTCGCAGCTCATCGAAGCCTACCGCAACGTCCAAAAGGAAAATTTCGAGCTAAGGCTTGAAAAGACGATCTGGCAGAACGTGCCGATAGACTTCGCCGACGTTTGGGTCGTGGCGATGGACGAGATACGCAAGATTGCCGCAAAAAATAAAAACAAAAAAAGCATCGACGTAAATTTGGAAAAACTGGTAAAAGGTATCAAAAAGCAGTATCCGAATTTATTCGTCGATATGCAGAATTTAATGAAAAACGCGAGGAATAAAACGCTATGATAGATTTTGACGCTTACGTGAAGTATTCGCGCCCGGGACCGCGCTACACGAGCTATCCGACCGCGCCCGAGTTTAGCGATAAATTTAGCTACGAGGACTACCTGCGGGAGCTAAAAAACCGCGACGCCTCGCGCCCGCTTTCGCTTTATTTGCACCTGCCGTTTTGCCGCAGCGCCTGTTATTTTTGCGGTTGCAACGTAATCTATACGAGCAAAGAGGATCGCAAAACGCGGTACATGCAGTATCTACAAAAAGAGCTCGATCTGCTAGCGGCAAACCTTGATACGAGCGCGCCTGTGCTGCAAATGCACTTTGGCGGCGGCACTCCGACGTTTTACGGCGCGGATCAGCTAGATGAAATCATCAAGATGATAAAGGCTAAATTTAAAAACTTCTCGCCAGAGGCTGAAATCAGCTGCGAAATTGATCCGAGATTTTTAACGCCCGAGCAGCTTGACGTGCTGATTTCGCACGGCTTTAACCGCGTTAGCTACGGTGTGCAGGACTTTGACGAGCGCGTGCAAAAAGAGATCCACCGCATCCAGCCCTACGAGATCACCAAAAACGCCGTAGATATGGCGCGTGCTAAGGGCATAAACTCGATAAATATGGACCTGATCTACGGCCTGCCGTATCAGACGCTAGATAGCTTTAAAGCAACGCTGGATAAGGCTCTGACGCTATCTCCCGACCGCCTGGCGGTGTTTAACTACGCGCACGTGCCGTGGATAAAAAAATCTATGCGCAAATTTGACGAAGCTACGCTGCCTAGCCCTAAAACCAAGCTTGAAATTTTAAAATACACGGCCGAGTTTTTTATAAAAAACGGCTACAAAATGATCGGCATGGATCACTTTGCAAAGCCGTGCGACGAGCTTTTCGGCGCGCTTGCTAACGGCACGCTACACCGCAACTTCCAGGGCTACACGACCAAGGGCGGAGCCGATCTCATCGGCATCGGACTAACTAGCATCGGCGAAGGGCAAAGATACTACGCGCAAAATTTCAAAGACATGGACGAATACGAAAAGGCCCTAGATAGCGGCGTTTTGCCGTATTGCAAGGGCATATATCTAAACGATGACGATCTAATCAGAAAAGCCGTGATAATGAGCCTGATGAGCAACTTTGCGCTTGATATCAAGGCGGTCGAGGATAAATTTGACATCAAATTTTTCGAGTATTTTAAGGATGATTTGGTCGAGCTTGAAAATTTGAGCGAATTCGTAACCGTAACGCCTGAAAAAATCAGCGTAAACGAGACGGGCACGCTGATCATCCGCAATATCGCGATGTGTTTTGACGCGTATTTGAAAAAAATACCGGAAAATTTACGCCGATTTTCTAAAACGGTTTGATGGGCGGATATGTTTAAATTTAGCGAAATTTCAGATAAATGCGTAAAATGCGGCAAATGCATCCAGGTCTGCACGATCCACAAGATAAACTCCGACGAGACGACCTCTCCGCGCGGCTTTTTAGACCTAGTAGGCGCTTACGAGCGCGGCGAGCTAAAACTCGATAAAAGCGCGAAAAGTATCTTTGAGAGCTGTTTTTTATGCACGAGCTGCGTCGAGGTCTGCCCAAACTCCTTGCGCGTGGATACGGCGATAGAAAACGTCCGCCGCGATATCGCCGATAAATTTGGCATCGCGTGGTACAAAAAGGCGTTTTTTTGGCTACTGCGCCATCGCGCGGTAATGGATTTGGCGGCAAAGCTTGGCTACGTGTTTCAAAGCTGCGCGTTTAAGATCAGGGAAGGCGCGATGAGTCCGAGATTTAGCCTGCCGATGGTGAAAAAAGAGCGTCTTTTGCCGACTGCTAGCAAAAAGAGCTTTTTAAACTCGCATGCCGAGTTTATCGATAACGGCGGCGATAAAACTATCGGAGTTTTTATCGGCTGTATGGGAAACTACGCATATACGGGCATCGGCGAGGCTTTGGTTAAGATCGCGCGCGAGCTAGGGCTAAATTTAAATTTAATGAAAAAGCAGGCCTGTTGCGGCGCGCCGGCGTATTTTACGGGAGATTTTGCGACGGTCGAGGTTTTGGCAAAGCGAAATATCGAGTATTTCGAACGGCTTTTCTTAAATTTAGACGCTATCATCGTGCCGGAGGCGACCTGTTCGGCGATGATAAAGATCGACTACGAGCACTTTTTTCATGATGACGAGCAGTGGCGAGATCGCGCAAAAGCGGTGAGTAAGAAGATATTTTTAGCGACGGAGTATTTTGAAAAATTTACGAATTTGGCTGAAATTTTGGCAAAAAAAGGCAAAAAATTAGCCTCCGTAACCTATCACGACCCTTGCCACGCTAGAAAAATGCAAGGCGTCTTTAAAGAGCCTCGCAAGCTGCTCGCTCAAAACTACGAAATAACAGAAATGAGCGATCCAAACGAGTGCTGCGGTTTTGGCGGAGTGACGATGCAGTCTGAAAAATATCACCTAAGCCGCGCGGCCGGACAAAGAAAATCAGAGATGATAAAAAACTCTGGCGCAAAGATCGTAAGCGCGGAGTGTAGCGCCTGTAAAATGCAAATTTCAAATGCGCTGCATATCGGCGGCTCAGACGTGAAATGCGAGAACCCGATAGAGTTAATCGCAAGGGTGCTTGGGTAGGCGTTCGGTCAAATTTATCGCAATTTTATTCATTGTCGTATATAATCCAAACAGTTAAATTTGCTGCAAGCAAAAAGGAGAAGCATGAAAAAAATCGTCGTTGTTTTTTTATTGCTTTGCAGCGTTTTACTCGCAAATAGCGAATATAATATCTTCGTAAGCGCATTTGGCGACGACGTAACGCAAGAATCCATAGAACGCGAGCGAGCCAATATAGAGCGTAAAGTCGCTAAGATAGACGGCGTAAAAGCCGTAGTTAGCGGTAGATTCGGTAGGTACCGCTCTATAGCGGTCAAAACGCGGGCTATGAATAAAAACGATATTAAGGTTCTGACGCAAAAGATTAAGGCGGCTGGATTTAAAGAGGCTTATGCGCTAGTAGCTAAAGAAGACGAAGCTCAAACCGGCATCGTAGAGCAAAAATCAAGCGATGAAAAACCGCTTGCTAAACCGCGTTCAAAACTTAGAAAAGATTTAAAATTTAAAGAAGCCCCGGAGCCTATGGGCTAAAGAAAAATTCGAACTACAGGCATGTTTTTATAAAAATAATGTAAAACGCGACTATTTTTTGCAAAAGTCTTGACTTTGAGAAGAAATTGGGCTATAATCCAACTTTCACAAATCAGGATGCTGGTGTAGCTCAGTTGGTAGAGCTACTGCCTTGTAAGCAGTGGGTCGGCGGTTCAAGTCCGTTCACCAGCTCCATTTCATAACAGTGTTTGACCAGAAATACCATTAAGCATTTATAATTTAAAATTAATTAGGGTGAGATACTCAAGCGGCCAACGAGGGCAGACTGTAAATCTGCTGACTATGTCTTCCGTGGTTCGAATCCACGTCTCACCACCATGCTATATGCGGGAGTAGCTCAGTTGGCTAGAGCATCAGCCTTCCAAGCTGAGGGTCGCGGGTTCGAGCCCCGTTTCCCGCTCCAGAATTTTGGAAATGAAACTGGGAGCTGTAAAATGATAAAAGTCTCTATAAATTTTTATACATTTGCTGTAGCTCTATTTTTAATTTCCTTTTAGTTGTTTATGTTTTTATATCATCTCTCATGCCAAGCGATATTACGCTCATATGGCTCAGAGGTAGAGCACTTCCTTGGTAAGGAAGAGGTCGCGGGTTCAAGTCCCGCTATGAGCTCCATGGTTTTAGAGAAATTAGACATAAATTTGAGTTAAAAACAAATCATTACGGAGGAAGAGATGGCAAAAGAAAAATTTTCACGTAACAAGCCACACGTAAACATTGGTACTATCGGTCACGTTGACCATGGTAAAACAACATTGACAGCTGCGATTTCCGCTGTTCTTTCAAGAAAAGGTCTTGCAGAGCTAAAAGACTATGATAATATCGATAACGCTCCTGAAGAAAAAGAGCGCGGCATTACCATTGCTACTTCTCATATCGAGTACGAAACCGAAAATCGCCACTATGCGCATGTTGACTGCCCGGGTCACGCCGACTATGTTAAAAATATGATTACAGGTGCAGCGCAAATGGACGGTGCGATTCTAGTCGTATCTGCTGCTGACGGCCCGATGCCTCAAACTAGAGAGCATATTCTACTATCTCGTCAAGTAGGCGTTCCTTATATCGTTGTATTTATGAATAAGGCTGATATGGTTGACGATGCGGAGCTTCTTGAGCTAGTCGAGATGGAAATTCGTGAACTTCTAAACGAGTACGACTTCCCTGGTGACGATACCCCGATCGTAGCAGGCTCGGCTCTACAAGCTCTTAATGAGGCTAAGGCTGGAACAGACGGCGAATGGTCTGCAAAGGTTCTTGAGCTTATGGCTAGAGTTGATGAGTATATTCCAACTCCGGTTCGCGCAACAGATAAAGATTTCTTGATGCCTATTGAGGACGTTTTCTCTATTTCTGGTCGCGGTACGGTTGTTACCGGTAGAATTGAAAAAGGTGTGGTAAAAGTCGGCGATACCATCGAAATCGTAGGTATTAGACCAACTCAAACTACTACAGTTACCGGCGTCGAGATGTTTAGAAAAGAAATGGATCAAGGTGAAGCAGGCGATAACGTAGGCGTTCTTCTAAGAGGCACAAAAAAGGAAGATGTTGAGCGCGGTATGGTTCTTTGCAAACCTAAATCAATTACTCCTCACACTAAATTTGAGGGCGAAGTTTATATTTTAACAAAAGAAGAAGGCGGACGCCACACTCCATTCTTTAACAACTATAGACCGCAGTTCTATGTAAGAACGACTGATGTTACAGGTTCTATCACTCTTCCAGAAGGAACAGAAATGGTTATGCCTGGTGACAACCTAAAGATAACTGTTGAGCTTATTGCGCCAGTTGCTCTTGAAGAGGGAACTCGCTTTGCGATCCGTGAAGGCGGTAGAACAGTCGGCTCAGGCGTTGTTTCTAAGATTCTAGCATAATTTAATTTTATATTTTGGCGGAGTTTTTCTCCGCTTTTTTGAAGGGAATTTATGGCAAAAGGTAACAGAATAAAAGTTGGTCTTAAATGTTCTGAATCAGGTGATATAAATTATACTACGGTAAAAAATAGCAAAACAACAACCGAAAAATTGGAACTAAAAAAATATTGTCCAAGACTAAAAAAACATACTATTCATAAAGAAGTAAAATTAAAGAGCTAAGGCTTTTAGGGCAATAGCTCCAACGGTAGAGCGCTGGATTCCAAATCCAATGGTTGGGGGTTCGAATCCCTCTTGCCCTGCCATCAAAAGGTTGAAAATGGAAAAAATAATAAGTTATATTAAGCTTTCTCGTGCGGAGATTGAAAAGGTAATTTTTCCACTCAAAGAGCAAATCAGGAATGCTTTTATAACGGTTTTTGCTGTAGTAGCTATTGTCTCACTTTTTTTAGCTCTTGTTGACGTCATTATGTCTTTTTCTGTTTCAAAGCTTATTTAAGGTTGAATGTATGGCACATAAATGGTATGCAATTCAAACTTATGCCGGCAGTGAAATGAGTGTAAAAAGAGCTATTGAAAATTTGGTTAGAGATAATCACATTGAAGAACAATTAAAAGAAATTATAGTTCCTACTGAAGACGTAATAGAAATAAAAAATGGTAAGAAAAAAATAAATGAGAGAAGTCTTTATCCTGGATATGCTTTTGCATATCTTGATTTAGATACTGCTCTTTGGCATAAGATACAATCTCTTCCTAAAGTAGGTAGATTTATAGGTGAGGCTAAAAAGCCTACGCCTTTGAGCGAAAAAGACATTAATTTAATTTTGGAAAAGGTTCAAAAACGTGCTGCTCCTAAGCCAAAGATTTTCTTTGATAATGGAGAAAACGTTCGTATTACCGAAGGACCTTTCGCAAATTTTACCGGAATAGTAGAAGAGTACGATATGATACACGGCAAGTTAAAGTTAAATGTTTCAATATTTGGTAGAAGTACTCCAGTTGAAATTTTATATTCACAAGTTGAGAAGATAGTATAAGGAGAGGTTTATGGCTAAAAAGGTTGTAGGCGAAATTAAATTACATATTGCTGCTGCAAAAGCAAATCCGAGTCCTCCGGTAGGTCCGGCTCTTGGTCAGCAGGGTGTAAATATTATGGAATTTTGCAAAGCTTTTAATGAAAGAACTAAGGATATGGCCGGATTTAGAGTACCGGTCGTTATTACAGTATATGCAGACAAAAGTTTTACTTTTATCACAAAACAGCCGCCTGCTACGGATCTGATTAAAAAAGCCGCAGGTATAGAAAAAGGTTCGGATAATCCGTTAAAAAATAAAGTGGCTAAGCTTACAAAAGCTCAGGTACTTGAAATTGTTGAGAAAAAAATTGCCGACTTAAATACTAAAGATAGAGAGCAAGCAGCTAAAATTATTGCTGGTTCAGCTCGTTCAATAGGTATTACGGTAGTAGATTAATCCTTTTACCACATAAGGATTTTTATTAAAGTTAAATTTATGGCACGCGTTAATATCTATATTTAGCGCGTGTATTTTAAATTTAGCAATGTGGAAGCATAAAAATTATAAATGCGGAGAAATAAATGTCAAAAAAAACTACAAAAAGATTTAGTAAGCTGCTTGAAAAAGTTGATGCTACTAAAAATTATTCTTTAGCTGAGGCTATTGATACCATAAAACAACTAAAAAGTGCAAAATTTGACGAAACCGTTGAAATTGCTTTGAAACTTAATGTTGACCCAAGACACGCAGATCAAATGGTTAGAGGCTCGGTTGTACTTCCTGCAGGAACCGGCAAAACCGTTCGCGTAGCTGTTATAGCAAAAGATGCAAAAGCTGACGAAGCAAAAGCTGCCGGCGCCGATATAGTCGGTAGCGATGAACTTGTTGAAGATATCCAAAAGGGAATTATGAATTTTGATGTTCTTATTGCTACTCCAAATTTAATGGGACTAGTCGGTAAAGTAGGACGAATTTTGGGACCAAAAGGTCTTATGCCAAACCCAAAAACGGGCACTGTTACTATGGATGTAGCCCAAGCGGTTAATAATGCAAAAAGCGGTCAAGTTAATTTCCGCGTAGATAAGCAAGGAAACATACATGCCGGTCTCGGTAAAGTTAGCTTTTCAAAAGAGCAACTAAACGACAATATTTCAACCCTTATTAAAGCGGTAAATAGACAAAAACCTGCAGCAGCAAAAGGTAGATACATTAAGAGTGCTGCTTTATCGTTAACTATGAGCCCTTCTGTTCTACTCGAGACTCAAGAGCTTATGGATCTACGCTAATTTTTAGCTAATAAATTTTTATCTTAGATTGGAGATAGCAGAGGCTTTTGCTTAATCGCGCTTTTATGCTGCTCTGCTTGAAATCGCTAGTCGGAAAGGAGAAAAACTAGATGACGAGAAATGAAAAATCTGAAATAATCAGTAAACTTGAAGCGGAATTTAAAGAAAATGAAGCAATTATAGTTTGCGATTATCGTGGTCTTAGCACTAAAAAGCTAGAGGCCTTGAGAGATGCGGCTAGAGTTTTAAACGTAAAAGTTCAAATCGTAAAAAACACTCTTGCAAATATTGCTCTTAATAATATCGGAAAATCCGGTATGATTTTGAAAGATACCAATATCTTTATCTGGGGCGATCAGCTTTCAGCTACTAAAGTTGCGGCTAAATTTGAAGAAACAAATAGCGAACTATTCAAAATCAAGACCGCTCATATTGATGGCGAAGTTGCAAGCGTCGAGAAAGTCAAGGCTCTATCTAAGATGCCTAGCCGTGATGAGTTGCTTGCGATGCTTTTGCAAGTTTGGAATGCGCCTATCCAAAATTTCACTATTGGACTAAATGCGCTTAAAGAGAAAAAAGAAAAATCAGCATAAAAGGATAAGAAATGGCAATTACTAAAGAGGACGTATTAGAATTTATCTCTAATCTTTCAGTATTAGAGCTAAGCGAATTAGTAAAAGAATTTGAAGAGAAATTCGGCGTAAGCGCTGCTCCGGTAATGGTAGCAGGCGGCGCAGCAGCAGGCGGCGCAGCAGATGCAGCTGAGGAGAAAACAGAATTTAACGTTGTTCTAGTTGACGGCGGCGACAAGAAAATCAACGTTATTAAAGTCGTTCGCGCTCTTACCGGCCTTGGTCTTAAAGAGGCTAAAGATGCAGTCGAGCAAACTCCTTCCGTTATTAAAGAAGGCATTAGCAAGGATGAGGCTGAAGCAGCTAAAAAAGAGCTTGAGGAAGCCGGCGCTAAAGTCGAACTTAAATAATTTCACTTATTTTTACAGAGGAGGCAACGCCTCCTTATTTAATTTTTATAAAGATGCCGCAGACGTGCGGTTATTTACTTTCTTTCAAACTTATACCAATGAGGTAGAATATGCTAAATAGTTTATACTCAGGAAATCGTCTTAGGGTTGATTTTTCAAATGTCGCCAAAGAGATCGATGTTCCTAACCTGCTACAATTACAAAAAAAGAGTTTTGACCAGTTTTTAAACGTAGATAAAAATCAAGGCGAAAGCGGTATAGAAAAAGTTTTCAAATCGATATTTCCTATACATGATCCTCAAAACCGCTTAAGCCTGGAATACGTGAGCTCTGAAATCGGAAAACCAAAATATACGATCAGAGAGTGCATGGAGCGAGGGCTTACTTATTCTGTAAACTTAAAAATGAAAGTAAGGCTGATCGTTCATGAGAGAGATGAAAAAACAGGCGAGAAGATCGGTATAAAAGATATAAAAGAGCAAGAAATTTTCGTTCGCGAAATTCCTTTAATGACGGATAGAATTTCATTTATTATTAACGGCGTCGAACGCGTCGTGGTTAATCAACTTCACAGAAGCCCGGGCGTTATTTTTAAAGAAGAAGAAAGTCCGACTGTCGTAAACAAGCTAATTTATACCGCCCAGATTATCCCGGATCGCGGTAGTTGGCTATATTTCGAGTATGATACTAAAGACGTACTATATGTTCGCATAAATAAGCGTAGAAAAGTGCCGGTAACCATATTATTTAGAGCGCTTGGATATAAAAAGCAAGATATCATTAAACTATTTTATCCGATTCAAACTTTAACGATAAAAAATAATAAATTTTTGACCCCATTTAATCCTGACGACTATCAAGGCAGGGTCGAATACGATATCAAAGACGAAGAGGGCAACGTTTTACACGAGGCTGGCAAAAGACTAACCAAGAAAAAGGCCGACAAGATTATTGCCGACGGTGTCAAATTTGTCGAGTATCCTACTGAAATATTGGTAAATAGATTTTTGGCTCACCCGGTTATCGACAAAAATAGCGGCGAGGTGCTTTACGATACTCTTGCGCAGCTTGACGAAAATAAATTGGTTAAAATTTTAGCCGATCAAGAGAGCATCGAGATAGCAAACGACTTAGCTGCAGGCGTTGATGATGCGATTATAAATTCGTTTATCGCCGATAACGAGACGCTAAAACTGCTACGCCAAACCGAAAACGTCGATGACGAAAACGACCTTGCCGCAATTAGAATTTATAAAGTCATGCGCCCGGGCGAGCCGGTAGTTAAAGATGCCGCTCGCGCTTTCGTAAATGATCTGTTCTTTAATCCTGAAAGATACGACTTGACGGGTGTGGGTCGTATGAAAATGAACCACAAGCTAGCGCTTGAAGTGCCTGAGTACGTAACGGTTTTGACCAATGAAGACATTATAAAAACGGCAAAATATTTGATAAAGGTCAAAAACGGACAAGGGCATATCGATGACCGCGACCACCTAGGCAACCGCCGTATTCGTTCTATCGGAGAGCTTTTGGCAAACGAGCTTCATCTGGGCTTTGTAAAAATGCAAAAAGCCATCAGGGATAAATTTACGACGCTAAGCAACATCGAAGAAATTATGCCTTACGATTTGGTTAATCCAAAAATGATAACCACGACGATAATGGAATTTTTCACCGGCGGCCAGCTGAGCCAATTCATGGACCAAACCAACCCGCTTAGCGAAGTTACGCATAAACGCAGACTTTCAGCACTTGGCGAAGGCGGTCTCGTAAAAGATAGAGCCGGCTTTGAGGTGCGCGACGTTCACCCGACTCACTACGGCAGAATTTGTCCGGTAGAGACTCCTGAGGGTCAAAACATCGGTCTTATCAACACCCTTTCGACTTACGCAAAGGTAAATAATCTAGGTTTCGTCGAAGCGCCGTATAAAAAGGTCGTAGATGGTAAGGTAACTGATGAGATCGTTTATCTAACAGCGACCCAGGAGGAAAATTTGGTTATCGCTCCGGCATCTACTACGCTTGATGAAAGCGGCTATATAGTAGAGGATTTGATCGAAGCTAGACAAGACGGCGAGATGATACTAGCTAAACGCGAGGACGTTAAGCTTATCGACCTTTGTTCTGGCATGATAGCCGGCGTTGCGGCATCGCTTATTCCGTTTTTGGAGCACGACGACGCCAACCGCGCCCTAATGGGATCAAACATGCAACGCCAAGCGGTACCGCTACTTCGCTCATCCGCTCCTATCGTAGGTACGGGCATGGAGAGTACCGTGGCTCGTGACGCATGGGAAGCTATCAAGGCTAGACGCGCTGGCATAGTTGAAAAGGTGGACAATAAGAATATCTTTATCCTCGGCGAAGACGAGGCGGGTCCATATATCGATCACTATTCTATGGAGAAAAATTTAAGAACCAACCAAAATACGACATTCTCCCAACACCCTATCGTTAAAAAAGGCGAAAGCGTAGCGGCCGGGCAGATCATCGCCGACGGTCCGTCTATGGAGCGCGGTGAGCTGGCTATCGGTAAAAACGCCCTTATAGCTTTCATGCCGTGGAACGGATATAACTACGAGGACGCGATCGTAATCAGCGAAAAAATGATCCGAGAGGATGCGTTTACGAGCGTGCATATTTACGAAAAAGAGATCGAGGCGCGCGAGCTAAAAGACGGCGTTGAGGAGATTACTAAAGATATCCCAAATATCAAAGAAGAAGATCTGCTTCACCTAGATGATAGCGGTATAATAAAAATCGGCACGCAGGTAAAACCCGGCATGATCCTAGTCGGCAAGGTTTCACCAAAAGGCGAGGTTAAGCCAACGCCTGAGGAACGCTTGCTTCGCGCGATTTTCGGAGAAAAAGCCGGTCACGTGGTAAATAAGTCCCTTTACGCGACGGCTTCTATGGAAGGCGTCGTCGTAGACGTGAAAATTTTTACTAAAAAAGGTCACGAAAAAGATAATCGCTCAAATAAAGTTTATGAAGAAGAAAAAGCGGCTTTTGAAAAAGAACACCACGATAGACTCTTGATGCTAGACCGCGAAGAGATGCTAAAAGTGGGCGCTCTGCTTTGCAAAACGCCTTTGAGCTCGGCTCAAACTATCGGTAAAAAAACCTATAAAAAGGGCGAGAAGATTGATAAAGAGGAGTTTGAAAACATCAACCGCTTTACTCTAAGCGCGATCGTTAAGGGCTTTTCAAAAGACGTGCAAAAATCATACGACGACATAAAAAATCATTTCCAAAACGAGAAGAAAAAGCTCAAAGAAGAGCATGACGCAAAGATGGAAATTTTGGAAAAAGACGATATCTTGCCAAGCGGCGTAGTTAAGCTCGTTAAAGTCTATATCGCGACCAAGCGCAAGCTAAAAGTGGGCGATAAGATGGCGGGCCGCCACGGAAACAAAGGTATCGTCTCAAATATCGTCCCAGAGGTCGATATGCCGTATCTTCCGAGCGGTCAGCCAGTCGATATCGTGTTAAATCCGCTGGGCGTTCCTAGCCGTATGAATATCGGTCAAATTTTAGAAAGCCACTTGGGACTTGTTGGCTACCGCTTGGGCGAGCAGATAAATCAAATTTTCCAAGAGAAAAAAGGCGAGTGGGTAAAAGAACTGCGAGCCAAGATGATAGAAATAGCTTCAGCGTCTAAATTTATGGATGCCAAAAAGACTCTAGGTAAAATGAGCGACGAGTTGCTTTTAGACTACGCTAGAGACTGGGCTAACGGTGTCAAATTTGCCACGCCTATATTTGAGGGCGTTAGGGTCGATGAGCTGATGAAACTATTTGAACTAGCTAAGATCGATATGGACGGCAAGACCGAGCTTTACGACGGACGCACGGGTTCAAAAATCAAAGAGCGCGTAAACGTCGGATGCATGTATATGCTAAAGCTTCACCACCTAGTCGACGAAAAAGTCCACGCTAGAAGCACGGGTCCATACAGCCTTGTTACTCAGCAGCCAGTCGGCGGTAAGGCGCTATTTGGCGGACAAAGATTTGGAGAGATGGAGGTTTGGGCGCTTGAGGCATACGGTGCGGCTCATACGCTTCGCGAGATGCTAACGGTCAAATCAGACGACGTCGAAGGACGCTTGTCTGCGTATAAAGCCCTAACAAGAGGCGAAAATGTGCCTGAAACCGGCATTCCTGAGACATTTTTCGTTCTAACAAACGAGCTAAAATCATTGGCGCTTGATGTCGAGATATACGATGAGGATGAAAATAATGAGTGAGTTAAAACCTATTGAGATAAAAGAAGAACGCAGACCGCGCGATTTTGAAGCGTTTCAGCTTCGTTTGGCTAGCCCCGAGAGGATAAAGTCATGGAGCCACGGTGAGGTTAAAAAACCCGAAACCATAAACTACCGCACGCTAAAACCTGAGCGCGACGGTCTATTTTGCGCTAAAATTTTCGGTCCGATTCGCGACTACGAGTGCCTTTGCGGTAAGTATAAAAAAATGCGTTACAAAGGCATCAAGTGCGAAAAATGCGGCGTCGAGGTAACCAGCTCAAAGGTGCGCCGCTCTAGAATGGGCCACATCGAGCTCGTAACTCCTGTAGCGCATATCTGGTACGTAAATTCGCTCCCAAGCCGCATAGGAACGCTGCTTGGTATAAAAATGAAAGACCTTGAGCGCGTGCTTTATTATGAGGCGTATATCGTCGAGAGCGTGGGCGACGCATTTTACGATACCGAAAATAGCAAAAAAGTAGAAATTTTCGACGTTTTAAACGAAGAACAGTATGTCTCTTTAGCTTCTCGCTTTGAAGAGAGCGGATTTAGAGCTAGGATGGGCGGCGAAGTTATCCGCGATTTACTAGCAAATATCGATTTGGTCGAGCTTTTAAATACCCTAAAAGATGAGATCAGTGCGACAAATTCGGAAGCCAAGAAAAAAACCATAGTAAAAAGACTAAAAGTCGTCGAGAGCTTTTTAAATTCCGGTAACCGTCCTGAGTGGATGATGATTACGAATTTACCGGTCCTTCCGCCGGATCTTCGCCCGCTTGTCAGCCTTGACGGCGGTAAATTTGCGGTTTCCGACGTAAATGATTTGTATCGCCGCGTTATAAACAGAAACGCGCGTTTAAAACGCCTTATGGAGCTTGACGCGCCTGAGATTATTATCAGAAACGAAAAGCGTATGCTTCAGGAGTCCGTCGATGCGTTATTTGACAACGGACGACGCGCAAATGCCGTAAAAGGCGCAAACAAACGCCCTCTAAAATCGCTTTCTGAGATCATTAAAGGTAAGCAAGGTCGCTTCCGCCAAAATTTGCTCGGTAAGCGCGTCGACTTCTCCGGTCGTTCGGTTATCGTCGTCGGACCAAAACTACGTATGGATCAGTGCGGACTACCGAAAAGAATGGCCCTTGAGCTGTTTAAGCCGCATTTGCTAGCTCGCCTTGAGGAGAAGGGCTACGCCACGACCGTAAAACAAGCTAAAAAGATGATAGAGGATAAGACTAACGAGGTTTGGGAGTGCCTGGAGGAGGTCGTTAAAGATCATCCGGTCATGCTAAACCGCGCTCCGACGCTTCACAAATTATCTATCCAGGCGTTTCACCCGGTGCTCGTCGAGGGTAAGGCTATCCAGCTACATCCGTTAGTTTGCGCCGCATTTAACGCGGACTTCGACGGTGACCAGATGGCTGTTCACGTGCCGCTATCTCAGGAAGCTATCGCAGAGTGCAAAATTTTGATGCTTAGCTCGATGAATATCTTGCTTCCTGCAAGCGGCAAGGCTATCACCGTTCCTAGCCAGGACATGGTTTTGGGAATTTACTATCTAAGCCTAGAAAAGACCGACAGCAAGGGCGCAAATAAAATTTTCGCATCGGTAGACGAAGTAATGATCGCCGAGGAAGCGCACTGCCTAGAGGTACACTCGAAAATTAAAACGATGATTGGCGGCAAGACTCTATTTACGACTGCCGGCCGCCTTATCATCCGCTCGATTCTGCCTGATTTCGTTCCTGAAAATATGTGGAACAGGGTTATGAAGAAAAAAGATATCGCAAATTTGGTTGATTACGTCTATAAAAACGGCGGCCTTGAGGTAACGGCGGGATTTTTGGATAAGCTTAAAAATTTGGGCTTCCGTTATGCGACCAAGGCCGGTATCTCGATCTCTATCGCAGATATCATCGTGCCTGACAGCAAACAAAAATATATCAACGAAGCCAAGAAAAAGGTCCGCGAGATACAAAATCAATACGGCGCGGGCTTACTAACGGACTCAGAGAGATACAATAAAATCATCGACATCTGGACGGATACGAACAACGTCGTCGCGGGCGAGATGATGAAGCTCATCCAGGGAGATAAGGGCGGATTTAACTCGATTTATATGATGGCCGACAGCGGCGCGAGAGGCTCTGCGGCGCAAATTCGTCAGCTAGCCGGTATGCGCGGTCTTATGGCGAAGCCTGACGGCTCAATCATCGAGACGCCGATTATATCAAACTTCCGCGAAGGTCTAAACGTTCTTGAGTACTTTAACTCAACCCACGGTGCCAGAAAAGGTCTAGCAGATACCGCGCTAAAAACGGCGAATGCCGGATACCTAACCAGAAAGCTAATCGACGTCGCGCAAAACGTGAAAGTCACTATGCACGACTGCGGTACTCACGAGGGCGTCGAGATCACCGAGATCACCGACAACGGCGAGCTTATCGAGAGTTTGGAAGAGAGAATTTTAGGCCGCGTGCTAGCCGATGACGTGATCGATCCGATAGCAAACGAAGTGCTATTTAGCGAAGGCACGCTAATAGACGAAGAAAAAGCCAAAGCGATAACCGAAGCAGGTATAAAATCGGTAAGTATCAGAACGCCGATAACTTGCAAAGCCGCAAAAGGCGTTTGCGCTAAATGCTACGGCGTAAATTTGGGCGAAGGAAAGCTGGTAAAACCGGGCGAAGCCGTCGGTATCATCTCGGCCCAGTCTATCGGCGAGCCGGGAACTCAGCTAACGCTAAGAACTTTCCACATCGGCGGTACGGCATCGACCGAGCAACAAGACTACCAAGTCGTCGCGCAAAAAGAGGGCTTTATAAGGTACTACAATCTAAACGTTTACGAAAACGGCGGCAAGAGAATCGTGGCAAATCGCAGAAACTCGGCCGTCTTACTCGTCGAGCCTAAGATCAAAGCCCCGTTTGACGGAAAGATCGAGATCGAGATCGCTCACGAGGACGTAAATATCATCGTAAAAGGCAAAAAAGAAGAGGTTAAGTACACTCTAAGAAGAGGCGACCTAGCGAAACCTAACGAGCTAGCCGGCGTTAGCGGTAAGGTTGAGGGTAAAATTTATATCCCTTATGCTAACGGCGACGCAGTCAAAGAAAACGAAAGTATCGCCGAGGTCATAAAAGAGGGTTGGAATGTACCTAACCGTATCCCGTTTGCTAGCGAGATAAAGGTCGAAGACGGAGAGCCGATCGCTAAGAAAGTCGTTGCGGGCGCAAACGGCGTGCTTAAATTTTATATCCTAAAAGGCGATTATTTAGAGCGCTTAAGAAATATCAAAAAAGGTCACGTAGTAACCGAAAAAGGGCTATTTGTAGTGGTTGCCGACGAGGACGATAGAGAGGCGGTTCGCTACTATATCCCGCGAAACTCTATCATCAAAGCAAACGATAGCGACACCGTAGATAGCAAAGCGGTTATCTCTGAGCCTGAAAACCAAGAAAAAATCGTCATAGCCGAGTGGGATCCGTACTCTACGCCGATCATCGCCGAGGCCGCGGGCAGAGTATCGTACGAGGACATAGAGCCTGGATACAGCGCCGCCGAGCAGTATGACGAGGCGACCGGTCAGAGCCGTTTGGTTATAAACGAGTATCTGCCTTCCGGCATCAAGCCTACGATCGTGATCAGCACGGACGAGGGCAAGATGATCCGCTATCAACTAGAGCCTAAAACAGCGATATTCGTAACGGACGGCGCTACGGTAGCGCAAGCTGACATCCTAGCTAAGACGCCTAAGGCCGTGGCTAAGTCAAAAGACATCACGGGCGGTCTACCGCGAGTCTCCGAGCTGTTTGAGGCCAGACGCCCGAAAAATACGGCTATTATCGCTGAAATCGACGGCACCGTAAGATTCGAAAAGCCGCTTCGATCTAAAGAGCGTATCGTTATCCATGCCGACGACGGCGCTACGTCGGAGTATCTGATAGATAAAACTCGCCAAATTCAGGTTCGTGACGGCGAATTTATCCACGCCGGCGAGAAGCTAACCGACGGGCTAATATCAAGCCATGATGTTTTGAGAATTTTGGGCGAGAAGGCACTGCACTATTATTTGATCAGCGAAATTCAGCAAGTTTACCGCTCCCAAGGCGTTGCGATCGCCGATAAGCACATCGAGATCATCGTTTCTCAGATGCTTCGTCAGGTTAAGATAGTAGATAGCGGCGATACGAATTTCATCACAGGCGATATGATTTCTCGAACGAGATTTAAAGAAGAAAACGAGCGCATAATGCGAATGGGCGGTAATCCTGCGATCGCCGAGCCTATTTTGCTAGGCGTTACGCGCGCTGCTATCGGAAGCGATAGCGTGATCTCGGCCGCATCGTTCCAAGAGACGACTAAGGTTCTAACCGAGGCTTCGATCGCAGCTAAGATCGACCACCTTGAGGATCTAAAAGAAAACGTCATTTTAGGACGCATGATTCCTGTCGGAACCGGTCTTTATCAAGATCAAAAGATCAAGCTAAAACAAAACTAAATTTAACCCCGCAAGCCTCGCCAAATTCGGCGGGGCTTAAATTTGCCTCGTTTTAAAGCTAGCCGGATAAAATCAATCCTTTAAGTTTGAAAATTTGGAGTAAAAAAGAAAAATTTCGATTTGGGAATTTTGTTTGCGAGACTAGGGCTTGGTGTCTGCCTTTTTATGCACGGCTTTGCGAAAATTTTACACGGCATAGGCGGCGTAAAAAGTATTTTAACAAAAGCCGGCTTGCCTGAGATTGTGGCTTACGGCTCCTATATAGGCGAGGTTGTTGCGCCGATAATGATAATTTTAGGGATATTTTCAAGGATTGAAGCAGCTCGTTATCGGCACGAGTCTAACGATAATATGCGCCCACCACAGACTTGGAAATTTACTTGAGCTTACAAACGTCGGCGGCTTTAAGGCCGAAATTTTATATCTTTACATCGCTTTATCGCTTTGCATTATTTTTAGCGGAAGCGGAAAATACGCTTTTAAAAAAGACTAGCGCGATAAAATTCAGCGTTAAAGATGAAATTTACCTTATATTAAGCCAAATTTAAATAAAATCAAGTCTTTTTAATAAATTTAGTCGAAAGGAATTACTGTGCCAACCATTAATCAATTGGTCAGAAAAGAGCGCAAGAAAGTGACTTTTAAGTCAAAATCTCCAGCGCTAAAAGAGTGTCCTCAAAGAAGAGGAGTTTGCACTAGGGTCTATACTACGACTCCTAAAAAACCAAACTCGGCTTTGAGAAAAGTTGCCAAAGTTAGGCTTACTAGCGGATTTGAAGTGATCAGCTATATCGGTGGTGAAGGCCACAACCTACAAGAACACAGCATCGTGCTAGTGCGCGGCGGTCGTGTTAAGGACTTACCGGGCGTTAAATACCATATCGTACGCGGTGCTCTTGATACAGCCGGCGTTGCGAAAAGAACGGTTTCTCGCTCAAAATACGGCGCTAAACGTCCAAAACCTGGTCAAGCGGCAGCCGCAGCAGGTAAAAAGAAATAAAAATTTAGGTTCACAGACCATGCCATTAGCGGCATAGGTTTGAGTAAAATTTATAAAATTTGAAGGAATAATCAAATGAGAAGAAGAAAAGCTCCCGTCAGGGAAGTAATGCCGGATCCAATTTACGGCAATAAGGTAATCACTAAATTTATTAACTCTCTTATGTACGACGGCAAAAAAAGCGTCGCTACCGAGATCATGTACGGCGCTATCAAAGCTATCGAGAAAAAAAGCGGCGACGCAAAAGGTATAGACGTATTTAACGATGCTATCGAAAACATTAAGCCTCTTATGGAGGTTAAATCTCGTCGCGTCGGCGGCGCTACCTACCAAGTACCGGTAGAGGTTCGCCCGGCTCGCCAACAAGCCCTTGCTATCCGCTGGATCATCGGTTTTGCTAGAAAAAGAAGCGAAAGAACGATGATAGACAAGCTAGCTAACGAGCTACTTGATGCTGCAAATTCAAAAGGCGCGTCTTTCAAGAAGAAGGAAGACACCTACAAAATGGCAGAAGCTAACAAAGCGTTTGCTCACTACCGCTGGTAAGAGGAGGCTGGTATGGCAGATAGAAAAACCCCTTTACATATGGTTAGAAACATCGGTATCGCTGCTCACATCGATGCCGGTAAAACTACGACCAGCGAAAGAATTTTGTTCTTTACGGGTATGAGCCACAAGATAGGCGAGGTTCACGATGGCGCTGCTACTATGGACTGGATGGAGCAAGAAAAAGAGCGCGGCATCACGATTACGTCTGCGGCGACCACTTGCTTTTGGAAAGATCACCAGATAAATTTGATCGACACTCCGGGCCACGTTGACTTTACTATCGAAGTTGAGCGTTCTATGCGCGTTCTTGACGGTGCTGTTTCGGTGTTCTGCTCAGTCGGCGGCGTACAGCCTCAGTCTGAGACCGTTTGGAGACAAGCAAATAAATATCACGTTCCAAGAATCGTTTTCGTAAATAAAATGGACAGAATCGGCGCAAATTTTTACAACGTCGAGTCTCAAATCAGAAACCGCCTAAAAGCAAATCCGGTGCCTATTCAAATTCCTATCGGCGCAGAGGATAACTTTAGAGGCGTAGTCGATTTGGTTAAAATGAAAGCTTACGTTTGGGAAGACGACAAAAAGCCGACTGACTATAAAGAGATAGAGATTCCGGCGGAAGTAAAAGAAAAGGCAGAAGAGTACCGCACTAAGTTAATCGAAGCGGTTTCTGAAACCGATGATAGCTTGATGGAGAAATTTTTCTCAGGCGAGGAGCTAAGCGAAGAAGAGATCAAAAAAGGTATCAAAGCGGGTTGCTTAAGAATGACGATAACTCCTATGCTTTGCGGAACGGCATTTAAAAATAAAGGCATCCAGCCCCTACTTGACGCGGTCGTAGCATATTTGCCTGCACCGGATGAGATCGAGGCGATTAAGGGCGTTTATGAAGACGGTAGCGAAGTAACGGTAGAAAGCACCGATAACGGCGAATTTGCAGCTCTTGCGTTTAAGATTATGACCGACCCGTTTGTCGGACAGCTTACATTTATCCGTGTTTATCGCGGTAGCCTTGAGAGTGGTAGCTATGCTTACAATACTGTTCAGGATAATAAAGAAAGAATCGGTCGTTTGCTAAAAATGCACTCAAACAAACGCGAGGAAATTTCGGTTCTTCACGCGGGCGAGATCGGCGCGGTCGTAGGTCTAAAAAATACCCTAACCGGCGATACGCTCGCGAGCGAAAAAGACAAGGTTATCCTTGAGAAGATGGACTTCCCTGAGCCGGTTATCAGCGTTGCCGTCGAGCCAAAAACTAAAGCCGACCAAGAAAAAATGGCTATCGCGCTTCAAAAACTAGCTCAAGAAGACCCAAGCTTTAGAGTGGGTACCGACGAAGAGAGCGGTCAAACCATCATCAGCGGTATGGGCGAGCTTCATCTTGAGATCATCGTAGATAGAATGCTACGCGAATTTAAAGTCGATGCCGAAGTAGGTCAACCGCAAGTCGCATACCGCGAGACCATCCGCAAAACAGTCGAGCAAGAGTATAAATACGCTAAACAATCAGGCGGTCGCGGTCAGTACGGACACGTATTCTTACGCCTTGAACCGCTACCTGCGGCTAGCGGATTTGAGTTCGTTAACGACATTAAAGGTGGCGTGGTCCCTAAAGAGTATATCCCAGCGGTTGAAAAAGGCTGCAAAGAGGCGCTTCAAAGCGGCGTGCTTGCCGGCTATCCGGTCGAGGACGTTAAGGTTACCCTATTTGACGGTAGCTACCACGAAGTCGACTCGTCTGAAATGGCGTTTAAACTAGCTGCTTCTATGGGTTTCAAAGAGGGCGCTAGAAAAGCGGGTGCGGTTATCCTTGAGCCTATGATGAAGGTTGAGGTTGAGACGCCTGAGGACTATATGGGTGACGTTATCGGCGACTTAAACAAACGTCGCGGTCAAGTAAACTCTATGGATGAGCGAAACGGAAGCAAGATCATCACGGCTTTCTGCCCGCTAGCTCAGATGTTTGGTTACTCTACTGACCTTCGCTCTATGACGCAAGGTCGCGCTACTTATTCTATGGAATTTGACCACTATGAGGAAGTTCCAAAGAACGTCAGCGAAGAGATTATCAAGAAAAGAAACGGCTAAGCCGAATTTGGCGGGGATGCGAGTCCTCGCCTTAAATTTAGTTAAACGACTGCCAGCAACTTCTCGTAGTCCGGGCGAGTCGTGTCTTATATAATAAAATTTGACAAGCTGTTAAATTTAGTTGATTTATTACCTGTATGTCCTCATAGCTCAGCTGGATAGAGCGCAGAATTCCTAATTCTGAGGCCGTGAGTTCGAATCTCGCTGGGGACACCATTCCACCTAAAATATACCCCCAATTTATGGACTTTCCTTAAGCCCTCAAAATACGTATACAACATATTTATGTAGTAATTTCATTTATGGTTAGCTTAAAAGGAAAAGCGAGCTATTGATACTACTAAATAGGGCTAAATTTTAGAATTTCTTAGTATGATTTCTAGCGTGACCAAACTATTCGCTTTTAAATAAACCATGTTAAACAAAATCGGCCTAAGAACCGATACGCTCTTTAAAAACTGACAAATACGGTAAAATTCTAGTCTTTTATTATATACGGCTTAAATTTTAGGCTCAAGATAGGTTAAAAAATCCATAAGATAGCTATAGGTGCGCATTTTGCTTACTGCCGCGCTTATACGGCTTAAATGGTAAATTTAGCAAGCTGGCAGCCTAGCAACATCTTTGTTTATTAGCCGCTAAAAAGCTCCGTAAAATATTTAAATGCGGCAAATCTATACATCAAGTTTCTAAAAATCAGGCTAAGCATTGCCAAAAAATTATTGGTAAATTTAACGCTGCTACGGCCGCAACATGAAACAAAAATTTTATTTATACACCTTGAACATTATTGTTTTTTGTAGCGATCGCTTAACTAAATTAAAAAACGCTTCCCTTCATTTTATAAAAATTATGGTATAATTGGCGACAGTATTCTGTAAATAGAACACTAAAAACATCAAGTAATTTTATAAAGGAGTCCTTAATGGCAGTAACACAAGCCCAAGTAGCGCAGCTTTACGTTGCGTTATTTAACAGAGCCCCGGAAGGCGACGGCTTTAGAGCGTGGGTAGCCGCAGGCGCGACTAAAACGCAGGCTCAGATAGCCAACGAGATGCTGGCATCTCCGGCTACGGCGCCTTATTATGCTAGTCTAGGTATAGACATAAGCACAAACAGAGGCTATGTAGAGCTTATCTACAAAAACATCCTAGGTAAAGACTATGTAAGAGACCCGGACGGTATCAATGCATGGGTTAGACACCTAGACGCAGGTCACAGCAGAGGAGATACTCTAGTTAAACTATTTGAGGTAGCCACTTCTGCAGAGGCTAGAGCCGCAGAC
Source organism: uncultured Campylobacter sp. (assembly GCF_905372745.1). Taxonomy (GTDB): domain Bacteria; phylum Campylobacterota; class Campylobacteria; order Campylobacterales; family Campylobacteraceae; genus Campylobacter_A. Next base: position 5,316 of record NZ_CAJPQR010000013.1, on the reverse strand, counting down.
CCGGTAGCGGCGGCGGTATTTGCCAACAAAACAGAGGTAGCCGCTTATATGGCGCAAAAGATCGCCGATATCAGGCAAGACCTCTCCGGAGACTATGATTACAGAGAGTTTCAGGAGATTATAAAAACCACTACGGCTACCAACCTAGATGAGCAAAAAGCTAGGATAGACGCGTTAGCAGCCTCTACCGTACATAACCTAAGTACGGATTCAAACGAAATACTAGGAAGTGTGGGTCAGGATATATTTAACGCCGTAGCCGACAGCGTCGTAAGTAACGCTACTCTAAAACCTACCGATAAGATAGATGGCGGCGGCGGAGAAAATACCCTAAACGTTAGAGTAAACGATAGCTTTAACGGCATGACTACCGGCTATATCAAGCATATCGATAACCTAAATTTAACCTCTACGGCGCCTACGGCTAAGACCTTTAACGCGCGAGGCATAGAGGGTCTTAAAAAAGTGACCCTAGATAGCCAAAACGGTTTAAATTTGCTAAATCCGCAAAATATCGTGGATATCAGCCTTCAAAACGTAACTAGCAACGCCGCTGACGGCTTTAAGCTAGACTACAACTCAAGCACTATCGCTGGCGTTAACGATACTCAAAATTTAACCCTAGATAAAGTAAATTTACACAAATACGCTATCACTGGCGTAACAGGAAGCGATGATGCGGGTATCAATATCCCTAATATCGAAAATCTAAACATCTCTACCAAGGGCGAGAAGAGTAACGTAACTATAAAATCCGGCGCAGGTACTGGAAATCACTATAAAAATATAACCGTAAAAGGCAACACCGACCTAACGGTAAAAGCCGAAAGCGACCGCATAGAAAAATTCGACGCATCAGCCTTTACGGCCACTCTTGATTATACTTACAAGGCTTTAGCTACTACTCCTTCCGGCGCTACTAGCATCATCAAAGGCGGTAGCAGCAAAGACGTCATAAATTTAGACTTTAAGGACGTTAGCGCTGCAAATGCTAGACCGTACTTCGAGATAGACGGCGGAGCGGGTAACGACGAAGTGATCGTAAAACACCTAAAAGCCAACGAGAATAGATTTAACATCAAAAACGTAGAAAAAGTCGGCATCGAGAAAGTGGATACCGGCGTAGCCAACAGCACCGCTACAGCAGATTTTACCGGCTCAGACGTCACTCATCTATATACAAGCAAATTTAAAGACAATCTAAAAGTAGTAAATTCGTCTATAAAAAGCGTTACCGTGGATAAACCGGCTCTTGACGAGAGCGGCAACCCTGTTATTTCTAGCGGTCCTTACGGCACTACGCAGTTTACAAACGGCTATCTAGAAAACATCAATGTAGAAAACACCATAGATCCTAGAAATCCTGTGGGCGAAGCTATCATAAACCCTACCATTCCAGGCCTAAGAAGCAAGGTAACCGCATACGTATCCGCCGACGAGAGCGAAAAAGTAACTGTAAATATCGGTAAAAACGTATATGCACAAAAAATAGCGGGTAACTGGGTAGACACTAACAAAATGCATGCAGCTGAAGGCATAGGCATCATCGCTCCTAGAGCTAAAGACCTAACGGTAAATTTCAACTCTCCCGGCACTCTAGGCAACACCCAACCCAACACTACCGGCATAAGCCTTACAAACATCCCGTTGCATGACCTAGCGGCAGCTCCTTCTCAGGCGCAAACGTCCTTTGATAAACTAACCATAAACTCAAAGTCAAACATCCTAAGCAATGTCGACGCCACTTTCCTTGAAAAGCTAAAAGTGTTTAATATCAACACCGATACCAATTTCGAGGCTATCGGAACTAGAGAGTTTAATGACATTCAGCAGATTAACGCTAGCGGTCTTGCTTCAAATAATATCAAAACCGGCAAAGTCTTCTTTACCGATAACGTCATCGGCAAAGGTAGCGGCGCGGGTGCAGGCACTACCGACACCGCTCAGTCTATTGGTATCAAAGCTGAGCATTTAAATTCATTTAAGGCCAATAAAGGTATCTTCACAAAAGGTAACATAAACGTTAACCTAAACGACATGCAAGGTCAAGCGGAGATAGCTAACGGTATAAACACCACTAGCACCGATACGATGCAAGCGCATTTTGACAACTGGAGCAACGTTACGCACAACTTCCAATATGGCGCGAGCACTACGGAAGCATCCGTAGTTACCGAGGGGACGTTTAGGGTAAATGCGAACAATATTACCAACCTCCTAATAGGCAATATCATCGCAAGAGATATAGAGATCAGCGCAGGCAATGCTAGGGGCAACGTCAGCCTAGCTAGTAGCGGCGGGCAATATACGACTGTCTCCAACCCGCATGCTAACGGGGTAGGTAAGATAGGTAACGACAAGACGATCAACAATACTATTGACCTATCTCAGGTAGCAGGTAGCTATAATGTAGGCGAGCTTTTTGGTCAAAATATCAAATTTAAAGCAGCCGTATTTAACTCTCCTACGTACTATAGTGAAGAGATAGATACCGGTCTAAAGAGCGACAAAAATAACTACAACTCATACGCTACGACGAATACCATAAAAGCAAATTTCGGCGGCACTAGAGCAAACCAAGACATTATCTCTTTAGAGGCGAAAGGCGTTCAGTCAAATTCCGACGGCAACACTAACGTCTATGTTAAATTTGACGATGGTACTGCATCTCCTAATGACCTAAAAACCTTTAAGGCAACCGGCGAAAATGTAAATTTAGTCGTAAACGGTAAATTTAATACGGGTACGACCTCTAAGCTTGAAACCATAGATCTAAGCGACGTAAAAACAGGCTCTACGTCTTTCTTGAATTTATCTGATGTTGCATTCTCTACGGATACGACGAGCCATAGCGGATCTACTAATCAAGGATATAGCAGCTGGCACAATAGTACTGCAAATCAAGGTTTCGGTAATGCAGGCAACTCAAATCTAAAAAACCCTCTTTCAGATAACTATGGTACTGCGCATGCGAATGACTTTAAGGCTACTTCAACTCTGCCTGATTTTGGTGCTAGGACGGGTGTTACCGGTAACGACGTACCTACATTTAGCGGCACCAAATGGAGCCATACAAATGTCGACGGTACCTCTACGAGCCTAACGAGACCATCTACCGAACTAGTAAGAGAAAAGAGCGACCTAGGCGCTAACCAACACACTAAGCTATCCTATATCAAAGGCACGCAGGGTAACGACGTCGTATTGCTAGCTAACGATATGGCCACCGGCGTAGCGGCAAACCCTGACGGCATCAAACGCCTAAACGTAGACCTAGGCGACGGCGACGACGTCATACACGTAGGTACGCTAGCAAATAATACCGAGATCGTTATCGACGGCGGTAGAGGCGCGGATCTATTTGACGTAAGTAGAGCTAAAACTAACGCTGCCGTAAACAAGATAGTAACTATCAAAAATATCGAAGCGGGCGATAAGATCAAGCTAGCCGACTGGTTTGCGCACGGATATAATCCTAAAGACCCTACCGGCGACAACAAAGATGCGGTTTATACAAATTCGCAGTTCCATAGTAGAAACGCCACTGATATCAAGGTAAAATTCTACGACAATAACCACCCTGGAACTACGGGCGACAATAACCCGGCTACAAACGGTAGATATTTCCATACCGAGGTTGCTAATGACAAACTAGCTACAGATGTGCATAATGTAACTCCTGTATACAACAAACCTGTAGATATCACCGGTAGTACCGTAAACGGACAACGCGATACGTCTACAACCCCTCCAAGCAGTAAAGTAACCGGTTATGACTACTCTACAAACACTAAACCTACCATACTTCCTGGCGTAGAAAAAGGCGTAGTCGCTCAATCCGGTACAGACGGTCACGCCGGCGGTGACAGATATGAATATACTGCTAAATACGGCGACCTCGCATGGCAGACAGGTGCCGCTACAAATAACAAAACTATCGTAGCGGGCGCTAGCCAAAATATCTCCGTGGGTGGTAAAGATGCTAACGGTCAGTATATCAGTGAAACATTCTTAAACGGCAATACAAAACCGTTTGTAGAGACTGGCTCCGCTCCTATTACGGCTGACTTGTCTACTACTAAGAGCACTGGCGTAACGGTATCTACTGCTGGATGGACTCAAGGAACAACCCCTACAACTCCTCACCCTACTCCGGGCGTTACATGGGTAACTTGGATCGCAACAAAAGTTGACGGTAGTACCATAGAGTATTATGCTCCTTCAAGTACTCATGCGGCAGCTCCTACGCAAGGTACCGGCAACTGGCGTTTAAATACCGACGGTAAATTCTATGAGACTGGCACAGCACAAAACCAACACACTATCGTGAACAACGTGCTATATTCTAACGAATACAACGACGTCCACGGTGCTGCAGGCGCAGTCGGTATTAAGGCCGGTACTCCTATCGCAAATCCTCACGGCAGCGGCGCGATAATACAAAACTCAGGCATAGCAGGACAAATAGGACCTAACGCAACGACGCCTACCGTTACAAACCTAAGAAAAGCCGTAGTTATAGAGACGTCTACCACGAGCGATAAGTATATAAACAATATCAGCAGTAGCGATAAGTCTATATATGATGCGCACAATATCGTAAAACTAACCGTAAACTCAAAACTTACTGATCTAAGTACGGTTGCCGGCCTAGATACTCTAGTCCAAGCAGTAAATCACGCCATAGCTCACAATAGACTATGGAACGATACCACTCAGGTTACGGATGACGGTCTTAGATTTAGTGCCACGTACTATAGCGATCAAAACGGTGCTACTACTTGGGGCCAAACGATAAGCGGCTACGTAAGACACATCAACGGAGGCGGCGGCGATAACGGACATTACGACGCTCACAATGATAGGCTGTATGCTTTCTCATGGAGAGGCGACACGTATCTAGTCTATGATAAAAAGGCTACTGCTGCAGGCGTCGCAAACTCTATAGGGCAAGAGGACACCATAGTTAGACTTGCGGGCGTAAACTTAGACTCTCTAAAATACACCGTAGATCCTGAAAAGGGAACTATCACTATCAACGACGTTCAGTTCGGCGGTTGATATAGTTTTTATCCCCATTCCCCGAGCGACCTTTGCTCGGGGTCCTTTCTTTTAAATTTAATCGACTACTTAGTAAATTCCAAAATATATACAGCCATAAACATTATCTCAAATCAAAGCTTGTTTTAAATAACGATTTTTAATACCGCGAGTATCTTACTTGCTCGGCAAAATTCAAGCAAATAAAATATAAATTATTTCTTCATTTAAGCTTATATTTTAAAACTAAGTTATATAATCATACTATATGATTAA
>NZ_CAJPQR010000012.1 GCF_905372745.1 uncultured Campylobacter sp. | reverse complement strand
CTACTGCTAGCCAGCCTTGATCATTTATAGGGATTACTTTAGCCGTTACGTTTTGACCGCTTGTATTTACGTAAGCGATCAAGCCGTTATTATCGAACTTTTTGGCCGCATAGCCTTCGGCTACGGTTTTACTAGCTGTGCTAACCTTACCTATGCTAGAAAGGTCGGGATGTAGCAAAATCAATCCGTCGCCCTTCATCAAAAGTACGTAACCGTAGTCGGTTTTACCCATCGCGATTATCTTTTCGCCAAGATCCTTTACGTCTACGTCTATGCCTGCTACGCCCATAAATTTACCGTTTTTGTTTATCGACGTTACGAATGTTATAACCAAATCGCCCGTAGAAGCCTTTCTAGGCTCTAAAAATACCGCCTTGTTTTCCTTTACGGCGGTTTGATACCAGCCCCTAGTCCTTGGGTCGTAGTTGTCCGCTACGGTCGTTCTTTTGCCGTCTGATTGGAAAAAGTCGCCGTTTTCTTTAGCGAAATACACGTATTTGATATATGAACTCGCAAACTCCTTTTCTAGCGCAACCTTAGCCATTATCTCATCATCGTCGCCGACTGATTTTTCGAGCCTTGCGCTGATTTTACCCAGTATCTCAAGATGGTCGTTAAAAAACGAATTCGTCGTTATTTTAACGTCGTCTAGGATTTGATCTTGGGTTTGACCTACCAGTTCTACGACTTTATTTTCAGCCGTGTAGTAGCTGACTGCCGAAATAGCGGCGAATGAGACGAAGAGCGCAATGATTAGCATCAACGCGATCTTGTTCGTGATTGAGCGCATTTATTCTCCTTAAATTTATTGTAAGGTTTCATTTTACAACTTTAGCTATTAAATAAAATTAAAATTTAGCGTAAATTATCGACCATAAAGCAAATTTTAGTCCAAATTTAAAAAGGCGCAAAAGGTAAATTTAAGGATTTATCGCGAGAGGCAAAATGGCGGCAAATTCAAGCAAATTTACCGCGCGAGGTTAAATTTAAAAGCCCAGCTTAGAATAATCTCGCAAAAGCGGCGTAGATCAAACCGTCTCGCCGAGTCAAATTTAACCCGGCGAGGTTTTATCAAATTTAAGCCGCAGATTTTAGCTTACGGCCTCAAATTTAAGCAAATTTCGGATCGCTAAACGCCGTTAGCTCAGGCGCCTTACCCGTAAATTTCTCGATATTTACGAGCGCGGTGTGGCTAATGTTGCCATTAGCTAGCTTGCTAGTCGGGATATCGATAGTTAGGACGTTTGGCGAGCCGTTTTTGCAAAGACCCGCGTCAAATCCGTCGTACCATACGCCCTCAGCGAGCTTCACGACGCCCTCTTTGATATCTTGCGTCACCAAGGCACCCGCTAGCACTTCGCCGCGTGCGTTAAATACCCTAACCAAATCGCCCGTTTTGATACCTTTTTTCGCGGCGTCTTTAGGGTGTATCCAGATCGGCTCGCGGTTTGCGATCGCGTAGTTTTCGCGCAGAGAGGTTTGGTTTAGCTGCGAGTGGAGGCGATCGGTCGGATGCGGGCTTAGCATGTGTAGCTCGGCAGGTTTATCTTTCATACCTAGCCACTCGATCGGCTCAAACCACATCGGATGCGCGCCGCAGTCGTCATAGCCCATTTTCTCGATGGTTTCAGAGTAAATTTCGATTAGGCCGCTTGGCGTTCCTAGAGGATTTAGTACCGGATCCTCTCTAAACTCGCCAAATCTCACCCACGCATCGCTCTCAGGCGTCGAGGCAAAAGTTACCGGCTTATTTTCGTTCCAAAACTCCTCAAACGGCTTCATATCGGTTTCAAAATCAGGTATAGCCTTGACCTGCTCGTACGCCGCGCCGTAGTACTCTTTGATCCAGTCAAATTCGTCCTTGCCGTTGTCGGTGTAGGCTACGACTAAATTTTTAGCGTACGCTTTGCAAAGATCGGTGAAAATTTGATAATCATCGCGTGCTTCGCCGTATTTTTCCACGACTTGCTTCATCGGCACGATGTTCATATTCGAGTAGTCGCCCGTCATCGTGACGTCGTTGCGCTCGTATGCCGTAGTAGTCGGAAATACGATATCGGCCATCTTAGCCGTCGGCGTCCAATAAGCTTCGTTTACGACTACCGTGCGAGGTTTGCGCCACGCTTCTAGCAGGCGGTTCGTCTCTTGATGGTGGGCTAAAGGATTGCCGCCGACCCAGTAGATAAAGTCGATATCGGGATACGTGATTTTCTTGCCGTCGTGATCGATCACTTTGCCCGGATTTAGCAGAGCGTCTGCTATACGAGCGACCGGGAATGCATAGTTTGTCGCCTTTTGCAGCCAGCTTTGACCAGTGCCAGCTACTGCCGCAGCTTTAGCGACGAAGCGGCCGTTTGCGTCAAATTCTCCGCTATCGGTGCCGATAAACTCGCCCTCGTTGTTAAATTTACCCACGCTTGCGCTATTTACGCCGCCGATTACGGCACCCTTGCAAGTCGGAGCGCTGCCGTTTGAGTAGTGGTAGCTAAGGCCAAAACCTCCGCCCGGAAGCCCGATCTGTCCTAGCATCGCCGCTAATGTCACCATCGCCCAGTGCGGCTGCTCGCCGTGATGCGCGCGCTGCATACCCCAACCGCTCATTATCATCGTGCGGTTAGCTACGAAGGTATCGGCAAGCTCTTTTATGAGGCTTGCTTGAAGGCCGCAAATTTTGCTCGCCCACTCTAAATTTTTAGGCGTGCCGTCGGTTTTACCGAGCAGATACGGCAGGAATTTATCAAAGCCGCTCGTATAGGTCTCGATGAAGTTTTTATCGTATTTGCCGCTCTCGTATAGGTAGTGCATCATGCCTAGCATCATCGCAGTGTCGGTGTTTGGCACCGGAGCTATCCACTCGGCCTTATCAAAGTACTGCGCCGTTTCGCTTCTTATAGGGTCGATTATTATGACTTTTATGTCGCTGCGTTTTTTTAGTTCTTCAAAGTACTTAAAGCCCTGCTCGTCGGTGCTAGTCCACGCTATGCGAAGGGTTGCCATCGGGTTTGCGCCCCAGATGACGACTACTTTTGAGTTTTCTAGTACCACAGGCCAGCTGGTTTGCTGCTCGTAGACCTCTATGCTGCCTACGACGTGAGGCATGATGATCTGGCTAGCGCCCGTAGAATAATCGCCAAGAGACCCCACGAATCCGCCGCTAAGGTTCATAAATCTATGAAGCAAAATTCTCGAGTTATGCACGTTGCCGCTTGATTTCCAGCCGTAACTACCCGCAAACACGCCCTCTAGCCCCTTTTGTTTTCTCGTCTTTTTTAGCTCTCTAGCTACTAGTTTTATCGCGTCCTCGTAGCGTACGCGGACCCATCCGTCTTTACCTCTTAGTTCGGGTTTTGGCGAGTCCGGATTTTCTAGGTAGCTTTTGCGTACCATAGGGTATTTTATACGCGATTTATAGACCATATCGGCGGTGTAGTGCTGCAACGGATTATACACTTCGCTCGTTTTTTGAAACGGCTCTGATTTTACGATCTTGCCGTCTTTGACGCTAACCTTTAGCATGCCCCAGTGAGCGGCCGTTAGCACCTCGCCGCTACGTACGTTTGCCGTATTTAGCTCGGCGCCGAGTAAATTTGACGCCGTTACGCTAGAAAACAAAGGAGCCGCTGCAAGCGCCGCTCCGCCTTTTAATACATTTCGTCTTTGTAGGTTCATTTTTCTCTCCTATTTTTTACTTCGCAGACTGGCAAAGCCAGTCTTTACGACGGGGAGCTACGCTCCCTCGACCCACCTAAAGTCCCTACTGCGTAGGGTACCCTGTTTTTACTTCTCGGTCGAACGAAGTCCGACCTCCGAGCGGAAGCGCAAGCGCTCCCTGCACCCACCTGAAGCACAAAATCGCGTGTCAGCGATTTTGTATCTTTTTCAAATCTCACCGCTTTTTTAGAAGCGGTGTAAATTTTGTTTTTACTTCTCGGTCGAACAAAGTCCGACCTCCGAGCGGGAGTATAAATACTCCCTGCACCCACCTGAAGCACACCGCTTCTTTTAAAAGCGACTTTAATTCGGCTTTTTATTAGCCAACGAGCCGCGCCTTGGCACGGATCAAATTTAAGCTTTTACGCTCAAATTTAACCGCCCTCTCGTCCGGCGAGTCAAATTTGACGGCTAAAAGCCTCGTTCGCGCAGCCTAGCCCGCAAAGTAGTCGCTCAAATTTAGCGCGCATCTCGTCTTACGCGCTAAATTTACCATCCGCCAAACCTTCAAATTCGGCGTTTTAAAAACAGCCGCTTTGCCGCGACTTTTATAGGTTTAGCTCCCGCAAATCTCGTCCATTTGCGAGTGCGCTAGGCGTAAATCTTCGTCAAATTTACGCGCCGCTTTTTACTTTTTTGCTACGTTCACGTCGGCAGAGTGCTTTTGCAAGTACTGTATCACCAGCCACTCGTCGTCTTTGCCGATCGCCGTTCGCGCGATCATCGATTTTAGCAGGTTAGGCCACTGATTTGCCTTGTAGTGCGTGGTTTGATGCAGCGAATGGCACGCTCCGCAGCTCTCTTTGTAAAGTTCGCCGCCCTTAGCAAAAAGCCCGCCTAGATCGCTCGTGAAGCCGTCTTTTTGCGCATAGACCACGGTCTCAACCTCGTCCCATTTGCCGTTAGCGCCCTTTTTTACAACCTTTATATCAGGCGTCGCGGTTTTGGCAAACGCCACGGCGATGACGCGCTCGGAGTCGCTAAAATAAACAACGTTGCTAACGGCGGGATTTTGGTAGCCTTTAACGGAGATTTTCACGCGGTCGCCCTGCGTGGCTAAAATTTTAACCCCGTTCGTCGGCAAGAGCCTGCCTATGCTTTTTTGCGACGTCGCATCGGCGTAAACGTCTTTTACCGACGGGCTATACACCTCGCCCGCTGCAAAGAGCGAACAGGCTAGCAAGCTTGATAGTAGGATTTTTTTCATTTTTCTCCCTTAAATTTAAGATGTAAAAGGATTATATAAGAAAAGTATGATGAAAGTATGATTTTATGAAAATATAATTTTATATTTGCGCGGTTCATGCCGTAAATTTGCAAGCAAAATTTGCAAATTTAGCGGTAAAAGTTTACGAAAAAATACTAATCTCGGTTTTAAATTTTAAAAGCGAATTCAGCGAGGTTATTGAAAGCAAAATTTAAAGCGGCAGCCCGCAAAACGCCCGAAATTTAGGAGGGTTCGCGAGCCAAAAAATCCTACTCCGCGCTATAGCTTGAGAGCATATCAAAAGTAGGCGCGAAAAATAGCGCTCCGGTGACCGGCGTGCTAAAATCAAGTAGTCTATCCGAGTTGCCGCGCGGCTCGCCGATAAACATCTTATTTAGCATCGCTTCAACCGTCGAAAACGTGCTAGCATACGCGATAAAGTACGTCCCCGTCAAGCTTCCCTCGACAAAAGGCATATTTCCGCGAACGACTTTTTTATCATCTCCTACGTTTGCCGCGGCGGAGTGCGAGTTGCTAGGCTTTTCATCCTCGCTCATCTCGATGTCGTCTGCTTTCGTGCGGCCGATGACCTTTTCTTGCTCGCTCACGCTAGTTGCATTCCACTCTCTCATTTTGTGTTTATATTTTTGTACAAACACATAGCTTCCACCCTTAAATTTCGCGTCCTCGTCGCCGACTTTGGCAAAATAATCCCTATCCTCGCCGTTTGGATTTTCAGTTCCATCCACAAATCCAATAATCGCTCTGCCGTCGTGGTATTTAAAACCCTGAGTTTCGTCTGCGAGCTTGGCAAATTTAAAAAGCTCGGCCTTTATGTTTTGCGCCATATCAAAGCAGTCCGCAGCGTCTAACGCCCTAATATGCACGTGGATATCGCCCGCAGTGCTCACGGCTTCGTGCTTGTCGCCTTTTATAGCTTTAAAATTTACAAGCTCTTTTGGTAGCGGTTGCGGGAGTCCTAGTTTTATCCACGCGTCGCGTCCGACCGCGATAACGCAGTTTACGTTCGCCTCCGCGCCAAACCTTACTTTGGCCGTTTTGTTTAAATTTACGACCAAAGCGCAAAGTCTTTCAAAGCCTTTTTTACAGGCGTTTTCGTCGCCGCCTAGCAGCCAAGTTTGAAAAACGGTGTTATTTCCGGGCGCCTGTGTTACTTCTTGCGAATTTATTTGCATTTTTTCTCCTTAAAATTTTAGCACGATTATACCTAAATTTTAGGGCGGCGGCGAACGGGCGCCGTATTTTTAAGCGCATTATTATCTAAATAGAGTAAAATCAACTCGCCTTTATTCTCGCATTAACCCAAAATTTCCGCAAATTTAATTCAAAAGAGTAAAAATGTTAAAAATTAAACGCATAAACGAAAGCGATTTCGAGCGGATTTTCGTATTCGGCGACCTTCACGGCTGCCTTGGACTATTTGACGCGATGCTTGAAAAGATAAATTTAACTAAAAACGACCTAATAGTAATCCTAGGCGATAGCTGCGACAGGGGCGAGGATAGCATCGGGCTATATCTGCGCTACGCCGAGCTCATCGCGCAAGGACGGCAAATTTTACACGTTAGAGGCAATCACGAAGATATGCTTTATAAAGCTATTTTTGAGGATGACGCGCAGATTTACTACACGTGGATAAATAACGGCGGCGAAGAGACGATAAAAAGCGCAAAGGCTCACGGATTTACGGACATTCCGCCAGCGGTTAAAGAGTTTATAGAGCAGATGCCTCACATAATAAGCTCCGAGCAAAGCATATTCGTTCACGCCGCGTATAATCCTAAAATTTCGCTAGAACGCCAAGACGAGGACTTCGTGATGTGGCGAAGGGCGCCGTTTTGGCAAGAAAACGACGCGGGCAAAAAGATATACTTCGGACACACTCCAAATCGCGACAACGAAATCCATGATAAAGGAAACGGCGTGTTTGCGATGGACTGCGGCGCGGTATTTTTCGGGCGGCTGGTTATAATAGAAATAAAAAGCGGCGAAAAATTCGAGGTAGGTTTAAGGAGGCGAAAATGACTTATTTTACGTCGGATTTACATTTCGGACACGCAAATATCATGAAATTTCATCCAAATTTTAGGCAATTTCAAAACATAAACGATATGGATAATACGCTAATCCGCCTTTGGAATTCGCGCGTAAATCCCTGCGACGAGGTTTATAATCTAGGCGATGTCAGCTTTCACAAGGACTTTGAGCAGACGCTTAAAATTTTAAAACGCCTAAACGGCAAGCACGTATTGATTTTGGGCAATCACGACCAAGAAATTCGCAAGCGCGCGGACGAGCTTTTAACGATACGCAAAAACGATAACAACGCGCTGTTTGAAGAGATTTGCGACTACAAGGAGCTGGCGCTGAAACACGGCGGCGAGAGTTTTAGGCTCGCGCTTTTTCACTATCCCGTCTGCGAGTGGAACGGCGGCCATCACGGCGCTATCCATCTCTACGGACATATCCACGCAAACGTAGCGAAGATAAAGGGCAAGGCACTAAACGTCGGCTACGACCTGCACGGCAAAATTTTAGAATTCGGCGAAATTTTGGACTTCGTAAAGGATTTGCCGCCCTACTCGCACGGAGGCAATCAATTCGGCGAAAATGAGGATGAGGGCGTAAGAGCGCAAAAGATCAAAGGCTTTTTACGGCTAATCAACAAGTGACGCTAGATCAAATTTCGCGTAAAATTTTAAGTAGTAAGCCAAAATCGCCGTTTTGACGGACGGATTTAAATTTTTTACCGCAAGGCAAATCGGCGCGAACAAGAAAAAAATAGCCGCAAACTAGGCGCGCAGAGCGCGGTAACCGCAAAGCCGGCCGATAAAAGACGGATTTTAAGCGCCTTGTATTGCTTAAATTTGAGCCGCTCGTTTAATCTTACGCGCTCAAATTTTGCCGCCGCCTTGCTAAGGGTCGGCGATCCTAAAAATGCGCCGAATTTTATTTTTAAAGCCGTAAAACACAAAAAGCTTAATCTTTAAAATTAAATTTAGCTTTTTACTTTTGAACTTCAAACGTAGCAGATTTTACTCACCGTTCGTCCGCCTTGTCCGTCTAAAATCAGCGCATATCCGCTGCCCTGCGCATTTTGGATGAGTTCGGGGTAGAGTTTTTTGCGTAGTTTATACACAAAGCTTCGTATCGCGTCGGCCGTGCAACTACCCTCCTGCCAGACGTACGCCTCGATCATCTCAAAGCTCACGACGCGGCCTTGATTTTTTAGGAAAAGATGTAGTAAATTTTGCTCTTTTTTCGTTAGCGCCACGGGCCGGCCGTCCTTTGTTAGCTGCCTGCTAAAGGCGTTAAATTTAAAGCCGTTTTTTAGATCAACCTCCGCAAAATCGTTTTTAAATTTATTCGCCGCAAAGCTCATTTGCATGATTAGATCGCGCTTTTCAAACGGCTTTTTTAGCACGCCAAAACTCCCTAGCTCTATCGCGCTAAGCACGTTCTCGTCGTTACCGTATGCAGTAAGAAAAATAATAGGCACGTCTTTATCCAGCCCCCTGATGCGAGCCGCCATCTCAAGCCCGTTCATATGCGGCATGTTGATATCAGAAAGCACTAAATTTATGCCCTTTGCTTCAAAAACTTCCAGCGCCTCTTTTGCGTTTGCGCAGGCGTAAACCTCGCTCACGTAGTTTTCGACCGATATTTTGATGCTTTCGCGCAGGCTCTCGTCGTCCTCGACGATGAGCAAATTTACACCGTTTAAGATATTTTTTATTTTGCTATACACGCTAGCCTCGTTTCTTGCTTGTCTTTCTTAAGTTTGCAAACTAATTTTTAAATTTATCGCCTCATCTAAATTTCGCCTAAAAATAGCGTAAATTTAGTCGGATTCGCCGCACTTTCAAGCTCCAGAGCGCCGCCTAGCTTTTTTACGGCGAGCTCTCTAGCTACGTTTAGCCCCGTGCCCGTGCCCATATTTTTCGTCGTAAAAAATGGCTCGAAAATTTTATCGCTATCCGCCTTAACCCCGCCGCCGTTATCACTCACGCTCACGCAAAATAGCCCGCCCGCTCTCTTTAGCTCGATTAAAATTTGCGGCGTATCACGTCCACTTTCAACCAGCGCGTCCTTAGCGTTTGAGAGCAAAGAGAGCAAGATCTGCCTCACGTAGCTAGCGACGCTTTTTAGCTCGCATTTGCCGCTACTGCTAGCAAATTTTAGCTCGATACCGTGAGAGTTTAGCTCGGGCCGCACTATCAAAATAAGCTCGTTTATGATATTAACGAGATCAAATTTCGCCGCCCCCTCGCCGCTGGCGTAAAAATTTCTAAACGCCTTTATCGTTTCATCCATTAGCCTTAGGCTCTTTTTGCAGGCTGCGATTTGAGCCGGTATGCGCTCAAATTCGCCCTCGCGCGCGCACTCCTAGATATTATCCAGATACAGCCCCAGTGCGCTTAGAGGCTGGCGCTGCTGATGCGAGATGGAGTTTATCATCTCGCCCACCAGCGCGGTTTTGGCGTGAGCTAGCACCGAGCGCCTATGCCCAAGCTCCTTTTTTTCTAGCTCCTTTTCGTGCGTGACGTCGGTGACTGCGAGGATAAATCCGTCAAATTTCACTCCGCCCTCAAGCACGTTTGAAACGTTTAGCCTGTAGCTTTTTTGGTTCTTTTTTACTATAAAATCGCTCGAGTTTAGCGGGCTATTTTTGAGATTTTCAAAGCTTTTTAGCTCGTCCAGCCCCTGTGCCGCAGCGATCATCTCGTCAAATTTCGCTCCGTAAAAAACCTTGGGCGCTAGAGCGAAAATCCGCTCGAATTTTTTATTTATAAATTTAATTACGCCCTTTTTGTCCGCGTACAAAAGCCCCAAATTTAGCGTCTTGGCAAAGGCCCGCGCAACCTCGCTAGGCCCGTTTGCGTTACTCTTTATAGCCCGCAATGTCAAGCCCAAAGCCCTTTAACGCGACGAAATCTTTGTTTTTATTCGCGCTTAAAAGCTCGATACGGCTGACGCCTAGCTTGTGTAAAATTTGCGCGCCGATGCCGTAGTCCTTGACCTGTCCGCCGCACTTCTCCTCGCCTTGTAAAAACACCGCGACGCCGCCGTTTTTGGATAGATACTCAAGCGACTCCAGCAGATCGGCGAATTTATCGGAGCACAGCAGCTCCACGTCGCTTGAAATTTGATGAAATTTGACCGCGGTTTTGTCTTTTATCTCGCCAAAAACAAAGGCATAGTGGCGCTCGCCCTTGTGATCTAGGATCTCGCATTTTATGGCGTCAAAGCCTGCTATCTTAGCCGCGCTTTTTTCTTTTATCTCGATTAGGCTTTCGTGTCTTAGGCGGTACTGCACGAGCTCGGAAACCGAGACCATATTTAGTCCGAATTTCTCGCAAAATGCCTCCAGATCTGGCCTGCGAGCCATATTACCGTCCTCTTTTACGATCTCGCAGATGACGGCTGCTTGCGTTAGGCCGGCAAGCTTACATAGATCCACCGAGCCTTCGGTGTGTCCCGTGCGGCTTAGCACGCCGCCTTTTTTAGCGATGAGCGGGAAAATATGCCCAGGGCGCACGAAATCCTCCGGCTTTGACATCGGATCGGCTGCTAGGCGGATCGTGACGTCGCGCTCGTAGGCGCTCACGCCCGTCGTCGTGTTTCTAGCGTCTATGGTGACGGTAAACGCCGTCTCGTGGCAGGACGTGTTTTTATCCACCATCAAATTTAGATCGAGGCGACGCGCGATCTCCTCGTTTAGCGCGAGGCACAGCACGCCTTTTGCGTGAGTTATGGCAAAATTTACCTTTTGCGTGTCGCTAAAGGTCGCCGCAAATACCAGATCGCCCTCGTTTTCGCGATCCTCATCATCGACCATGACGACCATTTTGCCGTTTTTTATATCGTTTATGGCCTGCTCTACTCTATCCATTGTTATTCCTTGTTTAAAATTTTAGGACAATTATACATTCTTAGTTTTAAAGAAGCGGTAAAAGCGAGGATAAATTTAAATCCTCTCCAAACGATCCGCGCGGCGCTATTAAACAAATTTAGCTTACGTAAAGCGGTTAATTTCGTGGATTTACCCAAGGCGATTTTAGGCTATTTTTTGCGTCTTTTGGCTAAAATCTCGCTTTTTAAAGGAAATTTATTGAGCTTAGTTTCTCTAGCCGCCATCATGCTGACGCATTTTATCGCTATTATCGTGCCGGGGCCAGATGTATTTTTGATACTTCGCGTATCGCTAGCACACGGCTTTAGATATAGCTTTTATGCTTGTTTGGGAGTCTGCGCCGGCATAGTTTTATGGGTTTTTTTGACGGCGTTTGGACTAAAGGCTCTTTTTGAGGCCACGCCGCTTATCAGATACGCCTTAGCGCTGTTTAGCGTCTGTTATCTGCTTTTTTTGAGCTTTTTACTATTTCGCTCCGCCCGTAGCAAAAAAGCAAACAAAGAGCAAATGCAAAAAGAAAAAAATGTAAGCGCAAAGCATTTTTTTATCCTCGGGATGCTTACAAATATCTCAAATCCTAAGGCTATTTTGTATTTTGCTAGCATTTTTTCTAAATTTATCGACGAATCCGCGCCGATAAAAGATATTTTTTTATTGATCGGCGCGATATCCGTCCAAAGCGTATTCGTTTTCGTGCTTTTGGGTAGGCTTTTTGCCGTAAAAAAGGCACGCGAAGCGTTTTTGAGTCGCCAAAAGACGCTTGATAGCGTTTGCGCGACGATTTTTGCGCTTTTTGCGCTTGCTATAGCGTATGATTTCGTTTCTCAAATCCTAAATAAAGGCTAAATTTGCTTCATTCTATCATAGATACTATCGTCTCTTACGTGAGTCAGTGGGGGTATACGGGCATCTTTTTGATGATGTTTTTAGAGAGTTCGTTTTTTCCGTTTCCAAGCGAAGTGGCGATGATACCGGCGGGCTATCTCGCGCACGAAGGAAAGATGAATCTATTTGCAGCTTGGGCCGTCGGAACGGCCGGCAGTCTCGCAGGAGCGGCGTTTAACTACTATCTGTGTTACTTTTTTGGACGGGAGCTCGCGCTAAAATACGGCAAATACGTCGGTATCACGGAGGAGAAAATGCGCAAATTCGAGGCGTTTTTTAACAAGTACGGCGAGATTTCGACCTTTAACTGCCGCCTGATCCCCGGCATCCGCCAGTACATCAGCCTGCCGGCGGGCCTTGCGCGTATGAATATCTTTAAATTTTGCCTCTATACGGCTTTGGGTGCGGGCATCTGGGTCGCCGTACTGCTTGCAGTTGGCTGGTATCTAGGTAAAAACTACGACAAAGATACCTTTAGCCACATCGTGATCGCCCTGCTCGTAGCAGTCGGCATACTTACCGCGATTTATATCTTTTACGTAAAACGCCAAAGCAAAAAATCAAAAAACGGCGCAAAAGAGCCAGAATAAACCGCCTCTAAACTAGCCGCTAAAGGAAATTTAAAATTCGGCTACCATGCGGGTTTATTTTGCTAAATTTTACCGTGCAAAAAATATAGAAAGTTTTTGCCTTAACTTTTAGGCGCAAATAAATTTCCGCCGATAATCAAAAGCCGCAAAACGGCTTTGAGTCTGCTTAAATTTAAGAAAATTTCGGCTTTTAATCAAAATCCGTATAAATTTAGATTTTACGCCTTAAGGCGATAAATTTAAGCACCTTTAAACCCTCGCGAGCAAGGTTAAAAAATGAAAATTCGGCTCTTTTTTCGCCTTTGCTTTTCAAATAATAGCCGCGCAAATCAAGCGCCAAAAGCGCGATAAGAGACGGAAACATATAGATATTTATGGCGATAAGTACGATGCGAAGCGTAACGGTGTCTTGTAAAATAGCTTGTAAATTTAGGCTATTTTCAATACTGACGTAATAAACGCCGATCACTGCAAAAAGCGCGGCGATACGTAAAATTTTAGATACGATTTCGTTGCCGAGTTTTGAGATATTTTCACTCACGGCTAGCGATAAAAATAACCAGCAAAATATCCAAATAAGCGCAAAAACCACGTCTAAAAATAAATTTTCATCGTAACGCTCGCGTACGACGATAGCAAAAACGGGCGAGAAAATCAGACTCAAGACGAACCAAAAAAGCGAACGAAACGCAAGCAGGACAAAGCACGCGTAGATACAAGCGCTAGCGGCAAGCAAAAGCCACTCGACCCTAAAAACGAGCGCGAGCCCGTAAATGCCGACGCAAAGCGTAAAAAGGCCGCAAAAGAGCGAATAATAGCCCTCAAGCAGCCTCGTAGCCTTTAAATTTATATTTTCAAAAAAGTTTAGCACGCGTGGATCACGAAATTTTCTTTTGTTTCGGGCGAAAGACCTTCATCACGCTCTCATCAGTCTCTATAAATGCGCCGCCGATGAGATCAATGCAGTACGGAATCGCTGGGAAAACCGGCTCTAGGCACTCTCTGATCGCCTTTGGCTGGCCGGGTAAATTTACGATGAGCGCGTGCCCTCTGATGCCAGCCGTTTGGCGCGATAGGATCGCGGTGGGGACGTATTTTAGGCTAGCAGCGCGCATTAGCTCGCCAAAGCCGGGCATCATCTTTTCGCATACGGCTTCGGTTGCCTCAGGCGTCACGTCGCGAGGAGCCGGCCCCGTGCCGCCCGTAGTCAGCACTAGATCGCAGCCTAGCACGTCTATCATGTGTTTTAGGCGCTCTTTTATGAGCTCGATCTCATCGGGAATCACCTCGTAAAAATACTCGCGCTCGCTCGTTATCCAGCCGTCTAAAACCTCTTTTATCGCCGCGCCCGATAGATCGTCGTATTTGCCCTCGCTAGCGCGGTCGCTCAGCGTCAAAATTCCGATTTTTGCTTTCATTTTTTTCTCCTTTAAATTTAGTTGTAATACTCTTTGATAATTTTGCCCAGCGCGTCTTTGTCGATACTCTCAAAAATCTCGATATGCTCGCTGATGCGCTCTAGCTGCGTTTTCATACCGGCTAAAAACGCTCCGACCTCGGCGTATGCCTCTTGTAGTAGCTCCTCGGCATCCGCCGCATTTGGTATCAAAGCGCGCCCCATACCATACTCAAAGACCATATTTTGCGCTATCTCGCGAGCTTTTTGGATGTCGGCGCCCGAGTTTGAAAAGGTATCGTCTTTGACCATCTTTAGCGCGCTCATACCCGCCAAACATACCTTGATGCGAGCAAACATCTGCGAGCGCGACTCTATCTCTCGCTCAGGACGCATAAACTGCTCCTCTACGAGCGAAATTTTTTCAAATTCTATCCCGAACCAATACGCCGCCAAAGCCTTTGCGCCCTGATAGAGCGCCTGGATGCGCTTTTCCTCGTCGTTGTAGCTTAAAATCCTCTTTTTTCCGAGCAAGACTTTGTTTAAAACGCTTTCAAAATCGCTAAACTCTATCATCTCGCCGCCGCGTCTTAGCGCGTTTATCGCGGCTTCATTTACCAGCGTAGAAAGAGCCGCTCCGCTAAAGCCGACGCTAATGCGCGCCACGTCTTGCGCATCTACGCTCGTGTTTTTGTCTTTTAGATAGGATTTTAAAATCTCGACCCTATCGGCAAAATCAGGCATCGAAAGAAAAATACGTCTATCAAATCGCCCCGAGCGCAACAGCGCCTCGTCTATCATCTCTATGCGGTTAGTTGCAGCGATAACTATGACGCCCGAGTTATCCTCAAAGCCGTCCATCTCGGTCAGCAGCTGATTTAGCGTAGCCTCGCGCTCGTCGTTTCGGTTACCGCCGCGCACCTTGCCCACGGCGTCGATCTCGTCGATAAAGATGATAGAGGGCGCATAGGCTTTAGCCTTTAAAAACAGCTCATGCACGCGTTTTGCGCCCATGCCGACGTAAATTTGCACGAAACTCGCGCCGCTTTGGTAAAAAAACGGCACTCCCGCCTCACCTGCCACGGCCTTTGCTACTAGCGTCTTGCCCACTCCTGGAGGCCCGACCATCAGCACGCCTTTTGGCATTTTGATGCCGAATTTTTTATATTTTACGGGATCTTTTAGAAAATCCACTATTTCGCCGAGCTCAAATTTGACGTCTTTTATACCCGCTACGTCGCTAAATTTGACGTTTGAGATAGCAGGCTGCACGGAGCTAGCCGAGATATTTTCATACTCATAGGCGTTTGCTTTTTGATTCTCGTTTTGAGCGGCGAGTTTTTGCTTTTTAAACCTCGCATAAACCGCAAGCCCCGCGAAACAGATAACAAGTAGCGCTAAAACGGCCAAAATTTCATCCAGCACGGGCGTGTCTTTTTTTATATCTACGGGCGCTTTTTGCATGAGTTTTCGCACGTCTACGCCGTCTTTTACGATGAGGTATTTACGCCCTCCCTTGGTCGTTAGCTCGATCTGGCCGCCGTCTATCGTCGCGCTCTCGATCATACCGCCCTCTAGTAGCTTTTCGTAGCTTTCATACATTATGTTTTTTGGTTGGCTTCTACCGACGGCGATAGCTAGCAAGACCGCTAAAAGTACTGTTAGGATGAGGATTATCTTTTGTTTATTTAGCTTAAATTTGCGCATAATCTCCCTCGCTTTTTACTTCAAATTTATCTATAACCGCCCACTCTTTTAAAATTTGCTTATCCGTTTTGATTTTTACTTTGTTGTAAAATTGATCAAAACCCTCGTAAAATTCTCCGTTTAGCTGTTCGACTAAAACGTTTAGGCTCCCGCCTTTTTTGGCGTACTCTTGCCTAAATTTAAAATTATTTTCCGCTACGATTTGCTTTAAAATTTTAAGCCTAGCCTTCGCCACGTCGCCGCTAACGTCCGTTTTCATATCCGCCGAGTGCGTGCCCGTGCGCGGCGAATACGCA
Source organism: uncultured Campylobacter sp. (assembly GCF_905372745.1). Classification (GTDB taxonomy): domain Bacteria; phylum Campylobacterota; class Campylobacteria; order Campylobacterales; family Campylobacteraceae; genus Campylobacter_A. Next base: position 44,458 of record NZ_CAJPQR010000012.1, on the reverse strand, counting down.
AAGCAGTGCAAATGCGTGAGCGGAAATTTTTTAAAATTTTCTAGCGCCTCGCTCCAGATATCCTCGCTCTCGCCCGGATGCCCCACGATATAGTCGGTTCCTAGCGCAAAACCCATCTGGCTAAGCTCCAAAAATAGCTCCAAATCCCTAAAAGCCTGATTTCGCCGCCTCATGATGCGTAGCATCGTCTCGCTCGTGTGCTGAAGCGCGATATGCAGATGCCGCTCTAGCCAGCTCTCTTTTAAAATCTCGCGAAAGCTTTCGTCTATCTGGCTAGGCTCTATACTGCCTAGCCTTATGCGCTTTATGCCGCCTATTTTACCGAGCCTACCTAGCAAGCGACCCAGGCTTGAGCCCGTATCCTTGCCGTAGCTGCCGATATTCGTGCCCGTTAGCACCAGCTCGTTGTAGCCGTTATAGGCTAAAATTTTAGCCTCGCGCAAGATCGCTTCCTCGTCCATACTGCGCGCCTTGCCGCGGACGGCTGGGATGATGCAGTAGCTGCAGGCAAAGTCGCAGCCCTCTTGGATCTTGATAAAGGCTTTAGTGTGATTTTCGTAGTTCGTTACGATATTTTTGTCGATACTTTTTAAATTTCCCAGCTCGAAAAACGGATCTTGCGACTTTAAAAGCGCGTTTATATCCTCTTTTTTACTAGCGCCTATCACGCCAAAAACCGCGCTTTTGTTAAACAGCTCCTTGCCCTTGCTCACCGCGCCACATCCGGTTAGTATCACTCTAGCGCCGCGTTTTTTTATGCCGTTTATGTAGCTGCGCGCGCCGCTATCTGCGGAGTTTGTGACCGTGCAGGAGTTTACCACTACGATGTCGGCTTCGTTTTCGTCGCTAACGATATCGTAGTCTTTGACGTAGCTTTTCATCAGCTCGGTGTCGTAGATGTTCGTGCGGCAGCCGAAGGTTTTAAAAAATACCTTTTCTCGGCGCGGCTCTTGCGGGGTCAAATTTGAGTTTGATTTCATATTTCCTCGCCGCCTTCGCCTATCGGCTTTGACTCGCCGGCTTTTACGCGTCTATCCATATAAATAGTCTGCGTAGGATAGGCGATCACGATGTCGTCGTGGCTAGCGATAGCCTCCATGATCTCCGCGCTTATCGTGCTTCGCAAAGATAGCGTGGCAAAGGTATTTGCCATATACCAGACCGAAATTTTCACGCCGTAAGGCTCGATAAAGGTAAACACGCGCGGCTCGACGTTTGGATTTTTGATGCTGTATTGATTTCGCAGCTTACTCATTTGTTTTTTGGCTATTTCCGTGTAGCCTTTAGAGTATTTTCGCGCGATATCTTTGATGATGTGAGCGGCTTTTTTATGATTTGACTCAAAGCTACAAACTACGTCTATACCGTCCCATACGGTTTTCATACTGTGGTGCGAGTAGTTTGCTATTAGATCGGTGAAGATATAGTTATTTGGCACAAATATAATTCGCCCTGCCCTGCGGTTTGAGTTTACGGTCACGATCGTAACGTCCTCGTAAATAGTCATCCTAAGCAGCGAGATATCGATGATGTCGCCCACGACGTCCTCTCCGTCTTTGCGCACCTTTATGCGGTCGCCGACGTGAAAACTACCGCCAAAAACGATGACCGTCCAGCCTAGCATACTCATAAACATATCTTTCATCGCTATCGCGATACCCGCAGACGCAAAGCCTAGCACCGTGACTAGATAGGTTACGTTTTCTATATAGGCAAAAAGCAAAATCACGACGATTAGCGTGATATTTACGAGATTTATAAATTTATTCGCCGTGTAGAGGCGCTCGTTATCCGTGATCGTTTTTTTAATGATAAATTTAAACAAAAACGAAAGCGCGACCGAGGCGATTATAAAAATCACGATGTCAAGCGCCTTTTTCATCTGCGCTTTTATATCCTCGCTCGTGCGGTTTATCGCCTCGTTTACTCGCTTTTCGTACACGCCGTAAGTAGTCTTTGCGATATCGGCCGCCGCGTTAAATTCGGCAAGCTCCTGCCTGGTCTCGTTTAGCTCGTCTAAAAACTGCGCTTCGTCGCTTAGCTTTACGATTTGAGATAAAATTCGCTCTTTTTTACCCAGCTCGTCCGCGGTTTTAGAAAGCCCTTCTAAGCGGTTTTTGTATTCGTCTTTTTCGCTTTTAAGCTGTTTGATGTATGAAAAACCGGGGATTACCGCGACGGGATTGGTTATCTTTTGTAAAATTTCAATCTCGGGAGCCGTTATCATGCTAGAAAACGGAGCTTTTTGAAACTCTTTTAAAAGCTCGATCTGCTCTTTTAGCGTGCTTTGCTTTTTTTGTAGCTCGAGCACTTTTTCCGTATTTTTGGCCTGTTTTTTTATCGCGGCCTCCGTTTCTTCTAGCTCCGCGCTTAGCTTTTGAAACGTGTTATAGTTTGAGTAGCGAGTAGCCCAAACGTTATCGGATAGCTTGGACTCTATAGTATCTAGCGAGCTTTTTAGTTCGGCTAGTTGAGCGTCTTTTGCGCCGTAGTCATCGGGGATATCGTCTACCGCCCAAACCGCCGCCACGGCGATTAAAACAAATAAAATTTTTTTCATTCAAACTCTCTTAAAACGTCCATTACAAGCTCGCGCGGCACGTCTTTTCGTATCTCATATGCGCCGATACCTCGCGGCAGGATAAATTTGATCGCCGAGTTTTCCGCCTTTTTATCAAGGAAAAACGCCTCGTAAAAGCCGCTTGCGTTTGGCACCTTGTAGCTTATCGGCAGGCCGAATTTAACTAAAAGCTCCGCCGCGCGCGCCTTTTGCTCCTCGCTCATGAGGCCAAGCTTCACCGCTAGCGCGTTAGCCATATTCATACCGATCGCCACCGCTTCGCCGTGTAGATATTTTTTGTAGTTCGTTTCGTTTTCTATCACGTGAGCGAAGGTGTGTCCGTAGTTTAGCACCGCTCGTACGCCTTTTTCGCGCTCGTCGGCCTCTACGGCGGCGGCCTTTATCTGCACGCAGCGGTAGATTAAATTTTGCAAATTCGCCTCATCCGTCAAATTTGCGCTCTCCATCCACGAAAATAGCTTTTCGTCAAAGGTTACGGCCATCTTTACGGCTTCCGCAAGGCCTGCTGCAAATTCGCGCTTTTCAAGCGTTTTTAAAAATCCCGTTTCGCAGTAAACGGCGCTAGGTTGATAAAACGAGCCGATTAGATTTTTGCCGAATTTGTTATTTACGCCCGTTTTTCCGCCCACGCTAGCATCCACTTGCGCTAGCAGAGTAGTCGGGATGTTTATAAATTTGATCCCGCGCTCAAAAACGCTCGCTGCAAAGCCCGCCATATCGCTCACCACTCCGCCGCCAAGTGCGATGATCACGCTGCTACGGTCAAGGCGGCTAACAAAAAGCTGCTCCAAGATCGCCTCGATAGTTTGCATATTTTTATACTCTTCGCCGTCTGGGACGCTGATAACGAATTTTTGCGGACAATCTATGCGTGAGAGTAAATTTTGCAGATAAAGCCCGCCTACCTTTGCGTTGGTCACGATTGCGACTTTAGCGTCAAATTTAAGCTCTTTTAGCTCGTTTATATAAACGCCGTAGCCCGGCTTACCGTCAAATTTTATATCTATTTTCATCGTATTCTCCGCTTTTATTTTATCCAAAATAGCCTAATTTATCGGTATAAAAATTTGATAATTATCGCTAAGGCGCGCGTATAGGCGGTTCATGTCGTTTGAAAACGCCGCAAACGGATCGGGTCTGCTTATTTTTTTGCTAAAAGGCACGAACTGAATCAAATTTTGCTCGTTTTTTAGCTTTAAAATAGGATTTATATTTCTATCCTCGACTATCTCGACCTTACGTCCGAAAATTTTAGAAAGGCTATCAAAATGCTCCTCCGCACCCTCGCCGCCGCTAAGAGCGCCGAAATGATATAGCGAGATTTGCGTATCTAGCTGCGCGCAGCAGTCCATGATGACGGCTGATTGGTTTTCTATCTCGTCGCCAAAACCGCTACTTAGTATCACGCCTTTTTTTATCTCGTCCGCGTCGCCTCGGCCTATAGTAGTTACCGGCCTTTTAAGCTCAAATAGCATCCTTTTGTGGGCCGAGAAAAATTTATTATCGGTTACTATTAACCCGACGTCGTTTTTAAATACGTCGTCTTTTATCTGTTCTACGCCGCGACCGAAAAAATCAAACGTTACCGCAACCCTCTCGTCTCCGACCGATTTTAGTTTCTCGTAGGCTAAATTTAACGTCGGATTTACGACCTTGACGTAGAGGCGTTTGCTATTTAGCTTTTCGTGCAGTTTTAGGCTCTGTTCTAGCAGCCGTAAACAAGCCTCTTCTCCCATGGCGCGCATATCTAAAAACAGATAAGTGTTATGTCCAAAAGGGCTTGGAAACTGCCCCGTTTCTTTTTTCACGCTTCTAAATACGCTTAAAAGCACGCTAGGCTCGCCCACTATCAGCAAAACGTCGTTTGGCAGGATCATTAAATTTGGCTTTGCGATCATGAAATTTGAGCCGCGATAAACCATCGCGATGCGCCATTTTTTCTGCGTTATGGAGCTGATATGACGGTACATAAACGAGCTTCCTACGGGTACTTTTACTTCCATTATTTCGCCTTGTCCAAGCCCCACGTTATCGGCTACTACGGGGATATCTGGCAGATAATCCATGAGCCTAGCCGTCACGATGCCTCGCCCGTCTAAAACCGTTAGATGCGAGTCGTCCTCTAACCCGCCTAGCCCCCAAAGATCAAGCATTAAAATTTCCGTTTTTTTGCTGATTTGACGCAGATTGTTATAGACGCTAACCGTCTCAAAGCCGTCTTTTAGCATTATCATAAACTGGCTAAAATAGCCGCTAACTACCTGCTTAAGACGATCAAAACTCGTCGGATCAAAGCGGTAAAAGGTAAAATTTTCTAAATTTTCCCCTCCCAAAATCTCTTCGTCCATAGCAATAACCGTGTAGTGATGAGCGTTATTTCGCGCTACGAATAGTCTTTCTAAGAAATATTTAGCTACAATGCCGTCCGCAACTATCAAGATATTTTTCATTAAAACTCCAAATTTAAAGGGGCTATTATATCAAAATGACTTTTAGTATAGATAAAACGGACGGTGCGGCGCGCGCGGGCACGCTAACGACCGCTCACTCGACGATCAAAACGCCCGTGTTTATGCCTGTGGGTACCGTAGGCGCAGTTAAAAGCCTAGACGCGGTGGATATGATGCAGATTTTAGATGCCCAAATCATCCTAGGCAACACCTATCACCTCTACTTGCGTCCTAGCAGCAAGGTCGTAAAAGAGCTCGGCGGCCTACACGGCTTTACTAAATTTAACCGCTCGTTTTTAACCGATAGCGGCGGTTTTCAGGCCTTTTCGCTAAGCAAAATCTCAAAACCGGACGAAAACGGCATCAAATTTAAAAGCCACATCGACGGCAGCGCGCACTATTTTACGCCGCGCTCGGTGCTAGATACCCAGTACGACCTAAACTCCGACATCATGATGATCCTAGATGATCTAGTAGCACTTCCCGCCGAAAAAAAGCGCGTGGAGCTAAGCATAAAACGCACGATAAAATGGGCGCGAGAGGCGATAGATTATCATAAATTTAAGCAAAATAACGGCGAAGGGCTCTCGCAAAATATATTCGGCATAATCCAAGGCGGCACGGACGAGGCGGCGCGTAAATTTTGCGCCGAGGCTCTATGCGAGATGCCCTTTGACGGGCTTGCCATCGGGGGGCTTAGCGTAGGCGAAAGCAACCAAGAAATGTACGATACCGTGCAGGCCGTGATGCCCTACATCGACGCGGCGCGTCCGCGCTATCTCATGGGTGTAGGCACCCCCGAAGACCTCGTAGAAAACGTGGCTCGCGGCGTGGATATGTTTGACTGCGTGATGCCGACGCGAAACGCGCGCAACGGCACGCTATTTACGAGTTTCGGCAAGGTAAACATAAAATCCGCAAAATTTGCAACCGACCGCGCTCCGATAGATCCCCAGTGCGACTGCTACGCATGCCGCAACTACTCTCGCGCCTATCTTAGCCACCTATACCGAGCGGGCGAGCTGACGTTTTTCCGACTAGCGAGCTTGCATAACTTGCACTATTATCTAAATTTAATGCGACAGATGAGAGAAGCGATAACGGCGGGCGAATTTGAAAAATTTAGGCGAAATTTCTACGCCAAACGCGGTAAAGACGCGCCGAGCATATAAGGCAAAACGGTGAGCGAGCGCGATATCTCGGGCTACTTTTACGCCGATGAGTGCGAGTACGTCTATCTCGTCACGGACGGTAGCGAACAAAACTATAAATTTATCTTTAAAGACGACAAAATTTACGCCCAGGACGGCAGCGAGAGCGGCGCGGAGGAGTTTATCCGCGTCGTAAAAAAGATGACGAGCGAGTTTCGCGCCAAGATCTCCGAGCACTCCGCCCAGCTTGAAAGCTACGAGAAAATTTACGCGGGCAAGAGGGATTTTACTAAATTTATCAAAAAGCACGCGGTCTTAAAGTACGAAATACGCAAATTTCAAAATAAAATTTCGCACTTTTACGAGGCTCTGGCCATCTGTCAAAACGAAAGGCCCGAGCTTAAAAAACAGCTCAAAAACTACGTCTACGAAGCCGGCGTTCTAAAAAACGCAGCCTGCGAAAACGCCGCTAGGATAGACGATATATACGCGCATATACAGAGCCTAAAAAACGACAAAATAAACCGAAACATCTACATCCTCACGCTGCTTTCGGCGCTATTTTTGCCGCTAAATTTGATCACTGGATTTTTTGGGATGAATACGAACGGGATGTTTTTAAACGGCTTTCAAAACGGCACAGCTATCGTCGCCGGATCTATGCTTGCTCTTTTTGCGACGCTGGCGGGGCTGTTTTATTTCCTAGGCAAACGGCGCGAGTAATTTGCAAGGTCATTTGACGGCTAGCTAAATTTAACTAGCCGTCAAATTTGCCGCAAATTTAGCGCACCCCAAAAAAACCGCAAATCAGGCGCGCGGCATAGTTAAATTTACTCCGCTTTTCCAGCTGCCGCTTTATAGATACCGATTTCGTCTTGTAAAATTTTATATTTTTGAGCGATCAGGCTGATCCTACCTTCAAGCAGCGAATTTTGGGCCTCCAGATAGTTTTTTAACTCCGTTTTACCGTAGTCGTATTTGAGCTTATATATGTCGCTGATAGAGCTTATATTTCGCAAATTTTCGTTTAAATTTTGCAAAACCGCCTCGTCTTTTTGCAGGTTTTTGTAGCCGGCGTCGATCTCGTTTAGCGCGGTCGTTAGCGTCTGCGCGTAGTTTAGCTTCATCGTCTCAAACTCAAGCTCGGAGATTTTTAACTTTGATTTAAGCTTAGAGTAGTTTAAAAACGGCAAATTTATCGCGATATTTCCGCTTAAGAAATTTAGCTTAAGCCCCTCGCTAGCACTATCGCCGCTACCGCTAAGCCCTGCGCCTACCGTGATGCTTGGATAGAAGTTCTTTTGGCTAACCTTGACCCCCAAAAGCGCCTCTTTTATACGCGAGATCGCGGCTTGCAAGTCGGGACGCGCGCCGATAGCGTAAAGAGGCACGTTTAAATTTACGCCCTGCGGCGAGATATCGCTCAAATTTCCGCTCAAATTTAACTCAAACTCGGGTCTAACGTTTAGCAGATTTCTTAGCGTTTTTTCCGCCGCGTCAAGGCTCTTGCCAGCGTTTAAAATTCTATTTTTAGCCGAGATTACCGAGCTTTTGACCTGTTTTAGGCTTAGCTCTTCTTCTTTGCCAAGCTTAAATTTAGCCTTTATGATGGCTTCTAACTCTTCGTAATTTTTTAGTGTCTTTTCGTATAGATTTATGCTCTCTTTTTGATACTTCGCTTCAAAATACGCGTCCGCGACGGAGTTAATAAGCGCGAGTCTGGCGGCCTGCAGGTCGTATTTAGTCGCGTTTGCCTCCCACATGGCGGCGTCTGCGGAGTTTGCGAGCTTGCGCCACAGATCGATCTCGTAGCTTAGCGAGATGCCGCTTTTGTAGCTCTCGCTCCAGTTGCCGCCCGTTTTTATATTTTTACCCGTTTCTGCGCCCAAATTTGCGTTAAAGCTAGGCACGAGATCAGCCTGCAAGACGCCTGCTTGAGCTAATGCTTTATTTACGGCGATGGCTGATTTTGCCAGATCTATATTATTTTTTAGCGCTAGCTCGATTAGCTCGTTTAGGCGCGCTTCGCCGTAGCCCGTCCACCACTCGCGGTTTATTTTTATATCGGCGCTTGCGTCCTCTTTTAGCAAAATTTGCTCGTAGTTTTCGTTTATCTGCGTTACCGCGCAGCCGCCGAGCAAAAAGGCGGCTAGGATTATGGAGATTTTTTTCATTTTATTCCCTTGTTAGAGCGTCGATCGGATTTAGCTTCGAGGCGCTGCGAGCAGGCATGTAGCCAAATATCACGCCTATCGCGCTAGAAACGACGAGCGCGACCACGATAGAGGTCTGCGAAAATATCATCTTTACGCCGGGCGCGAAATTTTCTGCTAGATAGCCGATGCCAAAGGCCGTTCCGACGCCGATTAGTCCACCGATGAGACACAGCAGCACCGCCTCGATCAAAAACTGCTCGAGGATATTTCCCTGACGCGCGCCGATCGCCATCCTGATGCCGATTTCCTTGGTGCGCTCGGTTACGGAAACTAGCATGATGTTCATCACTCCGATACCGCCCACTAGCAGCGAGATAAAGGCGATACAAGAGATCAGCAGAGTCATGGTTCTAGTAGTCTCCTCGATCGTTTTTTTGATCGTATCGGAGTTTCTGGTGAAAAAGTCCTTTTTACCGTGCTTGGCGGTTAAAATTTCAGTTAAACTCTGCTCTGCTATCTGCGCGTTTACGTTATCTTTTACCTTAACCGTGATGGACGATAGGTGCCTATCGCCGGTTAGTTTGTTTATGACAGCGGTATATGTAGAAAACGTGCGCAGGGTGCTGGAGTCTGCGAACATATTGTCGTTTTTGGCTACTACGCCGATGATTTTAAAGGGGCGCTTATTAAAAAGCACCGTTTTACCCAGCGGATCCTCGTTTTTAAAAAACTGCTCCCGAGTGGGCTGATCTATCACGATCACGGATGCCGACTCTGCGACCTCTTGGGCGGTAAATACCCGCCCGGCCTCTACCTTGTAGCCCATGACGTTTAGGCTCTCCTCGCTACCGCCTTTAATCGTAGCCGAGGCTGATTTATTGCCATAGGTGAGCGTACCACTAGCAGAGGCGTTTGGCGTGACGCTATCTAGATAGCCTTGCTTAGATAGCATAGTTGCGTCGCTAACGGTCAAATTTCTCACCCGCTCCGAGCGCATATCGCCAAAACCTTTGCCGTTTAGGATATCGATCGTATTAGTTCCGATACCGCGGATATCGGAGAGTATCTGCTCCTGCGAGCCCTGCCCTAGCGCCACGACGCAGATAACCGAGGTGATGCCGATGATGATGCCAAGCATCGTTAGCACCGAGCGTAGCTTGTGGCTAAGTATCGCGTTTATCGACATTTTAAAGCTCTCGATAAACTGATCTTTGTAAAAGCTAAAGATATTTTTACGCTTTGAGCTAGGTTTTTCGGAGGCAAAAATTTCCTCGTTTTTTACCGTATCGCTCAAAATTTTACCGTCTTTTATCTCGATGACGCGGTTTGCGTATGCGGCGATATTTGGGTCGTGCGTGACGATGATGATTGTGTGGCCTTGCTTGTGCAAATTCGTTAAAATTTCCATCACCATGAGGCCGCTTTTACTATCTAGCGCGCCCGTAGGCTCGTCTGCTAGGATGATCTCGCCGCCGTTTATGAGCGCTCTAGCGATCGAGACTCGCTGCTGCTGTCCGCCGCTAAGTTTACTAGGCAGATTTTGCAGCTTTTCGCCAAGGCCGAGCCCGTCTAAAATTTCGCTCGCCTTTTTATCGCGATCTTTTTTAGAAACGCCGGCATATACGCTAGGTAGCGCTACGTTTTGCAGCGTGGTTAACGTAGATAGCAGGTTATAGCGCTGAAATATAAAACCGAATTTTTCTCTGCGCAAACGCGCTAGCTCGTCGCCTTCAAATTTAGATATGTCGCGCTCTTCTAGCAGATACTGCCCGCCGCTTGGATTATCCAGGCAGCCAAGGATGTTCATGAGCGTGGATTTACCCGATCCGCTCTGCCCGATGATAGCGATAAACTCGCCCTTTTTTATGCTCAAATTTACGTCTTTTAGCGCGTCAAATACGTTATCGCCGAGTTTAAATTTCTTGCTTAAATTTTTAAGTTCTATCAAATTTTTCAAGACTTAGCCTTAGAACTTCATTCTTCTTTTTTCTTTTTCGAGCATTTCGCTGATTTCAGCCGCCGAATTTTGCTTCGTCACGACCTCCTCGCCCTCCTCTACTCCGCTTAAAATTTGAGTTTTTAGGCTATCGATTAGTCCCGTTTGCACCTCTCTTCGCTCGGCCGTTTCCAGTCCGTTTTTGTCTTTTTTTAGCACGTAGACTACGCTTTTGCCCTCTTCGTTTTTAACGGCTATCGAGGGCACTATGACGGCATCTTTAGCGCTATCTAGGATGACGGTATTTTGCGTGGTCATGCCGATCCTTAGCGTGCCGTCCGGGTTATCTACGATAGCTTTGGCATAGTAGTAAATCGCCGAACTACTCGAGCTTGAGGCGGTCGAGCCTGAGCTTGTAGTGGTGGTGTATTTGCCGTTGCTTAGCGTGGTGAGGCCCGGGTCGATAGAGCTAATACGAGCGTGAAATTTACGATTCGGCTCGGAGAGTATCGAGTACTCGACCCTTGAGCCTACTTTTATCTTTGTGATGTCACCCTCGGCTATCTCCATTTTTAGCTGGACTTTGCTTAGATCGGCGATATTTACGATAGTTGGCGTAGTTTGGTTTGAGTTTACGGTTTGACCCTCCTCGACTTGCACGGAGACCACGACGCCGCCTTTTGGAGCGGTGATTTTAGTGTAGCCAAGGTCTATTTGAGCGGTGTTTAGAGAGATTTTAGCCTGCGCGACTTGCGCTTCGATCTCTTTTAGCGAGGCTTCGTTTGCGGCTAGGGTATTTTTGGCGTTTTCAAACTCCTCTTTTGAGGTTGCGTTTTTAGCAAAAAGCTCTTGCTCGCGCTTAAATTTGGTCTTTGAAATCTCAAGCGCGACTTTGGCCGAATTTAACTTCGCTTCGTAAATTCCAAGTTGGGCTTTTTTGGTATCTACGTTATTTTGCTGAGTCGCGGAGTCGATTTCAGCGATCATGTCGCCCGCCTTTACGACGTCGCCGAGCTTTACGTAGAGCTTTTTGATCTGGCCGCCTACCTGCGCGCCAACATCGATTAGCTCGGTAGCATAGATCTCGCCGTTACTTTCGATACTTTTTACCAGCTCGCCGCGAACGGCTTTTGAGGTGATAAACTGATCGCCTTGCGGAACGTTAAAATTTTTATCGTAAAAGTAGTAACCCGCCCCAGCTAGCACGGCAAAAACCGCGATAAATTTGATAAATTTTTTCATTATTTCTCGCCTTTTTAAATTTAACGCGAGATTATATACAAAAACCCGTTAAGGCGATGTTAAGTAATTCAATTAAATTTTATTTTTCTTTAATGCTAGCCGCCGTATAATCGCCTTTTTAAAATTTATAACTCGGATTACGCAAATGTTTACGCAATTATTATCTATTTTTATCATTATCGCTTCCGGCTACGGGGCGAAAAAATTTAAGGTCTTTGAGCAAAAAAACGCCTCCGTTTTCATAAACTACGCGCTTTGCTTCGCGCTTCCGGCGCTGATTTTCGATAAAATTTACCACGTAAACATCGACACCACGCTTATAAACGTCATCGCCACGGGCTTTGCCTGTTCGATGCTGGGCGCTGCGGCGATATTTTTGGCGTGCAAATTTTTAAAATTTAACAAAGCCACGACCGTGAGCGCCGTACTGCTAGGAATGTTTGGAAACACCGTATTTATGGGCATGCCTATCATTAAGGGCTTTTTCGGAGAGGATGCGATGAACGAAGTTATCTTTTACGATCAGCTAGCTACCTCGATCCCGATTAGCATTTTTGGGCCTTTTATCCTGGCTTTTGGCGCTCCGGCAAAGGTTTCACTCGTGCAAAACGTGATGAAAGTGGTCAAATTTCCTCCTTTCGTCGCGCTTATTTTGGGCTTTTTGCTTCGCGGCGTTCCGCTTCCAAGGGTACTATTCGACGCGCTTACGCTTTTTGCGCAAAGCGTCGTTCCCGTCGCTCTTTTTGCGATCGGCATCGGGCTAGGATTTCGCAGTATCAAGAGCTGTTATAAATCAACCGCAGTGGTAATCGTCGGCAAGATGCTCGTCGCGCCGTTTTTATTCATACTCGTTACGATGATTTTTGGCGTAGAGTTCGGTCAAATTTGGATGATAGGTATCCTTCAGTGCGCCATGCCGCCGATGGTGCTAGCAAGCGCGATGATCATGAAAGCCGAGCTTGATAGCCAGCTAGCCGTAGCCGCAGTAGCCGTGGGAGTGGCGTTTAGCTTTATTAGCCTGCCGCTTTTATCGTATGTATTTAGCTTGATGGCTTAAATTTCACGCTCGTTTCACGTTTCTTGGCTAAACTTCCATCATAAATTTTCTTAAAGGAGATGCTATGAAAAAGTTAGCTTTAGTTGCGCTTAGCGCGTTTTTCGTTACAGGTTCTATCTTTGCCGCCGAGATGAAAGGCGATATGATGGAGAAAAAAGATACCATGATGGAAAAGAAGGACGCCATGATGGAGAAAAAAGACGATATGATGATAAAAAAGGACGAAATGAAGGGCGATATGAAAGAGATGAAAGACGATATGGGTAAAAAGAAAGACGATATGAAAGATATGAAAAAGGATAAGATGTAATGACGCAAATTTTGCTCGTAGAGGACGATGAGACGCTAAGCGAACTCATCAGCGAGTATCTGAGCGAACAAGGCTACGACGTGACCGTTCGCGCCGATGCTAAAGCAGCTCTAGATACCGCCTACGAGCGAAATTTTGATATCCTCATCCTCGACGTCAAGCTGCCTAAAGGCGACGGTTTCTCCCTTTTGCGCGAACTTAGGCGGCTTGGCGACGACACGCCTGCGATCTTTACCACCTCGCTAAACGCGCTACAAGACCTAGAGATCGGCTACAAAAGCGGCTGCGACGACTACCTTAAAAAGCCGTACGAACTAAAAGAGCTTTTACTTCGTATTCAAATTTTACTCAAGCGCAAATTTTCTCACGTAAATGACGAATTTATCGAGCTTGGCAGCGGATATAAATTTTATCCAAGCTCCAAAACGCTCCGGCAAAACGGGCAAATCGTAAACCTCTCAAACAAAGAAAGCGAACTTTTGGCGCTATTTTTGGAAAATAAAAACGCGCTGCTGAGCAAAGAGACGATATTTGAGAAAATTTGGAACTACGGCGAGGAGCCAAGCGAACTGAGCCTGCGAGTTTACGTAAAAAACTTACGCCGCATTTTAGGCAAGGACGCGATCATAAATAGGCGCGGCGACGGCTATATCTATGTCTGAGCGCTCCGCCGTTATAGCAAAAATCCTCTCGCTTTATCTCATCACTAGCACCATATTTTTGGGGTATTTTTTCACGAACGACTATAAAATGAAAAAAGAAGCCCTCATCTCAAACGAGGTAAAAAATCTAAAAGAGATCAAGATGGGTATCTACATGAAAGCGCGCATGGACGGGCTTGGCGCGGTAAAAAACTTTACCGCCGAAAAAGACGTCAAAGCCTGCATCGTGGCTAAAAGCGGTCAAATTTTATACGGCGAGGCGGGCTGCGATAAATTTGACGACACCCAAAGCAGCGCGGTCGCAGCAGACGGCCGAGTGGAGATATTTGAAGCCTTGCAAAACATGGACGAAGGCGGCGCGGACGAGCTAGCCACGGCAAAGATCGCGCTAAGCGGCAAGGACGTCACGAGCGAGCTAAATTTGCTACGGCTGCGGACGGTGCTAAATTTGCTTATCGTTTTAGGCGTCATCATGATAATCGCCTTTTATCTAGCAAAGACCGCGCTAGCGTCGCTACACGCCAAGATCGCCGCGCTAAATCGCTTTATAAAAGACTCTACTCACGAGATAAAAGCGCCCCTTAGCGTCATACTTATGAGCATCGAAACGGCAGATAAAAGTAGCCTAAGCCAGAGAAATTTAAAGCGCCTAAACAACATCCAAACCGCCGCCAAAACGCTAAGCCGCACCTATGAGGACCTAACGTATTTATCCTTTGGTGCCGAGCGCTGCGCACCAAAAGAGGAGCTAAATTTGAAAGATATTTTAAATGAGCGGCTAGAGTTTTTCGCTCCGTTTTTTGCCAAGCGAGGGCTTGATCTAAGGTTAAATTTAAATGACGCTCTCATAAATGCAAATGGCTATGAGCTAAAACGTGCGGTGGATAACCTACTAAGCAACGCCGTAAAATACGCAAACCAAGGCGGCTACGTCGCGGTTAGTTTGCAAGACGGCGAGCTAAAAATCTCAAATAGCGGCGAGGGGTTAAGCAAAGAGCAGCAAGATAAAATTTTCGAGCGATACACGCGGTTTAACGAAGACCAAGGCGGCTTTGGTATCGGGCTAAATTTGGTCAAAAGAGCCTGCGAAAACAACGCCATATCAGTAACCTGCGAAAGCGAACCTGGCAAAGAAACGACGTTTAGGTTGCGGTGGCAAGCATAAATTCGACATCAAATTCGGCGGTTTGGGCTTTGAGCCAAATTTGATATTTTAAATTTAGCATTACGCTATATGACCAAAATTTAATCCGACTCCTTTTTGAAGTAACAAAAACGACTTTACGAATTTTTTACGACTTTTGGCTCTTAAGCAAATTTCAGTCGTAAAATTTGCGCCGTGCGGTTAAAATCGCATGATGCATCCCGAGAATAAAAAGCGATTTTCATAGATTCTTAGCTCAAACCGTCCTTAAAACCTCGGGCCGTTTAGTTAAAATATTCCGTAAAGTTCCTCGCGATTAAATTAAGGGTTAAACCCCATCTTTAAAATTTCAAGACTTTGCGAGTTTAATAAAATTCGATTAAAATCTTAGTCAAATCCAAATTTGCAAGGCGAGTAAAGATTTCGCGCAGGCGTATGCTTGCGGTTTAAATTTACTCGCTATTTACTAGCGAAAGATTTCTGCAGCCGACCTCATCGCCCAGCTCGCATCCTATCTCGTAAAATTTCCTCGCCACGTCCCTGCTCGCCGTCTCTACGCCCAAAGAAAACTGATGCATGCTACCTAGATTCGTACAACTTTTAGCGTGTTTTAGCTGCACGCAGGATTTTTCGTAGAGTTTTATCGCGCGCACGAAGTCGTTTTTACGCGCGCCAAGCCCCAGGCGGTAAACGTTTGCGGCATTAAAACAGCCGTATTTATTGCCCGCTTGGCAGGCCTTTAAAAAAAGAGGTAAAATTTGATCGCTAGCAGGATCGATTTTTTGATAAAGAGAACCTAAATTCGAACACGCTACGCCCTCGCCGCTCTCGCAGGCCTTTTGATAGCAGAGCTTCGCACGCTCGTAGTCTTTGGCATTTTCAAATTTCACGCCCGTATCGTTGCACTCTTTTGGGCTTTTGCCGTCGCAGATGTTTTTTATTTCAGACTGCGTAACGGGCTTTGGCGGTGCGGGGGTTGCCTTTTTCGGCGCGGCGCAACCGCTAGCAAACGCCGCAACCAGCGCAAAAACGGCAATGTGCGAGATAGCTTGAAAAAAAGCGCGTTTCAAAATTTAGCCTTAAGAAAATTTTGCCTTAATCTTACCTTACGCTCGCCAAAATAACGCTTAAAATAAACTTTAAAATCCTTGGCAGTAACCAAACGGAGCCAAATTTGTAACAAATTTATCGCTCGTTAAAAGGGTATTTTTAGCGTATTAAGGCAAATTTACCCATAGTTTTATATCTAAATTCGGCACCTATCGTAACCTGTAAATTTACAAATTTAATACCGACAAAAAGCGCCGAATTTATAATCTGGATAACCGCATTAGCAAACCAAGCTACGCGGCAAAAAATCTAAAGGGCTTAAAAACTATACGTAAAACCTAGATTAAAGGTTCGCGGATCGCCGTAAACCATCTTGTTATTGCCGATGCCCTCGAAGTATTTTTTATTAAACACGTTGTCGATATTTAGCTGGATGTCGAAATTTTTGCTTATCCTGTAGCCAAACATCAAATTTGCCAGCGTGTAGGCCTTTTGCGTGATTTCGTTTGCGCCGCTACCGACGTAAATTTTACTTTTATACTGCACTCCCGCACCCGCTCTAAAGTCCGCTATAGAGTATTTGGCAAAGAGATTTGCCGTAGTGCGCGAGCTTTCGGTATCAAATTTCTTACCGTCGGCGTCCTTGGCGTTAAAGTGAGTAAGCCCAAGACCTAGGCTTAAATTTTGATTTATCTCACCGTTTACGTCCACCTCAAAGCCCTTGCTCGTTACGCCTTTTTTAGCTTCGTACGCGTCAGTCGTGGTGCCGGGGATCTTTTGTCCGGTTTTTGCGCCTAGCTTATCTTGCACGACCTTAAATACGCCAAAAGAGGCCGAAAGCGCTCCATCAAAATAATCGCCCTTTATGCCCATCTCATAGTCTTTACCTTGGATGGGGTCTAAGTATTTGCCGTTGATATCCTTTACGGTTTGGGGTTTAAAGATACTCGTGTAGCTAGCATAAAGAGTGTGATTTTCGCCGATATCGTACGTGATGCCTAGATACGGCGTGATTTCTTGCGTAAAGTTTCTGTTGCCGTTGCCGCCTGTTATGCGGTACTTATAGTAGCTCATCCTAGCTCCCAGCAAAAACTTTAGCTCGTCCGTGATTGAGAATTTATTAGCCAAATATACGGCCTTTTGCACCGTCTTGTCGGCGTTGTTTTGATCGGCGTAAGGAAACCTCGGATCGTCGATATGAAGGTTTTTAAAATCTATCCTAGTGCGTGCTGAGTAGGCTAGACCAGCCGGAGTCGTACGATTTAACCAATAACTACTGACCTTATCGGAGCTGTTTTGGTAGTTGTTATACATAGCGCCGAAAACCACCTCGTGAGGCAAGCTAAACGCTTCGTAGGGCATATTTATGTAGGCGTCTACGTTGTGGATATTTTCTTCGCGTTTGTTTGCGTAGGCGCTAAGCCCGCCGATGTCGCCCGTGTCGTCTAAATTTACCTTGCCGCCGTAGTAGAGCAAATTAGTATCCGTATTTGCGCGGCGGAATGAATAGGATAAATTTAGGCTGGCTTCGTTTTCAAAATAGTGCCTAAAATCGGCATAAACGTCAAAAGTCTTGATATCCCACCTAGTCCAAGGCTGCGAAAAAATTTCATTTTTACCAAACTCGCGCCTAGAGTCGTTTTTGTAAAACGCGGGCATTCCACCCCAGCGTACGCCGTGACGCTTTAGCTCCTGATAAAACGCGCCCAGGCTAAGCCACGAACTATCCATGATATCAGCATCCACTACGCCGTATATAGCGGTATTTTTACGGTTATAGTAGTCCATATACGAACGAGACTTCTCGTGCATAAAAGACGCTCTAGCCCGCACGCTGCCGTCAGCGGTCACCGGGGTTTGCACGTCGCCTGAAACGCCGTATCTATCGTACGAGCCCGCGCTTAGTTTAAAATTTCCCGTCAATTCTTTTGAATTTGCTCTTTTTCGGATGAAATCTAAGCTAGCCGCCGGATTGCCGGCACCCGCTAGCAGGCCGTTTGCGCCCTTTACGACCTCAACGCGCTCATAGGGCAACATGCTCATATCGTTTGCGCCTAGGCTAAATCCGCCAAAGCTTGGCATCGAATCAAGCAAATAATAATCTATCTTAAAGCCTCTTGCCGTAGGATATACGCGCTCGTCCCACTTGTTAAGCGTGACGCCCGGGATATTTCGCAAAAGCACCTGATAGTCGTTGATGTTTTGATCCTTTAGCCTAGCCTCAGTGATGACGGTTAGCGACTGGGGCGTTTGGCGCGAGGTGAGGTCTAGCCTCGTGGTACTTTTTACAAGCTCTTTGGCGTTGTATTTGACGTCGTCGCGCCTTTGTTCGCTAGTTACCTCGACGGCCTGAAGCGTCTCTTTGCCCGCTGTGTTCTCGCCGTTTTGAGCGGCTAAAATTTGAACGGACGCTAGCAAATTTATCGCCGCAACCGAAAACAAAATTTTATTTTTCATCTTTTTCTCCTTTTAAAATTTGATCTTTTTATCCATAAATAAATGCCCGAAACGCTAAGCGCAAGTGGAGCTAGCCCGCATAAAAACCAGATAAATTTGGTCGCGGCGTTATAGTCGCCGTAGTGAGCGCGCCTAAACGTCGATAAAAACTTATCCTTATTGCTTGCTAGCTCGATATCTTTTACATCGATTAAATTTGCGCTGTGTTTATCATAAGAAACGGTGCTTGAGTACTGGCTATGTAGGAAGCTTTGACTCGGTTTTTGCCCGTAAAGCGTGATATTTGCGCCATCATAAAACGGAAAACTAACGTAGTGCGTCTCAAATCCTGGCATATCCGAGGCCGCTTTTTGTACGAGGGCGTCGATAGAGATATTTTTATCGTAAATTTGCGGACCGATTACGAATTTAGAATTATCAAAAGGCGGCATAAACATAAACCTAAGCTCCCACCAAGCACCGCTAAGCGCGACTGCAAAGATAACGGGCGTAGAAAAAACGCCGATAAATTTGTGCGAATCGCTCATAAAAACCGCCATTCTCGCAAACCGAAGGCGCAGTAAATTCGTCCAAAAATTTCGGTAAACGATAAAGCCGCTAATCGAAATAAGAAAAGCAAAAATCGCCGTTAGTCCAAGCAAAATTTGACCGCTTTTTTCAAGAAGCAAATTTTCGTGAAGCTCGGTTATAACCCCGATGAGTCCGCTATCATGCGGCACGAGATCGCTTTTTATCTCTCCGCTAAAAGCGTCCAGATACACGCACGCCCACTCTTTTTCGCCCGCTCCGTGCTTTAACAGCCAAATTTTGTCCGTTTTTTGGGGATCTGCGTCGATATTCCAGCCTACTATCTCGTGATGCGGATACTCTTTTTCTATTTTTTCTCTTAGCTCGTCAAATTTAAATCTACTTTTTTGCTCGTTTTCGTCGCTATTTTTTTCGACGTAGATAACGCCTGGCATTAAGATATTATTTATCTCGTCTTTATAAACCAAAACCGATCCCGTAAAGCATGCGATAACTAGCGGAATGCAAAATATGAGTGAAATATAAGTATGAATTTTATACATCGTCTTTTTGTCAAGTATACTCACGTTTAAAATTCGTCCTTTTAAAATTTACTTTAAATCGGCGCGGATTTTAGCATTTTAAAAATTAATAATTTCTAAAACCGTTATCAAATAAATAAGGAATCTATATTTTGCGCTAAATATTTAAAAACAGGGTTTAGTAGAGGCAGACGAATACAAAATGGCAAATTTGTTACGTTAAATTACGGAAATCAGTTTAATGTGGTCTCAAAGCAAAATCAGCTTTTTAGTTTAAACAAAATTAGCGCCCAATGGTCGAGCAACCGCCGAGTGCAAATTTGATGCAAGTCTCGCCGAAAGCAAGCTTAAATTTAAGCCCTAAATTTCCTCTCTTTTATAAATTTTACTCACAAATTTATCTATCTTATACACTGCACCAAAGAGCGCAGGCACCACTAGCAGCGTTAGCAGCGTCGAACTGATGAGCCCCGAGATCACCGAGATAGCCATAGGGGAGTTGCCCTCGTATCCGGCACCTCTGCTAAGCGCAAGCGGCAACATCGCAAATATCATCGCAAAAGTAGTCATCAGTATCGCTCGCAGCCTCTTGACGCCAGCGCGCACGATGGCTTCGTTTAGCGGCGCGCCCTCGTTTGCGTATCGGTTGGCGAAATCCACGACTAAAATCGCGTTTTTACCCACCATACCAAAAAGCAAGATCGCGCCGACCATGACGAATAGGCTAAATGAGTTGCCGCTAAGGTGCAGCCCGACCGCCACGCCGCCAAACGCCAGCGGCATAGAGATCATGATGATGATAGGTAGCACGAAGCTCTCGTAAAGCGCAGCCAGAATCATATAGATGAGCACGACGCTAAGGCTGATCGTAAAGACGAAGGCCGCGTTCGTGTCGTTCATCATCTCGATAAAGCCCGTCATCACGTAATCATAGCCTGCGGGCAAAATTTTACCGATATTTTCGTCGATGCCTTTTTGTACGGCGCCTAGCGGGACGTTATCGACGTTTGCGACGATCCTGATCTGACGCTGTTTGTTAAAGCGGTTTATCACGGAAAAGGTCTTGCTCGTCTTAAACTCGGCCACCGCGCTTAGGCTTATACTCTCGCCGTACGCATTTTTGATCTTTAGCTTTTGTAGCGCCTGCGCGTCCTTACGGTACTCGTCGTCAAACCTCAGTATCATATCGTACTGCGCGTCGCCGTTATCAAAGCTACCAAGCCTATTTTGCCCAAACGACGCGTATATCACCTGCGCGACCGCGCTAGGATCGATGTTTAGGCGCTTGGCTTTGTCTTTATTTACGCTGATTTGCAGCTCGTTTATCTTATCCTCGTTATCGCTGCCCACATCCGTCGTGCCCTCTATCGCGCGCACCATGGCGATGGCTTTTGGCAGGATTTCGTCTAGCTTTTCCAGGCTATCTCCCGTGATCGTTAGCTGTACCGGCTCGCTGTCGCTACCCGTATCGACGTATGGTATCTGCAGGACTTTGACGGAGAGGTCGTCAAATTTAAGCTTTTTTCTATACTCGTCCATTATCTGCGTTTGGCGCTCTTTTCGCGACTCAAAGCCTTTTAGGCGGACGTAAATTTTAGCCTTGTATGCGTCTTTTGAGTCCGTGTAGCCAGCGATCATATACGAGTACTCGACGCGTGGATCGCTATCTACCTCGCGCACGACCTCGCCGGCTCTAGCGCTCATAGCCTCGACCGAGATGCCGGGGTTTGCCTTTAAAAATATCTCAAACTGTCCCTCGTCCTCGACGGGCAAAAAGTCCATACCGACCTTGCCCGCTAGGCTCATACAAAGAGCTAGCACGCCGAAGGTAAGGATAACAAACGCGGTTTTAAACCTCAAAATAAGCTTCAAAAGCCGCTCGTAACCGCTCTCAAGCGCCTCAAATATAGGCTCCGTCACGCGGTAAAATTTACTCTCGCCCTCGCTCAAAAACCTCGCCGCCAGGCTAGGTATCAGCATAATGCAAACCAAAAATGACACCACGATACCGCCGCTCACGCTCATACCAAAGGAGTTAAAATACTGCCCGACAATTCCCTCCATAAAGGCAATCGGCACAAACACGCAAAGCAGCACCGCGCTAATGCTAAGCACGCTAAAGGCGATCTCGCGCACGCCCTCAAAGCTCGCTTTTAGCGGATTGCTCTCGCCCTCTTGCATCTTTTTGGAGATATTTTCCACGACCACGATCGCATCGTCGATAAATATACCGATACCAAGCGTGAGAGCCAGCAGCGTGAGGCGGTTTAAATCAAAGCCCAAAACATCGATGATAAAAAACGTCCCCACGATACTAGCAGGTATCGCAAGCGCGGCGATGATAGTCGCGCTAAAGCTTCGCAAAAAGAAAAAGACAATGACGACGGTGAGCGCGACGCCTAGCATCATGTCAAATTTGACCTGATTTATGTGCTTTAGGATGCTTTCGCTCTTTTCGTAAACCCGCTCTACTTCGTAGTTTTCGCCCAGTTTTGCGGCTAGTTCGCCGGTTTTAGCCTTGAGCGCGTCTATCGTCTCGATCGTGTTTGCGCCGCTTACTTTTATAGCGTCGAGCAGCACTCCGCGCTTGCCGTTATACATCGCCACGGCGTCGGTGTCGTGATGAGATAGCTCAATGTGCGCGACGTCTTTTAAAAACACGTCTTTTTGCAGGCGTATCTCCTCTAGCTCGCGCACGCTTTTAGCATCAAATTCGCTCTTTAAAAATATCTCAAACTCGCTGTTTTCGAGCTTGCCAAGCGGCGCTTTTAAATTTTGCGATTTGATTATATTTATGACCGAGGCCGCGGTTAGGGAGTATTTATCGAGCTTAAACGGATCAAGGTAAATTTTAATCTCAGGCTCCAAAAAGCCCTTGTCATCGACCTTGCCCACGCCTTTTACGCGCTGCAAAAACGGCTTTGCCTCGTCTTTGACCGCCTGCATAAGCGCGGTTAAATTTTCGTCCTTACGGCTAACGAAAAAGCTCGCCACCTTGCCGCTGTCGCTGTTGATTTTCTCTATCTCGGGCTGGGCGTCCAGCTTTGCCTTTGCGACCTTGTCGCGCACGTCGTTCGCGGCGACGTCGATGTTTTTCTTGAGATTAAACTCGACCAAAACGATGCTGAGGTTGTTAAATGTATATGACCTAATCTTTTTGATACCGTCTATCGTCGAGACCTCGTCCTCGATCTTTTTAGTGACCCTGCTCTCGATGAGGCTCATATCGCCCGGCGCATAGGTCGTGATCTTAACCAGCGGGATGACGACCTCGGGAAAGAGATTTACCGGCATCCTAAGAAGCGACATCGCCCCGAAAAATACGAGCGCGACGAAAAACATCAGCGTCGTAATCGGACGATTTATGGCTAGTTTATACATTTTGCGCCTTCGCTAAAACTGCCTTTTGCGTCAAATTTACCCGTTCGCCCTGCTCCGCAAAAAGCATTTGGCGTTTAGCGACTAGTAAAATTTGCGCCGCGTCAAATTCCGCGTTTAAATTTGTGCCGCTTTGTTTATGCGACAAATTTAACGCGCCCGCCAAATTTGCATTTTTCGCGGCGAACTCAAATTTAACGCCGCAATCCAAATTTGAGTTTAAATTTATCTCGCTTTTTGTTTGCGCCCTCAAATTTAAAAACCTAGCCGCGTCAAGGCTGACTTTTTTATCGTCAAATTTCGCGCCAGCAGCGGCATGACCGCCGCTTTTCAAGCCTTCAAATTTAAGCCCAAATGTTTTATTTTCGTCCTTGTTTTTAGGCTCGGCGGCATTTTTATCGCTCGTTGCATCCCCGTCTTGAGCGCTAGAGACGATATACCCCTCGCCAAAAAGCCCCGGCGTCAAATTTTGCGCCTGCACTTCGGCGTAAATTTTGCCGTTTTTCGTATCGATAGTCGGGTAGATGAGGCTGATCTCGCCGCGTCTTTCCTCGATTTGGCCGTCTAGTTTATAGATAAATTCGCTACCGATTTTCACGCGGTCTTTAAATTTCTCATCAAAGCTGAGCTTGAGCTTGACGTCCGGATAGGAAAAAATCGACATCAGCTTTTGCGCTACGCCGCCAACGCCCTCGCCGACCTCGATACTCTTGCCAGATATCGTCCCGTCAAAAGGCGCGAGTAGCCTCGTATCCTCGAGTCTTTTTTGCGCCAAATTTAGCGCCAGATGAGCTCTGTTTTCGGCTAGCGCGGCGTTTTTAAAATCAAACTCCGCATTTTCAAAAGCCTGCTTCGAGCTCACGCTTTGAACGAGCTTAAATTTATCCAGCACGCTTTTTGCGTGAGCTTTTGCCGTCTGCGCGCTTTCTAGGTCGTTTTGAGCGAGCCTTACGGCTAGCTTTTCGCTCTCGTTTTCAAGCTCGAGTAGCACGTCGCCGCGCTTTACCGCAGAGCCGATTTCTACGTTTACGCTCTTTACGATACCCACGGCCTTTAGCGCAAGATGTGCGTCTTTTGCGGCCGCGACGTCAAAGCTCGCGTAGATCCTATCCTGGGCACAAAGCGCAACCGCCGCGCTCAGTAAAAAAAGTAAAATTTTATTCATTTGCGCTCCGTTTTTTCGATATTTTCGGCGATCTTGCCGCCGCGTTCATACAGATACTCCGCCTTTTTGATCTCAAATTTACTCTTGCTTAGCTCCAGCGCGCTGCCTGCGCTAAAGCTCTGCGCGGTCGCGTTTAAAAACTCGACGTATCCAAGAAGCCCGGCTTCATACTTTTTACTAACGGCATTTAGCGAGGTTTGCGCCGAGTTTAGCGCGCTTTTGCCGGCGGCGATCTTTTGCTCGAGCGTCTTTAGATCGTTTTTGATATTCGTCAAATTTAGCTCGTTTTGCAATCGCTTTTGATCCAGATTTAACTTCGCTTGCAGCGCGCTAATGCGCTTTATCTCGCGCCGCTTTTTGTTTGCGCCAAAATCAAACGCCTTCCAGCTAAAGCCCAAAATCAGCTCGTTTGTATTTAAATTTGGCTTAAAAAAGTCGTCGAAATACGGCTCCAGCACGCTTCGATACTGCGCGGGCAGCAAGTTTCTATCGTAATGCGTGCGCATAAAGGTGTAGGTGTTTTTGATGAAAATTTGCGGGTTAGTCTCGGACGCGGTTATCTTTTCGTCCTCAAGAGCCGCGGCGAAATTTAGACTAAGCGCCTCAAGCTCGGGCTTTTCGCTTTTTTGCGGTGCGGAGTCGTCGTCTGCAAACGCGATCCTAGAGCCCGCCACAGGCTCGATATCTCTGCCCGTTAGCGCATAAATTTGATTTTTTATCTCATTTTGATTTTGCGAGATTTCGAGGCGTTCGGCGAGCGCCATGGCATATCTAGCGTTTACCGCTTCATACTCGCTCTCGTCGCTAAGCCCTGCGCGGTAGTACTTTTCCAGCCTATTTAGCGCGTTTTTTAGGTAGTTTATCTCGCCCTCTTTTGCCAGCGCGAGCTCACCCAGCGACAAAAAGCTAAAATAAAGCTTGGTCGCGTTAAACGCAAGCAGGTTTTGATACTCCTCGTTTTTTAAAATTTCAGCCGCGCTAAGGTGCGAAAGCGAGCTTAGCAGGGCTTCTCTTTTGCCGCCGTCATAAACGGCAAGCTCCAAAATCGCTCTTGCCGTGGCGGCTCTTTGCGGGCGCAGGACGTTTATGTCGCCGCTTAAAAAACTATATCCGCCGTCGATCGTGAGACTTGGCATATACGCACTCTTTACGGTCTCTTTTTGCAGCTGCGCTTTTTGCGGTTCGTAGTTTGAAATGTGAGCTAAATTTGAGCTCTGCGCGGCTAAAATCAGCTCGGGCAAATTCCCTTCAAATTTAACCTCCGAACCGCCTAAAAAAACGCAAAAACTCAAAAATATATAAATTTTTTTCATCTAACCCCTTCCATATTAGCTCTGGGCGGCGCGGGCTAAATTTGAGCAGGTTTGCCCGCCCTGGGCCTGGCGCCGTAGGTAAAATAAAATAAAAATTTAAGCGGCGCATGGAGCATTTTTAAGATTATAGCGATAAAAAACCTAATGAAAGCTTTTAACGAGGTTCATGACGAGCAAATTCCACCCGTCTACGAGTACGAAAATAAGCAGCTTAAACGGTAGCGAAATCATCGTCGGCGGCAGCATCATCATACCCATCGCCATAAGCACGGAGCTAACGACCATATCGATGACCAAAAACGGCAGATAGAGCAAAAAGGCTATCTCAAACGCCGTTTTCATCTCGCTGATCATAAACGCGCTCATCACGACCGTGAGCGGGATATCGTCAAAGCTTTGCGGGTTTGGCATATTTCTGATACGTAAAAACAGCGCCAAGTCCTTCTCGCGCGTATTTTTTATCATAAACTCGCGAAACGGCTTTACACCGCGCTCAAAGGCCTCTTGGTAGCCTATTTGTTCGCTTAGATATGGCTGCACGCCAGCTTCGTAGGCTTTCTTGCCTACAGGCTCCATGATAAAAAACGTAAGCACCATCGCAAGACTAATAAGCACCGTAGAGGGCGGCATCTGCTGCGTGCCCATCGCTTGACGCAAGAACGAAAAAACGATAATGAGCCGCAAAAAGCTGGTCATCATAAAAACCAGCGAAGGAGCTAGCGTGAGGACGGTAAGGACTAGTAGGACGTTTAGCGAGCTAGCTAGCTGGGTGGGCGTAGTAGGCGCGCTTAGGCTGAGATTTACGGTCGGGATCGTAACGTTATCCTCGCCGATCGCGACCGCCGCAAAGATAAAAAACAGCAAAAACGTCAGTTTTTTCAAATTTACTCCTGCGCGTCCAGTATGCTTTTTTGCGTTTTGGCTTTGTCGTCTAAATTTAACGAAACGAAGTGTATCTCGACCCTGCGGTTTTTCTCCCTGCCCTGCTCGGTAAAATTCGTCGCAAACGGCTCAAATTCGGCCTTTGCCGACGCTGTTAGCTTTTTAGGATCGACTCCGTCTTTGATTAGCTCGCTAACTACGCTGATAGCTCTAGCCGACGATAGCTGCCAGTTGTCTCTAAACTCGGTAGACGCGGGCTGCTCGCTGTCGGTATGTCCGATCACGTTTGCTACGACGTCGGGCGGTAGCTTGGCTATCACCATCGCGATACGTTTTAAAAATAGCAGCGCATCGTCGTTTTGCAGCTTGGCGCTATCTTTTGCAAAGAGTAAATTTGCCGGCAGTCTAATCACAAATCCGCTCTCGCTCTCCTCAAACGTGATTTCAGGCGAGCCGCTAGCATGCAAAAGCTCGTTGATAGAGCGCAGCGTCTGCTCGAAATTCGACTTCACGCCCGTGCGTTCTTTATTTGATGTGGCATGGTCGTCTTGATTTTGCTCGGAGCTCACGTCTGGCTTTGCTCCGCCCTCAAGTACGCCTAGCGCTCCGTTTAGCGAGCCGATCGCGGCCTCTAGCTTTTTCGCGTCCATCGTACTCATAGAAAGAAGCAGTACGAAAAAGCAAAGCAGAAGCGACATCAAGTCGCCAAACGCCGCGAGCCACTCGGGTAAGCATTTGGGGCAGTCACCCGGATCGATTAACTTTTTAGCCATTTTTTCTACTTATCAAACTGACTAACGCGGTCTTTAGGCGGCAAAAACGATAGCAGCTTCATTTCAAGCGTCCTAGGATTATCGCCGGCTTGGATCGCCATTATGCCCTCTAGCATTAGCACCTTTGCCGTACCTTCGTCCTTGTCGCGGATACTTAGGATGTTTGCCACGGGCGAGCCCAGGATGTTTCCTATCATCGCACCGTAAAGCGTAGTAATGAGCGCGACCGCCATCGACGGACCGATAGCCGAAGGATCGGACATGTTCATAAGCATCGCAACCAGGCCGATGAGCGTACCGATCATACCCATCGAGCCCGCAAAGCCCGCGATTTGCTCAAAAATTTTGATATTATCGCCATGCCTAGAGCTAGACTGCTCCATATCTATCTCAAGTAGCGATCTGATGGCGTCTGGCTCATTGCCGTCAACCGCCATAGATAAGCCTTTTTTTAGAAACGGGTCGGTTTCGTTATTTGCGTCGCTCTCAAGCGCCAAGATACCATCACGGCGAGCTTTAGTGGAGTACTCGACCATTTTTTTTACGATTTCGGGTAGATTATACGTTTTTGGTTTTGCGGCAATGCCATAAAACGTGCCTAGTTTTTTTATCTGCTCCATCTTAAAGCCGATCATCAGCGCGCAAATCGTGCCACCAAAAACGATCAAAACCGAGGGAATATCGATATAAGCTCCGATTCCGACGCCCATTTGCATCGAGCCTAGCAAAAGCACCATAACAACTATCCAACCGACGACGCTACCTAAATCCATCTTGAACTTTCCACCTATAAAATTTGGTTTGTATTTTAGTTTTTTTTAGTTGAAAAAACAGTTAAACTCAGGCTAGCTATTTGCAAAATACGTTCCAAACCGGCATAATTTTTTTTCAAAAACCGCATTTTGGTTTAAATTTCGATTTTTGCGCGCTTTGGGCGATAAAATTTATCCTAACGTTTAGGCGCGATTTTATATGTAAATTCAGCTGATACCGCTGGGTTAAATTTTTAAAAAGAAAGCAAAATTTAAGGCGGCAAATCTACCGCCTTTACTAGAGTTAAATTTGATCGAATTTAAGGTAAAATTTTAAGTATTAAGGCGCAAAGCTAGGCTAAGCTTAGCTAAGCTCTTTTTGGCTTAAACGCCCTTTTTGCCGTCATATAAAAACCGCTAAATATAAAAAGCGCCATCAAAAGCGAAACCGCCGACCACAAAATTTTACCCGCAATCCCGAAAAAGTATCCCGTATGTAGCTGATAGTTCGTGCTCTTTACCATGCCTACGGTTATGCCCTCTGTCTGCTTTTGCTCCGCCATCTTGCTATCTTTTACATTCACGGTCGCCATTTTCGGACGAGCGGTGCTAGGCGCGTCGGGTTCGTAGTATCTGACGTTTATCTTATCTCCGGCCGCGAGCATCAGGCTAAATTCTTTATACTCTATGCCGCTTGATTTAAATATCTCGTAAGCCCTCTGCACATCGCTAAATTTATACTCGGCGCTCTTTTTTCCCTCTGTTTTTGCGGGTGCGCCCTCTTTGCGCTCGGCCTCTTTAGGCAAATTTTGCGCGCTAACGAAAAGCTCAGTCACCGCGCCGTTATACCAGCGGTACGACCACATGAGCCCCGTTAAACAGATGACGAGATAAATCACCGCGCTTAAGGCGCCTAAACTCGTGTGCAGGTTGTGAAAAAGGGCATATTTTTTGAGTTTAAAATTCGGCTTTATCGCCTCGGCAAATTTGCGTTTTATCCTTGGAAAATGCAACCAAACGCCGCTTATCACGAGCACTATCATCGCGACCGTACTAGCACCTACGATCTGCTTACCGACCTCGCCAGCGGTTTTGTTACCAGTTAGCGCAAAGCCTAAATTTCGGTGCAGAGACATTACCGTGCGCACGAATGCGACTCCGTAGTCCTTGCCGATGATCTGCGCGGTGTACGGATCGACCAGATAGGCATCGCTGTTGCTAGCATAAATTTTGATTGCTTCGTTTTCATTTTTCGGCAGCACAAGCCTTGCGGGCTGTTTAACGCCCGTTTGCTCGCTAAAGCTTTGCAAGATTTTCTCCGTGCTTAGCATTTCGCCGGTTTTTTCGACCTTGACGGAGTTTAAATTTATAAGCTCCTCAAGCTCGTGCTGATACGACAAAATCGCGCCAGTAACGCCGATAACGAGTAGCGGAACGGCAAAAATAATCGATAAAATCAGGTGGATATTAAACAAAAACTGATTTCTTCTTAAAGCCTTTTTTAAAAATGAAAGCAAGTTATATCCTTTAAATTTGATTTTGATTATATTCAAAGGCCGTGATTATATTAGTTAATGCTTAAGAAATTGTTAAGTCCAAAAAGCATTAATCGCGCATTTAGCAAATTTGAGATAAAATCGCTCAAATTTAAACAAGGAAAAAAGATGAGCGATATCGGCGTAGTGGTGCTTGCCGCGGGGCTTGGCACAAGGATGAAATCAACCAAACCAAAGGTGCTTTTCGAGCTTTGCGGAGAGCCGATGATTATCCATATTTTGCGCAAGGCTTATGAGATCAGTAGCGACGTGAGCGTGGTTTTGAGCTATCAAAAAGAGCTAGTGGAAGCTAAAATCAAAGAAATTTTCCCTCAAACTAAAATTTACGAACAAAATTTAAAAGAGTTCCCGGGCACTGCGGGCGCGCTAAAAAACATACCGTTAAATAGCGAAAAAACGCTGATTTTGTGCGGAGATATGCCGCTTATCAAAACAAACGACCTAATCCGCCTAAGCGCGGGAAACTCAGACGTTGCGCTAAGCGTTTTTGAGGCGGCAGACCCCTACGGCTACGGCCGCGTGATCATAAATAACGGCAAAGTAGAGGCCATCGTCGAGCAAAAAGACGCAACCGAGACGCAAAAAATGATAAAAAGCGCAAACGCCGGCTGCTACTGCTTTAAAAGCGAAGTTTTACGCGAGATTTTGCCTCTCATCGGCAACGAAAACTCGCAGAAAGAATTTTACCTAACCGACGCGATAAAAATCGCAAACGAGCGCGGTCTAAAGTGCTGGGCTATCAGTGTAGAAGAGCAAAATTTCATGGGTATAAACGATAAATTTCAGCTAAGTATCGCCCAAAATTTGATGCAGGACGAAATCAAGAAAAATTTGATGAAAAGCGGCGTGCTAATGCGGCTACCAAATAGCATTTACATCGACTCTAGAGCAAAATTTGAAGGCGAATGCGTCATCGAAGAAAACGTAAGCGTCATCGGCGAATGCGTCATCAAAAACTCCGTCATCAAAAGCGGCTCGGTCGTAGAAAACTCCGTCGTCGAGGACTCGGACGTCGGCCCTCTAGCGCACCTGCGCCCAAAATGCGAAATCAAAAACACTCACATCGGAAATTTCGTCGAGCTAAAAGCAGCCAGGCTAAACGGCGTCAAGGCGGGCCACCTAAGCTATCTGGGCGACTGCGAGATAGGCCCTGGCTCAAACGTAGGCTGCGGCACGATCACGTGCAACTACGACGGCAAAGCCAAGCATAAAACGATTATCGGCAAAAACGTCTTTATCGGCTCGGACACGCAGCTCATAGCTCCCGTAAAAGTCGGCGACGACGTGTTAATCGCCGCAGGAAGCACCGTAACTAGCGACGTACCAAGCGGCGCGCTAGCCATCAGCCGCACGAAACAGGTAAATAAAGAAGGCTTTTTTTATAAATTTTTTAACGATACGAAAAGCGACTAAAATGCTAAAAAATAAAAAAATTTTGCTCGCGGTTTGCGGCAGTATCGCGTTTTATAAGGCTTATGAAATTTTATCCGCGCTAAAAAAAGAGGGTGCGGACGTGCGCGTTATGCTTAGCGAAGGGGCTCTTAAATTTTGCTCTGAAGCCGGCTTTGAAGCGCTGTGCGATCATAAAATTTTAACCTCGCGCACGGAGAGTTGGCAGGATGGGCTAAATCACATCGCCTACGCCAAAACCGATCTCATCCTCATCGCGCCCGCGAGCGTAAATACGATAAACAAGCTTGCAAGCGGCATTTGCGATAACGTCTTTATGCAGACTCTGATCGCTAGCCCGGCTCCCCTACTCATTGCGCCCGCAGCCAACGACAAAATGATAAATCACTTCTCTACGCGCAAAAATTTCGAGTTTCTAGCCGCAAACGGCGCGAGATTTATCGAACCGGTAGAAAAAACACTAGCATGCGGAGACACGGGCAAAGGCGCGCTGGCAGACGTATCTACGATCATCTACGAAACCAAAAGGATGCTCGCTGAGCCCAAATTTAAAGGACAAAAGGTGGTCGTAACGGGCGGCGCTACGAGCGAAAAAATCGACGACGTAAGAGCCGTGACGAATCTATCTAGCGGCAAGATGGCAAAAGCGCTTGCCGATGCGTTTTACTACGCGGGTGCGGACGTGACGCTGATAGCTAGCTTTGAGACGGCGAACGCGCCCTATAAAACGCTCAAATTTCAAAGCTCGGAGGAGCTAAAAGAGCTGCTACGCGCAAATTTGACGGACGCAAATTTACTCGCGATGGCGGCTGCGGTTAGCGATTACGCTCCAAAAACCAAATTTGAAGGCAAGCTAAAAAAGCAAAATTTAGGCGAAATTTGGACGCTGGAGCTAGTGCAAAACGATGACGTTTTGGGCTCTTTGAAAGACTTTAAAAACGTCAAAAAAATCGGCTTTAAAATGGAAATGGACGGCGCAAACGCCATGCAAAACGCAAAAAATATGCTTGAGAAAAAAAGCCTTGACGCCGTTTGTCTAAATGTGCTGGGCGGCGATATAAATTTCGGCTCTGATAGCACGCAAATAACCTTTATCACGCGCCATGACGCGCAAAATATCGCGCTAACATCTAAAGAGGACGCGGCGCGCCAAATCGTAAATTTAGCAACCAAGCTATGATAAATCCCGTCTCACGAGTGCAAAAAATCGCAAGCGGCGGCGCGGGCACGGCTCTAAACGCGAGCCTGCCCATCAGTATCAAAGTCGCCGAAAAGACGGGCTACAATCGCTACAATCTAAAAATGGGCAACAAAATCCTAAGCACGAAAAGCATGAAAAGCCTCGATGTGGACGGCGAATACTGGGGCGAGATCGCAAGCGGCACTGAAAATATCGTGATAAGAAATCTCTTTAAAAAGCCGAATTTAGCCTACGCCGCGCCTGAGGGACTCGCGCTGATAGAAAGGCTGATAAGCGAGCCCGATCTAAACTGGTTTTATGAATATATATTTAACAGTCTTAGCGCGGCAGACTCGCGAGAAACGTTTGAAAATCTAGCTCAAATGCTGCTTGCACTACAAAAAAATATCATTAATATTTCGTTTGTTTATAACGGCGCAAAAGGCGTTTTCCAGATGAAATTTGACGGCGCCCGCACGAGTCAAATTTACCTTATTTTTTCAAATTTCGCTCCGATTATTTTTACGCTAAAAGGCGCCAGGATAATCAGCGCCCAAACGCCGTTTGAAAAGGTCGCTAGGCTTTTGCGAAATGAATTTGACTGCGAAACGCAAACGACTCAAAACATCGCCGCTTTCTTTGATCCAAGCGGCAAAATAATTGATTTTAAGGGCTAAAATGAACGAGCTAAATCACCTCGCGATCATCATGGACGGCAACGGCAGATGGGCCAAAAGCCGCGGTTTGCTACGCACCAAAGGGCACGAAACGGGCGCAAACGTCGTGGAACAGATGTGCGAGTTTTGCATTGACGAGGGCGTGGCGATGCTGAGCCTTTATGCATTTAGCACCGAAAACTGGAAGCGCCCAAAGAGCGAAGTAGCGTTTTTGATGGAGCTTTTACATAAATTTCTAGTCTCAAAACGCGATAGTTTTATCAAAAACGGTATCAAATTTAACGTCATCGGCGACGAAAGTCCGCTAAGCGACAAGCTAAAAAACGAGATAGCTGATATCAAAAACGCAACCGCGCAAAATTCTAGACTAAAGCTAAATTTGGCGCTAAACTACGGTGCTAAAGATGAAATTTTAAGAGCTTTTAAAAGATTTTGCGAGAAAAACGGCGGCGAATTTGACTCCGAAAAATTAGCTTTAAATTTGAGCGAAGATAGTTTGCAGGAGTGCCTCGATGAGCCCGCGCCCATCGACCTTCTCGTGCGCACGGGCGGCGAGCAGAGACTGTCAAATTTTATGCTTTGGCAGGCTAGCTACGCCGAGTTTGCCTTTACGCCCACGCTTTGGCCTGATTTTACGCGCGAGGAGCTAGCCTTGATAACGGCTAAGTTTAAGAAAAAAGACAGAAGGTTCGGCGGACTTTAAAATTTGGAGATTTTAGCTACCGCCGTCTTTTAAATTTACGTCTTTTTATTTTACCCGCTCGCAAAAAAGGCTTTTAAATTTTACGAGCCAAAAGGCTTGCCGCAACGCCGTTTTGCATAAGTTTTTAACCCAAATCTTTAAATTTAAAATCATTCAAGGCAATATTTCGCTAAAATCGCCTTTAAATTTTTGCATTTTATATTTTTGCGGCGCAAAAGACGAGGCAAATTTTAGATCAAATTAACGCGACAAATCAGCAATTTTACGCAAAGATTATCTTTTAAAACGTCGCGGCTTGGTTTAAAAAGCTCAGTTTTGGCGCAAGCTCGCAAAAACGGAATAAATTTAAATAGGAGAGTTATGATTTTTGCCGTTTTATTTTTTATTTTAGGCGCCGCAGTCGGCAGCTTTAGCAACGTCTTAATCTACCGTATGCCGCGCGGCGAGAGTATAAATTTCCCCGCCTCGCACTGCCAAAGCTGTAAAACCCCGCTAAAGCCGTATCACAACATACCGATTTTCGCGTGGCTGTTTTTGCGCGGCAAATGCGCGTTTTGCGGCGAAAAAATCAGCTTTCAGTATCCGCTCATTGAGCTTGCTAGCGCCCTGCTTTGCGTGCTTGCGTATTTTTTCGAAACGCGCGGGCTAGAGATGTTTGCAGACGGCTTTTACGCCGCGATTTTTAAGGCGGCGATGCTTGGTATCTGTTTTATCTTGCTGCTAGCGCTTAGCCTCATTGATTTTCGCTACAAAGCCGTTCCCGATCCGCTGCTTTTTGCTAGCGTCGCATTTTCGCTGCTTTACGGTTTTAATCTCCCCGCCTCTTTTGACTCGGAAGGGCTTTTGCAAGCCTTTGATTCGTTTATAAACGCCGCGATTTTTATGTTTGCCTTTTGGCTACTTCGCGCGCTCGTTAGCCTAGCTCTTAAGCGCGAAGCCATGGGTTCTGCAGATATTTTTATCGCGGGCGTTATGGGTGCGATTTTAGGTATCAAGCTCGGCCTCATGGCGATCTACGTCTCGGCGCTACTGACGCTGCCTGCATACGTTATCGTGCAAAAGCGCGGATACGAGCTGCCTTTCGTGCCGTTTCTAAGCCTTGCTACGCTTATCGTTTATGCATTTAAGGATCAGTTTTTTTTACTCATGAGGCTCATTTATGGATAGGACGGCGCGCTATCTCTTATCAAACTTTCTAGGCACGTTCGCATCGCTATTTGCGACGCTTTTTCTCATCATGTCGATCGTGTTTTTTATCCAGATCGCGCGCATCACCTCCTATATCGAGATTACCTTTATAGAGCTTTTTAAACTTTATATGTTTATGTTGCCTAGAGTGCTGCTTTTTACCGTGCCGATCGCGTTTTTTGCATCTCTTGCGCTTGTTTTTTTCAGGCTTTCTCGCGAAAACGAGAGTATCGTGCTTTTTACGCTCGGATATTCGCCCGTTAGGATCGCTAAATTTTTCCTCATCGTTAGCGGCGCGGTCTCAATCTTTCTCATCGTTACCGCGGTAGTGCTGATCCCCACGGCTGCGGAGCTAAACTCAAATTTCGTCTCGTACAAAAAAACCGTCGCCAAGCTAAATTTAAAAACAACCGAATTCGGGCAAAAATTCTCCGACTGGATGGTCTTCATCCAAGACGAAAAGAGCGACGAAAACGGCACTCTTTACGAGGGCGTGACGCTTTATTCGCCAAAAGAGGGCGCGCATAGGTTCGTTCTAGCCAAAAACGCTCGCCTAACCAATAGCAATGCCACGCTTGAGCTTACGCTAGCTGAAGGTAAAATTTACGATATCGGCGATACCTCGTGGCATAAAACGGACTTTGGCACGATGAAAATCCGCACCGTCCAAGAGGATAGCGTCGCGCAGACGAAGTCGTTTGTGCAGTATTGGCAAATGATGAGCGAGGATAAAAAGCGCGCTAAAGACTTTGCTACCTACGTTCTCATCGCGCTTTTCCCGCTAGCTACGACGCTTTTTGCTTTGAGTCTGGGCATCGTGACCTACCGCTACGAAAAGGGCTTTGTGTATTTTGGGATATTTGGCGTGCTATTTGGCTATTTTACCCTTATTATGCTCTTTAGTTCGCGAGTTTTTATCGCGATTGCGGCGATATTTTCGCTATTTTTTATCGCCTCGATTTTTAGCTTTAGGGCTAAAATTTTAAAAAGATACTAAGTGCGCCTTAAGCTTGTTTTTAGCTACGACGGGTCTAAATTTCAAGGCTCGCAGACTCAGCCGCACGAAAACGGCGTAGAGGACGCTCTGGGCGCGGCTCTAGCGCATGTGGGCATTTTTAGCAAAATAATCTCAAGCTCGCGTACCGATAAGGGCGTGCATGCAAACAACCAAGTAGCCTGCGTCGAGTGCGGCGAGCATTTTAGCGACTTTGCGCGTCTAAAAGCTCTCATCAATCGCCACGCCCACCCCGCCGTTCACGTTAAATTTATTAGCCGCGTGCAGGACTGCTTTCACCCGCGCTACGACGCTACGGCCAGAGCCTACCGCTACGTCATAAATCACGGCGAGTTTTCGCCTTTTTTGGCGCCCTACGAGACTTTTTTGCCGAGATTTGACCTAAATTTAGCAAACGAGCTGCTTGCGCTTTTTGTCGGCGAGTATGATTTTAGCGCGTTTATGAAGCTTGGCAGCGACGTCAAAAGCCCCGAACGGCGAATCAAAAAAGCGTTTTGTTACGCGCGCGGCGAGCGGTCGATCATCGTTTTTAAAGCAAACGGCTTTTTACGCGCCCAGGTTCGCCTCATGGTCGCTAGCGTTTTAAAAGCACTCGAGCTTGTAAAAAACGGCAAATTTAAAGAGACGGACGCGCTAGAGTTTAAATTTGAATGCACGTGGAAGGCAAAACCGGGCGGCAAGGCAAATTTAAACCAAAACAGCCGCGATGATGTCTTAATAACAAACAGCGAAAGCGCAAATTTGGCCGCCGAGCAAGCGATTTGTGTCATCTCGAAATTTGATACCAAAAACTCAAATTTAAACAAAGCCGCAAGCATAGATACCGAAAAAAATCGCGCAAAAATCGGCAATAAAAACTCAAGCGATTGCCGCGATGCAAATTTTCTCAAAGCAAAAGAGCTTTTACGCCGAGCTATCTACGAGCAAAAGCCGCTCACTCGTATCCCTGCACCGCCAAACGGCCTTTATCTAAACCGAGTTTTTTACGAATGAAAAGTCCAAAAATCGAAGAAGCTATCGTCGCCGTAACGCAGAAGTAAAATGAGTATAAACAAAAGCTGATTAAGCGCTATGCTTTGCTTTTTGTAATCGTCTTATTTTTTGTTTCTCCTGCTTTACCTTACGGCAGAGATTTTGCCGCATGGGTCATAGCTGCAAACGGCTGGGGCAAGTATGCGATACTTACGATATTTTTGCTTTGGGCGATCACAGCTGTCTATGCCGTAAATGAATACATTAGATTCTTATCTAGATTTAGGCTAATGACCCAATACGAATACTTGATGTTTTACAAAAATACATTCGTAAAAGCCGTCATAGAAGGACTTGGCGCCGATTTAACATATGAGTCTAAAAGCAACATCGGCATAAATGCTCTAAACAAGGCGCAAATTTACTCCCTAGCCGCCAAAAGCTACGGCGAGGACGCGATAAAAGGTTGTCTTGGTAGTATGAAATTTACCGTCTGCGAGGTGGTAAGCCCTGAGCGAGAAATTAGCGGCAGCGGATATTTCGCTCAGGCGGTCTCGCTAGCCCTTTATATTTACGAAAAGATTACGAATTTTAGCGGCACGGTGGTGATTTGCGAGCTTGGCAATAGCTTTAAAACCCAAACCGTCATCATAGATAAAAAAGTAACCAATCTTAAAATACCGCTGCAAAAAATAGGGCTTTGCGGTGCCTGGCTTAACGATTTTAATATTTTTACGGACGATGAAACAAAGGCGCGCTATCTTTTAAGCCCCGGTTTTATGCAACGCCTACGTGAGGTTAAGCAGGGTTTTGACAGCGCCGTATCGCTAAGCGCGGCATTTATGGACGATAAATTTTATCTCTTTTTAAACGGCGCGAAAGACCGTTTTGAGAGTTCGCTCTTTGACCCGCCGCCAAGCCTTTCTGATGCACAAGCCATAAAAGACGAGATATTGCGGCTATTACGCGTCATAGACGAGTTAAATTTGAGCCTTGACGTTTATAAATAATTTTGCTTGGACGGTAAATTTTGCCGATTACGAGCTTAAAATTTGAGCGTAAATTCGCTCAGAAATTTAAATATAGCGCGAATTAAACGCGCAAAACTTCGCAACGCCGCACAAAGTCGGTCACTCATAGCAGGCGCATATTTTCAAATTTAACGGCACTAATCTAAAATAAATACAGCCGGCGCTTTCCCGTAAATTTGAGGCGAATTTACAAAATATCCCTCTGCCCTTTTGCGTTTACCGGGCTTAGCACGCCCATTTGCTCCATTTGTTCGATGATCGTAGCTGCGCGGTTGTAGCCGATTTTTAGGCGTCTTTGAAGGTAGCTGATAGAGGTTTTTTGCTCGCTTAGCACGATCTCTTTGGCCTCTTCGTAGAGCTCGTCTAACTCTCCCGCGATCGCAGTACCACCGCCGCCTGCGCCGCCGCTAGCGCCATCCTCGGCTAGAAATCTCTCGTCGTAGACCACCTCTTGCTGTGCTTTTAGGAAATTTACGATAGTGTCGATCTCTTTTTCGCTAGCAAAGGGCGCGTGAAGCCTGATGACGCCGGGGCTTCCGGGAGGCGTAAATAGCATATCGCCGCGTCCTAGCAGACTCTCTGCGCCCATTTGATCTAGGATCACCTTGCTGTCGATGCGCTGACCGACGCGGTAGCTGATGCGGCTAGGTAAATTTGCCTTGATTAGCCCCGTCACGACGTCCACGCTGGGGCGCTGGGTAGCGACGATGAGATGTATGCCGCTAGCCCTGGCCATCTGCGCTAGACGCCCGATATATAGCTCCACGTCCTTGCCGCTAGTCATCATCAGATCGGCTAGCTCGTCGATGATAACGACGATGTAGGGAAACTGCTCGCCACCTTCTTCTTTCATCTTTTCGTTATAGCTTTCTATGTTTTTGGTGCGCGTGTGGCTCATGATTTTATAGCGGCGCTCCATCTCGGCAACCATGTTTGATAGCGCGGTGATGGCCTGCTTAGCCTGCGTGATGACGGGCGTTAGCAGATGCGGGATGTCGTTGTAGATGCTAAACTCAAGCATCTTTGGATCTATCATCATCAGGCGCAGCGTCTGCGGACTGTTGCGATATAGCAAGCTTAGTAGCATCGCGTTTATGCCTACGCTCTTACCCGAGCCCGTCGTTCCCGCGATTAACAGGTGGGGTAGCTTTTTTAGATCGGTGATAAAGGGCGCGCCGACGATATCCTTGCCTAGCGCGATGGTTAGCGGACTGCTCGAGTTTTTAAAAACCTCGCTATCTAAAATTTCTTTTAGATAGATGGTTTCGATATTTTGGTTGGGCACCTCGATACCCACGACGTCTTTGCCGGGGATCGGAGCTTGGATGCGGATAGTCTGCGCGCGCAGAGCCATAGCTAGATCGTCTTGCAGGGTTAAAATTTTACTAACCTTGATATGCGGCGCGGGGCGAAACTCAAACGTCGTGACGATCGGCCCCGTATAGGTGCGTACGACGTCGCCGTCTATTTTAAATTTACGCAGTTTATCGAGTAGATCGGAGATCTTTTGATCGATCTCGGCTTCGTTTACGCTGTTTGAGCGCCTCGGCGGGTCGGCTAAAAATTTAAGCGGCGGCAACGCAAAATCCTTGGGTTTTTCGACCTTGCCTTTTTCGATTTGTTCAAGCAGTTTTTTGTTTTCGGCGACTTCGTTTAGTATCTCGACGCCGTTTATAGTGACCGCCCCCGTTTCGTTAGTTTCTAAATTTAACTCGCCTTCATCTGATTCATCTGGTTCGTCGTTACCGAAATCTTGTGCTTCATCTTCTAAATTTTCACTATTTTCACTATTTTCATCGCCTAAATTTGCCTCGTTCGTTGCTTTTTGCTTCTTGATTCGTTTAGGCTTTTTTTGCGATTTAGGCTTAAGCTCGCTCGCGTTTTCAAATTTATATTCGTTGGCGCTAGGTTCTACAAAGGCCTTTTTTAGGATAGCTAGGATGTTATCTTGCGCGATGAGACCGAAGCTCAGCACGAAAAGCATCACGATAAAGACCCACATGCCTATCACGCCGATAACGTCTTTTAGCGCCTCGTTTGCGCTATTTGCGACTAGTCCGCCGTAAATAGCGTTTGAGCCTGATTGAAACATCAAAAACGCCAAAAAAAGCAGCGCCGCTCCGAGCGCGGTTTGGGCGAATTTTGCGTCAAAGCCGTCAAAATATTTGTAAATATAATATGCAAAAAATATAAAAACAAACGGATAAACGTAAGCTATAAAGCCAAAAAGCTTGAAATTCCAAAGCCCGATTGCGTTGCCGAAGCTCCCGACGAAATTTGCCGCAGGCGCAATGGTAGCGATCCCAAAAAATATCAAAAAACAAACGACTACGACTAAAACCGATTCTCTTAAAATGGCGCGTCCTTTAAATTCTGTAAATTTAAATTTGCGGGAGGATGAATCACGGAGCCGAATTTATCAAATTTGACCCCATTTTTGCTCCACCCGCTTTGATAACGAAACTTTAATAAAACGGTAGATTATAGCGAGTTTTTACATATAGTTTAATAACGAAAGCTGGTTTATCTTAGCCACGGACTGCAACATCGCCTGATAAGACATCATTTTTTGCATTAGATTCATATAGGTCTCGACGTGGTCTGCGTTTGTGATATCGGCCTTGACGGTTTTTACGTTTACCTCCATGACGCTAGCCTGCGTGTTGGTCTGTATTAGGGTATTTGTTTGATTTCCAACTTTAGTGCGGATTTTGTTTACGTGATCGGCGATATGATCCAGCCTCTCGATCGCGCCTTGGATACCGGAGTTACGCGGATGCTCGCCCTGGCTATCGGCGCGGTACTGACCGCTCCTAACGGCCTCTATCATCCTATCTAAATCCGCAAAAATATCCACACTCGGGCTATCTATCTCAACGCCGTTGTTTGCAGAAAAGCTCCACAGCGAACCCTTGCCCTGGGATGTAGCCGGCGTAGCTCCGGTGCTGTCTCCGGCAAATTTATCGGCATTTACCTCATCGTATATGCCTACTTTTATCGGAGTGACTGCGTTTTGCTTATCGGTTACTTTTATGCGGCCGCGGTGATCCATATTTGCTTCGACGCTACCTTGCGAATTTACGATAGCTTGTTTGTAGGCGACATAATCAGCCGGGGCGCTACCGCCGGCTCCTGCAGGGACGCTATCGCTAGCGACCATACCGATTATGTCGTTTAGCTGTCTAAAGGTCATATTTTTTGACTGCGTATCTCTACCCTCGGTAGTCGGAGGGTTTGTAGTGTCGTTATAAAAACTATCCCAAACCTTCGTCGTATACGTAGTTCCGTCCGGCCTGGTGATCTTGACCGTAGCGTCGCCTGAAGCCGTCGGAGGAGAGCCTGCGCCGAATTTTACGTCTACTTTATAGTTTCCGCCGCTTCTGGATTTTATCTGCATTTTTAGAGTTTGGTCGTTTATATTGTATTTATCTCGCTCGCCGTCGTATAAATTTTTAGCTCCGACGACTTGGCTTAGAGTCGTGTTATCATCGGCGAATTTACCGCTGCCGCGCTCTACTTGCGATACGGTGCCTACTAGATTTCTGCCCTCTTGCTTTAAATTTATCTTATCGTAGTCGTAGGCGTTCGTGACGGCACCGCCTAGGTCTTCGTATTTGCTTTTTACAAATTCCGTGATTTCATAGTTGTTAGGGTTTGCGCGCACCATAGCTTCAAGCGAGTTTGTGCCGCTAGTTAGGCTATCGACCGAGTCAAACTCGCCTGAGGCGGCGCTAATGTTAGCGGCTGTTAGATCTTCTGCCTTATTTAGTTTTTTCGTCGCCGCTATCATATGAAAATCAATAACTTGATTGCCCTTGCTTAGATCTTTTACATTGATTTGGCCTTGGTTGTTTATCGTTACTTCGACGACTTTATTGGTCGGAGTGTTGCCGTATTCGGTGCCGATTTTTTCTAGTAGGTCGTTTATCGAAGCGTCCGACGTCATCTTAAATTTACTCGTAAAGCTCGTGCCGTTTGGCTTTTTACCCTGCAAGAAAAACGTCGTATCCTGAAACTGCCTAACGCCGGTTCCGGTAAAATCTTGATTGGTTAGTGTTTTTTCGTCTTTTACGTATTTAAAGCCGATCAGGTCGCGCATTTTGTGTTCGCTATCGATGTAAACGGTCTTGTTTCTATCATCTAAATTTTGCGCTTTTAGCATCGTGTTGGAGGTAACTTTTTTATTATAATCGCCATCCTTGCCCAAAAACAGCTCCTGCCCGTTTTGGTTGTAAGTCAAATTTACCTGGGCTCCGCCTACCGTTTTCATCGCCTGCGCATTGCCGTAGTATTCATTTGTTTCGCCGTTTATAGGCTTTGTATTTATCGCGCTTCCGGAAAATAAAAACTGTCCGTTGATCGAGGTGTTTGCGATATTTACCAAATGATTTTTGATACCCTGAAGGTCGTTTGCGATGGCTTCGCGCGATGTTTTGGAGTGGATTTCATTGGCTCCTTGAACCAGCTTTGTTTTAAAAGCCTCAAGCTGCTGCTTAAATTCGCCCAAAGCCTTGTCGGTATTTTTTGAAAAGTGCTGCGCTTTCGACGTCGCCGTTTGCACTTGCTCAAGTGTCGCAACCTCGTAATCAAGCCTCATGCCGTCGTTATAGACGCTGCTGTCCTCGAAAGAATTTTGGATTTTTAGACCGCTTGAAATTTGCGTGTTTAGCTTGTGTAGCGCTTTCATATTTGTCTGATAGTCGTAGTTATTCGTAAATTTCATCAACTGATTCGTCATTCTCATCGCATTTTCCTTAAATTTAATCAAACTCTTGCAAGCAAATAAAGTTCCACTCGCTATATCGTCAAATTTCGAAATTTATTTAGTTTTAGATATGATTTTGCCAAATTTAAGGAGCATAAATGAAAATACTCTTTTCGCCTAGCGAAGCCAAAACCGCCGTGAGCTCAAACAAATTTATAGATAGCGGCGACTTTATTTTTCCGAATTTATACGAAAAGCGGTGCGAAATTTTAAAAATTTACGATGATTTTTTACAAAAGGCTACCGTTGAAAAAATCTCAAAACTTTTTGGCGTGAAAAATTTGACCGACGAGCCGAGCTTGCGCGAAAGCATCTTTAAAAAAGGTGCAATAAAAGCCGTCTTGCGCTATGACGGAGTAGCCTACAAGCACCTTGATTACCGCAGCCTTGATAGCGCGGCGCAGGAGTTTATAGATAAAAATACGCTGATTTTTTCAAATTTATTCGGCCCGGTACTTGCCGCAGACGCCCTGCCCGAATACAAGCTAAAGCAAGGCGAGCGCATAGATGGGTTAAATTTGGAGGAGTTTTATAGGCAAAATTTTAGCGGCGAGATAGATGGGTGGCTAGGAGATGACGATATTTTAGACCTTAGGGCTGAGTTTTACGAGAAATTTTACCGCATACGAAAACCGTTTGCGACCTTTAAATTTCTAAAAAACGGTAAAGTCGTCAGCCACTATGCCAAAGCTTACCGCGGAATAGTCTTGAGGCAGGTTGCGCAAAAAGGAGTGAAAAATTTTGACGAGCTTTGTAAAATGGACATAGAAAATTTGCGCCTCATAGACGTTAAAAAAACGGGACCAAAAAGCGAGTTTTTGGTGCAAATCGTCTAAAATTCGTCGTTTTTTGCCGAATTTACGTAAAAATCGTTAAA
Organism: uncultured Campylobacter sp.; assembly: GCF_905372745.1. GTDB lineage: Bacteria > Campylobacterota > Campylobacteria > Campylobacterales > Campylobacteraceae > Campylobacter_A. The sequence goes on along the minus strand of NZ_CAJPQR010000012.1, from coordinate 1,576 downwards.
TTTTCGGCTAAAAACTATTGTATTTTTTAGAAAAACGTTGTAAAATGCGCGCATACCACTTCATTATTAAGGATTATTCCATGAAAAAAGCTGATTTCATTCAAGCTGTCGCCGATAAGGCCGGTCTTTCTAAAAAAGATTCTCTAAAGGCGGTTGATGCTGCGCTAGAAACCATTGAAGAGGTTCTTAAAAATGGCGATAGTATTAGCTTCATAGGCTTTGGTACGTTCGGTACTGCAGAAAGAGCCGCCAGAAAAGCTAGAGTGCCTGGAACGGATAGAACCATAGATGTTCCTGCAAGCAAAGCGGTTAAATTTAAGGTCGGCAAAAAACTAAAAGAAGCCGTCGTAGCAGGCGCAGGCAAAAAAACTAAAAAGAAATAATTTCTTGTTTATGGAAGCTTAAATTTGAGCTTCCATATTTTTTAATCTCTTTTTTATATCTTTCAAGGTAAAATCTCAACTTTCTTAGCCCGAGTGGTGAAACTGGTAGACGCGCCAGACTCAAAATCTGGTAAGGGCAACCTTGTGTCGGTTCGAGTCCGACCTCGGGCACCATCGATTATATCGTTATTCTCAAGCTTTTATAAAAATATAAAAAATATAAAATTTTACTCAAGGGTACACATTGGGGTACACATTTTTTTGTAATTTTAAAACCTATGATATATAATTTGCAAATTTATATAGTGTATAACGCCTATTTTATAAGGATTACTAATGCAAAATAATGAAGTATTTTACGATAGATTACCAGTTGATGACGTATATTGTAAACATTCATATAGTGCTCCGTGCGAAGACATAATATGTAATGGGTATAAATTGGTGTTAGACCAAACAATTACAACTCGTATTTACAATCTTCCGTATCCACGGCAGCAGAACGAGCAAGGCTTTTGGTGTTATAGTAATATTTTATGGGATTTGTTTATGCGAGGGAGCATATTTTGGTTAGATAAAGCTGGCAAAATATGCCATATGAGAAATAACGAGATTAAAATTGTCGACAGGAAAAATTTATCACAATTATTAGAAACTATACTAAGACGACCTGTATATGTTTTTCAAAATTTTGCAGAGTATAGTAAAAAATACAGGAAAGAAAGTGAGCAATATTACAGAAAACAACAAGATATAAACAACAAGGTTGAGAATTTAAAAAAAAAGCATAGAATGCAGGTTGAAAATTTGCAAACACACTATTATTATATACAGCAGCAACAATATGCAACTTTACCTATGCATATGCACACCAATGTAGATAATACCCTTAAATCCGATCTGTGGATAGATGGAAACAATCTAAAAATACAACAAGATATCGAAAAGCAAAATCTTATGATGATTGAAAATTCATTTTTGCCAGAACAACCAATAAATAATCCAAATAATATTTTCTTTATATCTGATTTGCTTATGTTGCAAGATGATGTTTTTGATGTTTATGCTTTAAATGGTTTTATTGTTGTAAATAATAATATAGCATATAGAAATATGTGTATATTGTCGCCGCATATGATTAGTTCCAAAAGAGATGAAATTAAGAGTTCTGTTATAGTTCAATATTTATATTA
>NZ_CAJPQR010000011.1 GCF_905372745.1 uncultured Campylobacter sp. | reverse complement strand
CTTCCGCCCCCAAGCCCCCACCTACCCCACTGCACATTCAAGGTGGCGACATAGCTTTGCTCTGCGAGCAAAGCGTCGCGGGTTTTTAGTTAAATTTGAGCATAACGAATTTACATTTTCAAGGTGCGGGTCTCGGTAAGTCAAATTTGAGGTTGAAATTTATAAATTTGAACGTAAGACGATAAGGCGAAGTATCGTGAGATGATTTTTCGAGTTTTGAAGCAAAATTGAGCGTGCGCTAGGCATATAGCCTGCAGAGCGAAAATTTTGCGAAATCTCGGAAAAGCGCTCGCGAGACAAGCCGACTAAAAAGGAGAAAGAGTGAAAAAAGCGGTTTGCATAATGAGCGGCGGCATGGACAGCACTCTGTGCGCCGTCCTAGCTAAACGCGCAGGCTACGAGATTATCGCGCTGCATTTTGACTACGGACAGCGCACGATGAAGCGCGAGAAGCTAGCCTTTGAGCAGATCTGTGAGCGCATCGGCGCGCTAAAAAAAGTAAATTTAGACGCTAGTTTCATAGCAAGTATCGGCGGCAACGCGCTAACGGACGAGAGCCTAGCCATCCGCAAAGATGGCGCCAAGCCCGACACCCCTAGCACCTACGTGCCGTTTCGCAACGGTATCTTTATCTCTATCGCCGCCGCGCTGGCCGAAAAAGAAGGCGCGCAGGCGCTATATATCGGCATCGTCGAGGAGGACGGCTCGGGCTACCCCGACTGCACGGCGGACTTCATCGCCAAGATAGAAAGCGCAGTAAACGCCGGCACCTCAAAGGACTTTAGCCTGCAAATCGTCACGCCGCTGGTAAATTTAAGCAAGGCTGACATCGTGCGAAAATCGCTGGAAGCTGGCTCGCCGCTAGAGCTAACGTGGAGCTGCTACGAGCGCGAGGACGAGGCCTGCGGCGAATGCGACAGCTGCCGCCTAAGACTGCGAGGATTTGAGCTGGCGGGCGAAAAAGATAGGATAAAATACGTAAATTTAAAATAAAATGTCTAAAAATTGGCGTGAGCCTATCCGCAAATTTAATGCGAAATAAATTTATCCGCCAAAATTCGGCGACCGTCCTACTGCCGTTTTTGTTTGCAAATTTGATCGCGGCTGCTATTTTTACGGATTTTAGACGGTAAGTATTTTGCAATATCCGCTTTAAAGACGGAAAACAAAACGCCTACTTTAAATTTCGCTCGCATCTACGCTACTGCACTAACCGATCATGCAAAAGCGACCGCGGCATGCCTCGCAGGGTAAGCACTATTTAGACGCTTTACTTAAAAACTCGCAGGGCAAGCTTTTTGATTTACGCATTTTTCCGTCAAATTTATCGGCAAATTTGCGGCTAGAAAGCAAATGATTTTTAAAGATTAGATCAAATTTGCGGCAGATAAAGGTAAAAATATGCGCCAAATTTGAGTTTTTTATAAAATTTCGCCAAACAAATCAGGCTCGGGCGCGGCCAAATTTAGCATCGCTTCAAGCTCCTCTTTTTGGCATTTAACGAGCGCGTAGTGAAAATTTGAAAGATTTTTTAGCTCGGCAAGCTCCTTAAATCTCATCGTAGCAGCCGCGCTTCCCGCAAAATCCTCCGGCACGCAAATCTCGATACCGCCGCTAAAATTTCGCGCTAAAAACGCCGCCTCCATATCAAAAAGCTCGTCGTCGCACTCGGCAATAAAGGCCTGAGAGCTCGCGCCAAAAGGCACGACGCGAAAATTTTTATTTATAAAAATAGGCTCAAAGTGCCCTAAATTTCGCGTATCGCCGAGCTTAAAAGAAAAGCCCGCGCGGATCAGATACTTCAAAAGTCCGCAAAGATAGTGCGTAAAAACTTTAGGAAAATTTAAGTTTGGATAATAAACGCCCTCGCAAACGACGCTAGAGGCAAACAGCGAGCCGCCCTGCGCGCAAACCGCGTCTAGGCCGCTAAAAACGGTATCGTAAAGCGGCGCGATCTTGGATAAAATTTTAAGATCGTCTGTGAAAAACAGATCCCCCGCGCCCGCTTTCATTATCTTTATAAAAAGCCGCGTCGCATCCTCAGGCAGCAAGCTAGCTACGTTGCCTTCGGCGTTTTTGCCCAGGCTCATACGAGCGAGCAAGGCTTTTTGCACGGGATTAACGGAGCAAAATTTGAGATTTTTGTAGCTGGCCTCAAAGCGCATCAGTCGCATCAGCGCCGCGCTCAGGCTATCGACCTTGATAAAAGCGACTTCAGGATCGATAACCTCGCATCTTTGCTCGACTAGCACGGCATAGGCGCCGTTCGCGACGGCTGCGGCTATCTCGTCCGCGCCCGCGCCAAGCCCGATGTAGGCGTAGCCTTGGCGCACGTTTTTACTCTCAAACGCAAAGCCCTCCACGGCGCTGACGCTCGGTTTATTTAGCGCTTCGCCGTTGATGAGGCGCCTTAGGTTTTCGATATTCACGCCGTTTTAGCCTACTTCTGATCCATTTTTGACCGCAGCCATCGGCGCGATGAGGCACAGCGACCCATCCTCGGCGCTAAGGATCATGCCCTCTGATATGTGACCGAAAATTTTAGCCGGTTTTAGGTTTGCCAGCACGCAGACCTGCTTGCCGACAAGGTCCACCGGAGCGTAAAATTTAGCAATGCCCGATAAAATTTGACGCGGCTGCTCTTCGCCAAGATCGATCTTAAATTTAAGCAACTTCTCGCTGCCTTCGATATTTGAGCACTCAAGCACGGTGCCTACTTTTATGACGCATTTTTTAAAGTCGTCGATTTTTATTTTCGCGCCCGATTTTTCTTGCGGCGCGGCGACGGTTTTAGCTGGTTCGCTTACGCTCGGCACCGCAGTCGCCATCAGCTCTTTTTCTATTTTTGGGAAAAGCGGCTGCGTTTTTTGCGCTTTAAAGTCCAAAATTTCGTTGTTTAAGATGATTTTTTCATAAGTTGCCGTCGAGATCTCAAAACCTAGCGTCTGCGCGATCTTCTCGCAGGTTCTTGGCATCGCGGGGCTTAGCAGGACGGCTACGCGAGCTAGCAGGTTCGCACATAGCGAAACGAGCGCGTTTGCTTCGTCTTTTTTGCCGTTTTTCATTAGATTCCACGGCTCAAATTTAGCTATGCTCGCGTTAGCAAGCGTTAGCGCCTTAAAGAGCTCCTCAAGATAGCGGTTCGTGGCGAAACTCTCTAAATTTTTAATAGCGTTTTGAAGGTATTCGTTACCGCTATCTAAAACCTCGCCGTAAAATTTACGCACATTTTCGCCTTTTATCTCAAAGTCCGAGTATTTTTCGCTCATGCCCACTATGCGGCTTAAAAGATTGCCCAGATCGTTGCTAAGCTCGGAGTTTATGCGCTCGATCATCGCTTTTTGCGAGAAGTCTCCGTCCTGTCCAAACGGCACTTCGCGTAGCATAAAGTAACGGAAATTTTCCAGTCCGTACGCGTCTGCGACTTCGCTTGGATTGATGACGTTGCCCTTGCTTTTACTCATCTTTTCGCCGTCTCTCGTCCACCAGCCGTGAGCCGCGATGCAGCGAGGAAGCGGCAGATCAAGGCTCATCAAAAACGCCGGCCAGTACACCGCGTGAAAGCGCAAAATGTCCTTACCTACGACATGCGTAGCGCCCTTCCAGTAGTGCATCTTATCATCGCCGAGCGTGTAGCCAAGCGTGCTAAGGTAGTTTATGAGCGCATCCAGCCAGACATACATCACGTGTTTTGGCTCGTTTAGGCTTGCAGGCAGCTTGATACCCCACTCAAAGCTCGTGCGCGTGATCGATAAGTCGCGCAGGCCGCCTTTTACGAAGCTCACGACCTCGTTTTTCTTGCCGCGCGGCACGATACAGTCCTCGTTTTCTTCATACCATTTTAGTAGCGCGTCTTGGTATTTTGAAAGCTTGAAAAAATAGCTCTCCTCTTTGACCAAATTCGTCGGTCTACCGCAATCAGGACACCTCTCGTCCTCCAAAAGCTGCGTCTGCGTAAAAAAACTCTCGCAGCAAACGCAGTAGTACCCTTCGTACTCGCCCTTGTAGATATCGCCTTTTTGATACATTTTAAGAAATGCGTTTTGCGCCGTAAGCTTGTGATAGTCGTCGGTCGTGCGAATAAAATGATCGTAGCTGATCTCAAATTTATCCCACAACTCCCTAAATTTCGCGCTTATCTCATCGGCATAGGCTTGCGGCGTGTAGCCTTTTTTTGCGGCGGCTTGTTCGATCTTTTGCCCGTGCTCGTCGGTGCCGGTCATAAAGTACGTATCATCGCCCTTTAACCTCGCAAATCTCGCTACAGTATCGGCGATCACGGTCGTGTATGCGTGTCCGATGTGCGGCACGTCGTTTACGTAATAAATCGGAGTCGTAATATAAGTCGTGTTCATAATCTTTCCTTTTTAAATTTAAAAATCAAATCCGCCGCCGTCGCCTTTGGACATCGAGCTATATACGGCGTCTACGTAGTTTTTGCGGGTTTTACACTCAAACATCGCCTCGCAGATAAAGCATGAGTTTAGCCCCTTTTCGTGCTGGCAAGCTTGTAAAATTTCTCTTTGGCGATCAAGCTCCAGCTCAAATTCGTCCTTCTGAGCTACGTCATGCTCCACGACATGCTCGCTCATTTCGCGCTTCCGTAAAATTTATGCAGTAAATTTATCTCGTCTTTGGAGCCGAAAAAGCAAGGCGTGGTTTGGTGGATTTTTTCCACTTTCATATCAAAAAGCGTTGCCGAGTAACCGTCGCTAGTCGCACCGCCCGCGCGCTCGTAGATGAAGGCAAACGGCAGCACCTCAAACAGCGCCCTTAGCTTGCCCTTTGGCGCATCCGTCGTGGCAGGATAGCTAAAAAGCCCGCCGCCTTTTAGCAAAATTTGATGCAGGTCGCTCACCATGGCGCCCGAATATCTGAGGCGATACCCCTGTAAAAACAGCTCACGGATAAATTTAGCGTGAGTCTCGCTCCAGCCTTTTTGCGTAGCGCCGGTGGCGTTTAGCTTGCCTTTTTGAGCTAGAGCGAGGTATCTGATAAACCTAAACTCGCCGTCTTTATCCAAGCGAAAAAACGCCGGCGCGGTTCTATCCGTACAAAGCACGAGCTCTAGGCGCGGGCCATACACGACGTAGGCTGCGGCTTTTAGATTTTGCGGAGTTAGCTCGTTTTCGTAAATGCCAAAAATCGAGCCTATAGAAAAATTTACGTCCACTAGGCTAGAACCGTCTAGCGGATCGTAGGCGACGATAAATTTCGCGTTCTCGTTTAGCGCCAGCATATCCTCTTTTTCTTCGCTAACGAGCGCTTTTACGCAGGCTAAATTTGCAAACTCAGCCGTAATGATTTCGTCGCTTCTCACGTCTAGCTTTAGCTGCGTGTCGCCCGTGGCGTTAGCATGATCAGTGTAGCCAAGGTCGGCGTATTTTATCTCTTCGCCGATTTTTACGGCGATCTTTTTAATCGTTTCAAAAATTTCGTTCATTTTAAAACCTTTGCGTTTTTTAGTATCCACTCGCAGATAGCCTGCGTGTCGTCTAGATCGAAGTTTGGCTTATCGATCTCGTAGTCTTTTTTATAGCTTGCGATCGCGTTTGAAAAGCTAAGATAATCCTCGTTTATCTCGTCCTTAAACACGCTAATGCGCGGTAGCGGCAGGGTCTTTAGCCCCTCTACTAACAGCAAATCAAATTCGCCTGCCATCGCTACGACGTCCTCTACGCTCTTGCTCTCCTGCGAGAAAAAGGTCGTGCGCGTCGGACTCATAACCGCTACCTCGGCGCCTATTTGGCTAAATTTATAGCTATCCTTACCCTCGACGTCAAATCTAGCTTTATCGCCCGGGTCGTGTTTGATGATCACGACTTTTAGCCCGTCATCTATAAATTTTTTGGCGACCTTTAAAATAAGCGTAGTTTTACCGCTGTTTGAAGGCCCCGAAAAAGCCATTGCCGCTTTCTTCATTTTTCTCCGAATTTTCAAAATTTACGCCGATTATAGCAAATTTAGGCTTTTTAAAAGCAAAATTTATCTAAAATAGCGCCAAATTTAAAGAGGTTTTAAAATGAAAAAGAGCGTATTTTTCTTAAGTTTTATTTTGGCGTTAGTCGGTTGCGCGGACAAAAAATATATCCACGAACCGCTAAAAAACGAGCTTTTAGCTTACACGAGCAAGTCTGAGATCATAGATGAAAAGACTAACATCCTAATCGTCGCGACTTATCTAAATCCGATCTATAGCGAGCTTGCGGGCGAACAAAAAAGAGAGAAACTCGTCGTGGCCGTACATCCCAAAGAGGTTAAAATTTTAGAGGAGAGCTTCACGGCAAACGACTTGCAGCAAGGCATCATGGTTAGACGCCTAGCCGCAAACGATCCGCTTTTAGAAAAAGTAAGCTTTGAGGTTCCGTGGGCGCAGTATTTCGAAGTCAGCACCCCGGAGATCAAAAGCGATAAAATCAACCTTACTTTCGAAATTTATCCGTCAAAGAAGGCGTCTTTAAGCTTTCAAAAAGTGTCGAAATCGATGTACTGGAACGGAGAAGCCTTAGGTAAATAACATAGTTTGCGAGTACCTTTTTGCCGTAGTCGCGACTCTCGGCAAAGGGTACGAGCTCCATGGATAAAAACGGCTCATACTCGCCTTCGTTAAAAAGGTCGCCTCGCTGAAGCATCTTCTTAGTAAAGCCTATACCGCCGTTATACGCGTAAGCGACAAAAAGCGGATGGTAGAGATATTTCTCCAAATAATTTAAATGATGATCCGCAAATTTTAACGCAAGGCGCGGGTCAAACATATCGTCCTGATCGAAATTTGGGATTTGCAACTCTTTTTTGCCGATATGGTTAGCCAAAAACGGCATAAACTGCATCATACCAAGCGCATAAGAGGTCGAGATGACGGCCGGGATAAAGCGGCTTTCTTGCCTGCCGATCGCGTAAAGAAGCGCTTTTCTAGTCGCATTTACGTCCTCTAGCTCATCAACAAACGGCATGACGAAGTAGCTATCCTTGTAGCCGCTTGCCTTTTCCATCAAGTATGCGTAGTGCCCGAGCGTCTCTTTGGTGTTAAAAGTTTCAGAATGCTTTGCGGCGTCCTGCGCACTCATCTCTTTTATCATTTTAAAGGTCTTTTGCCACAAAAACGGGTCTTTTATGTCGTAGTCAGCTACCTTTTCTTTCGTAGGCGTCGGCGTGACGATGTTTACGGCCGGACTTGCTCCCGTTAGCTCGTTTGCGTAGAGAGTGTAGATATTTACGTCGCGGCTTTGATTTAGCTTCTCAAGATAGCTTTTGTCCTTGCTTAACAGATATAGCCAAAAAAGGGCATTATCCTTGCGGTCTTGCCTCTCAAAGGCGGCCTGCGCTCTAGTAAAAAACCTAGCCGCGTCTTTTGGAGAATTTAACAAAACCGCGTTGATGCCGAGCATAAAAGCGTCCTTGCCCGCAAGCTCAGTTTCCTTTATCGCGAGAAAATTTTGCCTAAATTTGGCCGATTTCTTATCGATTATCAAATCGTTTGCTAGAGCGTGAAACTCTTTTTTAGCCGCGAGTAAATTTATAAAATTTGCGTCAAATATCTTGTCAAATTTATCCTTATGCGAGGACTGGTTAAAATAAACCAAAAACGCATCCGCATCGTTAAATTTGGCAAATTCATCCTCGGGATGCTTTGCGTTTAGCGAGCTCAAGCGGCGATAAAGAAGCGGATCGGAGTCTTTAAATTTATCCGCCAGCTTTTGCCTCGTCTCCTTCTTTAGCTTCATCATAAAAGGTACTCGCAGGCGCTGTTTTTGGCAGGTTACGTTTGCGTCTAGGATATTTTTCGCGCTTACGCTATCGCAGTTTCCTTTGGTCTTTTTGGGCGGCAAAATTTCGGCCAGCTTCTTTGCTAGTACGCCCGCTCGGCGAAAGACGTCTTTGTTTAAAATTTGCGCCTGTTCCTTGGTGTAGTCGCCTTCGGTTAAAAGGCGGTAAAAGTAGTAATCCTTAGCAAGCCCCTTAGGCTCGTCTTTTATCTCCTCAAAACTCTTAACTCCGCCAAACACCGCCGCCGCAAAAATCGCGGGCAGGATAAATTTAAGCAGCGTACGCAAACATGAGCCTTACGAAAAATCTATCTATAAACTGAAGCGACAAAAGCACGATAATAGGCGCCAGATCTATACCGCCAAAAACCGTCGGTATCACGCGGCGGATAGCGCCGTAAACGGGCTCGGTGAGGCGGTAAAGCAGCTGTACGATAGGATTGTAGGGATCGGGGCGCACCCAGCTTATGATCGCCGCGCCTATGATGATCCACGTGTAGGCGCTGATAACGATATGCAAGATACTGCCGACTGCTTCTAAAAATACCGAAAATATCATCGTAAAATTTCCTTTAGATACGGTTTGATGAGCGGATATAGCTCGCTAAGCTCGGGGCCGTGTTCGGCGCCCGTGAGCAAAATCCTAAGCGGCATAAAAAAGCCTTTGCCTTTTAACCCCGTGGCATCCATGAGAGCTTTTTTTAGCCCGTTAAATTCACCAAATTCGCTCAAATTTAGCGAATTTACAGCGGCCTTTATAGCCTCGCAACCCGCCTTAAACTCATCAGGGATAAATTTAGTCGCGAAAATCGCATCGACCTTGGCTTTTATCTCGGTTAGCAGGCTGCTTTCTTGCGTGTAAAATCTAGCTATAGCGGCAAATTCGGGCTTTATACCCATTAGCGCGGCTAGTCTTGCGTCGCCTGCTCTTTTGATGTGTTCGCGGTTGATGTGCTCTAGCTGTTTGACGTCAAATTTGGCCGGAGACGCCGAAACCTTCGAGATATCAAACCACTGCGCGGCTTCTTCTATCGTAAAGATTTCAACCGGCGCCTTGTAGCCTAGCGAGACGATATAGTTTGCGATGGCTTCGGGCATAAAGCCTTGCGAGAGCAGCCATTTTACGCTACTTTCGTTCTCGCGTTTGCTCATTTTTTTGCCTTCGACGTTTAGGATGATAGGCAGGTGGGCGTAGTTTATCTTTTGCGTGTAGCCTAGGCCCTCGCGGATGAGGTCTTGTTTTGGCGTGTTGCTGACGTGATCCTCGCCGCGGATGACGAAGGTTACGCCCTCCAGCATATCATCGACCGCGCAGGCGAAGTTATAAGTCGGCGTAAAATCAGCTCGCATAATCACAAAGCTATCGACGTTTTCAGGCTCGAAGCTGATTTCACCCTTTATAGCGTCTTTAAATTTCATCGTACCTAGCGGTTTTTTCATACGCACGACGAAAGGCTTTTGGTTGTTTAGCACTTCGTTGTCGCTTAGATGCTCACACGTACCGTCGTAGCGGTAGGCTTCGCCTCTAGCCTTTGCAGCTTCTTTTTTAGTCTCCAGCTCGCTTTCGGTGCAAAAGCACGAAAACGCTTTTTTATCTATCAAAAGCTTTGCCGCAAATTCGCGGTGAAATTTCAAATTTTTACTTTGATAATAAAGCGTGTCCCATTTGATACCGAAAAGCTCTAAAATTTCTAAAATTTCCTTGTCTTTTCCGGGGATATTGCGCTCCTTGTCGGTATCCTCGATGCGGATGATAAAGCCGCTTTTATCCTGAAGCGAACAGACGTAGTTTAGGATCGCAACCCTTAAATTTCCCAGATGCATATCGCCTGTAGGCGACGGCGCAAAACGATACATTTTTATTTCCTTATTGATTTTTGGGGCGATTATAGCATTTTTGGCATTTAACCTCGCTTTTTTATCTTTTGTGAAGCTAAAATAAATATAATTGATATCTAATTTTAAAATTTAAAGGAAAAAGATGAGTTTCATCAAGGAATTTAAAGAATTCGCAATGCGCGGCAACGTCATCGACATGGCCGTGGGCGTCGTAATCGGAGGAGCTTTCGGTAAGATCGTTACCTCGCTAGTGGGCGACGTAATCATGCCTATCGTGGGCGTACTAACTGGCGGCGTGAATTTTACGGATTTAAAATTTACGCTAAAAGACGCAGTCGGCGATACGGCTGCCGTAACCATAAACTACGGCTCGTTTATACAAACGATGGTCGATTTTACGATTATCGCGTTTTGTATTTTCTGCGTCGTTAAGGCTATAAATTCGCTCAAAAAACCAAAGGCGGAGGAGCCAAAAGCCGAGGAGCCTGCGCCGGTGCCTGAGGATATAGCGCTTCTAACCGAAATCAGAGATCTTTTAAAAAATAAATAAGAACACCAAATGCTAGAGCAAATCCCGTTTTTTCAGGGGCTAAACGAGGCCGAGCTAAAAAGGCTAGAAGATATCAGCATCCTAAAAAAATATAAAAAAGGTGAGTTTTTATTTATGGAGGGCGAGGAGTCAAAGTGGCTCCACCTCCTCATAAAAGGTTCTCTCAAGCTATATAAAATCGGCCCTAAAGGCAAAGAGATTTTTATGCATCAATTTAACGGGATTAGCTTCGTAGCCGAACTTGCCAACTTTGAAAATATCAAATTTCCGGCGACGGCGATATTTTTAACGGGCGGCGAGGTACTAAAAATCGACTACGATAAATTTTACGCCGAGTTTTTATCAAATCCGCGCGTATCGCTGCAAATAATCAAATCGCTCTCGCAAAAGTTAAAAATCGCAAGCGAGCTGATACATCAAGAACTCGTGTTAAACTCCGAGGCCAAGGTTGCGAGCTTTCTCGTTAATCACGCCGACCTTTTTAACGAGCTAAAACACATCAAAATCGCCTCCATCCTAAACATCACTCCAGAGACGTTTTCAAGGATCTTGGCGAAATTTAAAACACAAAATTTGATCGAACTAGACGCAAATAATAAAATCGTAAATATCGCTACAAGCGAGCTTTCGGAGATGTTTGAGGGATAAATTCGGCCGCTTGCCGGTTTTGTAAATTTAACTCAAATTTTACTTCGCGACTAATCCGCCAGAATTTTAGAAATTTGATCAAATTTGACGGCATTTAACGCCGATTTAAGCCCAGAATTTTAATTTTTCTTCTTTTGTGCAGCCTCGGTATCTGCTAGCGAGGCGATTTCGTATTTTTGATCGATGTAACCCATTTCTAGTAGCTTATTAAAGATTTTAGCCGTGAGAGGTCCGGCAGCCAGACCGCCGTGTCCGCCGTGCTCGATGATAACGGTAACGGCATATCTAGGCTCTTCGTACGGCCCATAAGTCGTGACCCACGCGTGCGAGCGGCGCAGATACTCCATGTCCTCTTCTTTCATACGCTTTTTTTCGGCCTGCGAGATGCCCACGACCTGCGCGGTACCCGTTTTTGCCGCTAGCGTGAGTTTTGCCTCTTTAAAATATTTATGCGCGGTGCCTTTTTTATGATTTACGACCTCATACATCGCCTTTTGGATGTACGGCAGCTGCTTTTTCTCAAACGGCGTGAGGATATCGTCGGTAGGCTCAAATTTAACCTCCTCGCCGTTTACGCTACGTAAAAAATGCGGGATGATATTTTTTCCCGTCGCTAGTATGCCCGTATATCGCACCACCTGCATCGGCGTCACGAGGAAGTTGCCCTGCCCGATCGAGGTAATGAGCGTCTCGCCCTGGTACCACGGCTGGGCGTACTTTTGCATTTTCCACTCGCGTCCTGGCACGATACCGACAAATTCATTTGGTAGATCAACTCCGCTCTTTTGCCCAAACCCCAGCCGCTCTAAAACCGGGGTTATAGCGTCGATACCGACCTTTAAGCTGCCTTTATAAAAATAATCGTCGCAGCTCTCTCGTATGGCCGAGTTCATATCCATAAAACCGTGTCCATAGACGTTCCAGCAACGGAAATTTCGCCCTCCAAGCTCAAACGAGCCTGAGCAAAAATACCCATCGGAGCGACTCATCTTACCGGTATCTAAAAACGCCATCGCCACGCCCATTTTGATAACCGAGCCCGGCGGATAAAGACCGTTTACGAGCTTGTTTGTGAATGGATGATCGATACTTTTAACAAGCTCGTCCCATTTAGCCTGCGAAAGACCCGTAACAAACGGGTTTAGATCATACTCGGGGAAGCTGCCCGCAGCCAGTATTGAGCCGTCTCTCACGTCCATCACGATGATGACGCCCGCGTTATCGCCGAAAATTTCCTCGATGTATTTTTGCATCTCAAGGTCAATCGTAAGCGAGATGTCCGAGCTTTGCGGGTAGCTCACGGATATCTCCTCTACCTCCTGATTTAGCGCGTTTACTTTTACCTTTCGCACGCCCTCTTGCCCCTGCAAGACGGAGTTATAAAAGCGCTCCGTGCCGCTTCTGCCCGTGTGATTGGTTAGCTTTGCGACGGGATCGGACTCGACGTCTTGCTGGTTTGCGCGACCGACATAGCCGATGATGTGCGAAGCTAGATTATTGTAGGGATAGTGGCGCTTTGATGCCGGCTTAACCTCTAAATTTTCTCGCAGCGAGAGCTCGGATATACGCGGTATCATCTTGTCATAATCCATAAAATCGATAATCTGAATGAAATCTTGGTTATAAGGCGAGTCGGCCTTGACGTATTCTCGCTTTAGTTTCGTGACGTTTAAGTCCTCGAATAAATTTTGCAAATTTGCAAGCTCGGCGTCTAAAATCTCCGCCCTCTTGCCGCTTAGATGCGGCTTTAGCGCGACGGAAAAACCGAGGCGATTTACCGCCATCGGGCGGCCTTTGGCGTCTAAAATCAGCCCCCTGACGGGAGCTAGATACTGCGTTTTTAGCGCATTTTGCTCGGCGATCTCCTCGTAAAAGTCATTTGATTTGACGCTAAGATAATAAACGCGCACCAGCAAAAGTACCCAGACGCTAAATATGATGCCAAACACTATGCGCATCCTCATAAGCGCCCCTTAAACAAAATTACCGCCAAAACAGACTCCACGCCGACGTAGATCAGGTATTCGTAGTCAAATTTTAGCATGGGTAAATTTGCCGCGTATGAGATAAAAGAGCTCGTCGCGCAGGTCCAAACATAACCGCTGGCGACGAATCCCGCCGCCAAAAGCTCTCTTGATTTTAGCGTAACGATGAGCCAGTCGGACATAAAATGATAAAAAAGCATAAACGCAATCACAGCTGAAAACAGCGCAAACCCGTGCGCCTGCTCGGCAAAAGTAAGGTAAAATAGGCAAAAATACCACTCCTTGCCAAACTCTTTGAGCGTCTTTTGCTTCTGCAAGGTTAGCATAATCATATAGGTGAAAAATATCCCGATAAGAGGCGGTAGATATGTAAATATAGTCGTTAGGCTCTGATAAACGATGAGAAAAGCCACCCAAGCAAGCTGCTTTAAAAATCGTTTCTCCGCGCCAAGTCTTCGCATCGCCGCACTCATTTGCATCGTTATAGGTTTTTAGCTAAATTTGCAAATTTAGTCTTGGAGTCGCTTAAATTTGTAAATTTAGTCGGAAAATTTGATGGTAAAAATGCCAAAATTTGCCTGAGGCTTTTTGATTTCATTACAGCCCCAGCGCGTTTAGATATATAAGCTCGTTTGCCTTTTCTACGCCCGTTTTTTTAAGCGCCGAAACGAAATGCGCGCCCGGATAGACTTTTAAAACCGCGCTTTTTTGGCTTTGATTTAGCTTGTCTGATTTTGTGAGGAAATTTAAAATTTTTTGATCGGGGCGCAGGAAGCTTTGCAAATAGTCGTTTACGTCCCTATCGATTTGCATATCAAACTGGCGCGAGTCGATGAGATGCACGAAAAGCTTTATGTTGGCTCTAAATTTTAGATATTCGTCGAGATTTTTTCTCCACTGCGCGTGCATGCTTTTAGCCACTTTGGCGTATCCAAAGCCCGGCAGATCGACGAAGGTCAAATTTGCCCTCTCCTCGCTTAGTTCGTCTTGCTCGTTTTTGATACCGAGCGCATATTCGACCTCGAAAAAATTTATGAGGCGCGTTTTGCCTGGCGTCGAGCTGCTTTTGGCTAGTCCTTTTTGATTAACCAGGGCGTTTATAAGGCTGCTTTTACCGACGTTTGAACGCCCTAAAAACGCTACTTCGCTAGAATTTGCAGGCGGAGCTAGGGAGATGTCGGGTGCAGAGATAATAAATTTTGCGTTTAAAACGCGGATCACTTTTTATCCTCAACCTGGAATATAAATTTAACCGGCTCTTTTTTGCCGCTGTTTACGTTATACATACCGCTATTTTGATTGACGGTTATCTTTTCGCCATAGACTTTTTTATCAGTTTCTATCTCGTGCAAAAATCCGTTGCCGTTTATCGTATATAAATTCGGCGTTGGCTCGTAAATAAGCTCGCTACCGCTACCGTCGTATGTTTTATTTTTGATAAAAACTCTAAATTTGGCGTTACCGGAAGCGACATATTTTAGCGGATTGCGATTTTTATCAAAATGTATAACGACGAGATTAGCAGTTAGCGTATCTTTACCTTTTTTAATATTTACGTTACCTTTAAATTCGCTTATTTGCTTGCCTTCGTCGGCGTAAAACTCATCTGCGGTGATCTCTACTTGCTCTGCTAAAAGAGGCAAAGCACCAAGCGCCAAAACCAAAACCGTCTTTTTAATCAAATTTATCTTTGTCATTTTTCGTCCCGTTTCTTTCTATCTTGTTCTATTAGGGCAAACGCTTTTTTGATATAAGCCTTTTTTAGCTCAAAATCGTAAACCAAAGCCTTGCCGACTACCTTATCCTCGTCGCGCGTCATCGTAAAAGGCGTCTCGGTCGCGGCTACTTTCGTCGCCGTACTATAAACGACCTCGTCCGAAAAAAACGTCAATTTTTCGCTATTAGCATATTTAGCGTTACCTTTAAATTTAATGCGACCTCCGTTATAAAATGCCTTATCTGCGCTAACGTTATGCTCCTTATTGTCCTTAAAGATTTCTGCCCTAAATTTTATAAATTCGTCAAATTCGGCGTATCTATTCCACGTATCGGCTTCGTATCTAGCATTTACAGTCGTGGCGTTTATCTCATAGTCGGTAACCGCGTTCATCTGCATATCCGCGCTAACTTCGCCGCCCTTTAAGAGTTCGCTATAATAAGGCTCCTCTATCGCCAAATAAACCATCGCCACGCTAAAAACGCTAACGACGATATAAAATATCCTTATAACCAACGTTTAGCCCACTCTCGCCTTAAGCCTTCGCTGTTTATAAGCATCTCTATCATCTCGCGCACCGCACCGTTACCGCCCTTGTAATTAAGCTTCGTTTTTACTTCAAGCTCTTTGATCGCGTTTTTTGGCTTAAAGCTCCATCCGACGCTTTTTAGCAGCTTGTAGTCGTTATAATCATCGCCTATAGCCGCAGCGTTTTCAAACTCCAGCCCTTCAAATTCCAGTATCTGTTTTGCGGTTTGAAGTTTATCGCTAACGCCTTGATAGACGTGCGTTATCTTTAGATCCTGCGCCCTTTTTTCGACGATTGGAGAGCTTCTGCCGGTGATAATCGCGACTTTTTTGCCAAGCTTTAGCCAGCTCTCGATGGCGTATCCGTCCTTGACGTCAAAAAATTTAAGCTCGTCGCCGTTAGGACTATAAACGATCTTGCCGTCGGTTAGGCAACCGTCTACGTCTAAAAATATAATCTCTATCATAGTACGCCTTTCGTGCTAGGCACGCCGACTCTGGAGTTTTTAGCCAAAGCCCTTCTTAGCGCGACGGCGCAGGCCTTAAAGCTAGCCTCCAAGATATGATGAGAGTTTCGTCCGCGAATTTTAGCGATATGTAGCGTAATTGCAGCATTAAACGCTAGGGCTTGGAAAAATTCGTTCGCCAGCTCTACGTCAAATTCGCCTACTTTGCCTTCGTTTATACTCTCATAGACTAAAAACGGGCGATTTGAAAGATCAAGCGCGCAGTTTACCGCAGCCTCGTCCATAACTACCGTCGCCTCGCCAAATCTCTCGACTCCGCTAAGCGGATAAATTTTCTCTCTTAAAGCTTGTCCGATAACGATGCCTACGTCCTCCACGCTGTGATGAAAATCTACATGCAAATCGCCCTTGCAGACAAGCTCCATATCAAAAAGCGCATGTTTGCAAAAAGCCTCAAGCATATGATCGAAAAATCCTATACCGGTACATATCTGGGCTTCACCGCTACCGTAAATCTCAAGCTCTAACCTAATATCGGTTTCTTTAGTTTTTCTTTGCATTTTATTCTCTCACGAAAAATGCGCCCGCGATATGACCGGCATTTATAAAGTCTTTAGCCTCGTCCTCGCTTCTAAAGCCGGCTATAAACACTCTATATACCTTACCTCCGTCAAGCTCGTAAGACTTTATAACCGTATCATACGCTCCATTGCCGTATTTGCCGGCGTATTGCTGTCTTTGCGCATTTGCGCCGCTTAAATTTTTAAACGCGCCGATTTGCACCATAAAGACTCCGCCGACAAAACTTTGCTGCTGGGTTTTAGCTATACCCGAACTTTGCGCGCCAGGTTTATTTTTGGCCTGAGGCGCCTGAGCGGTAGTTTTGTCGCTAACGTTACCGTTAAAACCTACGACTTCAAGCAAAACCGGAGCCGTGCCGGCGTTAAATACGTCGAGCTTTACCGCGCCGGTTTTTGAAAGGTCGATTACGCGACCGGCCACGAAAGGACCTCTGTCGTTGATACGCACGACGATACTTTTGCCGTTTTTTATATTCGTCACGCGCACCATCGTATTCATCGGTAGCGTCTTATGCGCCGCCGTCATAGCGTGCATATCGTATACTTCCCCGTTTGACGTCCTTTTACCGTGGAAATCAGGTCCGTACCAGCTAGCTACTCCGCTAGCTCTGTCGCCGACTTTTACGACCGTAGGATAGTACGTTTTACCATTTATGGTATACGGACGCATAGTGGCTTCATGCATGCCTTTAGATGAGTTTATTTTACCGCTTCCGCCCTTTTTAGAACCGCCGCCCGTTATGCCGCCCATAGGCGAGGTCAAAAACGAACAACCGCTCATAAAAAAAACTAAAAATAGGCTAAAAAATATAAATTTAACTCTACTCGGTTGCGGCAAGTTTAGCTCCTATAGAACCGTTTGAGCTCATTAGCGTATTAGCCTCTTTTAGATCTTCAAGCGCGACATCGAATTTTTGCGACACTTCACCTAGCGTCTCTCCGCTTTTTACCATGTATTCCGCCAAATAATTTACATTTTGTTCGCTAGGTATGACTAGTTTTTGATCAGGCTTAATTTCATTTGAAGCAAGGCCGTTGTACTCTTTTATAATTTTATGATTTACGCCCGTTTTTTCGGCTATGGTTAGCAACGTATCGTTTTCTTTGACGGTATAAATTTCAAATTTTCTATTTTTTGCAGCCTCGAAATTATCGTTAAACATTTTCTTTTTATTAGACGGTATATATAGATAATACGGCTTTTGCGTCGGAGGAGTGTAGACGAATTTTAAATGCATATTGTTTTCTTTCATCTTTTTTAGACTAAGTCCTATGCTGTCGCCGACCTCCATCAGCGTAGTACCGCCCGGGACGCTTACCTTAGATAGTTCGGCATTTTTGACGGCATCTTGGGTCTTGGTTTTAGCCACCAGGTTTTCTTGTTCTTTGGCTATATGCGCGATAGTTAAAATTTTCTTTACGAATCTTTTCGTCTCTTTGGGAATATAGCTTTTTTTATCGTCGAGTAAAACGGCTAGATCGTCGGTGCCGGCCTTTTTTATTCCCTCTCTTAGCCTTGCGTCGCCGCAGTTATAGGCCATCATTGCAAGATACCACTTGCCAAAGTCGTTTTTTAAGCTTTGTAGGTATTTAGTGGCCGCAGCGGTAGCCGCCATAGGGTCTTTTCGCTCGTCGGCATATTTATCGACTCTAAGGCCGTAAAGCCTAGCCGTAGACTCCATAAATTGCCAAATTCCGATGGCTTTCTTGCTAGATACTATATGGTTTGAAAAACCGGACTCCGTCATAGCAAGATATAAAAACGACTCCGGGATACCGGAATCTTCTATAATCTTTTGAAGCATCGGGATATGCTTATGACCGTTTCTTATAGTATCGGCAAACTCTTTTCTTTTGCTATCTTTGATAGATTTTTTTATATCGTTATAATAAGAACTCTTCATAAATTTAGCGTCTATGTCGAATTCTTTTAAGATCATCTTTTGGGTTTGCTCTGAGTCGCTACCGGTTGCGGACGCAAAAAGCCATCCCGCACAGGCTAGACACAGCATTATTACTCTAAAGATTTTCATTTTTCTCCTTGATTACGTGTTAAATTTCGTAAAAATTTTCTTCGCGTTTTTCGTAGTTATTTGCATTACCTCTTCTTCTTCTTTTAAATTTAAAATCTCAGCCATCTTTGCCGCAACCAACCGCGTAAAAGCAGGCTCGTTTCTTTTGCCTCTAAAGGGCTCCGGCGTCAGATACGGCGCATCGGTTTCAAGTAGCAGCCTATCTAGCGGAATTTGGGGCAAAATTTGAACCAAATTCTTTGCGTTTTTAAACGTCAAAACTCCGCCGATGCCAAAATAAAATTTGCCCATTTTAGCAAGCTCTAAAAGCAACGGCGAAGCGTTATAGCAGTGTAAAACCGCAGCAACCAGCCTGCTTGCATACTCTTTTAAGATATTAAAACTATCTTCGTTTGCATCTCTTATATGCAAAATGACCGGCAAATTTAACTCTGCCGCCATATCAAGCTGTGCTCTAAATACGCGCTTTTGTTCAGCTTTTTCCGCTTCTTTTTCGTTCTCATCCTTGGGCAAGCGGAAATAATCAAGCCCACACTCGCCCACGGCTATACACTTTTCGTCTCGCGCAAATTTACGCAGCGCCTCTTCGTCAAATCCCGCCTTCTCATACGGATGAACTCCGACGGCAAAAAATATATTTTCAAATTCGTGGGTTATTTTAGCCGCTTTTGGTAAATCATTAATATCAGCCCCAGGTATCAGTACTCCGCCAATACCGTTTTTACGGGCGTTTTCGATAACTTGCGCAAGATCGCCGTCAAAGCTTTTGTCATCCAGATGACAATGCGTGTCTATTATCATCAGGCTATTTCCACCCTATTTCTACCGTTTTGTTTAGCTCTGTAAAGAGCCTCATCGGCAAGCTCCAAAATTTCGTCAACGTTATAATCGCTTTTACCGAAAGTAACGCCTATGGAAACCGAAATTTTAACCGATTCGTTTTTAATATTTATCGGATTGGCTGCTATTGCGGCTCTTAATCCGACGAAAAATTTAACCGCGTCTTCTTGCGATACGTTTTTTAATAAAACGCAAAATTCTCCGCCGCCGAATCTAGCCGCTATATCGCTGCTTTTGGTGTCGTCGATTAATTTTTTAGCCAGTAGTTTCAAAATTTTATCGCCGCTATCTTGTCCGTATTTATCGTTGATATTTTTAAGCCCGTCTACATCGATCACGGCTACGGCGTAAGGCATAGGATTTTCTTCCAAACTAGCCAAGTACCCTTGCATATCGTCGTAAAAATACCTTCTATTAAATAATCCGGTTAGAAAATCTTTATTGGCGAAATTTGCGATTTTATTGATATTTTCCATATTTTCTATAGTATTATTTACGCGGCAAATAAGCTCTTCTTTTAAAAACGGCTTAGCGATAAAATCATTAGCTCCGTTTTTCAAAAATACCGCGCCGCTAACGTTTTCGTTCGCGCTAGTCATCATTATAACGCCTAGTTCGTTTTTATCTTTTTGTTCCCTTAGCTCTTTTAAAACCTCCAAACCGTCTTTTACCGGCATACCGTAATCAGAAACCACGAGTTTTATATCGGGATTATCGGCAAAATAATTCATCGCTTCTTCGCCGTGAGCCGCCGTAAATACTTGAAACTGCAAATTCTGCAATATTTTTTTTACGTCGTTTCTAGTCTGCATTACGTCTTCTACTACCATGACCTTATACTGCTTGTTGTTTTTTAGCCTATCTATCATATGAAATATATAATTTACGTCGCTCATATTTCCCTTATAGACGTAGTCCACGATGTCCTTGTCCATAAAAGTCTCTCTAGTCTTATCGTCCATACTGCCCGTTAAAACTATAATCGGTAAGCCCTTAGACGCTACGAAATCGACCACTTCGCCGTTTGGAGCATCGGGCAAATTTAAATCGAGCAAAGTTATAAAATAATCCTTAGCCTTCGTAAGAAACGCTTGCGCTTCGGCTAAGCTGTGAGCGACGTCCACTTGCATTTCAGTATTATCTTCCATCTTTTTAGCGATTAGCTTTGCTAAGGCTTTGTTGTCTTCTACTATTAAAATTTTACTTTTTTCCATAAATATCCATTTAAAAATTTTCGAGAATATACCATTACTTTTCTTTTTTCAACCTAAATTTTAAGCCAAACTTAAACAACCAAAAGCTGACGGGCGAAATTTATCGCTTCCTCAGTTATACGTTCGCCGCTTATCATACGAGCCAGCTCATTCACGCGCTCCTCGTTTTTTAGTTCCCTTACGTTCGAGGTTTCGCCGCGCTTTTCGACTAGAAAATGCGAATCGGCCTTGGAGCTTAGCTGCGGCTGATGCGAGATGGCAAAAATTTGATAAAATTTGGCCAAATTTAGCAGCACGTTTGCGATACTCATCGCCTCTTTTCCGCTTAAATTCGCATCTATTTCATCTAGGATTATGACGCCCTCGCCGCCTCCGGTGATCTTGCTTTCGCTCGCGATAAAAGCTAGCCTTAATCGGTTTAGCTCGCCCGAGCTTAGATTTTTTAGCGCCGTCTCGTTTAGGCTCAAATTTACCTCGTCCCTGCCGGCGGCGTCTAGGGTTTTGCTATTTATCTTCAATGAAATCTCGCTCATATAAAGCTCTTTTAAAAACGAATTTATGAGCGACTCAAGCTCCTTTAAATTTGCCGCGCGAGCTTGGCTGATTTTATCCGCCAGCGCGTTTACCGCGGTTTCATTTTGCTTAAATTTACGCTCCAGCTCGCTTTTTTCAAAGCTTATATTTTCATATCTTGCTAGCTCGGCTTTGCGCGTTTTTAGCGTATGGAGTGCCTCTTCCTCGCTGCCGTAGCGACGCACGAGCGAGTTTATCGCCTCGATGCGGTCTAGCACCCCCTCGATATCCACGTCTTCTAGCTCGTCCATGTTTAGATTTTCGCGCGCTACTCGCAGCTCGTTCATCGCCTCTTCAAAAAAGCTGCTATCGATATCGCTGATGTTTAGCGCATCCGTCACGGCCTGCTCGAAATTAAAAATTTGCTCCGCCCTATTCCACGCTTCTAAAATTTTATCCTTTTTACTTAGGCGCTTTTTTAGCTCCATAAGCTCGTCAAATTCTCCGATCTTCGGACTCACGCTTTCTATTTTATTGATTTCAAAAGAAGCAAATTCCTTTAGCTCCTCCACTCTTTTTTCTTCGTCGACTATTTTTTTCAGCTCGCGAGAAATTTGGCTAAATTCATCAAATTTGAGCCTAAATTCGCTCAAAATTTCGTTAAATTTAGCGTCTTTTTTCGCTTGCAAGCTATCTAGCAAATTTAAAAATCTCTCGTTTTCAAATTCGTTTATTTCCTTTGCGGATAGGTATTTTACGTGCTCTTTGGCGATGCTGGCTAGATTTTTTTTAGAAACGGCTTGCGAGTTTATAAAGTAGCGCGTCGTTTTGTCGCGAAAGAGCTTAAAGGTATTTATCTCCTCGCTCTCAAGGCCGAATTCCTCGAGGTTAAATTTATGCGAGACGTCTGCCTCGATCAGCTTTGCTTCGCTGTCCTTTAGCCCCAAAACCGCCATGATGGAGCCCATCAGGACCGATTTGCCCGCACCGCTCACGCCCGTAAATACGCTAAGTCCGCGCCCGAAATTTAACTCGACGTTTTCAAAACTCAAATTTTGCTTTATCAAAATCCGCTCAATCATTATAACCCCAATGCAGCTTTTCTTTTAAAATTTGAAAGTAATCTCTCCCGACGTGGCGGATTAGCCGCGCCGTGCTCGCGCTTAGCGTCATGCTCACGCCCCCAAACTCGCTCATCTTATACCTATCCTGCCCGTCGATAACCAATACCGCCGCGCTTGCGGTTTTAAATTTGATCTCAAATCCGCGCGGAAGCACCACCGGACGCTGCGTGAGCGAGTGCGAGCAAACGGGCGTAACCAAAAACACCTCACTCAAAGGATAGGTTATCGCCCCGCCCGCACTCATGTTATATCCGGTTGATCCAACGGGCGTAGAGACGATGACGCCGTCGCCAAAATACGCGTTAAAGTATTTTTCGTTCCAAAAGGCCTCCACGTGCGTCATGGAGCCAACCTTTTCGCCCACGATCACCGCGTCGTTAAATGCTATTTTACGTAAAATTTCGCCGCTTTTTTTGTGCAAAAAAACGTCAAGCATAAAAGGGGTCTCGACCTCAAATTTGCCCTCGAAAAACTCGGCGAAAAATTTCTCACATTCATTCATCGTGATATCTGTTAAAAACCCTAGCCTGCCCGCATGAATGCCTAGCACGAAGGGCGAAATCTCGGCCGCGTTTCTGCAAAGCGAGATGATCGTGCCGTCGCCTCCCAGCGAGATCAAAAAATCGCACTCCGTAGCCAGCTCGCACACCTCAAATCCTTGCAAATTTGAGCCCTCTTTTAAATTTAGATGTTTAGCGAGCACGTTTTCAAACAAAATTTGAACGCCGTACCTAGCTAAAATCTCGCGCAAGATTCGCGCGTTTTTAACTAAATTTGCATTGATTTTTGCGACTAGGCCGACTTTTTTTACCTTAGTCGGAAGTAATAAATTCTCTTTTTTCATAGAGCGGATTTTATCACATTTTGTTTTAAAAAAGCTGGGAGCAAGCAAATTTCTAGTATAATGGGCGCGTTAAAAACAGCAAAAGGAGTGAAAATGCGTAGCCATTACTGCACTGATTTAAGCAGTGCCGACATAGGCAAAGAAGTTACGCTTTGCGGCTGGGTAAATACCTACCGCGACCACGGCGGCGTTATATTTTTAGACCTGCGCGATCGCACGGGACTGATCCAGATCGTATGCGACCCGGCAGATAGCAAGAGCTCTCACGAGGCCGCGTCGCACGTTCGCGACGAGTATGTGTTAAGGATCAAAGGCAAAGTCCGCGCTCGCGGCGAAGGCCTGGTAAATCCGCGCCTAAAAACGGGCGAGATCGAAGTAGTCGCAAACGAAGTGATAGTAGAAAACCCGAGCGAGGCGCTGCCTTTCGTCATCGGCGACGAGAGCGTAAACGAGGACATCAGGCTAAAATATAGATTCTTGGACCTTAGAAACGAAAAACTTCAAAATATCTTTAAAATGCGCTCAAAAGCGGCGATCGCGGCTAGAAACAGCCTAGATAAAATGGGCTTTATCGAGTTCGAAACGCCGATTTTAACGCGTGCGACTCCTGAGGGTGCCAGAGACTATCTAGTGCCTAGCCGCGTATATCCGGGTCAGTTTTATGCCCTGCCGCAAAGTCCGCAGCTTTTTAAACAGCTTTTGATGTGTTCCGGCTTTGATAAATATTTCCAGATCGCAAAATGCTTCCGCGACGAGGACTTGCGTGCCGATAGACAGCCTGAATTTACGCAGATAGATATCGAGATGAGCTTCATCGAGCAAGAAGATATCCTAAATATGGCCGAAACCATGCTAAAAGACGTATTTGCCGCATGCGGATACGATATACAAATCCCTTTCCGCCGCATGAGCTACAAAGAGGCTACCGAGAGCTACGGTAGCGATAAGCCGGACCTACGCTACAACCTAAAGATGATCGACGTTATCGACATTTTCGCGCGCTCTAGCAATGAAATCTTTAGCAAAATCGCAACCGAACCTAAGAAAAACCGCATCAAAGCGCTAAAAGTACCAAACGGCGACAACATATTTAGCAAGCGCGAGATGAACAGATTTGAGGAATTCGTCCGCAAATTCGGCGCTCAAGGCCTTGGCTACTTCCAGATGAAAGAGGACGGGCTAAAAGGACCGCTTTGCAAATTTTTCGAGCAAAGCGACCTTGACGAGATTGTCGCTCGCTGCGAGCTAAAAGTCGGCGACGTCGTATTTTTCGGTGCCGGCAAGAAAAAAGTCGTACTTGACTACATGGGGCGATTTAGGATTTTCCTCGCAGAGCAAATGGGTATCATCGATCAAAACAAAATGGAGTTTTTATGGGTGCTTGACTTCCCGATGTTTGAGCAAAACGACGACGGTAGCTACTCAGCCATGCACCATCCGTTTACCATGCCTAAAAACATCGACGAGCCCGATCTCGAAGACATCCTATCGGTCGCTCACGACGTCGTGCTTAACGGCTATGAGCTTGGCGGCGGTAGCGTGAGGATACACAAAAACGACGTTCAGCAAAAGGTATTTAAGCTACTTGGCATCGACGAGGCCGAGCAACGCGAGAAATTCGGCTTCTTGCTCGATGCATTAAGTTTTGGCGCGCCTCCGCACGGCGGTATCGCGATCGGCTTTGACAGGCTAAATATGCTAGTAAACAAAACCAGCTCGATCCGCGACGTCATCGCCTTCCCTAAAACCCAGCGCGCTCAGTGCCCACTAACGAAAGCGCCGAGCGAAGCTAGCGGTGAGCAGTTGAGAGAATTAGGGTTAAGGCTACGAGAAAAAGAAAAATAAGCTTGAAAGCGTCGTCTCGCCGCGCTATACGTCGTTGGTTTTAAAATTTGTCGCTCCGCAGGCTATACGCCTAGCGCACGCTTAAATTTTAAAACCGCCTTGTCTAGCTTGGCGATACTTCCGCTTCAAATTTAGTTGATTTTATTTTTTATTGAAAGAAAAAGCAAAGCATTAAAATCGTCGTAAGATATTTCTGCTTTAACTTTTTATAACAAAAATGAAGGTGAAGTATTTTTCGCTTAGACGAGGCGGATTTTAATTTTTAAGCGTAGATAGAACATATAGTTCATCGAGCTTAAAAATTAAAATTCAACGAAGTATAAGTAGAAAAAGGCAAGCCGTTTTAAAGGAAATTTTATGAAAAAACTATTTTTAATCATCGGCGCTCCGGGTTCGGGCAAAACCACCGACGCATCGCTAATCGCACAAGAGGACGCCAAATTTGCGCACTTCTCGACCGGAGATCTACTCCGCACAGAGGTTGCCAGCGGCTCAGAGCTTGGCAAACTAATCGACGGATTCATCTCAAAGGGTAACCTAGTCCCGCTTGACGTCGTCGTAAACGCGATCGTCTCAGCGATCAAAAGCTCGGACAAATCAAACGTCATCATCGACGGTTACCCGCGCAGCGTCGAGCAGATGACCGAGCTAGACAAGGTGCTAGCCGCGCAAAACGAGATCGCGTTAAAAGGCGTGATCGAAGTGGACGTTAGCGAAGCCGTCGCACGCGAGAGAGTACTCGGACGAGCGCGCGGAGCCGACGACAACAATGAGGTTTTCAACAACCGCATGAAGGTTTATCTAGAGCCGATCGAGGCGATACGTAAATTTTACAAAGAAAAAGGCCTACTTCACGTCGTAAACGGCGAGCGTGCGATCGAGCCTATCGTAGCCGACGTCAAAGCTCTCGTAAATAGCCTATAAATATTTTTTAGAGCCTCAAGCTAGGCTCTAAATTTAAGCTTCCCATAAATCCAAATTAACAAAAAATTCACGGAATATCATTAAAATCCGCACTATGATTTCACAAAAATCACATAAAATTTTAAAGGATACGTAATGTTTAAGAAAATAGTTTTATCAGCGGCTCTTGCAAGCGCTATGTTTGCGGCGGGCGGATTTACCGGCTCAAACGCGCAAGGCACGGCAAATCAAGGCGGCTTCGTCGGCAAAGGCGCCTTGAGCGCAAGCACGGTAAAACAAGCCCTAGCGCTACCGGATGACGCTCGCGTCGCACTTGAGGGCAAGATCGTCTCCGAGTTTCGCCCGGAGCACTATCAGTTCGTAGATAGAAACGGCGACGCGATCGAAGTCGAGATCGATCACAAGGACTGGAGAGGCATAACCGTCGATGAAAACACGCCCGTGCGCATCTACGGTGAGGTTGATAAGGACTTTACTAAAACCTCTATCGACGTAAAAAGTATCGAAATAATCAAATAATTTTGGGGCGGTTCGCCGCCCGAATTTATCTTAAATTTACCGCTTTAAATTTAATCCGCAAAACGTAAATTTAACCAGCAACATTCTAATTTCCAAGCGCAATCCAAATCCGTCGTTTGTTGAAGCCGATTAAAATCTAAAACAGTACCGCTACGACAGTGCCGCCTTTAAATTTTACAGCCTATAAATCTCGCTGTTCGCCGAATTTTAAGAAAGCGAATTTACCGCCGTAAGCCAGCCAAATTTTAGCTAGCAAAAGCTCTCGTTTTACTCCAAATTTAGCCGAGATTTTATATAATCTCTTACTCAAATTTCAAGGCAAGTATCTCAAAGCGTTTTGTTACAAAACGCCGCGTGATAGGAGCTTTACAAAGGATAAAAATGGACGTTTCAAAAATCAAAGCAGGTTCAAACCCAGACAAAATCAACGCCGTGATCGAGATCCCGTACGGCTCGAACATAAAATACGAAATCGACAAAGATAGCGGCGCGGTCGTGGTCGATCGCGTGCTCTACTCGGCGATGTTCTACCCGGCAAACTACGGCTTCGTGCCAAACACTCTCGCAGCAGACGGCGATCCTGCCGATATATTGGTGCTAAACGAATACCCTCTACAAGCAGGCAGCGTGATCCCGTGCCGCCTAATCGGCGTGCTCGTGATGGAGGATGAAGCAGGTATGGACGAGAAGCTACTGGCCGTACCGGTTACCAAGATCGATCCGCGATTTGACGGGATCAAAAGCTATAAAGACCTACCTGAGGCCACGCTAAATAAGATCAAAAATTTCTTTGAAACTTATAAAATTTTAGAGCCTAACAAATGGGTCAAGGTTAAAGAATTTAAAGACGCCGACGCCGCGAAAGAGATCCTGGACGCGGCAATCAAAAACTACAAATAAGCCGCTCTCTCGGCTTGCTTGGCCGCCGTTTCGTTAAACCCAAACAAGCGGCGGCAAATTTTAATCAAAAAGGATAAAAATGGATATACTAAAGCTACTTTTGGGCAACTCCGGCGGTATGATAGACGCGATGTCGCAAAAAAGCGGACTGGCGGCAAACGACGTAGAGGCCGTAATTTCTAAGGTCGCGCCGATTTTCATGCAAAGAGCGAACGAAAATTTTAAATCTGACGCGGATTCGTCAAATTTCCTAGAGATGATCCGCCGCTCAAACCTTGACGAGATGGCTGACGCCCCGCAAAACATTAGCGTCGCCGAAGGTAACGAGCTACTAGGCGTACTAACGGGCTCAAAAGAAAACAGTAACGCCCTAGCTAGCGACGTGGGTTCGCAGCTGGGCATCAGCGCGGACTCTATCAAAACCTTGCTACCGATGATCGCGCCGATGATCGCGGGCATGATAAACAACCAGCTAAAAGCCTCAAATTTGCAAGGCTCTGCAGACAGCGGCTCCATGATGTCGATGCTTACGCAGTTTTTGGATCAGAACAAAGACGGCTCGATCGTGGACGATATTTTTAGGATCGCAGGCAACTTTTTAGGTAAAAAATAGACTTTAACTCCTTAAGGCCTTTGCTAAAATAATAAAACGGCAAAGGTCTTGATTAGATCTTATTCGTAAATCCAAATTTTTCTTGCGTAAATTTAATCCCCATCCGTACAAAACCCATTTGCTACCGCCGATTATCCGCCTTATTCGTGCCGATGATTTACTTTAAAAAATAAGCCTCAAAAATCGTAAAAGCCTACGGCCTGCGCGAGTTAGCGACCAGGCGCACGAAACCAATGCTCGTCGCTACGCTTACCCCCGCAAAATTTTTTTTACAAATTTTATACGAAAAATTTTCTTTTTTTACTGATTTACCTTTAAAATGCGTCTTAGCAGGCTTAAATTCTGTTCTAAAATCTTAAATTTGATTTGCTTTATTATAATGTAAATCTAGCTTAATTATTTAAGTATTATTTCATTAAAGTCAAATTTAAACCCAAAATTTGTTTCTATTTTACACACTATAAAAGCAAAAAATACCTACGCTCCGTGGCGTATCCATGATGCCGTAAAGAGTAACCAAGCGAAACAACGATAAATTTTTTGCTGAAGAACGCTGTATAAAGCTCAAATTTTCTTTATTCAAAACATTAGACGATAACTTTTATTGCTTAAAAAGAGGCAATGAGAGATAATTACTCCGATTTAAATTTTTTACAAAGGATAAAAAATGAAAGACTTAACTTTGATGACCAACATCGAAGACCTAAGGCAAGTGTGCTACCGCAACGTGCCTAAAATGTTTTATGAGTACGTAGATACGGGATCTTGGACACAGACCACGTACCGCGAAAACCGCACGGACTTCGAGCCGATAAAATTTAAACAAAAAATCCTAGTAGATATGGCAAATCGCAGCCTAGAGACCCAGCTGCTAGGCAAAAAGGTAAAATTTCCGGCTATGACCGCACCGGTGGGTTTTATGGGTATGATGTGGGCGGATGGCGAGATACATATGGCGCGCGCCGCTCAAAAATTCGGCATACCTTTTACGCTCTCTACTATGTCGATCTGCTCGATCGAAGACCTAGTCGAAGCCGGAATCGAACCGTTTTGGTTTCAGCTTTACGTTATGCGCGATAGAGAGTTTATGAAAGACCTAATCCGCAGGGCAAAAGCCGCAAAATGCTCCGCTCTCGTCGTCACGGTCGATCTGCAAGTGCTGGGAAATCGCCACCGCGATATCAAAAACGGTCTATCTACGCCGCCTAAATTTACGATACCAAATCTCATAAATCTAAGCACGAAAATCCCGTGGGGACTAAGGTATCTAAAAAACAGACGCTGGACGTTTAGAAATATCGCCGGCCACGCAAAAAACGTAAGCGATCTAAGCTCGCTAAGCTCATGGACTAAAGAGCAGTTTGATCCGAGCTTGCAGTGGAGCGACATCGAGGAGATCAAAAATCTCTGGGGCGGTAAGATAATTTTAAAAGGCATTATGTTGCCCGAAGACGCGCAGCTAGCCGTCAAGCACGGCGCAGACGCCATCATAGTATCAAACCACGGCGGACGTCAGATGGACGGCACTCTCTCCTCGATCAAGGCGCTACCTGATATCGTCGCAGCCGTCGGCGATAAAACCGAGGTGTGGATAGATAGCGGATTTTACACCGGTCAAGATATGCTAAAAGCGTGGGCTATGGGCGCAAAAGGCGTAATGCTCGGACGCGCGCCTGTTTACGGACTTGGCGCATACGGCGAGGAAGGCGTTACGCGAGCGCTGCAGATCCTATACAACGAGATGGATACGACGATGGCTTTTGCCGGACATAGGGATATCAAGGACGTAACAAACGATATTTTGATCCCAGGCACCTACCCCACGCCAAGCATTTAGACGAGTTAGGCGGATTTAATTGGCATGCGGCTGCGATAATCCGCCTTTATCTTATTTTAAACTTAAATTTAGGCGCTTGGACAAATTTATACCTGATTTACCGAGCGCCCGGCCTAGAGCAAATTTAACGCAGGCTCGCCGCATAAACCAAAGGCGGCGCAAAATCGCTTTGTATTAAATTTATCCTACCGCCCGCAAACTGCGTCGCCTTTTTGCTTAACGTAAAATCTCTTAAAATATTGTAGCGACTAGCCTGACCTAATCTTGGTTTAAAATCCCAAACAACGGCATTTTTGGATTTTACCTCTATAAAATTTACGAAATAAAACAAAATTTGCCGACTCAAAAGATGATTTTATCAGCTTCTCTCGTTTGCCTTAAATTTAATCCGCCCGGTCTTGGCAAAAGATAGCACGGTTTGCGCTACTTAAAAATTCTCTCGTCAAATCACGCAGTCAGGCTTTGTCGGTTTTTGATTTATATTGGCAAGGCGTGGGGCTAAAGCCGAGTTTACGGGCATATTTTGCCGTTTTGCAGATATATCTTTAGCCTTGGCGCCTAAACTTTAAGCTTTAGCCGCTAAATTTAGCACAGCCCGCAAAAAGGCCGTTTCGCTCGCGCTCTTAGCCGAGTTTTTGATTGCGCCTAATTTGATGCGCCGTTTTACAAAGCAAGGCTGTTTGCTAAATTTAAGTTGCCGCAACGTCAAATTTATAAGCGACCGAGGCAATATCTAAATTAAAATCTTGACGCGCCAAAAAAGCTTATTTTAGCCCTTTTTTAAGCTTTCTAATAAGAAATCTCGCCAAATTAAGCTCGTCAAAAAGCGATTTTTCGATGCAAAGCGGACGGTCAAAAATAAGATCGCAGATGAGTTCGGCGCCTAGCACGGCCGTACAAAGCCCGCGCGAGCCGTGAGCGGTGCTTACGTAGACGTTTGGCACGTATTTTGGATGCGGATTGGACTTGCCTTTCGTCCAAAGCAGCGATTTGTAGGTATCTTTATAAAAATGCTCATCATAAAGTCGCCCGATGAGCGCAAATCGGTCGCCGCTATAGCTGCGGTAGCCTACTTTTGAGCCGATTATTCGTATGTTTTGCGGTATTTTAGCTGCGATGTTTGAGCTGTTTTCAGGCACAGTCAAATTTGACGCATCTCGCGCCTGTACGGGGTTGCTCGCGGTTTTGGCCGGCAAATCCATGATTTTGCTTAAATTTACGCCGCCCTTGCTCAGCTCCAAGCGATCCGTATTTTCAGCATCGCCGTCTGGGCCGATAGTCAAATTTAGCTCCCGCGCTCCGTTTAAATTTAGCCACTCGTTTTTTGCAAATTTGCCGTCCAAAAACTCGGCAACGTCGGCTAAATTTTTCTTATCGTCGCTAGAGCGCGACTCGTCCAAAAAAAGATTTCTATCATAAGTCGCGCCGATCACTTGCACGCCTTGGGTAGGCGGGCATACGTAGCCTTTAGCGCTAAAGGGCGCAGGCGTCCAAACGGCTGGCTTAATATGCGTGACCTGGCCGCGCACGGAGCTGAGCCT
Organism: uncultured Campylobacter sp.; assembly: GCF_905372745.1. Taxonomy (GTDB): domain Bacteria; phylum Campylobacterota; class Campylobacteria; order Campylobacterales; family Campylobacteraceae; genus Campylobacter_A. Next base: position 35,086 of record NZ_CAJPQR010000011.1, on the reverse strand, counting down.
GATGTCGTAGTCCGCAAAGAGCTCCATACTCTCGCTACCGATAGCTAGCACGAGTACGTCGGAGTCAATGATTCGTCCATCCTTAAAGCGCGCCCTAACCGCGCCGCTCTCAAGCGTCTCAAAGTTCTCAAATTCACAGTTTAAAAGCGTTTTTATGCCTGCAATTGCAGCCTTGCACATCTTTCTGGGGCGAGCTTTTGCGCCGCTAAAGATAAACGCGCTAGCGTAGGGCTCGCTATCGAATTTTAGCTCAAAAACGCCGTTATCCGCGTCAAATTCGTGCCACTCGTAAAAGCGCTCCAGCGTCTTTTGCTCGTACGCGTAGTCCGTCGCGCCGCAAAACTCTATCTCATCAGCGCCGAGGTTTTGGCCGTAAAAGCGCGCCGCCTGCAAAAACGCGTTCATATGCATGCGGCCTAAATTTACGGTTGGTTTCGTGATAAGCGGCATCAAGATCCCGCAGTGATTTCCGGAGCCGTTTAGTGCGATGTCGCTGCACTTTTCGGCGATCGTGACGTCTAGGCCGCGCTGGCGCAACTTAAACGCGCAAACGCAGCCCGCCACGCCGCCGCCGATAATTAGCGCCGTCTTTGGAGCGATCGTGGCGGCGGGATCAAATCTGCTAAACCAAATCTCGCTTCTAGCTTGTCGCTCGCCCGCAAATTTGGCACGTAGCATCTCGCGCTTTTTGCCGTAGCCTTTTAGCAAATTTACCTCAAAACCGCTATTTTGCAGGGCTCTTTTTAGCGCGCCCGAGGCCGAATACGTGCAAACGCTAGCACCAAAAGCGCATAAATTTGCGATTTTAGCGCAAACCCGCTCGCTCCACATCGCTTCGTTTTTAGCAGGAGCAAAACCATCCATAAAAACAGCGTCCGCGATAAAGCTAAGCTCGTCTAAAACCGTATCCACATCGCCAAAGCATAAAGTAAGCGTGACGTTTGGAGCTAAATTTAATCTATGAAATCCGCGAATAAGAGGCGGGTAGGCACCCAAAAGCTCGCCTGAAACGTCCGCAAGCTCGCTAAAATTCGCGTAAATTTTAGCTAGATCGTCTCTAGCGATAGGCGTTTTTTCGACACTTACGAAATTTAAAAATTTATCAGAGTTTTTAAATCTTTTAAAAGCGCAGAGGAAATTTAACCCCGCACCAAATCCCGTCTCAAGCACGTTAAATTCGCTCTTTTTCTCCCAAAATTCATCAAAAACGGAGTTAAAAACGTACTCGCTCTGGCCTATGGGATCATCTGCGTTAAAGTAAATGTCGTCAAAATCGGGACTAAACGGGACGGCGCCTCTAAAAACAACTCGCGCGCTTTTCATCGCTGATTTGAAAAATAGACGTCTACGCCGTCTGCAAGCCCCTTGGCTAGGGCGTCTTGGTATTTTGAGTTGTTTATTAGCTCGCCCTCGCTAGGATGCGTGATATAGCCGACTTCGACTAGGACCGCTGGCATCAGCGCGCCTACTAGTACCCAAAACGGAGCCTCGCGCACGCCGCCGTCGGCGGTCTTTGGTATCACGGTTTTAGCCTGCGCCAAAACTTCACGCTGAACGTCGATAGCTAGCTTATTTGAGGCGATGATTTTTTCGCGATTAAGGAAATTTAAAAATGTCTGCTTAGAAAAATAGTTCATTTCATCGACGTCCGATTTATTTTCGAGCGCGGCGGCGTTTTTGCTACGCTCGGAGCGAGCCGGCGAGAGGAAAAAGGTCTCGATACCTCGCATAGATGCGGTCTTTGCCTTGTTTGGCGCGGCGTTTGCATGAATGGAGATGAAAAGATCCGCAGCCTTGTCGTTTGCATACTTCGTGCGGTCGCGAAGGTTGATAAATTTATCCTTGCTGCGCGTGTAATAAACCTTGTAGCCGCGTCCTTGCAGCTCTTTGCCCGCCTTTTGCGCGATACTTAGCACGATATTTTTTTCTTTGAGCTGGCCGTTTACGGCGCCTGGATCGTCGCCACCGTGCCCTGCGTCAAGGACGATGACTTTGCCTTTAGCGCTTGTGATTTTTTTAGTACTTGGGGTTTTTACCAAAGGAACGGGCGTCTCCTCCTCGGGCTTAGGTTTTGGAGCGATTTCTTGGTCGTTTTGGGCGGATTTAGCGGCTTGCTCGGCTTTGGTTTGCTGATTTTTAGGCTGAATTTTTTCGTTTTGTTTCGGTTCTATTTGAGCTTTTTGAGCCGCTTTTAAATTTTCCTTGCTTTTGCTTTCCGGCGTTTTAACGCTTAAAGAGTCCGAATTTTGAGCGGTTGCTTTTGAAAATATCACGGATTGATTTTGGACGCGCAGCTTTAAATTATGCTTAAATTTATCGATGAACACCACCCTAACGGTATTTGCGTCAAACTGGCTAATGCGAATCTCGTCGACTAGATAATTTTTGATCCTCTGCGGTTTACCCCCGCTCCAAATGCCCTTAAATTCATATATGCTTTTATATGAACCTTTTTGATTTAGATCGGTCTTTTTTACGTCGCCGCCGTCTAAGGGACGGCTAAATTTTAGCTCCAGCTTACCGCCGGTATCTGCCGCCTCTAGCAGATATAGAGTCTGTGTCTTTACGTTTTGCGCATTTTTGCTAGATAGCGGAGCGGATGAAAGCTGTTTTAATTTAACCGGCTCTTTTTGCTCCGGCTCTTTTGCTTTGGTTTCTTTAGCGGGTTTGGACTCTTGTTTAGGGCTAGCGCTCTTTGGCTGCGGTATACCGGCTAGCTCTTTTTCGTAAGACTTGCTATCAAGCCCTAACGTTTTGGAGCTTTTTATTAGCCTTTTTAGGCTTTCGGCTCTTAAATTTACGTTATTTTCCATTATGGATTTTACGTAAAGCGTCCTTAGTTCTTGATGCATGGCGATTTTATCTTTATTGCTTGCGCTAGCGAAATTTTTATCGAATTTATCTAGACTCGATAAAGCGCTAGCATAAACCGCACCGGTAAGAAAGAATAAAAATATTAAAAATACTTTAACTATCTTCGCCATTTATCAGTTTTTCAAATAGCTCTTTTACGCTTATGATCTCGTTTAGCCTGTATCCGTTGGCGCCGGTGAAAAACAGTCCCGTGTCTTTTCGTCCCGCAAATGCGTCGTAAAGACGGTCTGCGATACAGTAGCCGACTTCTTTAGCTTCCTTGCCGCGCTGGCACGGGCTTACGCAGTTGCTTACGCAGCTGATTTTGGGCCCTTGGCGTTTATCCACCAAATTTAGCAAATTCGTCCTGACGCCGCGAGCAGGATATCCTACGGGGCTTTTGATTAGCTCGATGTCCTCTTTTTTGCAGTTTAAAAGTACTTGCTTAAATTCCTCCGAGGCGTCACACTCGTGAGTGCCGATAAAGCGAGTGCCCATCTGTACGCCGTTTGCGCCTAGACTAATCGCCCTATCGATGTCGCTTTTATCCCAGATGCCGCCTGCGGCAAATAGCGGGATATCTCCCCACTCTTTGATCTCGGCCGCTACTTGCGGGATTAAATTTTCTAGGCTATACGCGGGATCTAGGCACTGCTCGTAGGTAAAGCCCTGGTGACCGCCGCTAAGAGGCCCTTCAAGCACCACCGCGTCAGGAAGCCTGCCGTAGCGCCCCTGCCAGCGTTTGCAGATGATTTTTAGCGCCTTGGCCGACGATACGATGGGTACCAAAGCGACATCTGGGAAACCGACCGTAAATTCGGGCAAATTCGTAGGCAAGCCAGCACCCGTGATGATCACGTTTATGCCGTGGTCGCAGGCGTCTTTTACGATGCGATCGTAGTCGTTGCTAGCATATAGGATATTTACACCAAGGGGCCTGTCGCCGCAAATTTTACGAGCGTTATCGATAACGGCTTTTAGCCCCGCGCGCGAGTAAAAATTTCCGCTACCGTATGGCTTGGCGTTTAGCTCTTTGGTGATGTATTTTCGCCCTTCGTAGTAGCCCGTTCCCACAGAGCTTATAACGCCTAGACCGCCTTCTAGGCTGACGTTTCCGGCGAGCCTATCCCAGCTGATGCCAAGCCCCATTCCGCCTTGGATTATGGGGTGAGCTATCTCGTATTTTCCGATTTTTACCGACATCACGTTACCTTTAATTTCGCAAATTTTCGCTTGCCTACCTGCAAGATATATTCGCCCGCTTCTAGCTTTAACTGCTCGTCGCTTAGCTTTTGTTGATTTATACTGACGGCGTTTGCGGCGATATCGCGGCGGGCTTGAGAGTTTGAGCTAGCTAGCCCGCACGCCGTTAGAGCTTCTACCACCCAAACGCCCGCTTTTAGCTCAAATTCGGCTATTTCGGTAGGGATTTGATTTTGCGAGTGTACGCGGTCAAATTCGGCATTTGCCTCTTTCGCCGCCGCTTCGCCGTTATATCTGGCCGTGATTTCTAGCGCGAGAGCCTCTTTTACGGCTTTTGGGTGAGCTTTGCCGCTAGCTACGTCTGATTTTAAATTTGCGATTTCCTCGGTACTTTTTTCGCTTAAAAGCTCGTACCAGCGCCACATCAGCTCGTCGCTGATACTTAGCGTTTTAGCAAACATATCGTTTGGTGCGTCGGTTACGCCGATATAGTTTCCTAGGCTCTTGCTCATTTTATTTACACCGTCAAGCCCCTCTAAAAGCGGCATCATGATGACGGCTTGTTCTTTACCGACGTTATAAACTCGCTGCAAGGTTCGCCCCATCAGAAGGTTAAATTTCTGATCCGTGCCGCCCATTTCGATATCGCATTTCATCGCGACGCTATCGTAACCCTGCAAAAGCGGATACAAAAACTCGCTAATAGATATCGGACTGCCCGCGTTTAGACGCTTTTCAAAGTCGTCGCGCTCAAGCATCCTAGCCACGGGAAAGGTGCTAGTTAGCTCCACGATACCCGCAGCCCCCAGCTCGTTACACCATTTTGAGTTAAACATTATGCGCGTTTTGCTCGGATCTAAAATTTTAAACACCTGCTCCTCGTATGTTTTGGCGTTTTTCTTAACGATGTTTGCATCAAGCTTTTTTCTAGTCGCCGATTTGCCGCTAGGATCGCCGATTTGCCCGGTAAAGTCGCCTATTAAAAACTGCACTATCGCGCCGTGCTTTTGTAAAAAAGCCATCTTTTGAAGCACCACGGAGTGTCCTAGGTGCAAATCCGGAGCCGTCGGGTCAAAGCCTGCTTTAACGTAGAAATTTTCGCCTTTTTCGTAGTAGTTTTTTACTAAATTTTCTATGCGCTCCTCGTCTATCATCTCGGCGACGCCTTTTTTTATCTCGCTCATTATTTTGCTCAAATTTTCGCCCATTTTCTCTCCTAAATTTATTAATGTCCGTATGCGTCGTCAAGCGACACGAAGTCAATGATCTTGTAGCGATCTTTTAGCCGCTCTTTTATTTCGTTTACGTTTAAATTTTCGCCAAGCTCGATCGTTAGCTCAAAAAGATCGGCCGTAGCCTCTCTGGTTTCAGTAAGGCTGATCGTTACGAGGTCGATTTGCATTTTCGCCATAAAAGTTAAAAACTCGGCTAGCGATCCGCGCCTGTTTTCAAGACTCAAAATAATCTTAAATCTATGCGGAGCTATCTTCGTCCATTTGACGAAAATCATCTCATTTTTCTCCTCCGCTAGCTTCATAAACCGTTCACAAAGCTTGTGATGAACTGTAACGTGATGGTAGTTTCTAAAGCCCACGATATCGTCGCCGCGTTTTGGATTGCAGCAATAATCAAACTCTACGCTATTTATTTTGTGATTCGAGTAGATCACGATATTTTCAAATTTTTGCTTTTTTACGTTATATTTATCCGTTAGTGCGATGGCAAATGGACGGTCTTTTTTTACGTATTTTTTTAGCGCGTTTACGATGTCTTGTAAGTAAACCGAGTCAAATGCGGCCTTAAAAATTTTCTTGGTTAAATTTTCGCTATCCACCCACTGCGATATAGTTTCGGAAGGAACGCCGAAAATCCCGCTTAAAATCTCAAGCGCAACCATGTTATTTATATCTCTTATCTTTTGCTTGCAGTATGAGCGTATCGTAGCTCTAGCCTTGCCCGTTTTTACGCTGCTTAGCCACGAACAACGGTATTTTGGCTCATCGCCCGTTACGATGCTCACTATGTCGCCGTTTTTTAGCTCCGTTAGTAGCGGCACTCGCATACGGTTTACATAAGCCTCTTTTGCATATAGTCCTACTTGCGTATGTATCTCGTAAGCATAATCAAGCGCGGTCGCGCCGCGAGGAAGCGTAAATATATCTCCCTTTGGCGAATAAACCGCGACGTCTTCTACGTAGAGGCTATCTTTTGCGTATTCGTAGAGCTCCTCCGGATTCTCGTTTGCCTCTTCTATGCCGTTTTCTATGCCGCTGATGTCGCTTAGCCAGTCGAGTTTCGGGTTTAAAAAGCCGCCGCTTTTATATTTCCAGTGCGCCGCGACGCCATACTCTGCGGTTTTATGCATATCAAAGGTACGAATTTGCACCTCAAAGATGCTTTTGTTATCAAATATCGTCGTGTGTATGGTTTGGTAACCGTTTTGCTTAGGAAGCGCGATATAGTCTTTAAAACGCGATATTAGAGGATTAAAATTTATATGTAAATTTCCAAGCACTAAATAGCAATCCTGCGGCTCCTTAACCAGCACGCGAGCGGCTAATAGATCAAGTACCTCCTCTATAGAGATACCTTTTCGCTGCATTTTTAGATAGATAGAGTAGTGGTGCTTGACGCGCTTTTGTATCTCAAAGTCTGTTTCGCTAAAACCGTTTTCAAGCAAAATTTGAAAAATTTTATCGGTAAACGCGTTTAGCTTTAGTACGAGCTGTTGCTTATGCTCGTTTAAATAATCGTCTATTTTTTTGTATTCTTCCGGTAAAGCGTATTTAAAACTAAGATCGTCAAGTACGTTTTTTATGGACGAGATACCTAATCTATGCGCGATAGGGGCATAAACCATCAACGTCTCTTCGGCGATTCGCTTTTGCTTTTCGGGGCGCAAAGCTTGTAGCGTTAGCATGTTATGCAGTCTATCGCAAAGCTTCACAACGAGCACCCTCACGTCCTCGATCGATATAAGCAGCATCTTACGAAATGTCATAGCTGACGCCGCCAGACGCTCGTTTGATTCCGAGCTTGCTAGCTTATCCTCTCTGATAGCTACGATTTTAGTTAGTCCTTCGACTAGCTTTGCTACCTCTTCGCCAAAGTCCTCACGTACGCTTTCTATCGATCTATCCGTATCCTCGACCACGTCGTGTAGCAAGGCGGCGATAATCATATCCTCATCCCCGCCCATATGCGCTACAATGCAGGCTACTAAGATTGGGTGTATCGCGTAGGGTTCGCCGCTTTTTCTAAACTGTCCGGCATGAGAGATGACGCAGCACTCGACGGCGCGCTCTAAATTCGGAGTAAAGCACACTAGCGAGCCAAGTAGCACACGCGCCTGCGATACGTCTTTGCATGCAAGCACGTCGTCTATTAGCTGCTCTAGTAAAAACCCGCTATTTGGCTGCTTCAACTATGCCCTCTAAAGCTATTTTACCCTCGGCTATCTCGCGCAATGCGATATCGGCAAATTTCATCTTGCTAACATCGATATCAAGCAGACTTTTTGCTCCGCCGGCTAGCGCCTCGGCTCTTTTGGCTACGACTAGAGCAAGCTTATATCTATCGTCTCCGACGAGTTTTAAAGCCCTTGCCGCTACTTCTTCAGATCTCATTTATTCTCCTTAAATTTAATTTCTCACGACGGAGCAAAACGCGCTCTCGTCGCCTTGTATGATTTTAAGCAAATTCCCGTCTTTAAACATATTACAGACTAAGATCGGTAGCGAGTTGTCTTTAGCTAGCGCTATGGCCGTATCGTCCATCACTTTGATATCGTCGCTCATAGCAAGCTCGTAGTTTAGCTCTTTTAGCAGCGTCGCATCGTCGAATTTATTCGGATCTTTATCGTAAACGCCGTCTACTTTCGTAGCTTTGATTATCATATCCGAATCAATCTCGATAGCGCGCAAAGTCGCAGCCGTATCGGTGGTGAAAAACGGATTTCCCGTGCCTGCGGCAAATATCACCACGCGACCTTTTTCAAGGTGTCTGTTTGCGCGTCCTACGATAAAGGTTTCGCAGATAGCCTCCATCTTTATCGCGCTTTGTACGCGTACGTCTAGGCCTACGCTCTCTAGCGCTTCTCTCATCGCGATAGAGTTTATCACGGTAGCTAGCATACCCATATGATCGCCGCTAGTGCGCTTTATGATGCCGTCTCTAGCCGCGCTAACTCCGCGTATGATGTTGCCTCCGCCGATAACGATACCCACTTGGATACCGTTTTCTACTAGCTCTTTTATCTGTTTTGCGATAAATTTAAGCACCGCGTTATCTATGCCAAAACCGCTATCTCCGGCTAACGCCTCGCCTGAAAATTTAACTAAAATTCGCTTCTTTTTCTCCATTTTTCATCTCCTTAAAATTTTGCGATTTTAACTAAATTTGCTTTAAATTTTGCTAATCCGCCCGAAAAACGGCTATTTTAAGCCGATTATCTCAAGCGGATCTATATGATAGTTTTTTTGCGTAACTTCAAAGGTGAGATCTCGCTGAACGCGACCGATGACATAGCCTTTTTGCACTTTAGCGCCTACTTTTACGGTAGGAGCGATCTGGCTAAGGTGTGCGTAGATAGTGTGGATGCCGTTTGGATTTTCGATAATTACGACTTTATCTAGCATCGCGGTTTCTTTAGCAAAGACCACTTTACCGTTAAATACGCTTTTTACCTTCGCGTCCGGCGAATTTGCGCTTAGCACGACCGATTCGTTAAAAATTTTGATGCTATAGATAGGGTCTACGTAGTTGCCGAATTTTTGCTTAACGGTAAAGCTCTCAAGCGGTGCGATCGTTTTTTCGCCGCTATATTTTTTCACGAGGCTAGTTTGATAGCTCGAGCCAAACTGCTTCACGTCGCCATCAGACGCGCTCACGCCGGCCTCGCCTTTTTTATTGTTCTTATTTTTTTGAGCTTTGGCTTCGGCCGCTTTTTGCGCGGCTAGAGCTTTTTTAGCCTCTTCGCTCTCTCTTTTTGCGACGATTTTTAGCTCTTCTAGCGTCTTTCTGATCTCGTCTTGTTGGGCTTGCAGGCGCGAGAGTTGCTTTTGATAAATTTCTTTATCTCGCTTTAAATTTGCCAGCGTTTTCATCTGCTTATCTTGCAGGGAAACTAGCTCGGCTTGCTTGAATTTAAAATTTTTTAAATTTGATTTTATGCCCTCTATCTTATCGTTTTGGGTTTTTATCAAATTTTGCGTACTTTCATACTGCTTGGCAAGCGCGTTAAAATCGTCTTTTAGTACCGAATTTAACTTACTTAGTATCTCCGTGGCGATGATGCTATCTTCGCCCTCGGCGTATTCTTTAGGCATTATAAGATCAAATGAAAACTCGTCTGATATGATACGCACGATACTTTTTTGGATATCTTTTTGACTTTGGGTTAAATTTTTATTTTGATTTACCAGCTCATCAAGCTCGTTGCCCGCGCTTTTAGCGCTATTTTCCAGCTGCGCTATTTGCATGATGAGCTCTTTCATCTTATCATCGGTTTGTTTAACGCTTTTTTCGCCGCCTATGATATCGCCGGCTAGGTCGTCTAATTTTTTATTCAGCTGTTTTTCAAGGTCTTTTGAGGACTCAAGATAAGTCGTTTGGTTTCTGATTTTTTCGTTAGTATTAGCCAAAAGCGCGCAAAAAGCCGCTAGCAAAAGCAAGGCGACTCTCATATACCCGTTCTACTCTTTCGCATAACGGTATAAACGGCTAGAAAACTAAGCGTCAAAGAGACTAAAAGCAGCATCGCTCCGTCATAAAACGCATCGATTGCGGGGAAATTTATATTTAAACCGCTCGCAGCGTCTTTTACGGGCTGAAAATCAGGTAAAAACGCGTAAAAAACAACCGTAAAAACGGTTGCGATAAACGAATCAAATAGCGCGGTTTTGTATAGCGCGCCAGATTTTAGCCACGAAGGAGCGCCAAGCAGCGTCATGATCTCGATACGTTCCTTATGCTCGTAAAGCCAAATTCGCATCTGCTTTAAGATAAGCATAAGGCCGATGAGTCCGATGAGGCAGGAAAATATCGCCGAAATATTTTTAACGAGCTGTAAAATTTTATAGACCTTATCGTGCGTTTTAGAAAACGTCTCTACCCTGCTCACGCCCGCGATTTTTGCTATTTTATCTTTGATTTCGCTCATGTATTGCGTACTTGGGAAGGCATTTAGTCTAAGCGAGTAAAATTTAGGCAAAGCCTCTTGCAAAACGGCGATATTTTTAGCCGAGATGTCCTTTGATAGCTTTTCTAATACGGATTTTGAGCTAAGAGGCTCAAGCGACTCAAACGTATAAACAAGCGGCTTTACGTCGGTAGCGTTTAGTTCGTTTTGACTCACGATGATGATGGTATAGTCTTTGTTCATCATATTTTCGTATTCGCTAAGGGCGCGATTTGCCGACAAGATAAACTCTATACCAGCAAGCAAGGCTACGAGCGGGATGATAACGCTAAGGTGATTTTTAAAGGATTTCATATATGCGTCCGTTTTCTATAACCAGATGTCTATAAGGCACTCTTAGCGATACCGGTATATGGTGCGTAACTACGACGATACAAGTGCCAAGATACTCTTTTGCCGAGCGCAAAAGTCCCCAAATAACGTCGCTTGAGTATTCATCTAGGCTACCAGTCGGCTCGTCGCAAAGCAACAAATTCGGATTATGCGCCAAAGCCCTAGCCATCGCTGCTCGCTGCTGTTCTCCGCCGCTTAGCTCGTTTGGAAATTTATCGGCTCTATGGAGCAAATTTACGTGCTTTAAAAGCTTGGTCGCCTGATTTTTACAGACGCTTGCGCTTAGACCTTTTATCATCAACGGCAACATCACGTTTTTTTCGATATTCCACTCGCTTATCAAGCGATAATTTTGAAAAACCACGCCGATTCGTTGCCTTAGTTTGTCTAAATTTTGCTGAGTTATATCCGTCATATCCGTCAAACAAACGCTCAAAGAACCCGCGCTTGGCTTCATCTGGCCGTAAAAAGACTTTAAAAGCGTGGACTTACCGCTACCGCTTTGCCCCGTGATAAAAACGAAATCATCAGAATAAATGTCAAATTTAGCGTCCGTTATTAGATTTTGCTCGTTCTCGTACCCTAGGCACAGTCCGCTTGCGCTAATTATTTTTTGCATCCGCTAAATACTCCTTAAACGCAAGATGCGCCTTTAAATTTTCAGCCGTAACGAGCGGCTTTTTTATAAAATATTCCGCGCCTTTTTCGCCGAGCAAGACATAGCAATGCTCGGGTGCGTTAAATGCACCAAACGCCGCGCGAATTAAAATTTCGCCGCCCTCTTTTTCGTATTTTTCCTCTAAATGCAAGAAAAAATCATCCTCTTTTATCGTTTGGTTGCTAAATTTAGCCGTGATCTTACTCGTGTCGTAGCCGTTTTCAAATTTTAGCTCGCCCTGATCTGCTCTAGGCTTGCTTTGCTTTTCGCAGGTAAAGATAACGTCGTAAATATCTTTTTGATGCCTTTTCCAGCGGTCTTCATATTTGCTGCTTACTTTTAGATTGCGGTTTTTATAAATTTGCACGTCGGCGTCGCTTAGATCTAAAATTTGCGCCAAAGTAAAGTCCGCATACTCGCGGCTATCGGTTCTTAGCTCAAATTTGCCGCCAGCTTTTAGCGTTCGTTCGCACCCTAGGGCAAATTTCGCCGAGGCTACGCGCCTATGAGGAGCGTCGTCCCAAGGTACGGGAAAATGCAAGAAAATCTTATCTATAAAATTTGACTCCACGAGCGACAAAAGCAGTCTCGCGTCGCAGTTTACGAGCATGACGTTGTTTAGATTTTTAGCTTTAGCCAGCTTTGCGACCTGCTCGAGCGAGGGTTTATAGACCTCGATGCCGACGACTAGGGTATTTGGATTATTTTCCGCCTGGAATAGCAAGTGCCTGCCCGAACCAAATCCGATCTCGATAAATTTGCTCTCAAATTCGCTCTTAGTTAAATTCTCAAGCAGCTCGCCCACGCTAAAGATCGCCGAATATTTTTGCGTGAGGCGCGTATTTTTTACCGCGATGGCTTCACTTAAAATTTGATCGCAATAAAGCTCTTTAAATTTAACCAGAGCATTTTGCAAAAGCCCTATTTTAGCAGGTTTTGTTAGCTTTTCGCCTTTTACTACCCAATCATTTTCGCGCTTTTTTAGCGTGATAAAAAACTCCTCGCTAGAGCTTTTGGTATAAACGAGGCTAACGCCTTGCCTGCCGCGAGCCTCCCACAAAAAGCTTATCTCGCCGCAATCTTTTGGAGTAAAATTTACGTTTTTAGCTATAAAATTGGGCATTATTCGACGGTTATCTCGGCTTTTGCAGAAGCATCGGAGCTTATGCCGTATTCATCTACGGCGATCACTTTATAGCTGTATTTTTGCCCGTAAGCAACGCCGTTATCGACGAATTCGTTGCCCGTTATATTTGTAAATTTTTGCTCGCTTCCGCCGCCGTCTCTTATAACGGTAAAGCTTCTAGCCTTATCAGAGGCGTTCCACGTGAGCTTAACCGCCGTGCTGTCGGCCACGATAGATGATACGACCGGCGCGTCGATAGCTCCTAGCGTCATGCCAATGATAGGCTCGCTAGGCTTTTTAGACTCTAGGCCGTCTTTATCGACGATGGTGATTTTATAGTATCTTGTCGCGCCGTTTTCGTTTATGAGATCCTCGTAGCTGTTTGACGTGGTTTTAACAAGATAAGTGTAGGGCATAAATTTACTTGACGCGCTGTAAATTTTATAGTAGGCAAAGTCGTCGCTAGCCACGCTATCCCATATCAAAATAATCTTTTTAGGCGCGTTTTGAGTAGCTTGGGCGTTTACGACCTCGTTTGGTAGTTGCTTTGTTGTAGAGTCCACGATCTCGCTCGGTTTTGAGATCGTGCCGCTAGTCGTTTTTACGAAAACTCTATACTTGTAGCTTTTGCCAGACTTCACGTCGTCATCGATATACTCGGCGTTTAGTCTGCCTTTTACCTCGGCGATTTGCCTCCAATTTTCTTTATTTATATCTGCTTTTTCGATGACGTAAGACGCCGTGCGAAGATCAGGATGCGGTCTCCAGATGAGTTTTACGCGCTCAGGTAAATTCGTAAGCGCTCTAACGAAAGGTACCGAGTCCATAAGAGGCTTAGTCGTCGCGCTAACGACGATGCCTTGATTTGAGACTTGTTTGCTCTCGTTATACGTCCTCATCTCGTACGAGTATGTCGTCTCTGGGGCTAAATTTGCGTCCACATAGTGGCTGGCAAAGCGGTCTTTTATGTCGGCTACGACCTTCATTTTGCCGTTATTTTCGTTTGGATTTGAGCGGTATAGATAGTAGCCCGCGACGTTTGAAGTCGGAGTCGGCGTCCACTCAAAGCCAACTTCAGTCATATCGCTTATGGTTTTTAGGCTCTGGACGGTCGGTAAATTCGCATTTACTTGCGCGGGACCGCTAGATGATACGCATCCACTCATCATAACGGCTAAAGAGCTCGCTAAGCCCCATAAAATCAATCTTTTCATCTATATTCTCCTTGCTAAATTTGCTAAGTAAAATTTCACTAAAATCATCCCAAATAGGCGCGACAAAGCTCATTTGCCCGCCCGTGCGCGGATGCGTGAAATATAGCCCGTAGGCGTGAAGCATTACTCGGCCGATTTTATCCTTTTCGCTCTTAAAACCGTATAAAGCATCGCCCAAAATATGGCGGTTTAGGCTAGCTAGATGCACTCTTATCTGATGAGTTCTGCCTGTAAAAAGCTTTGCCGCGATCAAATTTACGCCCGCGTTTTTACCCTGCGCGGAGCCGTCAAATTCGCCAAAAAGCAAATTCGCAAAGGCGCTTTTTGCCGCGCGACCGCTTGAAACTATCGCCTTTTTTAGGCGGTTAGCGGGATTTCGTCCGATAGCTCGCTCGACGATGCAGTTTTGCTTGAGCGGCAAATCCGTTAGCGCTAGATATATGCGCCCCATACTTTTGTCGCTTAGCTGACTTGAAAGCGCGGCGTGAGCGGCGTTGTTTTTAGCTACGACGATAGCTCCGCTAGTGCCTTTATCTAGCCTGTGCACGATACCCGCCCTGCTTTGTCCGCTTAAATTCGACAGCAAAAATCCCTTTGCCCCGAGCCAATCCACAAGCGTAGGCTCCTTGACGCTGGGAGCTGGATGGACGACTAAATTTGCCGGTTTATTTAGCACGAGCAAATCCTCGTCCTCGTAAATGATCGGCACTTCGAATTCCGCTTCAAATTTAGCCGTATTAGGCTCGCTTTGCTCAAATTTTATCCTCAAAACGTCGCCTAAATTTAGCTTTGCGGAGGGCTTAGTTAGCGGCTTGCCGTTTAGGCTAACCAGCCCGCTTTTTATCAAATTTAGCGCTTGGTTTCTAGCGACGTTTAGCTCGGCCGCCAAAAACGCGTCCGCCCTCGCCTTCGCATCTTCTAAAATTTTGATCTCTTTTTCCGTCATTTTTAGATTTGTTTCCTTTAAAATGCTATAATCGCTCAAAAAAGGCAAATTTTTGATAAGACTCGATAGGCGAATTTTAACCCATTTTGACTTCGTTCAGCCGTTTTTGATACTTCCTATTATTATTTTATCATACATTTTGGTTTCTGAGGCAAATTCTATCCTAGCCGGCAAGCAGCTTGTATATTTCGGCGTGGGTCTAGCTGCGTTTTTATTTTTCTTTTTGCTCCCCATTCGCAAGATCGCCTGGCTCATACCGCTATTTTACTGGATTTGCGTCGTGCTGCTTATTTGCGTCGATCTTTTTGGCGCAAGCAAACTGGGCGCAAAAAGATGGCTTGAGTTTCCTTTTATCCACTTTACGCTTCAGCCATCAGAGATCATGAAACCGGCGCTTCTTTTGATGCTAGGCTACCTCATAAAACAGCACCCGCCCGGCGAAGAGGGGTACGGACTTAAAGATTTTGGACGGCTTAGCCTTTACATCCTTTTGCCTTTCGTGCTGATTTTAAAAGAGCCTGATTTAGGCACCGCTTTGATACTACTCATCGTGGGCTACGCCGTGCTTTTTATCATCGGGGTAAATAAAAAAATCTGGTTTGCGATATTTGCGGGGATTTTGCTCGCCGCCCCCTTGATTTACGAAAATTTGCACGATTATCAAAAAAAGCGCATTACCGATTTTTTAAGCGAGGAGTCTAACTACCACGTACGCCAAAGCATCATCGCTATCGGCAGCGGCGGACTAAAGGGCAAACCAAAAGACGAAGCTACGCAGACGCATTTTAAATTTTTACCCATTTCCACTAGCGATTTTATTTTTGCTTACACGATCGAGCGATACGGATTTTACGGCGGGCTTGCGCTACTTAGCTTTTACGGCGCGCTGATAGCTCATCTGCTCAGCCTAAACTACGGGCTAAAAGATGATTATTTCACCCAGACCATGACGTCTGGGATTGGGATACTCTTGTTTATCTACGTTAGCGTAAATATCATGATGACGATAGGATTTGCGCCGGTGGTGGGCATCCCGCTGCCGTTTTACAGCTACGGCGGCAGTAGCTTCGTTACTTTTATGTGCCTTTTTGGGATTTTGCAAAATTTGCTAGCTTTTCGCTTTGATCCGACCTATAGGCTGGTTAAATTTAAAATTTAACCGACGTATTTTATCTTTGCGGCGCGGCGGCCTTAAGCGCCGTACGAAAGCTCTAGGGTGAGTTTCATTAGGCAAATTTGACCCGCGGACTCTTGCCTACGAGGCGGCTTACGAGAGCATAGCCGTAGCATTTACTCCATAGTAAATTTTACTAGCCTCGGTTTTAGTCAAATTTAGCTTTTTTATCGCTTGCGGTCTTAGCTGACGCTAATGCCGAATTTCGCTCGCGCCCTTTGCAGATCCTCCTCGCAGTCGATACCGATGCTGTCGCTTTGCACTTCGAGCATGAGGATTTTCTCGCCGTTTGATAGAGCGCGCAGTTGCTCGAGCTTTTCGGTATTTTCGAGAGTCGACGGCGCAAATGAGCAAAATCTTTTTAAATTTGCCGCGCTGTAGCCGTAGATGCCCAGATGCGCCTTGTACGCGTCAAACGGCGCGCGGTCAAACGGGATGCGCGAGCGCGAAAAATAAAGCGCGTAGCCCGCGTCGTCGGTCACGACCTTGACCAGGTTTTTATCGTCCGCTAGCTCGCTGCCGACAAATTTAAAACACGAAAACATAAATGCTCTCTCCGCGTTTTTCTCGCAAAATTCTCTAAATTTGACGATATTTTCAGGCTCGATAAAGGGCTCATCGGCCTGCACGTTTATGATGATTTCGCTATCTTTGACACCGAGTATTCCCGCAGCTTCGTTGATGCGGTCGGTTCCGCTTTGATGCGCCTGGCTCGTCATCACGGCTTTAAAGCCGAATTTTTGCGCGATCTGCACTACGCCCTCGTCGTCTGCGGCGATCACGACTTCGTCCGCCGCACTCACCTTGCGCGCCGTAGCGACAAACATCGGCACGCCGTTTATCTCGCGTAAAATTTTATTAGGCATTCGCGTCGAGGCGAGCCTTGCAGGGATGATGATCATCGCTCGATCCAGGCTAAAATTTTAGCCTCTATATCGCTTTTTGCGGCGATTTCGTTATGCACGGCGGCTTTTGTAAAGAGCGACCTTATCGCGCCTGGCACTTCGTCGTTAAACTCCGCTGCCAAGGCCTTAAGCCCGCTTTTTTCGTCTTTTAGTGTTTCATTTTTTAGCGCCTTAAACATACTCGGAGCAAATTTGACCCAGTGCGCGGTCGATGTTATCACGCACGGACGCGCTAAATTTGCCGCCGCTTTAAAGCAAGTAGCCGTGTGAGGATCGACTGCGACGCCTTTTGCCGCCCACTCTTTTATAAATTTCTCACACTCCTCGTCGCTGCAAAAATCAGCGTCAAAGTCCTCTTTTAGCGCGTCTAGCTCGCTATTTGAAAGCTCGTAAAAGCCATCGCTAGCAAGATTGTCCATAAGTTCCTTAGTTCGCACAGCGCCAAATTTATCAAAGAGCAGCCTCTCGACGTTTGAAGAAACCAGGATATCCATGGCTGGACTGATCGTCTTAACCAGGCTTTTGCCGCGCAGATCGTATCGCCCCTGCGTGAAAAACTCAGTCAGGATGTTGTTTGCGTTTGAGACGATTTTGATTTTGCCGATTTTCGCGCCCATTTTTTTAGCGTAGTATGCGCCTAGGGCGTTGCCGAAGTTACCGCTAGGCACGACGATGTCAAATTCGCCCTTTAGCGCGCCCGTTTTTAGCAGGTAGACGTGGGCGTAAACGTGATAGATGATCTGAAACAAAATTCGCCCGAAATTTACCGAATTTGCCGCCGAGAGCGAGAGTCCGGCAGCGCTTAGACGCTCTTTAAATTTATCGCTAGCAAGCAAGCTTTTTAGCGCGCGTTGCGCATCGTCGAAGTTGCCCTCGATGCCGATTACTTTGAGGTTTGCAGCATCTGCGTTGATCATTTGTAGGCGCTGCACCTCACTCGTACCGTCTTTTGGATAGAGGCAGACCACCTTGACGCCGGGCGCGTCCGCGAACGTCTCTAGCGTCGCAGGTCCCGTGTCGCCGCTAGTCGCGCACATTATGAGGTATTTTTCGCCTCTTTTTGCGGCTAGCTCGCTAAGCAGCGCGCCAAACGGCTGTAGCGCCATATCCTTAAACGCGCGCGTAGGACCATGATAAAGCTCGTTTACGTAGAGGTTTTCGCCGATTTTTCGCACTTGCACAGGATTTTGCGGATCGTCAAATCTCTCGTACCGCTTCACCGCCCTCTCAAACATCGCCGCATCCGCGTCAAATCCAAATTTCTCTATAATTTTCAGAGCGATTTGCGCGTATGTTAAATTTACCGCCTCCGCAAAAAATTTATCGTCCAGTCGCGGCAACTCTGTCGGTGCGTAAAGCCCACCGTGAGCGGAGCTAGGGCTCAGTAGCGCTTGGCTAAATTCTACGCTTTTTAGGCTCTCGCCCTCGCTTGCTCTAGTTTGAAATAACTTCATTTACTTTCCTTTTTTATCCATTTTTTGTATTTTTTACTAGCTTTATCCGCCTTAAAAGCCACAATCTCGGGCAGCTCGTAGTCGTGATGTTTTGCGATAAATTTAGCAACTTTTTTAAATTTAACCGCGGTTTTTACGAGCAAAACCCGCTCCTTTTCGTCCTTTACCTCGCCGTCCCAAAAATGAACGCTATTTGTCTTAAAAACGCTGACGCAAGCGGCAAATTTAGCTTTTACGAGCTTTTTGGCTAGAGCTTTGGCTGCGGCCTTATCGGCGCAAGAAGTTAGTACGAATTTCATTAAAGCGTCCTAAAATTTTTAGCAGATTATAGAATTTTCTCTTTGATAATTCGTTTAAATTTATCCGCCAGCGTCGTTTTTAGCGCGATGACGGAGAGCGGCAGACCAAATTCATCCATCTTTACGGCATCTTTTCGCGTAACCAAAAGCGAGGTCGCGCCGTAGCGCCCTAGTATACTCCCTAGCTCGTCCCGCGAAAACGCGTAGTGATCGGGATAAATTTCGCACCCTACGCAAAGGCTAAAATAGGGCTCCAGGCGCTGCGGATTTGCGATAGCAGTCACCAAAACCATCTTTGGCGTCTGGTTTAAAATTTCGCTTGTGCGCGTAAAGTCCTCGCCCTCTTTTACGACGTAGTCGGCTTTGGCGTAAAATTTGCTCGGGTAGCGATACGCGCCGCTAGGTAGGACGAAATCAAAATACGGCTTTGCGGATGGGCGGATCAGGACGTTAAATTTTTTGATGTGAAATTTGCCGAAGCCGTCATCGAGCAGTACGTACTTTGCGCCTATTTTTTTGGCCTCGTTTATGGCGATGTCGCGGTTTTCGCTCACGATGACGTTTGCGTTTTTCACGCTTTTTGCGTACTCCATCGCCTCGTCGCCGCTAGCCGTGACGCCCACCAAAATTTCGCCCGAGATCGCGACCTTGACGAGTCCGCTTGAAGCTCTGCCGTAGCCTCGCAAAATGACGACGCCGCCCTCAAATTCGTTTAATATAGAAATACCAAGCGGCGTCTTTCCGCTGCCGCCTAGAATTAAATTTCCGATGCTGATAATCGGCAAGCCAAAATCCTCGGCTCGGCTAAATTTAGCCTTTAAAATCACGCCCGCGCAGTAAAGCGCGCTTAATGGCAAAAGCGCTATAGCTAGGCACTTTTGCCATAAATTCGGAGCGTAAAAATACTCCTGCGCAAAGGCGTAAATTTGGCGCTTAAGCACGAGTTCTAGCTATCTCCAGCATAGTCTCGCACACGCGGTGCGCCTCCTCGTCGCTAAGCGCGTTATAAACCGGAAGCGAAAGCACCTGCTGATACGTCCTTAACGCGTTAGGAAAAGAATTTACCTTAAGCGAATATTTACTTTTATAGTAGCTTAAAAGATGCATAGGCTTATAGTGAAGCGCCGTGTGAATGCCGCGCTCTAGCAGCTCTTTGGCAAACCCGTCGCGATTTTTGTCGATTTTGATGATGTACTGGATATATATGTGATCGCGTTTTTTGATCGGAAGCGAGACGTGCGGGCAGTCTGCTAGCGCCTCGTCGTACAGCGCGGCGATAGCGCGGCGACGCTGGATAAATTTATCGTTTTTTTCAAACTGAGCCATCGAGTATGCGGCGCAAAGTCCGGTTAGATCATACTTCACGCCGATATCCACGACGTCGTAGATATAGCCTAGGTTGCCGTCTTTATCTATGCCGCCTTTTACGATGGCATAGTTGCGTAGCAGCCTAGCGCGCTCGGCGATAGCATCGTCGTTAGTGAGCATAAATCCCGCCGTCGCGATTGGATTAGTCATTTGCGAATGCATATTAAAGCAAGAGACTAGCGAGCGCTTATCAGAGCCGATTTTGACGCCGTTATACGTTAGTCCTATAGATTTTCCCGCATCGCTTAGCACTTTTATTTCGTATTCGTTAGCGATGTCGTATATCTCGTCCATATCGGCAGCCTGCCCGCCTATATGATTTACGAAGATTCCTTTTAGCTTTTTGTGATTGTGGATTTTTAGCGTATTTCTTAGAGACTCGGCGTTCATATTAAAGTCGTCTTCGTTTATATCGACAAATATCGGCTCGGCGTCAAAATGCCTAATCGCCTGCGCGACGCTAGGGGTAGAATTTACCGAGCAGATGATCTTATCGCCGCGCTTTAGATCCATCGAACAAAGCGCCAGATGATGCGCCGCGCTGTTGTTATTCGTCGTTATGGCGTGCTTGACGCCAAAATACTCCTGTAGCTCGCTCTCAAATCTTCCCACGATCGCCGAGCCGTGGTCTTTTAGCGCCTCTTTGATGAGATTTATCTCCGTATCGTCGATAGACGGTCTAAAAAACGCTATTTCTTCCATTCTGACCTCCTTATTTTTATTTTTTACCTTTTCTTGTTTTTAATATCGACCGACTTTAGCGCGAGATTTTATGATTTTACGCTCGTTTAAATCAGCCCCTTATGTTTTTCCGCTCGCATCAAACGACGCGTCCAAGCCGCCAAACTAGCACTTGCCGCCGCGAGATTAAATCAAACTTGCGAGCAAATTTAATCTGCGCTCGCTGCCGCGAGCCTGTATTTTCTCGTTTTAGGGCGTTTTACCGTTTATATAGCAAAAAGTCTCAGCTAAATTTACGCGCCAAAACCGGTAAATTTAGCTCAAATTTTACTCGTCCTCTAGGCTAGCAATTGGCGGCAACGAGAGCTTAAATTTATTTGCTCTCATTCTTGAAAACACCGTAGAGACGAGCTTTTGATCAAATTCTCGCGCCAGTTCAGCCTCGCTTTTACTCTGCGTCAGACGTAAAACTTCATCCAGCCGCTCGTAGCTATAGCCTATATCAACCTCGTCGCTTTGCCCTTCCCAAAGGTCGGCAGACGGGGCTTTTGCGATGATTTTTTCATCGATGCCTAGTTCGCGCGCCAGCTCGTAAATTTCAGTCTTAAAAAGCTCGCCGATCGGATTTAGCGCGCACGCCATATCGCCGTAGATCGTACCGTATCCAAGAAGGCGTTCGCTTTTGTTGCTAGTACCCACAACTAGCGCGTTTATCTTTGCCGAATAGTCATAAAGCAGGCACATCCTGGCTCTTGCGCTTAGGTTTCCCATACGCAAATTTGACAGCGGCTCGCCGATTTGCGCGGTAAAACTATCCAAAATCGGCTGGATTTCGATGATTTTATGCGTTATTTTTAGATCTTCGCAAAGCTTTAGCGCGTCACTTAAATTTCGCTCGTTTGAGTACTTCGTCGGCATCAAAAGCGCATGCATTTCAAAGCCCGTGCGCGCGCAAAGAGCGGCTACAACGGCAGAGTCCAGACCGCCGCTAACGCCCAAAACAAAACCATTTGCGCCGCTTTTTTTAAGGTAGCTCGTCAAAAATTCTACGATTTTCTCGCTAATCTTCGCCCAATCTCTCATCGTCTCCGCCGTCAAATTTAACTTTTTTCTTAATTATACATTTATAATTATAAATTTAACTTTTAAGCTTAAAAAATATACAATCTATTTTAATTAAAATTTACAAAAGGACTAGCTTGAAAATTTTATCAAAACCATGCGGCGATTATCAAACTAATTGCTACGTAATATCCAAAAATGGGCGTGAAATCATCATTGATGCGGGACAAGATTCGTTTAATTACGTTTGCGAAATTTCACACGCTCCACTCACGATACTAAACACGCACGGACACTTTGACCATATTTTTGACTGCGCCCGCTTAAAAAATTTTTTTAATATTTCTACGCACATTCATAATAACGATGCCTTTATGCTAAAAGACGACGTTTGGGGCGCAGGATACGAGACGACCGACGAGGCGATCTGCGTAGGCGGAGCGAAATTTGAGGACGCTAAATTTAAGATAGAAGACTTTGAGATCGAGTTTATGCATTTTCCGGGACATACGCCGGGATGCTGTATGGTGCGCGTGGACGACGTTATTTTTAGCGGAGACTTTTTATTTAAAGGCTCGATCGGACGCTATGATTTTTTGTTTTCAAACGCCGAGGATATGCGCCAAAGCCTGCTAAAATGCAAAAAAATGCAGGGGGATTTTACGCTTTATCCCGGACACGGCGAAAAAACGACGCTAAAAGCCGAGCAGGCAAATTTGGACTTTTGGTTAAAGCGGCTAGACGGACGGTTTTAGATTTTTATCAAAATGTTCGCTGCGCTAAGGCGGCTTTTGCGGCTCGGTTAAATTTAGCCGTTAAATCGCGACGGCTAGGTTAAATCAACCAAAATGCGCTAAGAATAAAATTTGGCGACGCAGCAAAAGGACTTAAATTTATAAAATACAACTTGGCGCCATCACTTAAGCTTAGTTTTAGATTCTTGCCCTCGTCCGACTTGTACGTATTAAATTTGACGCTTTAATTTAGCACGGACAGGGTGCGAAATATCCAAGCGTCTGAGTAAATTTACCCTGCTTTACGACCAAAATTTAATGCCTCATTTCAAAAAATCCGATAAAATCTAAAATTTCGCCGTCAAGAAATAAAACTCAAAGACGGTGCTTTTAAAACGGTCTAGGCGGCTTTGGCGTCGCCCGTGCAGATCTGCTCTTTTGGTTTGCGTCGCCCGCACAAGCGCTAACCGCCTGCCCGCAAGCTAACGTTTTGCCAAGCATTTTTGCTTCTTGCGGCTTAAATTTTTGATTAAATTTGATTCGGGCAAATTTTGAACGTAAAGCGATAAGGCCAAGTATTTTATAGAAACATTTTGCTTCGCAAAAACGCTACGCTTGTTTTGAGATGGATTTGAATGTTGTGAAGCAAAAATGAGCAAGGCTAACCAAATAGGTTGCCGCAGCGATATTTTTGCAAGCTCATTCAAAGACGCTCAAAAGACGAGCCGTTATCCCCAAAATCATAGAGGCAAGGCGTAAAATTTAAACCCTTCTTGCTCAAACCCACTCGCAAATGCCTGAAATTCCTCAAATTCGGCGCTGTTAAACTCCGCTCGCCAGATCGCGCCCTCCTCGTTAAATTCGCGCTCAAAGCTTAAATTTCGCTTTTCAAAATAGTGCTCAAAGCGCGAGCCAAGCGCGTATGGCGTAAAAAACAGGCAAAGCGATTTTATCTCAAATTTAGCCAGCGCGCCGCAGGCCGAGGCCTCCTCTATTGCCGCGTTTACCGCTGCGCCATACGCTCGCACGAGTCCGCCCGTGCCTAGCTTTATCCCGCCGAAATACCGAACAATGAGCGCGCCCGCGTTTACGAGCTGGGCGCCTCTGAGCGCGTTTAGCGAGGGCTGTCCGCTCGTGCCCTTTGGCTCGCCGTCGTCGCTTTGATTTTCTACTATCTGACCGTAGCCGTTTCGCTCGCGCAGCGCCCACACGACGTGCGCGGCCTTTGGATGCTCGGCCTTTAGGCGCTCGTGCAAGGCCTTAAACTCCGAAATAGGGCACAAAAAACACAAAAACGTCGATTTTTTGGCTTCAGTTTTGGTCGATACGACCCGCAAAACCGTTTGCAATTTTCTCCTTTAAATAAAGCCAGATTTTAGCGAAATTTTAAAAATATTCTTATAAAATGGCGGCTAAAATGAAATAAGCTCTCAAAAAAGAATGAAAATGTTTAAAAAAATCTCAAAAAAAACGCTTTGGCAAATCATCGCTATGATCGTATCTAGCGCCGTTTTTAGCGGCTCGGGGATCCTAATACTAGCCTTTATAAACAAATACCTCTTAAATTTAAAAGAACAAGACACCCAAATTTTGCTCGCGTTTTTCGCGCTTTTGATTTTGTTTTTGGGCTTTTCGGTGCTCTCGCGCATCGCTCTTAGCGTGATCGGCAACGATTTTGTCTACGAACTGCGCACCAAAACGATAAAAAGGATTCTAGATACCGCAAATCAAAAAATCGTAGCCGCGGGCAAGTCGAATTTGATCGCCTCGCTCTCAAGCGACGTGCGCAGCCTAACCGACGGCTTTATGCAGGTGCCAAGCATCATCCAAGGCGTGCTCATCATCGGCGCGACGGGTGCTTATGTGCTATATATCTCGGCCGAGATTTTCGTGTTTTTGGTGCTTTGGACGGGCGCGGCGACGTGGATCTGCAAGCGCTCGATCAAAAATATCCACAAATACTTCGAGCAATACCGCAAGTGCGAGGACGCGCTATACCGCGACTATCAGACCTGCATCGAGGGGCATAGGGAGCTTAGCTTAAATTTAGCCCGTGCGAAGCGACTTTTTCTGGAGCGTTTCATACCCAACGCAAAAAGCCTGCGCGAAAATATCGTAAAAGCTGAGATCCATCAGTCCTTTATGAGCAACTGGCTAAACACCGTGATGCTGGGCGCCGTGGGCATCGAGATATATTTTTGCCTAGCTTGCGGCGCCGCAAGCCTACAAGACGCGATCACGGTGGCTTTGGCGATACTTTTTTTGCGAGCGCCTCTCATGATGCTGCTTTACTCCGTGCCTAGCGTCTTTCGCGCGCGTATCGCCTACGAGCGGCTAAAAAAGCTAGACCTAGCACCCTTTGAGCCGGAATTTGAGCTAGGCGAGACAACTCCGCAAATTTGGCAAAAACTACGCCTAAAAGATATAAATTTCGCCTACGACGAGGGGAGCGAATTTGCGTTAAAAGATATAAATTTAGAGATCAGACGCGGCGAGACGGTGTTTTTGATCGGCAAAAACGGAAGCGGCAAAAGCACGCTGTTTATGATTTTAGCGGGGCTTTTAGCGCCAAAAAGCGGCGAGATGTTCGCCGACGACGTCAAGATTACCGAGTCAAATTTAAAAAGCTACGCAAATACGATCAGTGCTGTGTTTAGCGACTTTTATCTCTTTGACGAGGTTATGAGCGACGACGAGGCGCTGATAGAGGTGCTGCTAAAAAAGATGTCGATAGAAAATAAAGTAAGCGTCAAGGACGGAAAATTTAGCACGCTAAATCTCTCTCAAGGCCAGAAAAAGCGCCTTGCGATGGTCGCGGCGCTGCTTGAAAAGCGCAAATTTTTGATCCTTGACGAGTGGGCGGCCGATCAAGACCCAGAGTTTAGGCGGCATTTTTACACTGAGTTTTTACTGGGGCTTAAGGCGCAAGGCTACACGATTTTTGCGATCAGCCACGACGATGCGTATTTTGACGCGGCAGATAAAATTTACGAGATAAAAAACGGGCGAATCGTGCTTGTTAAGGGCTAAAATTCAGCTAGAAACGGTTAAAATAACAAATATCATTTTTAACTAAGGAGATAATATGAAGCTGGACGAAGAAGCAAGAGAAGCCAAAGAGATGGCGCTAGGAATGATGAACGATAACTTCATCGGCATTACCGAGGATATGTGCGCGAGATTCGGCGGCTTTACCAACCCGCAAAACGTCAAAATGACCGACATCACCGAGGACGGCATGCATATCGCCTGCGACGAGGGCGAGGTGTTCGTACCGTTTGAGAAAAAAGCCGAACTAACGGTCGAGAGCCTACGCGACGAAGTCATAAATATAGTAAATAGTATGGAAAACTAGCGGCGGCGCGAAATGTTTGAAATCAGACAAAAGGGGCACGCAGGGCCGACGCGTCCCAAAAAAATAAAAATGGCGACTAACGCCGAGGTGGAGAAATTTTTAACCGAGGAGCTGCCCGCGCAAAAAGACGGCGTGATCTATATCCACGTGCCTTTTTGCGATAATATCTGCTCGTTTTGCTCGATGAACCGCACGAAACTAGAAGACGAGCTAGACAGCTACGCGCAGTATCTGCTGGGCGAGACCAGGAAATACGGCAAATTTCCGTATCTGCAAGCTAAAAATATCCGCAGCGTATATTTTGGCGGCGGCACTCCGACGATACTAAAAGAAAAGCACCTAGAACCGATCATCACGGCTCTGCGATCAAATTTTAATATCTCGGACGACTGCGAATTTAGTCTAGAAACCACGCTGCATAATCTAAATTTGAGCAAAGTACGCCTACTAGAAAGCCTAGGCGTAAACCGCTTTAGCATCGGCGTGCAGACGTTTTCGGACAAAGGTCGCAAACTGCTAAACCGCGTCCACGACAAAAAAGGCGCGATAGAGCACCTAAAAATGATCAAGCAAAATTTTAGCGGCATGGTTTGCACGGATATTATATTTAACTACCCTGAGCAAACGATAGACGAAGTGCTAGAAGACGCGCGCCTAGTAGATGAGCTAGAAATCGACAGCACGAGCTTTTATTCGCTTCAGCTTTTTGAAAAATCGCAGCTCGCAAAGACCGTAACGCAGGACTACTACGACGTGAACTACGAGCACGAGCTACACAACGCTTTCTTTGAAAAGCTGCTAGGCACGGGCAACTACGAGGTGCTAGAGCATACTAAATTTAACCGCATCGGCCGCGACCGCTATCAGTATATCCGCCTAAGCCACCAAGGCGCCGATATCCTGCCACTAGGAAGAGGCTCGGGCGGAAGGCTAGGCTACTACGACATCTATAACGCTAAAGAAAAAATGCGTATGATAAACAAAGTAGACGACAAACAGCGCGCCGAGGGACGGCTAAAAAGCCTCTTTATGTACCCGAAAATCGACCTCGCGCAGGTAAAAAGCCTGGTTGAGGGCGAGACGTTTGACGCGCTAACGGAGTTTTTCAAAAAATGCGAGAGCAAAGGCTATATGCGCATAGAAAACGGTTTTTTAAACTACACGATCGACGGCGTATTTTGGGGTATGTCGATCGGCACCGAAGTAGCAAATATCTCACAAAAGGACTTTGAATGAAAAAAATAGTTATCTACACGAGCGCGACGGGAAATACCGAGAAAGTCGGTCTTGCCATCGCAAACGAACTTGGCTGCAAAGCGGTCAAATTTACCGAGGATCTGCACCTAAATTTGGACAGTTACGACTTTATCGCGCTTGGATTTTACGTCGATAAGGGCGACGCGGAGCCTAAATTTAAACGCTTTTTGCGCGAGGTAAGGGGCAAGAAAGTCGGCGTATTTATGACGCTAGGCATGGATCCCGAGCACGAGCACGCGATGAACTGCCTAGAAAAAGCAAAAGTCGTATTGCGCGAGGGCGAAAATGAAATTTTACGCGAGTTTTACTGTCAGGGCGCGATCGATCCAAAGGTCATCGAGCAACTACGCAAAATGGGCGAAGCCGCACCAAACGACCCGCGCTACGCCGTAACCCCTGAGCGCGAAGCCAGATGGGCTAGAGCCGCAACTCACCCAGACGCAAACGACCTAGAAAACGCAAAGGCGGCGTTTAGAGGGATATAAATTTGCCGCCGCCCGGCAGTCAAATTTGCCCTAGCGGCGTAAATTTATGCGTTAAATTTAGAGTACTTATCTTTTAAATTCGCAAATTCACGTTTTATTTTTAGCTTTTATTTAAATTTATCGAGATTAAAATTTTGATAAATTTTACACACCGAAACTCGAGTCTTGAAAACGCGAAATTTAAATTGGTTAAATTTGATACTATCGTGCAGTGTATTTTTAAATTTAATTATTAAAATATGCGACGCTTTGCGCGAGCAAAGCAGTGTCGCCACCTTAAACGTGCAGTGGGGTTAGAGAGGGCTTGGGAGAGGAAGGGGCGACGCTCCGTAAGTAGAATCCCCTTCCTCTCCCAATAAAAGAGGAAAGCTTTAATTTTTTAGAAGCTACAAATACGTAAAGTTAAATTTGACGAAAATAAAATTAGCGCCATAAAGATGCAAATCTCGGCAAGTAAAATTTGTAATTTTAACTTCAAATTTGAACGTCAATAATTAAGGCAACGTATCGTGAGATGACTTTTAATGATTTCACTTCGTTGCCCTTGCAAGGCAAGCCGCAAATTTATCGCTAAATCCTCCTTAATACATTAAATAAGCCAAAACTCGCTATAATCTCCTAAAAAATCAAAAGGAAAATTATGATACAAACTTGTTTATTTCCGGCTGCGGGCTACGGCACGAGATTTTTGCCCGCGACTAAATCGCTACCAAAAGAGATGCTGCCGATCCTCACAAAACCGCTCATTCACTACGGCGTGGACGAGGCGCTAGAGGCCGGTATGAAAAACATGGCGTTTATAACCGGTCGCGGCAAGCGCGCGCTGGAGGATTATTTTGATATCAGCTACGAGCTCGAGCATCAGATATCTGGCACCAATAAAGAACACCTGCTAACTGAGATCAGAGAGCTGATGGCGCGCTGCACGTTTTCATTCACGCGCCAAGAGAGCATGAGGGGCCTAGGCAACGCCATCCACACGGGTAAAGTCCTCGTGCGAGACGAGCCGTTTGGCGTAGTGCTGGCCGATGACCTGTGCATCAACGAAGAGGGTGAAGGCGTGCTATCTCAAATGGTAAAAATTTACGAAAAATACCGCTGCAGCATCGTTGCCGTAATGGAAGTGCCGATCGAGCAGAGCAAAAACTACGGCATCGTCACGGGCCGCGCGATCGAGGACGATCTGCTGATGGTTAGCGACATGGTCGAAAAACCCGACCCTAAAGAAGCTCCGAGCAACCTAGCCGTCATCGGCCGCTACATCCTGACGCCTGATATTTTCACGATCCTAGAGCGCACCAAACCCGGCAAGAACGGCGAAGTGCAAATCACCGACGCGCTAAAAGAGCAAGCCAAAGACGGCATGGTGCTGGCGTATAAATTTAAAGGCAAGCGCTTTGACTGCGGTAGCGTCGAGGGCTTCGTGCAGGCGACAAATTTCTTCTACGAGCTAGGCAAAAATGCTAAAAAATGAGCTATTTTTCGAAAAAACGCCGCTAAGCGCGATCGGCTCCTACGCCAAACGCATGAACGACGAGCTAAAAGGCGGCGAGATCGGCTACTATCACCTGCCAGAAATCGGCGCAAATTTACTAAGCGAAATCGCCGAGTTTGAAACGACGCTCGCGCACGTAAAAAGCGTAGTGCTAGTAGGCATCGGCGGTAGCAGCCTGGGCGTCAAGGCGCTAAAAACGATGCTCTCAAGCGCTAAAAGGAGCCGCGAGCGTGAGCTTTATTTTCTCGATAACGTGGACGCCTTTAGCTTTGAGAGCGTTTGCGAAAACATCAAATTTGACGAAACGCTTTTTATCATCTCGTCAAAATCAGGCACTACGATCGAGACGATCACTCTGTTTAAGTGCATTTTGGAGCGCTTTAAGCCCTCAAATTTGAGCGCAAATTTCATCGTCATAACAGACCCCGCCTCGCCGCTAGAAGCCTACGCGAAGCAAAACGGCATCAAATTTTTTAATATACCTAAAAACGTCGGCGGTAGATTTAGCGTGCTTAGCGCGATCGGACTCGTGCCGCTGATGCTGTGCGGATACGACGCGGCGGCGCTACTGGAAGGCGCCAGGGCGTGTAAAAAGCGATTTTTAGAAGACGGCGACGATACGCTGCTACAAAAAGCCTACCACTACGCGACGCACAAAAACGCCAAAATCAACGTGATATTTAGCTACGGCGATAGATTTTTGGAGTTTAACGACTGGTACGTCCAGCTGTGGGCGGAGAGCCTAGGTAAGAAAAAGGGCTACAAACGCTACGGACTCACGCCCGTCGGACTCATCGGCTCGCGCGATCAGCACAGCTTTTTGCAGCTCATCATGGACGGCGTGAAGGACAAAACGGTAAGCTTCATCAAGGTAGCCGCCGCAGACTCAAACACGGCGATACCAAGCATTAGCCTAAACGGCCTTGAGGGCTGCGACTTTGTAAACGGGCTAAATTTGGGCGAGCTAATCAACGCCCAGTGCAGCGCCACCATGCATGCGCTCGTGCAAGAAGGCATCAGCGTAGACGTCATCGAGCTTGAGCGGTTAGACGAGGCGAGTGCGGGATTTTTGATTTATTATTTCGAGCTTCTCACGTCGGCTACTGGCATAATGCTAGGCATAAACACCTACGATCAGCCGGGCGTCGAGGTCGGTAAGCGCATACTAAAGACGATGCTAACGGCCGGAAAATAGCTCTCTAATCCCGGCTAAAACGGCTTTTGGCCGGGATTATAATTTTATCCGGGTCGGTTCTTGCGTTTAGATACCGAATTTACGGTAAATTTAAAAAGTAAACCCAAAAAACCGATCCTTAAAAAGCTGAATTTACCAAACGACGAATACGAATCATCCGTACCTTTCGCACGCTTCAAACGATATGTACCGCACGGCAAAATAAAACAAAAATCAAAGCAGCGCAAGCTAAAAGCATATGTTTGTTAAGTCGCTAATCCGTCACCGTAAGCCAAATCCCTATCCCGCCGGTATTTACGCGTATCATCGGCGCTAGAACGCACGCGACTTTAGCTCTCTCGCCGCGCCCAAGCTAAATTTATCGTAAAATGCGAGCCATAAACTAAACTACGAAATCGGTCGGCCTGCGGTAGATATCAAGTTTTTTGAGTTAAATTTAAGTAGGCATTAACCCTACGGCTTAGATTTACGCGTAGCAGCGCAAGCTAAAATAAATCAGGCCCATATAAACGTAGCTTGCAAGCACGGCTTATAACTCTCTAAAATTTTAAGCGAGTTAGCTTTAAATTTAGCGCACGAACGACATGCATACCATTTAAGGGCGCTCGCCTAAATTTAGCCTTCGCAAAAACCGCTTAAGAAAAACGAATTTAGTTTTTTTAGTTTTTAAATTTTAGCCCAAAATTACGCACCTACGGCGCTGGCTAAATTTATGCAAGAAGACCGGGCATAAATTTACCGGCCTATTTTGCCGCGCGGGCAGCCTTTAAAACACGCAAAACGGCAAAAGTAAAGCTAGCGGCTTTTTCCAAGCTCCGCCTGCGCAAATAAAACTAACGAAAAAACTAAACCTCCTCAAGCCCCATCAAAAGCCTGATAGCAAGGTTTGCCTCGTGATTTGCGCAGATCGCCACGCGCGCAGCCATGAGCCCCTGCCCTACGCCCGCAGCATTTTGCAGATCGCCGCACAGATAGACGTTTCTGGCAAATTTGACCGTTTTTATGAGATTTGAGCTAAAGTGCCCCGCCATGCCCGACGCCCCGACGATCTTTTTATCCCGCAGGCTCGCGCCCGCCTCGTTTACCATCATCGCCTTGCCCGCGACGTTGTCAAACGCCTCGCAGATGATGCTGCACGGCGCGAAAATCTCGGCGACGTTGGCAGCAGTTAGCGTCACGTCGTGCGTCACGACCTCGACAAATGGATTTACCTCAGCGATGAGCTCTTTTAGCGCGTCCGTCTTTTTCATGCCGATGTGGCGGACGAAGTACTGCTGGCGGTTTAGGTTGCTAGGCTCCACGACGTCAAAGTCGGCCAGTACGAGCTTGGCGACGCCCGTGCGGGCAAGGCTCAGCGCGATATTTGAGCCAAGACCGCCCAGCCCCGCCACACCCACGCAACCGCCAGCTAGCGCCGCGTTTAGCTCGGGGCTGTTTCTGGAGGCGATCATAGCTTTTAGCACTTCTCGCCCAGGCATCGCGCCACGCCTGATAAATACGACGTTTGAGCCGTCTTTTAGCTCCAAATTTTCCTTCGTCGCAAAGCCGTCGAGGATAAAGATATCAGGCTCACTCGCGTTAAATTCGGCTAGAAATTTATAAATCTCGCCGTTTTTATCGCCCAGAGCCTCGTTTTTTAGCTCATCCATCGTATTTGCCGCGACTTTAAATTTCGCTCCGTTTAGCGTTATCTCTTTCATTTTTCTCCTTTAAATTTACAAAATCATAGCGCAAATTTATAAAATATTTCGTTAAAAAGTCGGCGTAGTCGCGTTTTTAAATATTTGCGTAATCTACCGTACGCAAAATACGGGCGCTAGCTTTATCTTAAATTTTAGGTTTTGCCGTTTGCTTTTATATAAGATAAACGTAACTACTAGCGGCATAAAAAACAAGATAAATACCGCAATAAACTCAAGCAAACTTGCACGGTTTGACGCAAGCGCCATCGCGCCGGCAAAAGCCAAAAATCCGCTAATCCCAAAAGCGATGCCGAAAATTATTTTTTTAAACGGCGACATAACGGCCTTATTACGCTCACTTTTAATATCCTCATAGCTTTTTTGGCGTTTTTGAGCTATGGTTTGTAAGATGGCTTCATTAGGATTCGTTTCGGCGCAGGCTTTGCCTAATATATCGCTAATTTCAAACGCCAAATCAGTCAGCCGTTCGCGCCTTTTAGCAGATAGCGCTCCTGAAAAATTTATCTTTTGGATTTCGGTGCCTATTTCTTTTTGTATCTCTACGAGCCTATCAAACGACGCGCTATTTTCGCTTATTTTGAAAAAATCGGAACTATTTAATCCAAAATCGCAACTTGAGACGTATGTTACCGTTTTTACGTCGTATCCGCACCTTTGCAAAAAATCGCCTAGGCAAAATTGGGAGACTTGAGCTACGTTTTTTAAAATTGTTCCTTTTTAGCTGCGGCTATCTGCGCCTGCGTCATCTTTTTTGCCCCAAAGCTTTGACTTGAATAAATCCTAAATCCCCCGCCAAGACTTTTACTAAAGCTCAATCGCATACAAATCTCCCCGTTTTATAAGATGCCGCGCGTAATCAAAATTTTGAGACGAATTTTATAAACTCCGCCCAAATTTATACCACCCGTAAACGTCGCCGTCAAGCTCGCCGTGAAATAGCGGTTTGAGTTTTAAATTTAGCCTTACCGCAGGCGCGTCTAAAAGCTCGCTCGAGCGGTAGAGCAGCAGCCAATTTACGCGCTCATCTAGCGCTTTTAGCGCGTTTTCACCGCCCTCAAACATCGTTAAACGCGGCGCAAAGGCTTCGTTTATATCGCTCGTTACGCGCACGCTCCTGCCCGCCACGCCAAAAAGCGGTATAGACGCGTCAAACTCGCGCTCGCGCGAGTAGATCATCACGTTTGGGTTTTTACCGCCCTCTATCAGTCTGGTATCGAGCCTCGGGCGGTCGGCGCGGACGGTGGCGCCGCCGATAACTAGCAGCTCGGCCACGCTACGCAGGCGGTGAGAGTGGGTGCGGCTGGCTAGATTTGAGATGATTTTGCTCTGCGCGGTGCCTACTGCGACGCCGTTTGCGCTAAGGGCGAGCTTAAAAAAGCTAAAATTCCCCTTCTGCCACGATAAAAACGGCTCAACCAGATCGTCCGCCTGCTGCCTTAGTACGTCAAATTTGACCGCTACGCCGCCGCTTAGCAAGATATCCGTGCCGCCGCTAGCCACGGCGTTTTCGTCGCTTCTAGCGATAACGACTTCGGCAAATTTTAGCCGCCTTAAAAGCTCTGCGCATGGCGGAGTTTTGCCGCGGTGAGCGCAGGGCTCGAGCGTCACGTAGGCCTTGGCGCCTTTTAGCAGATCGTCGTGATTTTGCAGGATGTATTCATACGTGAAATTTGGCTCCAAGTCCGCATTTTCAAGCTCTGCGGCGTTTTCAAATTTGACGCCCAAAGCCGCATTGTAGTCTCGTAGAAAATTACTCAAAAACGTCTCACTTTTTTCGCAAAGCGCCAATAAAATCGCGCTTGGCTCGGCGTGCAAAAAGCCTGCCTTTTTATGCGCGGCTACCGAGAGCAGCCTACCGCCGGCATCTAAAACCGCGCAACCGACGGCGGGATTTGGGTAGGTTAAAATTTGAAACTCCCAAGCCTTTTTTATGGCTAGAGACATATAAAATTCGTCGTTTATCATCGCTTTTGCCTAGTTAAATTTGAGGTATTATACTAAAATTTGGCCCGTAGCTTACGGGCGAGTTTGATTAAATTTATGGAGGTACTTTAGTCGCTTTGCTCGGAGTCAAGGGTATTTGGCGCATAAATGTCATGTAGACTAAAATAAATGGTGGAAGCGAGGTTGTTCGATATTTAGCTTTAAATATCGTGTTTGTCGCACTTCTCTAAAAAATAAAGTCCATTTTTACACACTTAAAAACACATTCGCGGCACTTTACGAAGTTGTTAAAAAGTTTAAGCTAATCGGCGGTAAAAAATCGGTAATGAAAAGTTTAGTTTTCAATACAAAAACGCAGATATGCCCTAAAATAAGCACTTTGAGATTTAAGCATTTGCCGTTTTTAAGTTTCAAACGCTTAAACGGCTAAATTTTCTTAAGAATTGGGTATGTTTCACGGCTTTTTTGGCTCGAAACTTAATTAAGCTTAGTTTGTGAAACAAAAGCCGTTTTTATTCGTTTCACACCTGCCACTCGTTCGAGCCGTAAATCCCCAAAACATAAATAACGTCATCCTCTATCGCGTAAGGTATCACGTAGCTTTTAAAAATAAGGTCTCTGACGCGCTCATCGTCAAAGCTTGCGGACTTGCGATACATAAGAGGGCTGTCGCTTATTGCTTGTAGCTTTGCGATCAGCTTGTCTCTAAAATCTCGCGCCCTGCTCGGGCTATCTTTTGCAATAAAGCCAAATACCGTCTTTAGCTCGCGGTTAAATCTAGCCGTGCGCTTAATTACCATTTTTCCATCTCGGCTTTTAACGTCTCTAGCGGATAGGTTTCAAGCTCGCCGCGCCTGATCGCTTCTATGTCGGCTTTGTATCCGGCTATTCTTTGCTCCATTGTCTTGCCGTCGTCGTAGATCGGATAATCCTCGTCGATAATCAACTTTTGATTAGTCGTATCCGCTAACGCTTTACTTATCGCCACTATTTGGCTTATTAGCGTTTCGTCTGCTCGTATGGTTAGAGTTTGCATATCCTAGCCTTTGTTTTAAAATCCTATGAGCCATTTTAACCGCTTAGGGCTTAGGGTTTGTTAAAGCGGTCATTTCCGTAGCCGTTAAACCGTTTTGCGCTGATGGTAGCGATATTTACTTATCGGCTAGGCGGTCATTTTTTGCGCTCAAAAACGCGCTCAATTTTTCCGCCTAGTTTGGGATTGCTTCGATAAAATCGGGCTTTATCCGTCCGCCCTGCGCTCATTTTTCGCCGTTAAATTTTAGGTTTCATTGCTGTGGGTTAATCCCGCCATTAACGGCGCTTGGTGTTTCATTTATCACTTATCCGATCTATCGCTTAACATATCTTTTTTTTTTAAAAAAATACGGCGCGCAAAAAATGAAATGCACCCGGCCGATGTTTTGGCTACTCGGTCGTAGAGAT
>NZ_CAJPQR010000010.1 GCF_905372745.1 uncultured Campylobacter sp. | reverse complement strand
TACAACAAGGTGAGTTTCTACCTTGATAAACCTTTCACTGCCGAGCAGATAAAAGCCTTTGAGCAGGCGCAACGTACGACAGGAAAGAAGAAACCAGCGGCAACCCCTACCGATGATTTGCCCGTAGTAAAGCAACTACTTTTGGATTTCTTTGCGGCAATGACCCAGTGGGAGGCTTTTGCGGCTAAAAGCGATGATACAGAAGAAGGTGAGCTTTTGGTAGAGGAAAAATGCAAAGCTCTCTTCCAAAAGTATTGTACCGACAAGCGCAGGGCGGGCTATCGTCCTGAAGGGATTCATTTTTCA
Organism: uncultured Campylobacter sp.; assembly: GCF_905372745.1. Lineage (GTDB taxonomy): Bacteria > Campylobacterota > Campylobacteria > Campylobacterales > Campylobacteraceae > Campylobacter_A. The sequence continues at coordinate 73,031 of NZ_CAJPQR010000010.1, read as the reverse complement.
CTAAATGAAGGAGGTACTTATAGAGCGCATCAAATCATTGATAGTGAATTGGTAACTAGAAATAAAATATACCTCTATACCCAAAATAATCGTGATGATCAGTTTCGCTTTCTTATCACCAGAAAAGAGGGCGAGTGGCGAATTGACGAATGCCAAAGGCACGATGGGGGCTGGAGCAAATACGGACTACAATAATGAAAACAGCAAAACAACTTATAGAAGACGAACTTCAGAAAATAATTCATCAGCTTAAAGAAGTTTCTCTTTTGCAAGAGGAGAAACAAGCGCTTGTAAGTTATAAAAAGGAGCTAGAACAGCTATTGTTTCTTAAAAAACTTTCAGATACTTATCATTTGGAACCCGCAGCTATAGAGAGGATTATTGTATTGCCTCCGCCTCGTACAGATTTTGCTAGTTTTCGCATAGTAGATGATGCCGAAACGGAAGAAAAACGATGGTGGGAGGAGCTAAAGATAGAAAATGAACCCCTTTGGCTTTGTGAAGGAGATATTTTGATTAAGAAAAGATAATTCAAAATATAAATACAACGAAAGATATATCCTAAGTATCTTAGCATCAGCGGCTGGAAAATAGAGCCATTTCGGTATAATAAATTTTACGGAATTGCCTTTAGAAAAAGCAACTAAATGAACGCCTTGCAAAAAAGATTAGCACAAATAGGAACCAAGCCTCATGAAAACGGCTTGTGCGACGCAATAGTATATGAAGACGCAAAAGACCAATGTTGTTGGATTTACAACCGCTATTCTCATTGCGAATGGCTTAAGCACTATATGGCGTGCTATGCGGGAGTTAGCCGGGAAGAGGCTACTGAGAAATTAGCTCAAAATAGCCTGTTTACAACCCCACCTAAAGATCTTGATAATCTATTTTGCATTACGCACGAGCTCACCTATCATAACGCAATGGAGATAGCCAAAGGGCATAGGACACAACGCCCTGCGATACTAATGTTTTTTGGGAAGAACACGATGCTTGGTACGAATAAACTAAAGAAAAATATGGCTTAAATGAAGAATACGAGATGATTAAATTTAAAGACTAGGTTCGGGAAAAATAAAAGCAAGCAAAGAACGCTAAATAAGTTAGGTAAATTTAAGCTCTCATTTAAAATGCTGCCGTCTTTGCGCTAGCTCAAATTTTACGCCCCGACATTAGTCTAAATAAAACAAATTTAAACGAACGGGCAGGGCGAAAAACCAGTACCCGCAGGCTAAGACGGGGCAAGCAAGCTAAAACTACACTCCTAGCTGCGCCTTTACCTCGTCGCTTGCCATCTCGATACTCCACGCAGGCTCCCACACGAGGTCTATCTCGCACTCTTTTACGCCGTCGACATTCAGCACCGCCGTCTCTACCCAGCCCAGTATCATCTCATGCAGCGGGCATGAGCGCGTAGATAGCGTCATTGTGACCTTCGCCTTGCCGTTCTCGTCGCAAACCGCGTCGTAAATCAGCCCTAATGACACGATATCAAAGCCCACCTCGGGATCGACGATGTTTGAGAGCGCATCGTATATTTTTTCTTTCATTTTTCTTCCTTTACTCCAAATTTCGTAAATTTAAAAACATTTATCATATTTATCGCGACCAAAACGATGCTAACTAGCAGGCAAGCCACACCGCAGTGCGCGAGCGATTTTATCTCCAGCCAGACGCCAAGCTCATAAAGCATGAGACCAAGAGCATTAAAACCGATACCGATATATGCTGGCTTTTTAAGTATCATCTGATCTAGCAGCGGCACCTTTGTTTTACCCACAAAGGGCGCTACGTAGTGGTACCAGATGAGAAACGGCGCAATCTTGTAAAGATGAGCTGCGATGAAGGCGAACAAAAATCCGTAAATCAGCATAAACACCGCCATATCGTATCTATCCGCCGCAATCAATACGCAAAAAAGTACAAAGGCCGCGAGCGAAAGAGCGATATTAACGTTCCAGTAGTCATACGCCTTGCGAACGCGCTTTTTTAGGATATGTAGCGCCTCGGCGACGAAGCAAACGATCGCCGCTCCAAATGCAAAGTACGCATAAATTTCGCTAAAAAAGAGCAAAACGCCGGCAAAAATATAAAATCCGAAGGCAAATTTGCTAAGCGTAAATTTTAGATCGTGCGCCAGGGCAAACATCGGTAGCAGCACGGTCGCCACGCCGACGATGATGAAAAAAACAAAGCCGAGCACGAAATATACGTGAAATTTAAGCGCGAACATAAAATCCATCGGCAAAGTGCCCGAAAGTATCATCAAAAGGCAAAATCCAAGCGAGATGCCGGCGAGTAAAAATATCGCCGAAACAAAAAGCATAAAGGCCGCGAAGCTCTTTTTTTCATTGTCCATAAAGCTAACGATATAGGTCGTGCCAAAAAAAAGCAGCGCGAGAAAAAGCGCCATGCCGCCGCCGTGTATGAAGCCCGTTTTGCCGCTGATCATCCCGTAGCTCATCGACGCTACGCCCATGCAGTAAAGGGCTAAATTTGCCACCGCGCCCTTGATCGTCGAAAACGGCTTTTCTAAAATCACCGAAGTGAGCTGATAAAGCGCGCCGATGATGATGCTCATCACAAATCCGACGAAAAATATATGTAAAAATCCCGCCGTCTCAAGCCCAGCTATCGTCTCAAAATCAGCCGCGAAAAAGGCGGGAATACTCGCGATCAAAAAGCAAATGCCCGCGATAAAATAACCGCCCACTAGCTTAAAAGGCGGCGCAAAGGTGTTCAAAAGCATAGCCTATCTCAGTGGCAAAGGCTTGTGTCTACGTTTTTGACGTCTGCGCCTTGTTTTAGGCTAAAAGTCATCTTGACCGCCCCACCCTCTAAATCCTCGCGCTCGATGTCAAACTGCTCCGCAATTTTAGGGATCAGTCCGGCTGGGAATTTATGATTTACCATCACGATTTTGGTGTTTCGGTTTGCAAATTTGATTGCTATCAGCGCATTTACCATAGGCTCTGGCGGTACGCAGGGACGGCTGTCAAAACCGACGAAATCCACGCCGCCTTGGCTATATCTATAAAACGGAACCGTCGCGCCTTCGGCGTTAAACTGCTCGGCGCCTTTGAAAAAATCGCTCATTTTTTATCCTTGTTTTAAATTTGGATAATTATACTCTTATTTTTCGCGCGGGCGTCTTGACCTTGCTTAAGTAGTTTGGATTAATATACTGCAACGTAAAATAAATAAAATTTCAATTTATTTTAAGTGAGGGGGATAAAATACGCCTACAAATTTAACGTAAAGGATAAAAATGAGTTTATATCTTGCTTTAAAAGATAAGCTTCCAAACGATGCTTTTTATATGAAGGATAAGCTAGACGGCTTAAGCGACGACAAGGCAAGAGCCGTATCGATACTAAATTTAAAAAGCCCGGTAGTCGGCCTGGCGCTTGGACTTTGCTTTGGGGCTTTTGGCGTGGATAGATTTTATAAAGGCGATATTTTGCTAGGCGCTTTAAAGCTTATAACGCTAGGAGGCCTTGGTTTTTGGGCGTTAGCGGATTTATATTTCGTCTATAACGGTATCAAAAAAGATAATCTAGAACTATTAAATTCAGCCATCATGTAAAAAATGAAAAATATACTGCTAATAAATGAATTAAAATCGAGGCTACCGTCAAATTTATATACCGAGCTCGTGATAAGTAAAAGGCTTGAGGAGCTAGACGATGCCCAAAGCTCGCAGCTGGTAGCCGATGCGTCGTATATGAAAAAGCCGACTTTAGTTTGGGTTTTTGCTCTGTTGTTCGGGTGTTTTGGAGGGCACAGATTTTACGTAAACAGTCCGGTAATCGGCATTGTTTTTATAGTGCTTACGTTTTTGGTATTTGCCGCAGCCGTTCCTCGTCCAGACTCCGGCATAGACAATTTATTTACGCTTATTTTGTTAGCCGCGATCATAGACGGTGTGCTGCTATCTAAAAAAATAGCGGCTAAAAACTACGAAAAAGTAGCGCATATACTAGAGAAGAATGCCCGTTAAGCAGCTTAGTAAATTTCCAAAATATAGTTTGTATTTGGTAGCGGATAAATTTAACTCGCTAAATGAGAGACAACAAGAGGCATTAAATTTAACCGACTTTAAAAATCCGTTCGTCACGCTTGCTTTGGGGCTATTTTTAGGAGTGATTGGAGCCGATAGATTTTATATCGGCTCTATCGGTATCGGCGCTTTAAAGGCGCTTGCGCTATTTTTTATATTTGCGGCAGTCGGCATCATAGAGGCGGTTTATGAGGGCAAAGCGATGAGCGATAGCGAGTATATCGTCGCTCTAGGTATTGCCGTGCTTGTTTTAATGTTTTATTTCATCTTAGCAGTCGTTGATGCATTTTTATCTTTTAAGGCTTGCAAAGAGAAAAATTTACAAACTCTCGTTGAAATTTTAGAAATTTATAAATAAAAATCTCATCTAAAAATAAACCAAGTTGCTACTAAAATAAAATCAAAAGTAGACCCAAAAAGGCGCCGAATTTATCGCCGAGCGGTAGCGACGGTACAATCTCTTACCGCCTTAGCAGTACTGCTTGTAGCCTTTATCGCAAAGCAGTTTTTTGCCCTCTTGTTTTAGGATTTCGTTTTTACTCTCGCCCCTATAGGTCGAGTTTTGGTCGCTGCCGACCTTTTGTCCGTTTACATAGATGTCCGCTGCAAATAATCCCGTCAAAAACGCCAAAAAAATCAAAATTCGCTTCATAAATCGCTTTCAATAAAATTTAATCTCCAAGATGCAAGCAAATCGCAGTCCAAATTTAAGGACGAGAACGTAAAATTTAGGATTTAAACTTGCTACGAATTTTAAATCTTAGCGTCATCTTTGAAAAACTGACGTATGTAGTTTAAATTTGCTACCGCTAGCAGTAGTTTATGCCTCTACGGTTTTAAATTTATAAATTTACACGTCGCTTAAATTTGATATACTGGTATGTGCCGTAGACCGACTCGGTTACGCCTAGGCCGCGACGGTCTAAAAATCTCCTTGTAACTCTTTGGCTTTGATTATTTGTCTAAGATATCGCTTTTATGAATTTTATATTTTCATACCGAGGCGTATCTGCGGCGTATCTGTGCGAAGGCATTTTAATTTAGCCAGTCATCGCTAAGATCCATAAAATCCGCTTCGTCATAGGCGTCATATCCGTCTTCTATGTTATCTAAAATATCGGCGTATTTTTATTCTTCTTTTATCGGAATACTACTTTTATGAAATTTTATATCGAGGTATATCTGTGCGAAGGCATTTTAATTTAGCCAGTCATCGCTAAGATCCATAAAATTCACCTCGTCATATATGCGTGCTCGCTTTTAAAACATCTATTTTCGCTCATCGGTTTTCAAAACTGTTTAAATGCACGTTTTGCAAAGCCCCGGTAGCGGCCGATTACCGCTAGCACGTTTCACTCTCGCAGGTAACGCGTCCGTCCAGACGAGGCCATTTGCAGCTTAGCCGTGGACAGGTATAAAGCGCATAGACTATTTGCAATCCAAATCAATTACGCCGTAGCCGCACAAGCCTTGACGAAAAATAAGGTAAATTTTATCGTTCGTGCGGCGTAATAGACTAAAATTCGGCTCGACCTTCTATACTTTATCGGCTCTTTAGTCGCTTTTTGTATTCGTCAAGTAGGGTATATTTGCCGCCCTATAAATTTAACTTGCTTGTCTTGATTTTGTATGCGTCTTATATTTGTCGTCTGGGTCGGTAAAGCTATGTTCTTAAAAATTTTGATTTTAAAAAAGCGTTTGCTTTTTTCAAGGCGGGCTTAGTAGGACTCTTGGTTTAAGGCATTTGGCATGTGTTTTTTGGGTTTTGCAGATTGCGGAATTTTATAAAGGGGCGTTAAATTTTAAGATTAACTATTTTTGATTTGCGCTACGCAATGCTGTATGATTGAATTTAGAAAGGATTGGAAGACCAATCCTTTTATCAATCCATCTGATTTCTAATGTAGGTTGGAGCGTCCAATACTGCAGATGCTTCTTCGCTGTTGTAGCCGCCGCTTACTTTTAGCTGACTTATTCTTTGTTCTAGGTATGGATTTCTAGAGTTTAAAGATGCTTGACTGGGAGTAGGTGCCGGAGTAGGAGCTTTTTCCTCCTTGCCTTTAAAACCGGTTGCTATGATGGTAACTTGAACTTTATCCTCCATACTCTCGCTACTCGTAGTGCCTAGTATGATATCGGCATCGTCATCTACGCACGCTCTAATGATAGCCATCGCATCGTCTATATCGCCAAACGGGCAGTCCGGGTGAAATTTGAAGTGTACTAGGATGCCTACGGCTCCATTTATGGTAACGTCGCTTAATAACGGAGACTGGATAGCGTTTTTAACGGCTTCTTGAGCTGCGCCGTCGCCGTTTGACTCGCCTATACCTAGTAAAGCCATACCGCGATGTTCCATGACTTTTTTTACGTCGGCAAAGTCGGAGTTTATGTCGCTATCGCCGGATTCTAGCACGATAGTACACATGCCGCTGACTGCGCGCGCCAAGACGTCGTCGACTATTTTAAAGCTTTCTTTGATACCGGCTCTTTTATCTATGATGCTTCTTAACTTTTGATTTGGTATTACGATTATGGAATCAGACTCTTTTTTTAGCTCGTCAAGGCCTTTTTGGGCTAGGTTATAGCGCTTTTTACCCTCGAAATCAAACGGCATCGTAACGACGGCGACCGTTAAAGCACCGATATCTTTGGCTATTCTAGCTATCACGGGAGCTGCGCCGGTACCGGTTCCTCCGCCTAAGCCGGCAGCTATGAAAACGATATCCGAATACTCTAAAATGCTAGTTATCTCTTCTTCGCTTTCTAATGCAGCTTTTTTGCCTACGTCAGGTTCCATGCCTGCGCCAAGCCCTTTAGTAATCTTTTCTCCAAGCTGCAGCTTAGTAAATGCAGATGAGCTACCCAGCGCCTTTATATCGGTATTTGCGACGATAAGATCTATATCCATCTCATCGCCTTTTTCCCTTATGATATGATTTATCATATTACAACCGCCGCCGCCTACGCCTATAACCTTTATCTTTGCGCCGTATGAAGACTTTTTCTCTTCAACCGTGAAGTTACCCTTATCCATTTACCCAAATCTCCTTTAAAATAGTTGTGTTATTTTGTTCCAAAGTACGGAAAAAAAGCTAGGCTTCTTTTCTTTTTTGTCGTTTAAATCTTCGTTTAGTTCGTCTTTTAACGTTCTATCGTCGTCTATCCTTAGATCATCTATATAGCTATCATCCAGCGTCGTCCCTTTAAAAATTTTCTTATCTAGCTCTTCTACGCTTTTTGTACCGCTATCGTTTTGCATAGCGATATCTTTGAGGTTTTTGTTTTTAACTACTACCTCGTCTTTATAGCGCATCTTCTTTTCTGAGTCTATCTCATAGGGCGTAAAATATCCTGCACCGTACATACAAAGCCCTATCGCGCAAGAGTTTGCCGGATCTCTTAGTATCTCGTAAAGCCCCTCCATCTCTTTAGGTTTTGCTATGCGTACGGGCATATTTTTAAAAAAAACATCTGCAAATTCTTTGATGCCCTCGAATTTAGTCATACCTCCGGTTAGCACTACGCCTGCGGCTATGGACGATTTGTATCCGCTATCTTCTAGCATTTTGGCCAATATCATAAGCGTCTCTTCTATCCTTGCGTATATAACTTTTGAGATAACGTCAAGCGAGACCTCTTGAGTTTTGCCGTCATCGTTGATAGGCGGTATCTCTACTAATTCGTTAGTTTTGGCAGTATCTAGAAGCGCGCCGTAGTTTAGCTTTATCTCCTCGGCTTTTAGGATCGGCGTGTGAAGCGCAGCCGAGAGATCGTTGGTGATATTTGCCGAACCTATACCTAAAAACTCGTTGTATCTTATCGAATTTCCGGAATGTACTATCATATTGCAAGTAGCTCCGCCCATATCGATTAGGGCTACGCCTAGATCCTTTTCGTCCTGATTGAGGGTAGCAATAGCCGAAGCGTAGCTGGAAAGTACGATATTATCAGGTTCGACGCCGGCTAAATTTAACGCTTTTCTAAGATTGCTTAGAGATGATTTTTGCGCCATTATGATATGAGTTTGCACCTCAAGCCTACTACCGTTCATACCCAAGGGATCTTCTATGTGCTCTTGGTCGTCTACTTTAAAATTATACGGCAGTATATGAAGCTTTTCGTAGTCGCTATGAATTTGCGCTCTTCGCTCGGATTCAGACATTGAACGCTGTATCTCTTTTATACCTATTTCATACGTCGGGATATTTACCACCCCGTTGCTCTCTACGCTTTTGGTGTAGGCTCCCGATATCGATACTACCACCTTTTCATATCGAGTGCCGGCTATCCTCTGGGCATCGACTAAGGCGCTTTTTATTGATTTTGAAGCTAGTTCGATATTGGTTATCACGCCTTTTTTTATGCCCTGCGTTTTGGCATTTCCTATGCCGATTATCTTTAGACCCGTGTCGTCGTGTTGCGCTATTACGGCGCAAATTTGAACCGAGCCTACGTCGATACCTAAAATTTTAGTACTCAAATCAATACCTTTTTATTTTTTACTAACGTAATATTCTACTTTATATCTCTTGGCTAGCGCCGTACTCAAATCTCTCATCAGCTCGCTATTTTTTAGGTAGCTTGATTGCTGGGCGATGATGTCTTTATATTCGCTCTCTTTATCGCGATTTATTAAATTTTGCTCTAGTATTTCGTAAACTACGGCTTTATTATCAATCATTACGTAGTCTTTTTTAGCGCTTTTGCCAAATAACTTGCTAACAAATACGTTAAATTCCCCTTCCGTTAGTCCGCCTTGAGCTTTTACGGCGTCTCTGCCGATAAAGCCTATGTCAATGCCTTTAAAGCCGTTTTTAAGCAGTTCTTTAGCTTTAGCTTCCACTATTTCTTTAGTCTTTTGTTCTTTGTAAAGCTCTAAAATTTGCTCCCTAGCTTCTTCAAAACTCATTATTCTCGGAGCTATTACCTCTTTTACTTTTACTATCATATACCCATCGTCGTATTCAAACGGTTTTAGCGTTTCGCCGGTTTTGACGAGTTTTAGTTCATCTATAGGTAGACTTGCGTTATCTTCCAGAGTCGAGATAGTCGTGCCTGCTTCGCTTTCGCCCTTTTTAATTTTTAAATACTCTTCTAGCGCGATTTTTTTAGTTTGCTTTAGGTTAAAGTCCTTTAAAACCTCGTCTTTAACTGCTTCAAAATCTTTTATTTTGTCGTCGCTACCTTTATACTCGTTTTTATTTTCGTCATAAAACGCTCTTAACTCCGTAGCATTTGCTTCGCTGGTTATGGCCGGGATAAATTTAGTATCGAGCTTAAACTCCGTCATGGTTTTATACTCGTTTTTATGTTCTTCCCAGAGCGTTTTTACGGCATCTTCGTCTATTTTTATCTCATTGTCGTCGGCCTCTACGACTTGCATGGAGATTCTATCTTGCATTAAATAACTCGCCAAAAGCATATCGGTATCTTGCTTTTTGGTCGGGATATTTAGCGCGTGTCTTAGCTTGTCTAGCAGGATTACGTTTTTTAGGCTTTCTTCGTATTCGCTCTGAGGTATTCTGGCTCTTTTTAGCGTATTTTTATACAGCTCTTTATCAAATTTGCCGTTAGTATGGAAATTTTGATCCGCGATGATATATTTTACTATATCTTCGTCGTTTACTCCAAGACCCAAATCATCAGCAAAATTTAAGAATAAAGCATCATTTACTAACGATTCTAAAGCCAAATTTTCAAGCTTAAGATTAGCGGCTTCTTCTTCGCTTAGATGTCCGTCGGCAAGCTGGCTATAATATGCGTGAAATTGTCCGTATTTATTTTGAAACTCTTGGATGCTTATATTTCTGTGTCCTACTTTTGCGACGGAGCCGGAGCGGCTCGCGTTGAGGTCATAGGCCCCCCAGCCCACGAAACCCGCCCCGACGAAAGCTATCGTGCTTATCCATATCGTCACGACAAGGTATTTTCTGTGTTTTTGCATCCAAGTTATCATTTAAATTTCCCTTGTAAATTTCATAAAAATTTTATGCAATATTTTACTTAAATTTCGTAAATATCACCTTAAAAACGAGGTTTGAAGGCAAAATTTTTAAGTCGCGATAATACAAACTAAACTTTGCCTAATTATTTTGCGATTCGTAAGAATGCGCAATGCTTAGTAGCTTACAAGTATTCTCAAGGATTGCGACGTCTTTTGCCAGCTGATAAGGCGTCCTACTATGCACGTATACGCCGTATCCTTTGATAACCATCACGTTAGTTTTATTTTCTAGCATATAGCGGTATATCTCGGTGTCGGCGCGCTCGTACCAGTCCTCAAACTGCTTTGGATCGTATATGGGTATCTCGCTGCGTCTCATATAGCCAAAGTAATCCCTCGGTCGTATAAAGGCGTGCCCTAGGGTGTATGCTGTTAGATAGTGCGGCATGGCGTAGCAGACGTATTTGGCCTCGTTTATATTTTTGTATATATTTAGATGGATATCCGCATCTATACTCGCGTCGTTCCAGCGGTAATCCCTTTTGGAATTTAGCATTATCAAGTCTTCTTCTCTAACATTATCAAAAATCGTAGTCCTTTTATTTATCAAAAAAGAATCATGCTGAATCCTAGCTGAAATAGAGCCGTGAAAGACTCCGAAAAAGTTTTTTCTAAACATCGAAAGAGCGATGTTGCTGATCTCGCTTGCGCAGTATTTTAAGTCCATTTTAACCTTTTATAAACTTTTTTTGTTATTATACACAAAAAATAAAGGCTAAATTTGAACTCCCCACACGTTCCCGTGCTACTTGATGAAGTTTTGCGAGCTTTTGAGGATATAAAAAGCGGCGCGATCGTTGATTGTACGCTCGGATACGGCGGGCATTCCGGCGCGATTTTAGAACAAAATCAAAATGTAAATTTAATTGCCTGCGACCAAGATGAAGAAGCGATTAAATTTAGCTTTGAAAGACTGAAAAAATTCGGTCAAAGAGCACAAATTTTTAAGAGTAAATTTTCAGAAATTTTAGGCAAAGTAGAGCAGGGGCAAATCCGCGGTATCTTAGCTGATATCGGCGTTTCGTCGCTGCAGCTAGATAAAAACGAGCGAGGATTTGGCTTAAAAAGCGAAAATTTAGATATGCGCATGGACGCGCAGGCTAAATTTTCAGCTTACGACGTAGTAAATTCTTATAGCGCGCGCGAGCTGGAGCGTATCTTTGAGGACTACGGCGAGCTGCCAAACCCCGCTAAATTTGCCGCTAAAATAGTAGAAGCAAGGCAAAACGGCGAGATAAAAAGCGCCGAACGCCTCGCGCAAATAATCGGGCTAAAGGGCATAAACGGACGTAGCGTTAGCGCGGCGACGTTAGCTTTTCAGGCGATAAGGATAGAGGTAAACAACGAACTTGGCGAGCTGCAAAATTTGCTCCAAAGTATCGAGGATTCGCAGATCGACGAGTGCGTCGTGGCGATAATCAGCTTTCACTCGCTAGAAGATCGCATCGTGAAAAATAAATTTAGGCAATGGGCGCAAAGCTGCATTTGTCCGCCGCAAGCTCTAAGATGCACGTGCGGAGGGGATAACGCGCTGGGTAAAATCGTTAGCAAAAAAGCAGTAACGCCGTGCGCTGCCGAGATTAAGGCAAATCCGCGCTCAAGCTGCGCAAAAATGAGGATTTTTAAAATTTCAAGAGGTAAAAATGCAAGATAAAAAGGAGCTTTTAGAGTTTAGCAGCGACAAACCGAAAAAGGAGCAGAATTTAGACTTTAGGACGTTAGTATCGGCGTATGCGGCGCTTTTTATCGCGCTTGCTTTGTTTTTGCCTAAAATTTACATAACGAATCAAATTTATTACATTAGCCGCGAAATCGGCGATCTAAGCGGCAAACGCGACGTCTTGCTAGAAGAAAACAGAGAACTTCGCCTAAAACTTGAAAGGATGAAATATAAAAATCAAATTTTAGATCCGCTTACCTTAAAATAACTAATTTCCAGCCTCAGACTGCGCGACTAGGCGCTCCAGGACGTACTGCTCCAAATCCTTGCGCGGGATTTCGTTTTTTACCGCTTCGTTGTAGATCATCTCGACTTTCGTGGAGTATTTTTCATAGCTAAAATACGGAAAATGCACACTCCAAGCTTTTTTTATAAGCTCCTTGCTTATGGCTTTTCTCGCCCAAATTTTAAACATATCAAAGCCGATAAAAACGGCTGAAGTGCCCACCACCGCGCTAACGATCGAGAGGTGAAAGTCAAGTTTGGTAAAAAGACGGTGCGTCAAAAGCAGTAAAATAAAAAATACTACAAAGCACAAAAGCCCGTAAACTAGGTAGGTTTTTGCGTAGCGAAATTTAAAATTTAGCTTAGCAGGATCAATCAACATGCCTTCGTTAAAAAGGCAGTTAGCCTCAAGCAGATCGCGAAACAGCACGGGTTGCTTTGAGATAACGAATATATTTTCTAGGATCAAATTTTTTAGCGCGTTATTTTTCATCTTTTTGATTATCCTTAAATTTAGCCTCAATTATATCAAAAACTTCGTAATCCAAGCTAAAATTTGGACTTAAGGCAACGCTTTTTTAAGAGTATTTGAGCTAAAATTACTTAAATTTTAAGGAGAAAAAATGAACGGAATAGTATATCTAAACGGCGAATTTATAGACGCGGCGGCGGCTAAAGTTAGCGCATTTGACCGTGGATTTATCTTTGGCGACGGCATATACGAGGTCGTGCCGGTGCTAAACGGACGGCTCGTGGATAGAGAGGATTTTTGGGAGAGATTTGAGAGGAGTTTGGCTGCGATCGAGCTAAGCTTGCCGCTTTCAAAGAGCGATTTTGGGGGCGTTTTAGAGGAAGTAGTCTGGCGAAATAACCTAAAAGAAGGCGGCGTTTATATGCAGATCACCCGCGGCGTCGCAGACAGGGATTTTAAATTTATAAAAGGCTTAAAACCGACTTGTTTCGTGTTTTGCTACGAAAAAGATATCGTCGCAAACCCTGACGCCGCAACCGGCATCGAGGTCGTTAGCGTCGAGGATATCCGTTGGAAGCGCCGAGACATCAAGTCCATCTCGCTTCTGGCGCAGTGCTACGCCAAAGAACAAGCCGTAAAAGCCGGCGCCTATGAGGGATTCATGGTCGAAAACGGCTTTGTAACCGAGGCTACTAGCTCGTCTGCGTTTATCATAAAAGATAACGTCCTGATAACCAAACCGCTCTCAAACGAGATTTTGCCGGGCATTCGCCGCAAGGTGATTTTAGGTTTTGCCGAAAAGGCGGGGCTTGAGATCAGACAGCGACCGTTTACGATGCAGGATGTTTACGATGCTGACGAGGTGTTTATCTCGGCTGCGACTCTGCCGCTACTGCCCGTCGTCAAGGCTGACGGCAAGCCGATAAGCGGCGGCAAAGTCGGCAAATACGTGCCGATACTGCGTCAAATGTATATAGATAAGATCAAAAAAGAGGCCGGGCTTTAAGTTGCATTTTAACGTTTCGGGTCGGCTTTGTGTTTGCGCGGGTCGGCTCAAATTCGGCTAAATTTGCCGTCAGAAGCGTTAGTAAATTTAAGCTGAAATAACGCTTGCCGGACTATTAAATTTGGAACTAACGATGAAAAATAAACCAAAAATTTTAATCAGCGCCTGTTTGCTCGGCGAAAACTGCAAATATAACGGCGGCAATAACGCAGACGCGATTTGTGCAGGCGAGCTTGCTAAACTTAGACAAATTTACGAGCTAATCGTCGTTTGCCCGGAGTATTTGGGCGGACTAACGACCCCGCGCGAACCTGCCGAAATTTGCCCAAACGGACGGGTTTTAACCAAATTTAGCGGCCGCGACGTTACGCGAGAGTTTCTTTTAGGCGCGCAAATTTGCGCCGATATCGCCCGCGAAAACGGCTGTAAAATTGCTATTTTAAAAGAGCGAAGCCCAAGCTGCGGAAGCGGCGAGATATATGACGGAAGCTTTACCGGGCGGCTCGTTAGCAGCGACGGCCTAACCGCGGCGGCGCTAAAAAAAATTGGCGTTCGCATCGTCGGCGAAAGCGCGCTTGCGGAGCTAAATTTAGAAAAAGAAGCGCAAAATGGCTGAGTGGATAAACGTTAAAGATATAGCTGGCAGTGCGAAATTTTACGCCGGAGCGGCGATTAGAATAATGCCCGTGCCGCGCGGGCTGGAGGAGGGAAATTTTATCCCTGAAAACGGGCTTGTTTACCTTATCTCGGACAATGCTTCAGATAAGAGTTATTTTAACTGTGTCTGCCTAAACCGGGGTGAAGAAGGAAACGTGATCTGCCGCCTCTGGCGAGAGGGTGACTGCGTACTTGGAAGCGAGATCAAGCGGATGTTTGAAAGCAAGCCGCAAGAGGCGTTTATAAGTAAAAGTATCGAGATCGCGGTAACATAAGGCGGGAAAATTTAGCAGCTTTAGTCTGTTGGTAAAATTTGGTTTATGCTGCTAGCTAGCGGCGCAAAAGTTGTTATAAATTTATGCGTATCAAAATTTCTAGCGCGACTTTGAAAAATTTACCGCTTGAAATTTTATCTAAATTTTGCGGTAAGATTTTCGGAGCCTTTAGGTTTGGCATAATCAAAACGTAGCCCTAAAACAAACGCCAAGAAATTTGCAAGCGGCGCAAAATTTGTAAAAACTGTAAAATATGGGCGACGACAAAACGGCAAATAGCCGCCCTAAATTTAAAAAACGGCGGGTCAAATTTTATCGTAGTCCGTCTGGCTCGCGCAAAATTTACGAACTACAAAAATTATAAAACGTAGGCTAAACCAAAGTCGCTTCGGCGTCAAATTTAACCGCCCAGCCTATGCCCAAAGCTAAATTTAACAAACCGCAAAAAGGGTAGCGAGCCTCTTGCAATCGCTTGCAAATTTTCGCCAAATATCAAAAACATGGAAATGCGAAAATGCTACGCTCGCCGAAATCAAATAGCCGAATTTAATCCAGCTTTTACTAAGAATTTAACCGAATTTGACGGCAAATCTAAGTCCGGTTTAGCTCAAATTTGCTACCGAAGCGATAGATTTTTCGTGTCGTCTGCTTTAAATTTTACGCCAAAAAGCGGCAAAGCAAAATTTATTCGCACCGTCTTGATCGGAGCTTAAATTTACGGTCTGCGACGACTCTGTCCGCCAAAAGTAGCGATAAATTAGGGCCCAATTTACGCAAATTTATCGTTAAAACCGCCGTCAAATTTATCTTAGATGCCCAAATTCCGGTCTATACTCGAAGTGCATCGTATCAAAGCTAACCCAGCGCCCGCCCCAGATAAAGCCGTGCTTTTCAAATACGCGCACGATATCCTCTGGGATTTGATTGCGGTAGCGGCCGTCCTTGCTCCAGCGCCAGTAGTCGCTCTTGTCGGTATTTATATCGATCGCGATGCCGTAGGAGTGGGAGCTCTTGCGCTTTGTGCCTTCGATCACGCGCCAGTTAAACGTACCTGATGGATTATCGAGAAATTTTAGCAGCTCCGGCTTTTGCACGACCAGCGCGTCAAGTTCGTTTGAAACAGCTTGCAGAGCAGCTGCCGCGCCGTTTTTGGAGTTAAATTTAAACGTCTTGCCGCCGTGATTTTTTAGCCAAACGACTTCTGTCAAATTTACCTTCACTTCCGCCTCGTTTGCACCGTAAATTTTATCCAAAAGCTCGTAGTTTCGGTATCTGCCAGCGTCATTGCTAGGTAGAGCCAGAGGTTTAAATAGCGGATAAGGCTGCGCAAAAGTGTCCTCGACGTCGGCAAGGTTTAGCAGGTGCGCCGTATCTTTTGCCTCGCCGTCGTCAAATTTAATTTTACTGCCGTCAGCGAAAATCACCTCGTTGCCGACGATTTTCACGCCATAAGCTTTTTCGATCGCCGATTTTTTCGCGCGCTGCGCCTCCTCGCCGCTAGCCACTTCAAAGATATTCATCGAATTTATCCGCGAAACCAGCAAGCGTTTTGGATCGATGTCTGCTACGTCCGAGCCGATTTTTAGCGTCGTGATCGCTATGCCGCCGATCATGGCTCTGCCGTTATCTTTCGTGCGGATGCCCCAGACGTCGTGCACGGCGAGCGGTTCGTCGCCGCGCATACCCGCGTAGAGCATGATATGCCCGTTCATGTGAAATAGCGTTCTATACGGCACTGCTTGCGTTTTTATGACGCGTAGTTTTTCTTCCGCGCTTAGATTTGCCAGGCTCACGACCTTGCCGATTTGGCCTTGCGCCTTTGAGTTTCGCGGCAGCCACACGCCAAAGCTGCCTAGAAAATCCTGCAAAAACAGCGAGCAGTCGCGCTTGCCGCCAAACCCGCCCCAGCCGTAGCTTTGCCCGAGCAACGATGATGCGAGCGTTCTTACGTTTTCGTCGCTAAATTTAAGCGGGAAGCGGCTTGCGCTTTGTTTTGATATCTCGTAGTTTTTTAGCCCGTTTTGAGTCTGGATTTTGCCGTAAAATTTAAACTGATCCTCGCTTTGAAACGGCAAAATCGCCCCTATGCGCCCGTAAAACAAAAAGTTGCCGTTTTTGTCGTAGACGGGCTCTTCGTCTTTGATAACACTTAAAAATTTGGAGTTTTTTAGCTCCTGCACGGCCTCTGCGCTTAAAATTTTGATTTCGGTCGATTTCACCCAGGCCCATGCGGCGTCGCTACCTACGAACGCCCACGCGCCGTCGGCCGAAAAGTGCGAAACGTAAAGCGGATAACCGATTGAGACGAAAGAGAGCTGGGCGTAGTCAAACGGCAGCCCTTCGCCTGCGCGCACGGGATTATAGAGTACGGCCTCGTCGGTCGGTAGGTTTCGCAGGCTAGTATTTGCCGTCGTTATCGCAGGTAGAGAGACTTTGCCGAAGCTCTCCACGCTAGCGTTTTTTCGCACTTTTTCAAACCATTCGTTTGGAATTTTGCGCATATTTGAGAAATAATACTGCCTTTTTGCCGTATTTTTATAGTAATCTAGCGCCCAAAACGCATCTTTTGCAGTGGTTGAGGGCGCTTTTAGATCAAGCGAGTTAAAGCGTTTTTGCAGCAGAGTTTCGCCGCTACTTTGCGCTTCAAAAGGCAGTATCGGCAGCGCATTCGCATTTTGATCGACGTCAAATTTTAGATAACTGATGTGGCCTAAATTTTCGTCCGCGCTCTCCTCGGGCATATCGTATGCCGACGCTGTATTGGCACCTTGATCGGGTAAATTTACTGCACTAGAGGCATCTTTTGACGATGCGCAACCGCCCAACATCGCTAGCGCCGTCGCTACGGAAAATATAAATTTATAAAATTTCAATCTTACTCCTTAAAAATAAGCTATAATTTTACAAAAAGTTAGGGAAATTTGTGCTAAATCAGCTCTTAGAAATCTTAAAAAAATCAAACGTCTTTCTCACCGGGCGTGGCGGCGTGGGCAAAAGCCACCTCACGCAAGCGGTCATCAAGCACTATAAAAGCGAGCTAAAAAACGTAGTGGTGCTGGGTAGCACCGGCATCGCGGCGGTAAATGTCGGCGGAGTGAGCGTGCATAGCTTTTTTAAATTCGGCATTTGCTCAAGCCTCGAGGAGCTGCGCGGCTACGACCGCAAACAGCGTGGGAAACTTGGCGAACTAAAAAAGATGCTAGACGTCTGCGATCTCATCGTGATAGACGAGATCTCGATGATCAGCGCGGGGCTCATGGATATGATTTATTACCGCTTGATGAGTTCTCGATTCGTCGGGCGCGTGATGCTTGTTGGCGACTTTTATCAGTTGCCGCCCGTGCGAAAAAACGGCGAAGACGGCAACTCACTCTTTAAATTTCTCTACGCTTTTAACTCTAGCTCGTGGCATGAATTTGAGTTTAAAAATATCGAACTAGTCGTCTCAAAACGTACGAAAGACAAGAAATTTTACGATATCTTATCCATGCTTCGCGTCGGGCGACTGAGCGAAGAGGTGTTTAGCTATATCGAAAATTTACGCGTGCCAAGCGTGCAGGTAGATGACGATACGAGCGTGCTTTTTGGGCGAAACTACGAAGCGGACGAGCTAAATAACAAGATGCTCTCTAAGCTACCGACGCCGCTTGAAAGAGCCGAAGCGCTAGTGGAAATTTACGATGAAAATTTAAACGAAAACGCTCTGGATCGCTGGATCGCAAACCTCTACGCGCCTGAAATTTTAAATATAAAAATCGGCGCGAAAGTTATATTTACCATAAATAAATGGGGCGAGTATTATAACGGCGAGCGCGGGCAGATAATGCAAATTTTAAAAGAAGGCGGCGAGATAAAAAGCGTCATCGTGCAAAAAGCTGACGGCGAGATCGTCGAGGTAGAGCGAGCGAGATTTGATATGAGCGAGTTCGTGATGGCAGGCGAGCATTTGCAGGAGCGCGCGAGGGCGTCTTTGACGCAGTTTCCGCTAAAGCTAGCCTATGCGATCACGATCCACAAATCCCAAGGCATGAGCATCGAAAATTTAGTGTGCGACCTAAATCACATCTTTGCCAACGGGCAGCTCTACGTCGCGCTCTCACGGGCGATCGATCCTAAAAAGCTGAGGATATTTTACGGCAAAAGTCGGCCGTTTAGAGAGTATTTGCAAAGCGTCGTTAAAATAGACGAAGAGGTCGAGAAATTCTATCTTGAAAACAAATTTGAAAACATTAAGGAAGACGTATGAAAAAGATTTTTGCGCTGGCTTTTGCCGCGGTTATGGCCTTTGCCGAGACGTTAAATATCGATAATTTTGAAACCGATCTGTACTCCAGAGACGCTAAAAGCTCGATCAAAAAAGTAAGCGTGAGCCTGCGTCTAGAGGGGCGCGACGTCGCGGATAACGAAGCGTACGTGCTTGACGCGCTAAACGTCGTTATCGGCAGCTTTTATGTCGAGGATCTGCTAACCTCGCTGGGTAAGGAAAAATTTAAAGAAACTCTTGTTAAATACACCGCTAAAAAGCACTCCATAGATATCGACGAGGTGCTCATAATCTCGCTAAAAACCGTGCGCGAACCAAATATCGAAGAGCTACTTGAAGCGCTAAAAAACGTCAAAACCACAGGCTCTAAAAGATCGCAAAAAGAGCAAGTCGAGGATATATTGAGGGGAAATAAAAATCAGCTAAAACCGATGGATTTAAACCAGATAGATGATTTTGGCAAAGACTTCGGAGAGCAGTAAATTTAATAACGCGGCTTATCTTTTTCCGCCATACTTCGTTACCGGCTGAGTCGGCTTTGGTCACGGACGACCAGTCCGCCCCCTTGCCTCGATCGCCGCTGCCTCGTCTGACGAAAAAACACTGCGCCTTATCATTTTACGTTCAAATTTAAAGTCAAATTTGTAAATTTTACCCACCGAGACCCGAGTCTCGGCGGTGCTAAATTTTGGTTTCTCTAAAATTTAAGCTTTTTCTTTTTCTTGGGAGGCGGAAGGGGTTTTTACTTACGGTCTGCTTGCAGCTACGAGCGCAGCGAAGTAGAGCGTCGCCCTTTCGCCCCCCCAACCCCCAACCCACCCGACTGCACGTTCAAGATGACGACACTGCTTTGCTCTACGAGCAAAGCGTCGCTGGGGTTTAGAAACTAATTTTTGTTTGTCAAATGTGCATTTTCAAGATGCGGGTCTCGGTGAGTGAAATTTTGAGGCTAAATTTGTAAATTTGATTAAATTTGAGTTTTTAAACTTTGAGTGTAAAACGATAAGGCAAAGTATCGCGAGATGATTTTTAGGGTTGTGCGGTAAAATTTTGGCGAAGATAGAACATGTAGTTCATCGAGCCAAAATTTTATAAACTCCGTAAAAAGCGCTCGCGAGACAAGCCGCTTTTCACTAAAAATTTATTGGTTTATGACATCATAATACGACGGTATCACCGGCGTCAGCAAATCATCGCTTATCTTAAAATCTTTTTTCGTGTTGCTTAGCGTGATTTTGATTTTGTTGCCGAGCTTATCCTCGTAGTCGATCCTTGTGGGAATGTAGTTTTTGACGGTGATTAGATACTCTACGCCGTCGTATTTAGCCTTATAAAGCGTGTCGGTGATCTTAACCGCGTTTCTAACGACGTCGATCAAATTCGGCGCCTTTTCAAATTTAGAGACGATAGCTTGCTCGAGCGCATCCTCGATCACGACGACGCGGTTTTTATCAAAGTAGATTTTTTTAGGCGTCGGGCGCTCGTAGATCCAGTAGGCGCGGTTGTTGCTTTTTGCGTAAAATTTACCGTAGTAATCGACCGTTTCGCTCTCGCTCGTGATGGTTTGCACGAAGTCGCTTTGAAGCGTGACGAAATTTAACGTAGCCGCAAAAGCCGAGGCGCAAAATAGTAAAAATGCTAAAATTTTCTTCATATATTTTCCTTTACCGGACAAAATTCTAGCTAAGTTTAAATAATAAAATGTTAAAATCCGAACTTTAATAAAATTTAAAGGCTAGAAATGATAACGGCGTTTATGCAAAAGATATTCGGTACGAAAAACGACAGAGAAGTAAAAAAATATTTCAAACGCGTCGCCTATATAAACTCGCTTGAAAGCAAATATCAAGCGATGAGCGACGATGAGCTGAAGGCTAAATTTAACGAATTTAAAGCGCAGGTACAAAACGGCGAAAGGAGCCAGGATGAGCTGCTGGACGATGTATTTGCCATCGTGCGTGAGGTAGGTAAAAGGACGCTAAATATGCGCCATTTCGACGTTCAGCTAATCGGCGGCATGGTGCTAAACGACGGCAAGATCGCCGAGATGAAAACGGGCGAAGGCAAAACCCTCGTAGCAAGCCTACCCGTCGTGCTAAACGCGATGAGCGGCAAGGGCGTACACGTAGTGACGGTAAACGACTACCTCGCCAAACGCGACGCGACGCAAATGGGCGAAATTTATAAATTTCTAGGCCTAAGCGTCGGCGTGATACTAGGGGGCGAATACGACGACGAAGCGCGCAAAGCGGCATACGCCAGCGATATCACGTACGGTACGAATAACGAATTCGGCTTTGACTACCTACGCGATAATATGAAAATGGATTTCAAAGACAAGGTGCAAAGAGAGCATAACTTCGTCATCGTGGACGAGGTCGATAGTATCCTAATCGACGAGGCGAGGACGCCGCTCATCATCTCTGGTCCTACGAATCGCACGCTAGATGGCTACATCAAGGCAAACGAAGTCGCACGCCAGATGAAGCGCGGCGAACCGCCTGCGACTCCGCAAGAAAAAGCCACCGGCGACTTTACCGTCGATGAGAAAAACCGCACGATAGCGATCACCGAAGAAGGCATCTCAAAGGCTGAAAAGCTCTTTGGCGTGGCAAATCTCTACGACATGGAAAACGCGATTTTGAGCCACCACCTAGACCAAGCTCTAAAAGCGCACAATCTCTTTGAAAAAGACGTGCATTACGTCGTTCGCGAAGGTCAAGTCGTCATCGTCGACGAATTTACGGGGCGTCTTAGCGAAGGTCGAAGATTTAGCGAGGGCTTGCACCAAGCGCTCGAGGCTAAAGAAGGCGTAAAAATCCAAGAAGAGAGCCAAACGCTAGCAGATATTACATTTCAAAACTACTTTAGGCTTTACAAAAAACTATCGGGCATGACGGGTACGGCGCAGACGGAGGCGACGGAGTTTTCGCAAATTTACAAGCTTGACGTCGTATCGATCCCGACAAACGTGCCGGTTATCAGAAAAGACAACAACGATCTCATCTATAAAACCGAAAATGAGAAATTTAAAGCCGTGATCGACGAGATCAAAAAGGCTCACGACCGCGGTCAGCCCGTACTTGTGGGTACCGCCTCGATCGAAAAGAGCGAAAATCTGCACAACCTGCTCGTGAAAGAAAAGATCCCTCACTCCGTGCTAAACGCTAAAAATCACGAAAAAGAGGCCGAGATCATCGCTCAAGCCGGCGCTCGCGGCGCGGTTACGATCGCTACGAACATGGCTGGACGCGGCGTAGATATCCGTATCGACGACGAGGTGCGGGCTCTGGGCGGTCTATATATCATCGGCACCGAAAGGCACGAAAGCCGCCGTATCGATAACCAGCTGCGAGGTCGCGCGGGACGTCAGGGCGATCCGGGAGTTAGCCGCTTTTATCTAAGCCTTGAGGATAATCTGCTTAGAATATTTGGCAGCGACCGCATCAAGGCGATAATGACGCGCCTTGGTATCGAAGAGGGCGAAAGCATCGACTCGAAAATGGTCACTAGAGCCGTCGAAAACGCGCAAAAAAAGGTCGAGAGTTTGCACTTTGAATCAAGAAAACATATCCTTGAATACGACGACGTCGCAAACGAGCAGAGAAAAACCGTGTATAAATTTAGAAACGAGCTTCTTGATCCGAATTTTGAAGTCAGCGAAAAGATCAAACAAAATCGCGCCGAATTTGTCGAGCATCTGCTAGCTCAGGCCGAAATTTACGCAGGCGAGCCAAAGAGCGAATACAATCTCGAAAAACTAAGCTCCGTGATAATCTCAAACGGCGCATTCATGCAGCCGGATGAGCTAAAAGATCTCGACTACGCCGAGCTTGCCGAGAAGATAACGGCCAAATTTGAAGCCGACTACGAGGAAAAAATGGGCGTCATAGGCGAGGGTCAGCGCAAATACCTAGAAAAGGTGCTTTGCCTGCAGGTGTTAGATACCGCGTGGCGCGAGCATCTATATCAGATGGACATCCTAAAAACCGGCATCGGACTGCGCGGCTACAACCAAAAAGACCCGCTCACCGAGTATAAAAAAGAGAGCTTTAATCTCTTTATGGAGCTCGTTAGCCGCATCAAATTTGAAAGCATCAAGCTGCTAACGGCCGTGCGCTTAAGCTTCTCCGAGCCTA
Organism: uncultured Campylobacter sp.; assembly: GCF_905372745.1. GTDB lineage: Bacteria > Campylobacterota > Campylobacteria > Campylobacterales > Campylobacteraceae > Campylobacter_A. Next base: position 50,203 of record NZ_CAJPQR010000010.1, on the reverse strand, counting down.
TAGAGTCTGCGCCGCAAGAAGCGCAAGATAGCGAGGCTATTAGCGCGCCCGAGAGTGAAGAAAAGCCCGGCAAAAAAGTGTCCAGAAACGACCCGTGCCCGTGCGGAAGCGGTAAAAAATACAAAGACTGTCACGGCAAGAGCGGGCCTAAAAAAGGAGCTTTTGCGGAGGATTGGGATAAAATTTAGCTTTTGGGTTTTGGCGGCGGCTTATTAAATTTTGCATTTAAGCTCGCTGCTGTTTTTGCGGCGGCGTGCTTGTTTTTGTAAAATTTACGCCGCTTTTTTACGGCGTATTTTTAGATTTAAAACTTACAAGCGACTTTAAAATTTACCGCCCAATCGAGCAAATTTTAAGCGCGCCGAATTTGACAAATTTAAAACTTGCGCCCAAAGTAAAATCTAAGTAGCAAGAAGCCCCTAAAATATAATAAATTTAAAAGGTGAGCTATAAATTTGATCAAAAAACCCAGCTGAAACGGACTTTGAAAAATTAACGGCGAGAAAAATAAAAACGTGCACCGAATTTATAGGCGAGCAAAAAAGCAAAACCTTTGCCTATAAATAAAATCAAAAGGTGCAAAAAGCCCAAATTTAAACAACGGAAAATCAAATGAACCTAACCAAATATCTACTTTTCAAATATCTACGGTTTGACAAAACCCAGCCCTTTATCATGCTTTCAGCGCTTTTGGCTTTTCTTGGCGTGGGCGTCGGGCTCATGGTGCTTATCGTAGCGATGGCAATCATGAACGGCTTTGACAAGGAATTTGAGCGCAAACTTTTTACCATGAACTACCCGATCACGATCCTCTCCGCCATACGCGGCAACATCGACGAGAGCGATGTTAACGAACTAAAGCAAAAGTTTCCGAATCTCAAATTTAGCCCATATATCATGAGTCAAGTTATCATAAAGGGGGCGAATAGCTTTGAGGGCGGACTGCTTTTTGGTGTAAATTCGGCCGACGAAAAGCAGATAAACTCGGTCGTTGCGGCCGGCCTTGAGAACCGTGAGCTAGACGGATACAGCCTGCTCGTAGGTCAAGGCGTCAAAAACGAGATGATGATAAACGAAAACGACAAACTCACGCTCATTTTTACTAAAAACGACCCGAGCGGTTTTGCGCTAACGCCTAAAATGAAGCGCTTTGACGTCGTGAGCTCGTTTAGCTCGGGGCTCGTTGCTTACGATAAAAGCTACCTCTACACGAGCGTGGAGGCGCTACGCAAGATACTCGAGTACGATGAGGGCAAATTTGACGGTATACACGTGTTTTCAAATGATCCGTTCGCCGACATCGAAAAGATCTCGCGCGAGCTGCGATTGGGGCAAAAAGCCATCGGCTGGTGGCAACAAAACGGCAACTTTTTCTCCGCTTTGGCGCTTGAAAAACGCGCGCTTTTCATCGTTTTGATGCTCATCATCCTGGTTGCCTCGCTAAATATCATAAGCTCGCTACTTATGACCGTTATGAACCGCCGCCAAGAGATCGCGCTACTGCTCTCGCTCGGTGCTAGCAAGGCCGAGATCAAAAAGAGCTTTTTTGCTCTCGGTGCTACGATAGGCGGGGGCGGGATAGTGTTTGGGCTCGGGCTCGGACTCTTTGGCGTGTGGTTGCTCGGCAGCTTTGATATCGTAAATTTGCCGGCCGACGTCTACGGCAGCGCGAAGCTTCCTATGGAGCTATCCTTGCTAGATCTTGCTATGATCTTGGTCGGAGCTATCGTCATCGTAGCGTTTTCGTCGTTTTATCCGGCCAAAAAAGCCGCACAGATAAACGTGCTTGAAACGCTTAGGAATGAATAAATTCGGCATTTTAGCCAAAATGCTTTTGCGTTAAATTTGAGCGAATAAAATTTGCCGTTTTGACCGCGTTGGCTCGTCTATTTTTTGAATTACGTAAAAAGCGGTAAAATTTTATTTATATAAAAATACGCCGTTTTAAATTATTTTCGTTCGAGTTTTTATTCTCGTGCGTGTAAGTTTTTTAAATTTAAGCCGCCGTCGGTGTCAAATTGACTCTCCAAACTAGAAATTGTACATCGTGTAAGGTATCCGCAACCAAGTAGTAGCCGTAAGTTTGTCTAGGTTTTGTCGTGCTGCGATAGTGCTAAATTTTATTTACGGCATTTAGAAAGCCATGCTTACGGTCGGCACTTATGCTAAATTTACGCCATATTCTACTGCCGTTTTAAAATGAATTGTATCAATTTGCAAGCAAAAATTTGAGACCCTTTAAGGTATAATGCTCAAAATTTAATCCAAATTTGGGAGAAAATGACGATCGAGTATGCGCACCGCATTGCCGAGGCGGCGGGACTGGATATTGATTTAGATTGCGAAGGGATCGATTTACAGGATAAGCTTTACGGGCTTTTTCAGTGTTTTATGCCTGACGGAGCGGGTGTGCGGGCGGTGTTTGCGCCGCTACAAGACGGCTTTGCTACAAGCTCGTATAATGCCGATCTACGCAGGCGGACTTTTTAAAGCCCTATTTCAAGCTGTATCTGGCGGGGCGACAGGTCGCGTTTGAGTGCGACGAGGTTATTGTTTTAACTCGCTAAATTTACACTTCTAAAGGAACTAAATGCAAACGGACACTTTTGGCCGGCTAAAATTTGAGCTGCGCGAATACCTAAGGCTCTATGATGCCGGGCTAAAAAAGCGGGCAAACGAGCATCTAAAGGGCGCCGTTGGTAAATTTAAAAGCGAGTTTAGCGAGGCGCAGCGGGACTATGCGCTGGGTGAACTTTGCCGCGAAATTTTAGACGAAGACCAAAGCGAGCTAAAAAATCTAAAAAACCGCGGCAACGGCGAACTACCGTTTGAGCTCGGCGAACTAGTCGGCGAGTATCTAAAAAGGCGCTGTATCGCAGGCGAAATGCCGCATCTGCGCTGGGCGTATCAGATTTGCATGCGCGGTTTGCATGAGCTTGGTGGGGACGAGCTTTTGCGCCGTGCATATCGCCACGAGCGCTGCGACGCGCGAACCGTGGAGTTATATTTTTGCATGCTATTAGACGCGCTAGACTGGGGTGCGCACCATTTTCCCGAGGGCTGCCTGATCGAGCGCGCATACTACGAGCAGCTAACCAGCGAAGCCCGCGACGTAAGAGAAAAACACGAGATAAGCGCGCGGCTAAATTTAGAGTTTGAATACTTCGTAAAGCTTTACGAGTGCTATTTTGAGTTTAAATCTCGCGGCGGCGAAGTTGATTTTTACGCGCTGTGCAAAGAGGCGGGGCTCTAAATTTCGCGCCCGTAAAGTCTTTTTATTATGAGTAGCGAGGAGCGGCTAAATTTAACCGGATGCAAATTTAAAACGAGCGCCAAATTTGTAGCTCAAAATTTGGCGTTTGATTGGTCGCAACGATACGCCGAATTTTAAATTTCAGAAAAAGCGGCTCGCTTTAAATTTCAGCTCAAATTTACCTCGCGTGCCGCAAATTTTACAAAATGCTCAAATTTACTTCTACGCCGCGATATTTTGCAGGTTTTCAAAGCTAAATACGTTTAGTCCGTTTTTGTATTCGTAGCTTAGAGTTAGCTTATGTGCTTTGATTATATTTTCCACGATGTAGAGCCCCAGACCGAAGCTTTTTTGCGCGCTTTCGCCCTTGGTAAATGGCTCGACGTAGTGGCGTAGTTCCTTTGACAGCCGCTCGCCTTCGTTGATAAATTTGATCGACTCTCGCGTGATAGTTATGTTTACATGCTTGTTTGGAGAGTATTTTAGAGCGTTATCTATCATGTTTTTTGCGGCGATAGCTAGCAGCTTAAAGTCCGCGTTTAGGTTCACATCCTCTAGCTTGCTAATAGTAACCTGTCCGGGATCTACCATCGCGATATCCAGAGCCTCGTCGATGACGTCGTCGATACGGCAAATTTTAGTGTTATTTAGCGCGATGTTTGAGGTGACTTGCTCGACGGCGGCAAATTCATTTATGAGATTTTCGAGTTTTATAAACACCGATACGAGTCGCTCTTGGTTTTTGTTTTTTTCGATCATTTCGGCGGCTAGGCGGCCTTTGGTGATCGGCGTTTTTAGCTCGTGCATTATGTTTCTTAAAAATAGCTTGCGCGACGCGTTTAAATTTTTAATCTGACAAACCGCGTCGTAAAACGCTTCCGCAACCTCGGAAATCTCGTCGTTACCGCTGCTGATGTTTTGTACTTCGTCGATCTCGCCCGCGGCAAATTTGGCTATCTGGCGCTTTAGTTTTCTTAGCGGTTTTAGCTTTCTGATAACAAAAACGTAAGCGGCCAGAAGTATGATCGCAACTAGCAAAAAGATAATCTTGATGATGTCGTAGCGGTATGGTTGATAGTCGTTATCCTTTAAAAGCAGGGTTTTATCCACGTGCTGGACTTTTAGATAGTGGTGATTTTGATAGATCATGATGGCGCTAGAGCCGATGTCTGCAGAGATCTCCTCAAGCACGGTTGCGTTTGCCAGGATCTCCTCTTTTTGCTGTTCGTTCGTGATCTCAGGCATCTTAAAGTCGCCCGTTTGACGCTCGTACTCTTTTTCGTTTATGATACCGCTCATCAAAAAGAGCTGATTTCTAGCGATCGTGGAGTACTTGGCGTTTAGCTCGCGCGCGTAGTTTTGCTTGTCGTAGTCCATCAGCCACAAAAATGCTAAAAAGATGCTTGTTAGCGCAAGCGCAAAGATAAAAGTGATAGTGTAAAAAACCGATGAGCGTTTCATTTGCGGGCTTTATGTCAAATTTACTGCATTAGCTTGTAGCCGATACCGCGGATAGCGTGGATGTATCTTGGCTCTTTGGGGTCGTCGCCTAGCTTGCCTCTGATGCGCCCGATGATGACGTCGATGCTCTTATTTGTCGAGTCCTCGCTGATGCTCGCGCAGTTGTAGATGAACTCCTCGCGAGTGATCGCGCCGCCTTCTTTTTGAAGCATGTATTTTAGGATGTCGTACTCCGCCGCGGTCAAATTTAACGGCTCGCCTTTTAGCGTGATGACGTGCTTAAAATCATCTACCGCGATATCTTTCTCGCGCGCAGGCTCCTTTGTGCCGCTTAAATTTGCGCCCGCTACCGCGCTTTGGCGGCGCAGATGGCTTTTGATACGAGCAAGTAGTTCCTGCGGGTCGTAAGGCTTTGGTAGATAATCGTCCGCGCCGTTATCTAGGGCGTTTACTTTGTCGGTGATATCGTGGCGCGCGCTTGAGATGATGATGGGCACGTCGTGGCGCTTGCGGATCTCTTTGCACACTTCTAGGCCGTCAAGTCCCGGCAGCGTGAGATCTAAGATCACGAGGTCGAATTTTTCTACGTTTAGCGTCGAAAGTCCGATATACGGCTCCTCTGCCGTCTTTACGTCCATATCGCTTTTAGCTAAAAACTCGGTCAAAATTTCAGCTAGCTCTAAATCGTCTTCTATCATCAGAATTTTTATCATTTTATGTCCTTTGGGGGATTATAGCGAGTTTTGACTAAATTTTTAATGGCGAGCGCGGCTAGTTTCCTGCGCGCCTTTAAATGATTTTTGCTTCGCTTTGCTCTTAGCTGCAAGCAGAGCGTAGTTCAAATTCCTTCCTTCTTAACATAAAAAATAGCGCCAAATTTAACTCACTCAAATTTGGCGCTTTCAAGACTTGGGTCTCGGTTCGTCAAATTTAGTAAAATTGGCTCCAAATTTGAGCGTAAAAAGTCAATATGTGCAAGAGACAAGCCTGTAAAATCGCAATCAACCAGAAATTTCCTTCTCCCAGCCCCGTCCCCAGGCCGCATACGCAGCATTTTCCTTTTTATAACCTTTTAGGTTCTCAAGAGCGCACAAAAACAGGGCTTTGTTAGTAGGTTCGTCCATTAGCGCACGTAAATTTTTATAAATTTTATCATCCTGATACGATGAGAAGGCATCGACCAATACGTCCAAGCTCTGCGCGCTAACGCCGTATTTATCGATAAAAGCCTCGATAAATTTTATATGCGCGCTTTGATGTTCGTCGTCTACGTTTTTAAAATACTGCTTAGCTAGCGCGAAATATTTCTCGCTTTTTAGCGCAAGGCCAAATACCGCGTAACTGCCCGTCATTAGGCACTTTTCGTCGTTTATATCGGCGTAAAATTCGTATTTATGCCTTAGAGCCTCTTTGGCATAAAGCTCAAGCTCCGAGTCTACCTCATGCGCTAGCGCGGTAGCGAAAAATCGGTGCGTCTGCGTCTTTTCAAGCCCTTTTACCGGCAGATAGGCTTTATCCGCTTTTGAGCTAAATTTAACGGCGTAGCTAGCCGCAAAGCCCGCACGCAGCAGATTTACGATAAAGATTAGCGCCTTTTTGTAAGCCTGAGGCGTTTCGTTTTTGATTTTTACGCTAATTTGCGCAAAAACATCGTTTGCGGCGCACTCTACGTCCGCGTCTTTAAAACTCGTTAGGCTTTCGTCTAGCTCGCCTGTGCCGCAGTCTAAATACTTTTGCGCCTGCGCCGAACCGAAAATTTTAGCCGCGCACTCCAAATCCTTGCGCGCAAAATCCACGTCCCAGGCGTAGCGCTTAAATTTGATCCGCCAAAACGCCGCCCGCACGAAAAGCGCAAGCTCGCCAGCGCCCGCATTTTGGGGCGCAAAATCCTTTTTGAGCTTATAGCTCTTGCTCCAGCCGTTATCGCTGATATCATAAAATTTCGGCAGAAATTTCTCCTCTTTCCAGCGCCGCAGATTATTCTCTAGCGCGATGATAAAATCCCCCAAAAGCCGCCTGTTTTTGACGTCTTGCACCGCGGCGATAACCCGCTCAAGCAGCGCCGTTAGCGCCGCTTCGTCGTAATCCATAAGCGAAAGATCGAAAATGCGGTCCATAAACACGAAAATCTCGCGGCCGTCTTTGATCTTTTTATCGCGGCGGATGATGAGCTCGTCTATATAATCATCTATTTTGCGCTTTAGCTCAGCTTTTCGCGCAGTGTTTTCAAAGTAAAATTTATGCTCGCAGCTGCGCTGTGCCAAGCTCCCGCTCGCACCTTCAAATTTGACCGCCAGATCCAGCTTATACGCAAAAAACGGCAGATTTGCTTCGGCCAAAAACTCCTCCTCAACGCTCTTTGCGATAAGTGGGGCAATCTCCTCAAACTCCTCGCGCTCTAGCTCGTCCACTTCGGGCGCATCGGCTCTAAGGCTATCTGCGTCAAAGTCGTGGAGGTAGAGCTTGATGCGAGATTTGCGGCACTCCACGCCTAAAAAATCAAAATATCCCTCCTGTACGCGGCACTGTGAATACGGCGTCTCGCCCTTGTACTGGGAGTCTAGTTTGCCTGCAATCAGGCGCTTGAGCGCGTCCGCGATCTTGCCTGCTAGCGAAATTTGAGCTTCGTTCATCGCCCGTCCTTTTGAGATAAAATTTGGATAAATTTAGCTCAAATTTGCTTAAATTTAGCCGTTTAATACGGCTTTTGGGTTAAAATTTCTGCGCCGAATTCGGCATGATATTTAACGTAGTCGTCGGCTAAATTTAATGTAAATTTAAAGCGCGTAAATGTGGGGCGGTAAATTTGATAAAGCCAAATTTAAGAAAGTGAGGGTGGATGAGTGTGTTTGTTGAGCCTTAAATTAGAGTCCAAAAAGTGATTAAATTTGAGCGGTCGCAGTGCAAATTTGTCTAAATTTGCCGTCAAATTTGGCAGGCAATTTTAAAAATAAATTTAAGTTCTAGTTGTGGTCTGCATACGCGATAAATTGGGCGAGTTGTTTAGCTGCGAGCGGCAAAAATGAGGGGGGATCGTCAAATTTACCGCAGGCTAAGCTAAAATTTGACGCGAGCTATTTTGGAGCGCAGATACTACAACTCGGCAAATTTGGGTAAGTCTTAAAGCGTAAATTTTGAAAAAAAGATAAATTTAGAAAAAGGCGCATTTTAGCGCGCCTTAGTCTTAGATTATTTGATAACAAGACCTTGGAAAAGTCCGCCGCGATTGACCCAAACGAGAGTTTTTTTGCCTTTGGCGTTTGCTACGGCCTTGTTAAAGTCGTCTAAATTTTTGATATTTTCCTCGGCGACTTGGATGATGATATCGCCTTTTTCAAAGCCGAATTTTTCGGCATTTGAGCCTGATTTTACGTCTGTAACGAGCACGCCTGCGACGTCTGAGGCTAGTCTATACTTAAACCTCGCGTTATCGTCGATCGAAGTTACGCTAAGGCCGTCTATCGCCGAGTCGCCTTTGGTCGTTTTGCCGCCGCTTGACTGGGCGTTGGCGTTAGCTAGTTTTATCTTAGCGGTCTCTAGCTTGCCCGAGCGCTCGTAGGTTAGCGTGATCTCTTTGTTCGGAGCTAGCGAGCCGATGAGATTTTTTAGGTCGTTTGCGTTTTTTATATCTTTATCGTCGATTTTTACGACCAGATCGCCTCGTTTAATGCCCGCGATATCGGCCGGTAATCCCTTTTCTACGCTGCTAATTAGCGCGCCTTCTTTGTTTTTGTAGATCTCTTTTTGCTGCTCGTTGAGATTTGCTATCATCACGCCGATATATCCGCGCTCGATCTTGCCGTCTTCGATGAGCTTTTTGGCGATATCTTTGGTCATATTTGACGGGATGGCAAAGCCGATACCGTTGTTTCCGCCGCTGCGGCTAAGGATGGCCGAGTTTATGCCCACTAGATAGCCTCGGCTATCGACTAGCGCGCCACCTGAGTTGCCAGGATTTATCGAGGCGTCGGTTTGGATGAAATTTTCGTATTGATTAAGGCCGATGTTGTCTTTATTTAGGCCTGAGACTATGCCCTGAGTGATACTGCCGCCCACGCCGAAAGGATTTCCGATGGCAAAAACTATATCTCCTTCCATTAGCTTAGCCGAGTCGGCAAAAGGTATGGCTTTTAGCTCTTTAGCGTCGATTTTGATGATAGCTAGGTCGGTTTTGGGATCGGTGCCGATGATTTTTGCTTTGTACTCTTTATCGCTATCTAGCAGCGTGACTACGATCTCGTCGCTATCTTCAACCACGTGGTTATTAGTCACGATGTAGCCGTCGGAGGAGATGATGACGCCAGATCCCAAAGAACTGCTTTTTTGCTTTTCTTGAGGGATGTTAAACTGAAAGCCGAAGAAATCTTTAAAAAAAGGATCGTTAAACATATCGCCCATATCGGCCCCCGCGCCGTTTAGCGTTTTTGTAGTGGAGATATTTACGACCGATTTTTTAGCGTCGGTGATGGAGCTATTGTAGGAGAGGACGACGTTTTTATTAAATTCGGGATTTATTCTAGTAAAATCCTCTGCGGGTTCGTTAAAATTTATGCTTGCGGCAAAGATCGCGCAAGACGTAGCCAAAGATAATACGGTTATCTTTTTCATTGTTTTTCCTTTTGGATAAAATTTTTCAAAGCGCGATTATATGGCGCTAAGCTCAATGTAAAGTTAATTATTCTTTAAGCCGTTTAAAATTATCTTATTTACTATACTTGATTGACATACGCTAAAGCTTTGTGCTATAATCGCTATAAAATTAATTGACTAAAAGGATATAATATGAGCAATAGTCTTTACGAAACGTTAGGCGTGTCCGAAAAGGCTTCCGCAGACGAGATAAAAAAGGCGTATAGGAGGCTGGCGCGCAAATATCATCCCGATATCAACAAAGATCCCGGTGCGGAGGATAAATTTAAAGAAATAAACGCCGCGTATGAAATTTTAAGCGACGAAAAAAAGCGCGCGCAGTACGACAGGCACGGCGACGCGATGTTCGGCGGACAGAATTTCCATGATTTTGCGAGCAGCTCAGGCATGGGAAATTTGGACGAAATTTTAAAAAATATCTTCGGCGGCGGCTTTAGCGGTAGCGCTAGCGGTTTTGGCGGTTTTTCTAGCAGGGGCGGTTTTAGCGGCTTTGAGGACGAGGAGGATATGGACTCGCGGGCAAAGGTAACTATCCCGTTTGACGTAGCGGTAAAAGGCGGCGAATACTCGATAAATTTTAACGGCGAAAACATCAAAATAAAAATCCCAAACGGCATAAATAACGGCGAAAAACTACGCATAAAAGGCAAAGGTAACGGCGGACGCGGCGATCTGATACTAACCGTAAATATCGCGCCTAGCGACGAGTACGAAAGAGACGGCGACGATCTATATAAAGACGTGCTAATCCCGCTAAAAACGATGATGTTTGGCGGTAAGATAGACGTAAAAACGCCTAAAAAAGACGTCACGATAAAAATCGCCGAAAACTCAAAATCGGGGCAAAAAATCAGGCTCAAAGGGTACGGCGTGCAAAATAGAAAAAGCGGGATATTCGGCGATCTGTATCTGCGAGCGCGCGTGTCTTTGCCGGACGTTAATGCCCTAGACGGCGAGCTAGCCGAGCTTATGAAGCAAAAACTCCCGGAGGCATAAGATGAAACAATACGAAGAACCGGTCTATCTAATCAGCGTCGTAGCAAAGGTGCTCTCCATACATCCGCAGACGCTTCGCCAATACGAGCGCGAGGGACTGCTAGAGCCGTCAAGAACCGAGGGCAAGATGCGCCTTTACTCCGAAAAAGATATGGACCGCATCAAGATGATACTACGTCTAACGCGCGATCTTGGCGTAAATTTAGCAGGCGTGGATATCATCTTGCAGCTAAAAGATCAGATCGAGCAGTCTGAGGCCGCGATAAGGCAGATGAAAGAGGAACTGGCTAAATTTGAACAAAGCACCGCACCGTCTAAAAAAGCTCTCGTAAAGCGCAAAAATAGCTTTGATCTCATCTTTTACGATGATAAAAATTAATCCTTTTTATCCGTTAAAAAGGTAAAATCGGGTAAAATTTATTTACGAAACGCGCCAAATTTGAGGCTATTAGGGCGCTAAATTTAGCCTTAAATTTGTCCGCTTTGAACCCAAATGAGGCACAATGTTAGAAACTTTTTTACTATTTTTCTCTATCCTACTTATCGCTTGTATCGTCTCTAGCAAGGTTTCAGATAGATTCGGCGTTCCGTCCTTGGTCGTTTTTTTAGCAGTCGGTATGCTTGCAGGCTCGGACGGGCTGCTCGGACTTGATTTTGATAATCGCCAAATCGCCCAAGACGTAGGTACTATCGCGCTTATTTTTATACTTTACGCTGGCGGTCTTGATACGAATCTAAAATCGATCCGCCCAGTCATGATAAACGGCATCATCCTAGCGACTCTTGGCGTCGTGCTTACTGCTGGCATGATAGCCGTGCTGGTAAAATACCTGTTAGGCCTTGACTGGCTGGAGGCTTTGCTTTTTGGCTCTATCATCTCCTCGACCGATGCTGCGGCGGTGTTTGCAATACTTGGGGCGAAGGAAATTTCGCTGCGAAACAACATCCGTCCGCTTTTGGAGCTAGAGTCCGGATCAAACGACCCGATGGCGATCTTTTTAACCGTCACAATACTGCAAATCATCTCCATAGCTACGATCCCTAGCGTTCCGGACGTCGCGCTTACGTTAGTAAAGCAGTTTTTGCTAGGCGGGCTAATGGGATATATGTTCGGCGTCGCGCTGCCGGGGCTTTTTAACCGCCTTAGGCTTGAGTACTGGGGACTTTACCCCGTGTTTTCGATGGCTTGGGTCATGCTTTTATACGTGCTGGCGGGTAAGGTCGGCGGCAACGGCTTTCTTGCCGTATATATCGCGGGAATGTTTATAAACAAAAAAGAGTTTGCGCATAAGAAAAATTTGATCGGTTTTCACGACGGTATCGCGTGGACGATGCAAATCGTCATCTTTTTGACGCTGGGACTTTTGGTAAATCCTTCCCAGCTGCCCGCCGTCGCGCTTGCGGGCGCCGTGGTCGCATTTTGGATCATGTTCGTCGCGCGTCCTATGGGTGTTTTTCTCTCGCTTTTGCTTTCTAGGTATAATGTTAAAGAAAAGATATTTATCTCATGGGTAGGACTTCGCGGCGTCGTTCCTATCGTACTTGCGACCTATCCGTTCGGGGCAAATTTACCGAATTCGGAGCTAATCTTTAACACGATATTTTTCGTAGTATTCGTCTCGATCATCATCCAGGGCATGACGCTAGAAAAGGTCGCGCAAAAATGCGGCGTCAAAGAAGAAGCCGTGCCAAAAGAGGTCGAGATGTCGAATTTACCGATCTTTTACCACACTTTACGCCAGCACACCATACGCTTTGACTCCGAAGTCGTGGGCAAAAACCTAGCCGAGCTTGAGCTTCCTAGCGACTTTTTGGTGCTACTCATCAAGCGCAAGGGCGAATACATCAAACCGACGGGTTCATCGGTGTTTGAGGAGGGCGACTTGCTACTGATCCAGTGCGAGGACGAAAACAAATACAACGAAACCTTAAAAACGTTTACGGCGTAAATTTGCTGCCGTTTGCGTAAATTTTAAAGAAAGGAAACAGAAATGAAATTTGAGGATTTGACTTTATCTACATTTTCAAGCGCGTTTCGTAGAATAAGAAATAAAAGAGGGCTTAATAAAAATAAAGAGAAAGGCGTTAAAGATGAAAAATAAAGCATTAATTATAGCTATGCTTTTAAGTGCGTTTAGTTTAAGTGCTTTTGCTAATATTGATTGTGATGACCCAAAAAATAGACCTAGATTTATAGGGGGGGGGTTATGATAAGTGCTGGTAAAAAAGAGTGCGACGTCGCTCGCGGCTCGGCTGCACGCGCAAAAGAGGATTTAGAATTAACTATCGGACGTAACCCAGTAACGGGCAAGGTAACGTCAAGAGCCGAATTGGCGGGCGGCGATAAGGCTACGAATAACCTAGAAGCAGCGCAGATGAATTTTGGTAAAGCGGAGCAGGCGCTAAAAGACGCAGAAGAGGCTTACGAGGGCGACCGCAGCGTTAAAAACTCTCGTCGCGTCGATAAGGCGCGTAAAGCGTTTAAGCAGGCGCAGCTAGACTTAGAGGCGGCGGAAGAGATAAAAGAGAAAGCCGATAGAAAAAAGGACAAGTAGCCTGCTCAAATTTGAGTTTGAACGAGCCAAGGATCAAGAGGGAAGCCCTCTTGATCAAATTTAACAATCTGGCGTTTAGCCTCCTAAGCGGCGAAGCCGCTTAGGGGTATATTTAAATCTAGCTTAAATTTAGCCGAATTTATCTTTCAAATTTAACCCTCTTTTACTCCAAAGCCTGCGCGAGATCGGCGATGAGGTCGTCTGCGTTCTCTAGGCCGACGCTGATTCTGATTAGCTCCTTTGTTATGCCTGCCTTTATTAGCTCCTCGCTTGAGAGCTGCTGATGCGTAGTGGAGGCCGGGTGCGTGATGAGCGACTTGGAGTCGCCGATATTTACGACGATTTTAAAGAGCTTTACCTTTCCGAGCATCTTTACGGCGCGCTCATAGCTATCGGTTTCAAAGCACATTAGCCCGCTAGCCATGCCGTCCTTGAAGTATTTTTGCGCCTTTTCGTGCTCCGAGTCGCTTTTTAGCGTCGGATAGGTTACGCGTTTTACGTATTTGTGCGAGTTTAAAAACTCGGCGATTTTGCGCGCATTTTGTGAGTGCCTCTCGATACGAACGCTTAACGTCTCAAGCCCCTGGATGAGCTGCCATGAGTTAAAAGGCGAGATCGTAGCGCCTATGTCGCGCACTAAAGCCACTCTCATGCGCAGCGTATAGATGTCGAATTTATCCGCCATCTGCGCGTAAACTAGCCCGTGATAGCTCTCGTCAGGCTCGTTAAAGTGCGCGTATCTGGCGTTGCCGACTAGTTTGGCGTTTAAATTTTTGCTAGCTACGACTGCGCCCGCTAGGCTTAGGCCCTGGCCGCAGATATATTTGCTCGCGCTATGCACGACGACGTCTACGCCGTGATTTAGCGGTTGGAAAATGATCGGCGTAGGTACGGTGTTATCTGCGATTGTTACGACGCCGTGCTTATCCGCGATCTCGACGATCTTTTTAAAATTCGGGATTGCGATTTGCGGGTTTGATAGCGTCTCGAAAAATATCGCGCGCGTTTTGTCGTCTATCAAATTTTCAAGATCGTCCGCGCTGTCGCTGTCAAACACCCGCGCCTCGATGCCAAAACGCTTAAGCGTGTGCATGAAAAGAACCATCGTGCCGCCGTAAATTTTCTTTGCCACGATGATGTTGTCGCCGACCGCGGCTAAATTTGCGATCGAGTAGAAAATCGCCGACTGACCGCTAGCCGTCACGATAGAGGCCGAGCCCTCCTCGAGCGCGGCTATACGGCTCTCTAGCACGTCCGTCGTCGGGTTGCCTAGCCTCGTGTAGATGTGGCCAGGGTCTTCTAGCGCGAACCTCGCCGCAGCCGAATCGGCGCTGCCGAAATCATAAGCCGTAGTCTGATAAATCGGCACCGCCATGGCGCCGGGGCCTGCCTTGGTGTCGTAGCCGTAGTGCGTGGCGATCGTCTCTTTTTGCATCTTTTCTCCTTGTAAAATTTGCGCGCATTATAACCGCTAAAAGTTTAAATTGGTATAATTGGGCTTTTGAAAGGAAAAAATGGCTGAACAAAACGACAAATTTAAGCGCGTAAAATACCTGCGCGGTCTGGAAAAATTCGCAAAAGCGGCGATTAGCGCGCTAAAAAGAGAGGATTTTAACGAGGACGAATTTCGCGCTAGGGTGGGCAAAAACGCTGAAATTTTACGCAAGATCGAGCCGGTTTTTTTAGACAACGCCTACTCGAAATCTCTTGAAAATTTCGTAAATTTAGTCGTAAAAGGCGGCGATAGAGGCGAGCTGGTGGCCTACGCCAACGCGCTAGAAAAGCTAAAAAACCAAAAAACCTATAAAAAAGAAAAACATAGAAAAAAATATAAGGACGAAGAGTGAAATGCGTGATATTTGACATGGACGGCACGCTCATAGATAGCGCAAAAGCGATCTGCGAGACGGTAAACGAGGTGCGGCGAGAGCTGGGGCTTGATGGCGATCTGGCCGCGGAGTTTATCGTAAAGGCCATAAACGAGCCGGGGCGAAATTTGGGGCTTGACTTTTACGGTATAGATAAGCCCGATATGAAGCTGCGGGATAACTTTGAAGCTAAATTTAAGAAAAACTACCACGAATACGCCGCGGCATACGAGGGTGTCGATGGACTATTAGCCGGGCTAAAAGAGGCTGGGCATTTCGTCGCTCTAGCTAGCAATGCGCCGCGATATACTTTGGATGAAATTTTACAAAGAAGCGGGATATTTAAATTTTTCGATCTCATCGTCGGAGCGGACGAAAACGTACCTCAAAAACCAGATCCGGCGATGTTAAATTTGATACTAAAATCAGGCGAATTCGATAAAGCGATATTTGTCGGAGATAGTAAAAAAGACGAGCTTGCCGCACGTAATGCGGATATGAGATATCTAAACGTTTGCTGGGGTTTTGGTAGCCAAAGTCCAAGCTGCGACAATGTATTTACTGTGGCAGAAGCCGCCCTATACATCGAGAAGTTATAAAAATTTAGCGCATTATTTTACGAGAAATAATACGTATTTTAAGATTTGCGAAAGGTTTTAAAATTTATGGATTATGATATATTTTCTCAAAGTCCGAGAGAAAAATTCTTTGATATTTTATTTAACGCGAACAAAAACTTAGTCGAAAACGAGCTTGAAAAGACCTTTGAAAAATTTATCGCGATGAGTGAATTTTGCGAAAAAAGCGGCTTTGACGAAACGGCGCAAAATTCGTTTATTTCTCAAAATCAGACGCTTATAAACGAGCGGCTAAACGACATTTATATCGGGCTTAGTGGGGATATTTTAAGTCAAAATGAGTAAAATAGCCGTTATATTTTCGTTGTTTTTATCGCTGGCTTTCGGCGCGGTAAATTTCGAGGAAGAGCATCTTTTTGAGCTTAAAAAAGACGAGTGGGCGCGGGTTTTCGTAACCAAAAAGGGCACAAACGAGCGAGAGAGCTTTGACTTTCGCTGGACGCTTTTTGATAACACGAACATTATCGTGCATTCGCGCTACCGAAACTATCCTCGCCAGCTTGTTATGTCGCTAAGGCGCGGCCTTGAAACCTATAAGCAGACTTTGATACCAGATCTTAAGTTTCCGCCTAGCGACCGCGTCGCGCTATATCTGGTTTTTGAGGATTTTAAGCAAGGCGTAGCGAAATTTCGCGTGCTGATAAACGACGACGAACAGCGCGTAGATGTTGAGTTTTTGGATCCGCCAAGAAAGCAGAGCGGCGCTCAAAACAGCGCGCAAAACGCCAAGTAAAAGCAAAATTTAAGTGAGCCTAAATGGAAAAAATCGATCTGATAATGAAAAATTTTATCGCGGAGCTTGGCTATGAGCCTGCAAATGCGATGTTTGCGCGGATAAATTCGGGCAAAAAGCTGCGCTCTAAGTTGCTTTTAAAAATAGCGGGCGAAAGCGAGAAGAGTCTTAAAATTTGCGCGATTACCGAGCTTATTCACCTAGCTAGCTTGCTTCACGACGACGTGATAGATGACGCGGACACCAGGCGCGGAAGCCCGAGTATAAACGCGAGCTTTGGCACTAAAAACGCCGTTATGCTGGGCGATATCCTCTACTCGAAAGGCTTTTACGAGCTGTCGAAATTCCCGCACGAGATCGCGGGCGAGATATCGGGCGCGGTTAGCAAGCTAAGCGTGGGCGAGATGATGGACGTGGATCTCTCGGCTAAATTTAACGACGATAAGTCTGCATACGAAACGATGATCTACTATAAAACCGCCGTTTTGATCGAGGCTGCGGCTGCGGTCGGAGCGATGTTAGCAGGACTTGATGCGCGTAATTTTAAAATTTACGGTAAAAACTTAGGCCTAGCTTTTCAGATCGTAGACGACATCCTAGACGTCACGCAAGACGCCGCGACGCTTGGAAAGCCCAATTTCAGCGACTTTAAAGAGGGCAAAACGACGCTACCTTACATTTATCTTTACGAAAGCTTAAACGAAGCGGACAAAGAGAAGCTAAAAAGCTTGTTTAAAAAGGACCTGAGCGAGGCCGAGCGAGGCTGGGTGAGGGCGAAGATGAACGAAACGGGCGCGATAAAAAAAAGCATAGAAGCGGCTAAAAATTTAGGCGAGCAGGCGATAAAATCGGTAGAAAAATTTAACGTAGACGGCCTAGAAAGTATCGTAAAATCAATGATAGACAGGGAATTTTGATGCATTACGCAAGCGTGAGCTTTACGCATAAAAACACCGATATATCCGTGCGCGAAAAGCTTTCTTTTTCTAACATCGAGCGCAAAAACGAAATTTTACGCCTCATTAGCTCCAGCCAAAACATCAACGAGTGCATGGTGCTAAGCACCTGCAACCGCGTCGAGATCATCGCTAGCGTAAAGACGGTCGAAGGCGCTAGCAAGCACATCATCGCCTGCATGTCGCTCATCTGCGGCATCCCTTTTGAGGAGCTGCAAAGCAGAGCCGACATCTACGAGGATAACGGCGCCGTGCATCATCTCTTTGCCGTAGCTAGCTCGCTAGATAGTCTTGTTATCGGCGAAACGCAGATCGCGGGCCAGCTAAAAGAGGCGTATAAATTTGCCCGCGCTAACGGTAAATGCGGTGCGAAGCTCGGCAGGGCGATGGAGTTTGCCTTTAAGTGCGCGGCGGAGGTACGAAACAAAACCGAAATCTCCAAAAACCCGATCTCGGTCTCAAGCGTCGCGGTGGCGAAGGCTAAGGAAATTTTCGGCACGCTAAACGGCATGGTCGCCGTGATAGTAGGCGCTGGCGAGATGGCGGAGCTAGCCGCAAAGCATCTAATCGCAAGCGGCGCGAGAACGATAATCATCAGCCGAAACAAAGAGCGCGCTAAAAATTTGGCCCTGACGCTAGGGGACAATAACGAATACGACTCGCTTTCAAACGTAGCGCAGTACATAAATAAATATCAAATCATATTTTCCGCGACCGCCGCGCCGCATCCGGTTTTGATCGACGCGATGGTAGAGCCAAAGGAGTTTAAGCGTTACTTTTTTGATATAGCCGTGCCGCGCGATATCGCGATCACGCAGGGCGAAAATATTAAAATTTACGCCGTGGACGACCTGCAAGAGATCGTAAATAAAAATCTTGCCCTGCGCGAGGAACAGGCGCAGATCGCGTACGGCATCGTCGGGCGAAATACGGCGGCGTTTTTCCAAATGCTGCGCGAGCTAGCCGTCACGCCGCTAATCAAAGGCATAAGAGAGCAGGCTAAAGAGTGCGCCGAAAGAGAAGTCGCAAAAGCCCTAAAAAAGGGCTATCTAAAACATAGCGACAAAGAGGAGGCGTATCGCCTCATACATCAGGTTTTTAAGGCGTTTTTGCACGCGCCGACGATAAATCTAAAAAGCCTCGCGGGTGCTGCCGGAAGCGAAGCGCAGCTAAGAGCCGTCGGGGAGATCTTTAACGTCGCGGAGCAAACGCCGCAAGAAGAAAATAACGAATTTGAATGGGAGAACGAATGAAATTTAGCAAATTTTACGCGCCGACGGCAAAAGAAGCGCCCAAAGACGCAAGCCTGGCAAGTCATAAATTTTTGCTCCGAGCGGGCTACGCCGAGCAGGTAGGCAGCGGACTTTACAACTTTTTGCCGCTTGGCAAACGTGTGCTTGAAAATATAAAAAATATCGTCAAAGAGGAGCTTGACGAAGCGGGCGCGCAGGAGATCTCGATGAGCTTCGTCACGTCTGCGGATCTTTGGCGCGAGAGCGGGCGGTATGAGTTTTACGGCAAGGAGCTTTTGCGCTTTAAGGACCGCAAAGAAAACGACTTTGTCCTAAGCCCGACCAACGAAGAGAGCGTGGTCGCGCTCGTGCGAGGCAAGGTAACGTCATATAAACAGCTGCCGCTAAATTTGTATCAGATAAATACCAAATTTAGAGACGAGGCGAGGCCGAGATTCGGGCTGCTTAGAGGGCGAGAGTTTTTGATGAAGGACGGATATAGCTTCCACGCAAACGCCGAGGATCTGGACCGCGAATTTGACCTGATGGAGAAAACTTATAGCAAAATTTTTACTCGCCTCGGGTTAAATTTCCGCGCGGTTAGAGCCGATAGCGGCGCGATAGGCGGCAGCGGAAGTAAAGAGTTTATGGTGCTGGCAAATAGCGGCGAGGACGACATCATCGTCTGCGAAAACTGCGACTACGCCGCAAACATAGAGGCCGCAACCCGCGCAAAACGAACGACGCAGGCTGAGCGGCCAGAGGCTGACGCGGCTAAATTTTTAACTCCAAATACCAAAACCATCAAAGAGGTGGCAGAGTTTTTTAGAGTTGATGAGTTTTACTGCATAAAAGCGGTGATAAAAAAGGCGATTTTTATCGGCGATAAATGCGAAAAAAGCGAGAAAATCGTGGTATTTTTCGTGCGCGGCGAGGACGAACTACAAGAGGTCAAGGCCCAAAACGCATGCGGGGCGCTCGAGCTAGCGGACGCGACTGAAGCCGAGATCGCGGCAGCCGGGTTAGTCGGCGGATTTTGCGGGCCGGTTGGGCTAAAAGGCGTAGAGTTTTACATCGATAAGGAGCTTCGCGGCGAATCACAGATGATCTGCGGCGCGAACGAGCGGGATTATCACTTTGTAGGCGTTAGCGTTAGCAGCTTTAACGCGGAGCGTTTCAAGGACCTAACCGCCGTAAAAGCCGGCGATAAATGCCCTTGCTGCGGCGGAAATTTAAGCGTTAGCAAAGGTATCGAGGTCGGACATATATTTAAGCTAGGCACCAAGTACTCAGAGCCGATGGGTGCGACGTTTTTGGACGAAAACGGCAAGGCAAAACCGTTTATCATGGGCTGCTACGGCATCGGCGTTAGCCGCCTGGTCGCCGTCGCCGTCGAGGCTAGCCACGACGAAAAAGGCATAATCTGGAACGAAACCCTAGCTCCGTTTAAATTTGAAATCATCGTCTCAAATTTAAAGGACGAAGAGGGCGTCAAATTTGCGCAGGGACTTTACGAGGACCTACGCAAGGCGGGCGTTTCGGTGCTGCTTGACGATAGAAACGAGCGCTTTGGCGTAAAAATGAGCGAATTTGAGCTGATGGGATTTCCTTATGCCGTGATCGTGGGCAAGGGGCTAGCAGAAGGCATGGTAGAGCTCGTTACGCGAGATGGCTTAGTTAAAGAAACGGTCAAAGCGAGCGAAATTTTAGTGCGCTTAAAGAGCCTATGATAAAGCATTTTTTTACGCCCTACGTCGTTTTGGAGATCGTGGCGGCGTATTTTTTTATCCACGCGTACGGATTTTTAAATTTAGTCCTAGAGGTCATCGCTACGGCTGTTTTGGGGCTATTTTTTATGTTTCGCGTCGGATTTTTTCAGCTCACGAGCAATATCGCGTTTTTTAAGCCCTCAGACGTCTTTAGTAGCGTAGGTATGGCGATCGGGGGATTTTTTATGTTTATCCCGGGGCTTATCACCGATGTTTTGGGCGCGGCGATCGTAGCTGTCGCTTTTTTTGCAAATTTAAAAAACGGCGGCGAACGCAAGAGCGGGAGCGAATATTATTACGAAAAATTTGAGAGCGGACAGAGCAAACCGCGCGATGATGGCGAGATCATCGACGTCGAAGTTGTAGAAGAAAAGAGGCAAATATGGAAAAACTAAAAATCGCAACGAGAAAAAGCGTGCTAGCTATGTGGCAAAGCGAGCATATCAGGGATAAAATTTTAGCCCGCTATCCGCAAATCGCGGTCGAGCTAACGGGCATGAAAACCAAAGGCGACGTGATCCTAGACACTCCGCTGGCTAAAATCGGCGGCAAGGGGCTGTTTACGAAAGAGCTGGAAGACAGCATGCTAAGCGGAGAAACGCACATCGCCGTGCATAGTCTAAAAGACGTGCCCGTCGTATTTCCGGAGGGGCTAGTGCTAGCGGCTATCTGCTCGCGCGAGGACGTGAGAGACGCGATGCTAAGCGAAAAATACGCTAAATTTGAGGATCTGCCAGGGGGCGCGCGCGTGGGCACGACGAGTCTGCGCCGCAAAATGCAGCTTTTAGCGATGCGCCCCGATCTTGAGATCATCTCGCTACGAGGCAACGTCCAAACTCGTTTGCGCAAGCTAAAAGAGGGCGAATTTGACGCGATCATCCTAGCGATGGCGGGCGTAAACCGCTTAAATTTACGCTCCGAAGTCGCGCATATCGTGCCGTTTGAGCTAGATCAGATGGTGCCTGCGATGGGGCAGGGTGCGCTTGGTATCGAGGCTAGAGAGGATGCTGAAATTTTAAATTTGATAGAGTTCCTAAAAGACGAAAAAGCCGTGATAGAGACGACTGTGGAGCGCGATTTCGTCGCGATGCTAGAGGGCGGCTGCCAGGTGCCTATCGGCGTAAATGCAAATTTAAACGGCGATAAGATCGAGATACGCGCGGTCGTGGGACTGCCCGACGGCAGCGAGAGCATACGCGAAAATATCGTCGCGCAAAAAAGCCAGTGGAAGAGCGTAGGCGCCGAGCTTGGACGGATATTTATCGGCAAGGGCGCAAAAGAGCTGCTAAAACGCGCCGAGGAGATGGCGAATATATGAGAAAAGCGCTTATTTTAGCGTTCTTGACGTCCGCGCTTTTTGCGCAGGTAGATTTAGAACTTATTTATTCGCTCTTTACCGATAAAAATTTCGATAAAAACGCCTATTTTAAAGGCGAGATGCGAGATCGCTTAAAAAATAATTTTTACTCATCGGACAAATTTGACGAAATCAAAGTCGCCAAACTCGGCCGGAGTGGCGAATTTAGCGGGATATTTCGCGTTTGGCTCGCTTCTAAAAACGGCACATCCCTTGATTTATACATTTTTGCTAAAGAAGACGGTATTTATGCGCTTAGATCTCTCGCTCAAACCGGCATTATAGAGGCGATGATAAGGGGCTATGAGACTGCGAGCGAGGCGGAAAAGGCGCAACTTAGAGCAATGGGCGGGGATATAGAAAATTTAAGGCTGATTTTAGCAAACGATAATGCATTGCTAAAATTCGGACGCGAAAACGAGGCGAAATTTGAAGAGCTGTTTGCGCTATATCAAAAGGACGAAGCGGCGGCAAACGAAGCCGTAAAGCGATTACATCTATCTCATGCGGCGTACGACGGCGGAGTTTTTGAGCTTATTATTGGCGGCGTAACGGATAACGTAGTGGGTTTTATGCGCGTGGAAAATAAACCCGATCTGCCGCAGATGAGTCCGAGCGAGTTTATAATGCTAGAACGGCTCTCTCCAAACTCAAAATGGTACCTTTTTAAGACGACTTAGACCGATGGAGGCAACCCTAGCCGGTTTTCACTTTTTGCTTGCCTTAACGCTGCAAATTTAGCGCCATGCGCTTTTGGTTAGAGGTTGTAAGAGATCAAATTTTTGCTAAGTCGGCGTTAAATTAGCGTATCCGCCAAAACCGATAATTTTTACGATTTTACTAATTTTTCGGCAGTTAAAGTTGTGTTTTTGGCTCAAAATGTTTACAAATTTAACTCAAACGCGGCCAAAATTTTAGCTTCAAAAACGGCTCGTTCGGATATAAATTATTAAGGAAAAATATGGACTACATCAAGCTTCTAAAAGATAATGGCCTGCTGCGCGTCATAGATGAGCCCGCGGATATCGATCTGGAGATCGCGCACGCAAGCTACATCGAGGTCAAGCGCGAAAACTCGCAGGCGCTGCTTTTTACAAATCCCATCTGCAAAAAAACGGGGCGTAAATTTGCCCCCGTACTAACAAACATCTACGGCTCAAAGCGCGCTTTAGAGCTTATTTTCGGACGCGAGCCAGACGAGATCGCGAGCGAGATAGAAAAGCTTTTAAAGCCTAAAAAACCTAAGAGCTTTGGTGAAAAGCTAAATTTTGCCGCTTATTTGTTTGAGATGAGAAAAATTTTTACAAAAAGATTAAAAGGCGAGGGCGAGTGTCAGCAGGTCAAATTTACTGGCGAGGATGTCGATTTATTCTCGCTTCCAGTGCTAAAAACATGGCCGCTTGACGGTGGTGCCTTTATCACGATGGGGCAGGTCTATACGCAGAGCCCGGGCGGCGAACTGCAAAACGTCGGTATGTACCGATTGCAAATTTATGGTAAAAATCGCCTCGGCATGCACTGGCAGATCCACAAAGACGGCGCAAATTTCTTTAACGAATACAAGCGCGCTGGCCGCAAGATGCCCGTATCCGTGGCAATAGGAGGCGATCCGCTATATATCTGGTGCGGTCAGGCGCCGCTGCCAAAGGGCGTGTTTGAGCTGTTGCTTTACGGTTTTATCCGCAAAGAGCCCGCCAAACTCGTAAAGTCGCTAACGAATGAAATTTACGTCCCGCACGACGCGGACTACGTGATCGAGGGCTTTGTGGATACGGATAAATTTGAGCTTGAGGGGCCTTTTGGCGATCATACCGGCTTTTATACGCCGATCGAGCCTTTTCCGGTGATGGAGGTCACGGCGATCACGAGCAAGCGTGAGCCCCTGTTTCACGCGACCGTAGTCGGCAAGCCGCCGCTTGAGGATAAGTATATGGGCTGGGCGACCGAGCGCATTTTCTTGCCGCTTTTGCGCACGACGGTACCCGAGCTTCTAGACTACAACATGCCTGAAAACGGCGTCTTTCACAACCTCATTTTAGCTAAGATAAACGCCCTTTATCCCGCGCACGCCAAGCAGGCAATGCACGCGTTTTGGGGCGTGGGGCAGATGAGTTTCGTTAAGCACGCGGTTTTTGTGGGCGAGGATGCTCCAAATTTGAGCGATTATGACGCGCTTACGGAGCATATTTTAAACCGCTTCGGCGATAAAAGCCTGCTAATCAGCGAGGGCGTGTGCGATCAGCTCGATCACGCGAGTCCAAACTCGTGCTTTGGCGGTAAGCTGGGAATCGACGCGACGCAGGATTTTTCGGCGCCTGCGCCGGTACTTTTGGACGACGCCGCGCTGCTTGCTAAATTTAAAGAAATAGAGCCAAATTTAACGCAGCTAGCGCAGTTTAAAACAAATACCAAAACTCCGATTTGCGTCGTTAAATTTGACAAAAACCGCCTCGTAAAAGAGGTTTTTGATGAGCTTTTGAAATTTAAAGAGTACTTTAAACTACTCGTTTTCGTTGGGCCCGAAAACCGTCTGGAAAATCCATATATGCTGCTTTGGCGCGTGACGAATAATATCGACGCTCTGCGTGATATCTACGTGCGTGAGGGTGCGGTCTGCATCGACGCCACCGCAAAAGGCGAGGCCGAGGGCTATACGCGTGGCTGGCCGCTGCAAACCGACTGCAACCGCGAAGTCGTGGCTGATCTCGTTAAGCGCGGCATAGTAAAAGATGAGCCTGAGCTATTTAACAAATTTGAGATTTTCGGATAGATTTTAAAATCGGCAAATTTGAGAGGCTAAATTTGCTGAGCCGCTTAAATAAATTCGTTTTTCAAGCGCCTTTTTAGCCCGAATTTTATAAAATCGCAAAATGGATAAAGAACGCCTAATAATCGATAAATTTAGCAACTCCTTCATCGGCGACGACGGCGCTGTGGTGACGCATGAGCGCGGCAAATGGGTGTATAGTAAGGATCTTTTTTGCGAGGGGACGCACTTCCTGGTAGGCTGGCTTAGCATGGAGGAGATCGCGCGCAAGGCGATGCTCGTAAATCTCTCCGACGCCGTCGCGATGAATGCCGAGCCTAAATTTGCGCTTTTGGGACTTGGGCTACCAAAAAACACGAGCGCGGCGCAGATCTCGGCGCTACGCAAGGGATTTGCGGACGTTTGCGACGAGTACGGCGTGACTATCATCGGCGGCGACACGATCGGTAGCGATAAAATTTTACTTAGCGTTACGATTATCTCGCGGCTTTGCGGCAAGGCGGTTTTGCGAAGCGGAGCAAAAAAGGGCGATCTGGTCGCTTTTACGGGCGAGCTTGGAGGCAGTCTAAAAGGGCTTAGGACGCTTTTAAATGGCGGACGGGTCGCGTCAAATTCGCGCTTTAAAAGGCCTATTTTAAAAGATAAATTTTTCTACGCCGCAGCAAGCAAGATAAACGCCGCTATGGACGTTTCAGACGGGCTTGGCGTAGATCTAGCCAAGCTTTGCGTGCAGAGTCGGTGCGGGGCAAAATTTAGCAAACGGCTAAGCAAACGCGAGCTAAATAGCGGCGAGGAATACGAGATTTTATTTACGTTTAGTCCGAAAAACCGCGCTAAAATCTTAAGCCTAGCACGCAAAACCCGCACCAAGATCACGATTTTTGCCAAAATAACGAAAGGAAAATTTAAAAGCAATGCAAGAAACCACCATTTTTAAGCCTCTCTACGCGCTCACTCACGCGCCCATTAATGCATATTTTAGTAAAAATTCGGACGATTTTGTGGTGCGCGAGATCCCGCTTTACGCATTTAGCGGGCAGGGCGAGCACCTCATCGTTGAAATTTGCAAAAAAGACATGACGACGCAAGAAGCCTTGCATGCGCTAAGCGAAATAAGCGGCGTAAAGATGCGAGATTTTGGCTACGCGGGGCTAAAAGACAAGCAGGGCATGACGACGCAGTTTATCTCGATGCCGCGTAAATTTGAGGCTATGCTAGCAAATTTTAGCCACGAAAAGATGAAAATTTTAAGCCTTGCCGCGCACGACAATAAACTGCGCATCGGGCACCTAAAAGGCAATAGCTTTTTTATCCGCCTAAAAAAAGTGATGCCTAGCGAGGCCGCCAAACTCGAGCAAGCCGTGCGAAACGTGGGCGAGGCGGGATATGCTAACTACTTTGGCTATCAGCGTTTCGGTAAATACGGCGACAATGCGCAAAGCGGGCTGGAACTGCTAAAATCGGGCACCGTAAACGGCAAAAAGAGCAAAAATCCAAAGCTAAACGACTTTTTGATCTCGGCCTTTCAGAGCGATCTTTTTAACCGCTGGCTTAGCAAACGCGTGGAGATTTCGAGATTTGCGCAGGATTTTAGCCTAGGCGAGCTAGCTCAAATTTACCCTTATCTTGACGGCGCGATTTTGAAAAATTTAAAATCGCAAAAGAGATTTTTTAAGCTTATTGAGGGCGAAGTTTTGGGGCACTACCCGCACGGCAAGTGTTTTTTATGTGAGGATTTGGACGCAGAGGGGGCGCGCTTTGACGCGAGAGATATCACTAGCTGCGGGCTGATCGCGGGCGCAAAGGCGTATGAGGCGCAGGGCGCGGCGAAAGCGGTAGAGGATCAAATTTTCGCGCAGGCAAATGAATATAAAGCTAAAATGACGGGATCTAGGCGCTTTGCGTGGTGTTATTTGGAGGATGCCGGCTACAAATACAACGAGGAGAAGGCGCACTTTACGATAAATTTCACGCTACAAAAAGGAAGCTACGCGACGGTGGTGCTGGAGGAAATGTTACACAAAAATATCTTTGAGTAGGGCGGCTTGTCTTTTCCGCCATAAGTCGTTAGCGGCTCGGCTTTGGTCGTGGACGACTAGCCCGTTCCCTTGCCTCTGTCTGGTCTGAGTCGTTTTAAGCTTAAATTTGAGGCTAATTTACCAAAATTTACACACCGATACCCGTATCCTAAAACCGCTAAATTTAACCATAGAGTAAGACGCGGGCGACGCGAAATGCGAGAGTTTTAGGCTCGTTTGGATATAATGGATTTGCGAATTTATATTTTAAAAGGATTAAAAATGGCGAATATTTTTCTTTGCTCTTACTTTGCGCAGGTCGCGACTAGGATTAACGAACGGATAAAATTTAGCGGCAAAAACGTCGTTTTCATAGATACCGCGGCGAAATTTGAAGAGGTAAATTTCTACGTCGGCGAAGCGGCGGAGATTTTAGAAAAATTAGGCGCGAAGCTAATACGCCTTGACGTCTCTCGCGCCCAGAATTCGGCGGCGTTAGTATCAGAGCAGGACGAATCCTTTTATGGCGATGAAATTTTAGCCGCTATTAGTCGGTGCGACGTCATTTACGTTAGCGGCGGAAATACGTTTTATCTGCTTAAAGAGCTACGAAAATCGCGCGCCGCCCAAGCTATAAAAAACGCGGTCAAAGCGGGTAAAATTTACGTCGGCGAGTCGGCGGGAGCGATCGCGGCGGCTCCGGATACGAAATATGCTACGCTGATGGATGAAAATAGCGCAAAAATGAGCGATTTTACGGGGTTAAATTTGGTTGATTTTTGCGTCGTGCCGCACTTTGGCTGCGAGCCTTTTACGGAGGCTACGCGCGAGATTATGGCGAAATTCGGCGATGTTTGCGACTTGCGCGCGATAAATAACGACGAATTTATCGAGGCTTAAAGCCTTTTACGGCGCGGGTCGCAAAGTGCGGCGCGGAGTTTTGTATCGCATAAAATTTAAACGAGGTTGAGCGATGAAGAAAATTTTGATTTTTACGCTTGCGGCCGTTTGCGCGTTTGCGGGCGATTTTAGGTTGCTAGGCCCCGGCGAGACGGCGCACGGCCTGCCTTTTAGCGCGCTTTTTGATAAAAAAGACGGTAAATATTCGCCCAAAAACGGCATCCGCGTAAAGCTGCTTTTAGCAGGAGGTAAATTTAAGATGAATATAGGCGATAAAAGCGCTACGTCCGGCAAGGTAAAGATAAATGGCAAGAGTTTTGACGAGATAGCAAAGCAAAAATTTGACGTAACGAACGAAGGCGGCGTCTATACGATGCGGGAGAGTAGGTAAGCGGACGGGAATTCGCGCTTGGCTGAGACGGCGTAAAAGGCGCGCGAGGCTTTAGCTTAATAAATTTAAAAACTGCGTAAAAAATAAAAAGAAAGAGGGCAGATAAAGATCGCGGCTTAGCCTGACGCGCGGAGTTAAATTTAGCTTTTTTAGCTCACGGCTGGCTTTTGAGCTACTCGCAACGAGACTGGCTTATTTTATGACGGCAAAATTTACTATCCGTGTTTAAATTTAGCGCGTCGGGCTTTATTTTTTGATGATTTTTTAGTAAAATGGGCGCTAAATTTAAAGGAGAAAATATGCCAAAAGACGCAAACGGAACCGAACTAAACGCGGGAGATAACGTAACCCTGATAAAAGATCTAAAAGTAAAAGGCGCTGGCGCGACGCTAAAGCGCGGAACCATGGTAAAAAACATCAAGCTCACGGACGACGACAAAGAAATCGAAGGCAAGATCGATAAAATGGGCGTTATAGTGCTAAAGACGGAGTTTTTAAAGAAGGCTTAATCTCGTCTATAAAAAACGCAAATTTGACGCGATAAGTCGCTCGTTAAATTTATATGCCTAACGATATTTGCGTGGTTTTTTATTTGTTTCAAAGGTCGCAAAATCACATCCAAGCTATCCTTAAACCCGAAAAAGCTATAATCGCGCCCAAGGTATGGCAAGTGATTGCTTTTGCGTATGCAAAAGAGGAAAGTCCGAGCTGCAATAAGACGGAGTTCCATCTAACGGATGGCTGGGGCGACCCAAGGGACAGTGTAACAGAAAGCAAACTGCCGCTTCGGCGGTAAAGGTGAAACGGTGGGGTAAGAGCCCACCAGCGCGGCGTGCAAGCGCGGCGGCTATATAAACCCAACTCGCAGCAAGAAGGGATGGTTTTGAGTCTTATGTCAAACCCTTCGCTAGAGCCAAATTGTAAAATTTGGAGTAGATAAATAATCACTCACGACAGAACTCGGCTTATCGCCATGCCTTTTTTACTACTTTTATTTCATCAAGTTTTTAAATTTATGTGTTTTTACTGCGACAAACCGCTATCTTAACGGCGCGTTTTGCAAATTTAAGCTGAGGTTTGCGGCGACCGTGCGGCAAAGTAAAATTTGATCAAATTTGGCGAGGCGGAATTGGGTTTAAATTTGACGGCTACGGATAGGGTTTAAATTTGAAACTGCGCAAGGCGCGTTTTTGGAGCCTAAATATCCCAAATTTCTAAAATTTGCGGACACGCAGCGCTAACAGCTAGCTTAAATTTAGATTTTTGTTCGTCGCTCGGTTCGTCTATGGTCTCAAATTTTCCAAACAGTTCGGCAACTTCAAGCCAGCCTGCTATATCCAGGTTAAATTTAACCAAATTTGACGCGCAAAGATAACCCGCGTCATGATCGTAAAAAGCAACCTTGCCGTCATCTAAACAGACAAGCCAAAGATCGCCCGTTCCCGTATCTGCAAAGATATAAAACTCGCGCACTATCTCGCTCTCGCCCTCAAAAACAAATTTCGTTTCATTGTTAAATTTGGCTAATTCATGCTCCTTTAGCACTCTAAAGTCGCCCGCTATATCCGCACCGAGTCTATTTTTTAAAGCGTCCTTTATAGCGTTTTTCGTCATATTTTTTGCCTTTGTTGGGTAAATTTTAGAAGAAAATTTGAGATAAAAGCGCCGTAAATTTAAGAAATTATTTACGACGCCATGTATTTTTTTACGTTTTTTAGTTTTTCTAGCTCTTTGCCTAGCTTTGCTTTATTTTCTTGGATCAAATTTATCGCTGCGCCCAGGAGCTCTTTGGCTTGCAGGGCTTCCTCTAGGCTGTCAAATTTGCTAGGCGCTTCGTTTGCTAGCGCCGCGATAGCCTCCGCATCATCGTTAGCGACGGCGATTTTTAGCTCATCCAGCCACATCGGCTTGTCCGGTCGTTTCTTTCCAAGCTTCTAGTAGCTGCTTTGTGACGCTTACGACCTCGTTTAGGCTCTGCTCGTCGTTGTTTATATTTGCCATGGCTAGTAGCTGGATCTGCCTGGTATAAAGGCCGCTCAGATAGTGCGCGATGTTGCCTTGGTTGTAGTCTAGCGAGTTTAGAAGCTCGACGAAAATCGCGTTTGTGCGGTTTATAAAATATACTTTTTTCTCCACGTCGTTTTCTTGCATCGCTTTTTTGGCTCTAAAGACAAATCTCAAAACGCCCTCGTAAAGCATCTCGATGAGCTTAGTAGGCGACTCGATGCCGCCTACGGCATTTTGCGAATACGCAGCGTGTGCAGTGTTGTATTGCATAAATTTACCTTTTATTTTTTATTATATTCGGCTTCGATCATCGATTTTAGCGACGAAAATTGGCTATTTAGCTTGCTGATGATCTTATCGTATGCTAAAAATCGCTCTTCCATCGTGGCGTACTTCGCGTCTAGCGACTTTTGCGTCCTTTCTTTTTCGGCATCGAGCGTTTTTTTCTCCTCGATCAGGCTTTGTCCGTATTTGGTTAAAGAGCCGTTTTTTGAGTTGATTAGCCCGTCTACAGTCTTTTTCGCCGAGGAAAAGATGCCGTTTACGGTCGTGCTTTTAGGCGTTATCGTAGATTCGCTTAGGCCTACCGCGTTTAGCGTGGCGGGCGAGCCTTTTATGCTTATTGCCGTACCGTTTGTGGTTTTTAGCGTTATTTTGTCCTCGCTTGAGGCTATGGTAGCTTGCACGCCAGCGATACCTGCGTCGTTTATGGCTTTTAGTAGAG
Source organism: uncultured Campylobacter sp. (assembly GCF_905372745.1). Taxonomy (GTDB): domain Bacteria; phylum Campylobacterota; class Campylobacteria; order Campylobacterales; family Campylobacteraceae; genus Campylobacter_A. The sequence goes on along the minus strand of NZ_CAJPQR010000010.1, from coordinate 19,928 downwards.
CTAGTGCATTTTGCTTTGAGGTATTCGTAGCCGCAGTAGCCGGTAAATTTATCTTTTTGCCGTTTATGACTAGATCTTCGTTTGCGATAGTTAGCGAGCCGGCGTCTACGGCTTTAGAGCTAAAGGCCTGAGCCGTGCCGTAGGTCGTGCCTCCTGCGAATATCTTTTGCACGCTTTGCAAATCCTCGTCTAGCTTTCTACCCAGTTTTGAGCTATCAAGCTCCAGCAAGCCCTCTTTATTCAAGCTTAGCCCGTAGTCGGCTAAATTTGCGGTTTTGGTTACGCCGTTTTTATCGGTGTAGGTTTGATTGGCAAATAAAATTTTATTTAGCATCGATTTTATGCCCGTTATCTCGCTCACGCCTTGAAAAGTACCCGATTTTTTCGTATCGCTATCGTAGTCGGTGGCGACTTTTAGGTTGTTGGTAAGATTATTGTATGCCGTAACTAGGCTTTGCATACTCTCTTTTATAGCGCTTGCGTCCTCTTTGATGCTAAAAGTCGTCTTGCCCGTATCTTTTAGCTTTATCGTCATTCCTAAATTTAAATCTTTTACCTCGTTGCCGCTTCGTTTTATCGTGATACCGTTGTAGACGAACTCTGCATCTTGCGCGGTTGAGATTTTATTACTAGCGATATTTGCGCTGTCCCAGCCGAGCTTTTGCAAGACGTCCGATGCGCCGCTTAGAGCCGATCCGTCGCTATCTACGTCGGTGATTTCGATCTTGTTTTCAGCACCCGTTTCTTTTGATTGCAGTATAAGCTGATACGGATCTTCTCCGCCTACTTTCATCGCTTTTGCCGAAACGGCGCCGTTTGTGACCTCGTTTATCTTATCGGCTAGCTCTTCAAGCGTAGTGGAGCTTCTTACTTCTATTTTATGCGTCGTGCCCCCGACTTTTATGCCAAATGTTCCGTTTTTGCCGATAAATGAGCTTGAGGTGGCAAATTTGGTGCTTTGATAAACGTCTTTTTTGGCTAGCTGCCTTACGTCTATTTCTATATCTTGTACCGCCACGCCCGCGCTTGCGGTCACCTCCGCGCTTTTGCCGTCTGCGGTGGTAGTTCTTTTTTGATACGAGCTATCGTCTGCTAGAGTTGAAACCGAGGAGCGAAAGGTACTGATGAGTGTTTTTAGAGCTGTTAGATCCTTTTGCTTCGTCGCATTTGCCGTGATTTTAGAGGTCACCGGTTTTATCTGACCCGCTTCGTCGGCGGCTTTTAGCTTATCTATAACGTCTTGAGTTAGAACTTGGCTTCCAAAGCCGAGTGAAGAAACTTTACCTAGCGCCATTTTAGCTCTCCTTGTCAAATAATACGCCGACGGCTTCTTTAAAATACTCGCTTAGCTTCATCGCCTGCTCGGTCGGGATTTTGCGAATAACTTCGCCTGTTTTCATCTCCATTACGTTTACATACATCGCGCCTATTTTATCGTTATAGCCAAAGCGTATGCTGGTGCCTAGATCTTCCATTTGTTTATTTAGTTTTTCGGTGGCTTCTTTTACTTCTTTGCTTAGCGTTTCGTTATTTTGCTCGGTTAAATTACGCGTTGCGTCATGCTGGATGTGAGTTTGCTCGACCTCTCTAGTTTGAGTAGAGCTTTGCGCATGCGAGCTTGTAGCTACGTTTGCCATCGGCTGGCTTGCCGCTTTGAAAATTTCCATATTTTCTCCTTTAAATGTTTGCTAGCTTCTATATCGTCAAATTTGCAAATTTTTTTAGCCCCGCCGGGCAAATTTTTTCTTAATTTAAATTTTCGCATAAATTTGTTAAAATCCAGCCTAAATCAAGGCGGAAAGGAGAATTCGTGAAAATTTCGCTTGAGTGCGACTGCATTTTGCTAGGGGAGTCGCTAAGGTTATTTTTAAGAGATTTTATCTCGCCTAAAAAAGATTGCGATTTTATCGTGGCTGATAAAAAGATAGAAGCAAAAAAGCCCGTTTTCGTGATCGCCGAGCACTCTCCTCATCTAAAAATCCCTTTTAGCAAAGAAGTCCTTATCTCCGCGCTTGAGGAGTTTTATTCGGCGATTCAGTTTTCAGAACCCGTCGCGCCTTCTTGCACGACCTCGCCCGCATTTGTTATAAAAGAAGAAGCCGCATCGCAAAACGGTTCAAATTTGGAGCTTGAAGTTTCAAATTTGATAGATAAATTTAAAGAAGAGCTGCTCGCGATTCTAAGGAAAACTCGTTGAAAAATCTCTACGCTACGATTTCAAGCGGTAAATTTAAGGGTAAAAAGCTGCTTTTGCCATCGCTTCAAACTACGCGAAGCACCAAAAGCATCGTCAAAGGCTCGTTTTTCGACTCGTTTCGTTACGAGCTAGCTGGTAAGGTTTTTATCGAGGCTTTCGGCGGTAGCGCGCTGATGGCTGCAGAAGCGCTAAGTAACGGCGCGGTAAAGGCCTACGCGGTAGAAATTGATAAAAACGCCTACAAAATCGCGATACAAAACGCTAAACTTATCGGTGACGAGCTAGAAATCATAAACGGCGATACTTTTGATACTACTCCCGCCATCGTCACGAGGCAAAATTTGCCCGTTATCTTGTATCTTGATCCGCCTTTTGATATCAGAGACGGCTTTGCGGATATTTATGAAAAGTGCGTAAATTTGGTGCTAAATTTGCCTAAAGATAAAATTTACCTGATCGCTTTTGAGCATGCTAGCCACCTAAATTTACCGGAAAGCATCGGTGCGTTTACGCTTTTAAAATCTAAAAAATTCGGAAATACTTCGCTTAGCTACTACTCTTAAATTCTTGCGTCAAATTTGGAATGCTAATTGCTTTTAGTCCTTGAAAATACAAATTTAAGGACAAAAATGAAACTAGCGGCATGCTTGCTAACCCTTGCTATATCGGCTTTTGCGGCGCAGATAAAAGACATCGCAAATGTCGTGGGCGTGAGGGAAAATCAGCTGATAGGATACGGCCTGGTCGTAGGCCTAAACGGCTCTGGCGACGGCAGTAGCTCGGAGTTTACGATCCAGTCTCTTTCAAATATGCTTCAAAGCGTGAATGTAAAAATAAAGCCAGACGACATCAAATCAAAAAACACCGCCGCGGTAATGGTTATCGCAAAGCTGCCGCCATTTGCTAGGCAGGGCGATAAGCTTGACGTCGTAATCTCATCTATCGGCGACGCAAAGAGCCTTCAGGGCGGAACGCTTTTGATGACTCCGCTTAAGGGAGTGGACGGCGACATTTACGCTCTAGCGCAGGGCTCGCTAACCATAGGCGGCAAGACGGCATCTCGCGGCGGAGCAAGCAAGGATGGTAACCACGTAACTGCGGGTACGATCCCAAGCGGCGCGATCGTGGAGCGCGAGATAGCATACGATATCTATAATCAAGAAGCGATATTTTTAAGCTTAAAGGAGTCGAATTTCGACACCGCTTCAAATATCCAAAGAGCCGTAAATTTAAATCTAGGCGGCGAAACTGCGACGGCTATCGACTCTAGAACCATCAAAGTATCAAAACCGGAAGGCTCAAACGCGGTTGAGTTTATCGCTAAGGTGTTAAATTTAGACGTTGATTATAAAGCACTAGATAAAATCGTAATCGACGAGCGAACCGGTACGATAGTAAGCGGTATAAATATCACGGTTGATCCAGTCGTCATCACGCACAGAGATATCACGATAAAGATAGAACCTAGCTCGTATGGCGATATGGCTGCAAATCAGCAAACAATCGATCTGCAAGACGGCGCAGCGGTTGATCCGCTAACTAATATGCTAAAAATCAGCGGCGAAAAAACAACCGTAGCTAGCGTCGCAAGGGCGCTAAGCAAGATGGGCGCGACGCCTAGCGACATCATCGCGATAATGGAAAATCTAAAACGCGTAGGCGCTATACACGTAAATTTGGAGATAATATAATGTTAAACGTAGATACTTCGGCGGCTTTAAGCTCGTATAATAAATTTGCCACGAGCTCTATCGAAAATAGACGCACGGATAAGCCTCAAAGCGAGCAAGACGCGCTTTTAAAAGAGCAAACCGACGCTTTTGAGGCGTTTTTGGTTAAAAGCGTGCTAGATATCGCGCTAAAGGATGAAAATCCGTTATTTGGCAAAGATGCCGGAGACGAGATATATCACTCGATGTATAACGATACGATGAGTAAGGCTCTGAGCGGAAATTTGGGCTTTAGCGAACTTTTATTCAATTATTTGAAAGAAAGGGCTTAAGAAATTTCAAAATTTGCCGATTTAGTTTCTAACAAATCTAAAAAGGCTTTAAAATGATAGGAACTTTGGGAGCTAAACTGGGCATGAGCCCACAGCAAATCACTCGCTCAAACGACGTAAAAAAGAGCGAAAACATGGAAAAAACACAAGGCAAAGAAGAAAGCAAGGTTGCAAAGATAGCCGAGCAGATCGCAAACGGAACATATAAACTAGATATGTCCAAGACTGCAAAAGCCGTTGCCGATACGCTTTTATAAGATTTTTTGTCCTTGCGTAAAAAGAAAGGACAAAAATGCTTAAAAGATATTTGGATGAGGCGATGGGGGTGCTAGACGAGCTCATCGCTCAAACTACGGAAGATATAGAAAAGATAAAACTAGCCGATCACACTAAGGTCGATGATAGCGTTAGACGCAAAAACGAGCTGGTTAAAAAATTCGAATCTATAAAATCGCTGCTAGATAAAGAGCTTTTAAGAGTCTCAAAGGAAAACGGCGGGGCAAATTTAAGCTCTATCCTAGATGATGAGGTAAAATCATCTCTCGCACTTATGCGCTCAAAGCTTGAAGAGCTCTACTCAAAAAACAAAGAATACGCAAAATACGTCGTCGGAGTGAAAGAATTTTTCGATAGCTTGCTAAAAAATATGTTTAAAAGCGAGCCCGGCAACTACGATAAAGAAGGCTTGATGCCTGAAAGTTTATTTAAAACGAGGGTTTAAAAATGGCTAATATTTTTTCGTCTTTACATATCGGGATGAGCGGCCTAGATGCCGCGCAGACGCAAATCACTACGACAGGACACAACATAACAAACGCCGATAGCGAGCACTACACGAGGCAGCGCGTCGTACAGTCTGCTAGAGAGCCTTTTCACGATATGCCGGGCGACATCGGTACTGGCACTAAGGTCGATACGGTCGTGCGCGTGCATGACGAGTTTACATTCGCTAGGCTTCGTACTTCAAATATAAATTTAGAATCAAGCGAATATAAAAAGCAAATTTTAGAAGAGATTTCTCAGCGCTTCCCCGATCTGCAAAGCGTAGGTATAGGCAGAGATTTGCAAAATTATTTTAACGCGTGGAACAACCTTGCATCAAACCCGACGGAAGGCTCGCAGAAGGTAAATTTGCTAAATTCGGCCTCGACGCTATCAAATAGTATAAATAAAGCCCGCGATATGCTAACCAAGATACAAAAAGACGTGGACTCGCAGGTAGAGGTTTCCGTAAACGAAATCAACAAATACGCCAAGCAAATCGCGCAGATAAATAAAGAGATCGTCCGGGTCGAATCAGTCGGCACTACTAGAGCAAACGACCTACGAGATAAACGCGATCAGCTCGAGCTTGCGATGTCAAAGCTCGTAGGTATTAGCGTATTTAAAGGGCAACTACAAAGCAGTAATGTCGATCCGACCGTAACCGATATGGGTACGAAGCATCAGATAAATATATCCGGATTTAACATCGTAGACGGCACGACGTATCATCCGCTAACAGTCGATAGGATAAGCGATAAGAGCGATTTTAAAGGCGTATTTTTTGAGAGGAACGACGGTAAAAAGGTCGATCTAAACGGACGAATTTCAGGCGGTAAACTAGGCGCCGCGCTGGATCTACGCGGACGCAGGGTGGACGATAGCGGAGAGTTTCAAGACGGAACCATACAAAAATACATCGACAACCTAAATACGTTTGCTAAAGGCATCATCAACGAGACGAACAATATCTACGCCAAATCAGCCGTAGAAAACGCCGTAACGGACGAACTAGACGGTTTAAGCAACTCTAGGACGCTGATGAATTTTAATAACGACATCAAGCACGGTAGCTTTGACGTCGTAGTTTATAATAACCAAGGCCAAGAAGTCGCACGCAAGACGATAAACGTAAACGCAACCACGTCTATGAACGACAACACGCGCGGCAACTCTATCGTGCGGGACTTTAACTCCGACACCGACGACAACGGCGATAATAACTCGCTAAACGACGTGGACGATTATTTTCAGGCAAACTATCAATATGACGCGGCGACGGGCAAAGGTACGTTTGGCGTAACAGCTAAAAGAAATGCCGGAGAATACAGCGTTGCTTTTGTAGACCGTGGTACGAATTTCCCGGGTATAATCGGGATAAATAGGGTCTTTGAGGGCGGAAATGCAAAAAATATGAGCGTAAAAAGCGAGCTAACCGAAAATCCGCACAAGCTAAAAGCCTACTCAAATCCGACTCCGGGCAACAACGAAGTCGCAAACGATATGGTGCAAATGCAGTATAAAAAAATAATATTTTACTCCGATAAGCATGCGGACAAGGAGGAGAGCGTCGAGGGCTACTACCGCTATATCACAACCGATCTAGCCAGCCAGACTCAAGCAAATAACGATCTAAACGACGCAAATACAGCTATCCATAAAGTTGCTATGTCTGAGTACCAGTCGGTTAGCGGCGTAAATTTAAACGAGGAGCTAACAAATCTCATACGTTTTCAAAGCAGCTACGGCGCGGCGGCCAAAATCATCACGACCGTAGAAAAGATGCTCGATACCTTGCTGACGCTAAAACAGTAAATTTAAATTTCTTTTAGCCTTTCTGGTTTAAAATCTCGGCCAAAAAGGCTAAAAATGGACTTAAAAACCCTCCTAGATCAAAACGTAATCTCTAAAAATACCCATGCGGACTTGTTTGCCGCAGCCGATCCGCTGCAAGTCGCTAGCAAATTTAAAACGCCCGAGATATCGCTCATCTGCGCGCTTTTTGCTTACGGCAACGCAAAGCTAATCGTAAATTTTCTAAATTCGCTCGACTTTTCGCTGCTGGATAAAAGCGAGGAGGAGATCATCTCAAATTTGACGCGGCACAAATACCGCTTTCAAAGCTGCGAGGACGTGCGGCAGATTTTTATCACCGTTTCACGCCTAAAAAAGCACGGCGATATCGAAAGCGCGGTGAGATCTGGCTTTGAGAAAAACGGCTCGATGATAGACGGTATAAACGAGCTTATTAAATTTATCTACTCGCTAAACCCTTACCGCTCGGAGGGATATGAGTTTTTTTTCGGCAAGCCTTACGAAAAAGCGCCGCAAAGCCCGTATAAACGCTACAATATGTTTTTGCGCTGGATGGTGCGAGATAGCGACATCGACCTTGGGCTCTTTAAAAGCCTGCCAAAAAGCGAGCTCCTCATGCCTCTTGACGTGCACACACACCGAGTTTCGCTAAATTTGGGCTTAATCTCTCGCAAAAGCTATGATTTTAAAGCCGTGCGCGAGCTAACGGACAAGCTTTGCGAATTTGACCCAGCCGACCCAATCAAATACGACTTTGCGCTCTACCGCATCGGTCAAAGCGGCGAACTGGCGCAAATTTTAAGCTGGATAAAGTAAATTTGACGGGTTTTGCTTTACGCGAAACGGCGGCAAATTTGAGGCATCGCGGCGCATTAAATTTAAGAAAATTTAAAGCCTAAATTAATCAAATTTAGGCTATAGTTACCTTGCAATTACATTTTAAGGAGAAAAAATGAAAAAAATCGTTTTAGCTAGCGCGGCTCTAGGCTATCTACTGGCTACTAGCGCCCTTGCGCACGAGGAAAAAGCCTTTGATCCAAAGGCAGGCAAGCACCTAGTCGTAACTATGGAGCAACTAAGCGAAAAGGGCAACACTGTCGTAGGCGAGGTCGTAGCGATCGAGACTAACTACGGCGTGGCGCTATTCCCGAATCTTAAAGGCCTTGAGGGCGGCGCGCACGGATTTCACGTGCATCAAAACGCTGACTGCGGCGCAAATGAAAAAGGCCTAGGCATGAAAGCGGGCGGTCACTGGGATCCGGCTGAGACTAAAAAACACTCTTTTGCATGGGACGACAGCGGCCACAAGGGCGATTTACCTGCGCTTTTCGTTGATGCTGAGGGTAACGCGGTTTATCCTGTGCTAGCTCCAAAAATCAAAACAATCGACGAGCTAAAAGGCCACTCGCTAATGATCCACGTCGGCGGCGATAACCACAGCGACCATCCAAAGCCTCTTGGCGGCGGCGGCGCTAGAATGGTTTGCGGCGTTATAAAATAATCCCGCATTCGCCGATTTGCCGCGCTCGGCGGTCGGCGGATTTTTCTTTTTTTACTCAAATTTGACGTGATTTAAATTTGCTCTAAAGGCGTTTTGGACGTTAAATTTGATAGCCTGCTTTTTAAACCTACACTTTTTAAATATAAATTTTATCATCGTGTTTTACAAATGAAATTTTAAAAACTATGCCAAATTTACCCTTATCAAATTTGACTCAAATTTCGGTATCTAAATTTACGAAATTTGTTCCAAAATTTCAAAATAAAATCGCCGACTGTACCGGCAAATTTTACAAAATACGCCGCAACCCAAACTGCTAAATTTAACCCTGCTTGGCAAAAATTACTCGCAGTTTTATTAAATTTTAACCATAGTAAAACAAAAAGCCAAATTTTATAAATTTTTAAATTTTTCGTAGTATGATTTTGTTTTTTGAAGGGGTAAAAATGGACTTTGACTTCGGCGTTACAGCGTATTTGATATTTTTTGCGGCGGCGTTTGCGGCTGGCTTCGTCGACGCGATCGCGGGCGGCGGTGGACTGATCGCACTACCCACGATCATGGCGATGGGCGTACCGCCTCACGTGGCGCTAGCGACGAACAAGCTCCAAGGTACTTTCGGTAGCTTCACGGCGGCGCTAAATTTCGCCCGAAAAGGCATGATAAATTTCCGCGAAGTTTTTATCGGCATTGTTTTTACATTTATCGGCGCGTGCGTCGGCACGGTGCTTATTTTGTTTTTGAGCGCCGAGTTTTTGCGCATTATTATCCCGTTTTGTTTGATAGCGATTTTCCTTTATACGCTTTTGATGCCAAAAGTCGGCGACGAGGATAGGGCTGCCCGAATGAACGCACGAGCCTTTTACGTGATATTTGGCCTAATTTTAGGCTTTTACGACGGATTTTTCGGGCCTGGAGCGGGCAGTTTTTGGACGTTTGCGATGGTTGCGCTCATCGGGCTAAATATGAAAAAAGCCGTCGCGCATACGAAAATCCTAAATTTTACCAGCAACATCGTCTCTCTTGCCGTTTTTATCGCGGGCGGACAGATACTTTGGGCGGTAGGGCTTTTGATGGGCGCGGGGCAGGTTTTGGGCGCGTATTTCGGTTCAAATATGGTCATGAAAAAGGACGTTAAATTTGTTAGAGTCGTATTTCTAGCCGTCGTGGGCGCGACGATATTAAAGCTCGTTTACGATAGATTTTTCGCGTGAGCAGGATTTTAAAAAAACGGCGACGAAATTTGGGCTAAATTTTGTAAAAAAGCTAAAAACCGGGCGAAATTTGGGGCAAACTTAAAAAACTTTTAACGTTTATTTAGATAAAATTGCGTCTAAAATTTATAAATTCAAGGTTAATCTATGCAAGAAAATTTGTTTTTATTTACGGGTTGGATCGCTTCTTTTTTTACGACTAACGACCATGTTATTCATGCGGTAAATTATGCGGGACATCTTGCTATTGTCGCTCTTATCGTAGTGCTTTTTGCTAAACTTGCTACAAAAAATATGCAGCTAGTGCCTCGCGGCTCTCAAAATTTGCTTGAGGCATATCTGGAGGGCGTGGTATCTATGGGCAAGGACGTGCTAGGTAGCGAAGCGCTGTCTAGAAAATATCTGCCGCTAGTCGCCACTATCGGTTTGATCGTATTCGTGAGTAACATAATAGGCATAATACCTGGATTTGAGGCTCCTACTTCGAGCTTAAATTTGACTCTTACTTTGGCGCTCGTTGTTTTTATATTTTACAACTTTGAGGGTATTAGACAAAACGGCATCATTAAGTATTTTGCGCACTTTATGGGACCGAACAAATGGCTAGCTCCGATAATGTTTATCGTTGAGGTCGTTTCGCATCTATCTCGCATAGTATCGCTTTCTTTCAGGCTTTTTGGCAACATCAAGGGCGATGATTTGTTTCTTTTGGTCGTGCTTGCGCTAGCGCCTTGGGCAGCTCCGCTTCCTGCGTTTGTTTTGCTTACCTTTATGGCGTGCTTGCAGACATTTATCTTTATGATTCTTACTTACGTGTATCTTGCCGGCGCAATTTTGATCAGCCACGAGGAACACTAAAATTTAAATTTATGCGTCCGCTAGCTAAAATACGCTAAAAATCGGCGGGCGCAACCTTTTCTTTTTATCTAACTTAAATAAAAATCCTGCTAAAATAAGCCCTAAATTTTAAATAAAAGGCAAATTATGTTTGAAGTCGTTATCGGGCTAGAGGTTCATACTCAGCTTAATACAAAAACTAAAATTTTCTGCTCTTGCTCCACGAGCTTCGGCGATGAGGCAAATACTCACGTTTGTCCGACCTGCCTGGCGCTACCGGGTGCTTTACCGGTATTAAATAAAGAAGCCGTGAGAAAGGCGATAAGCTTCGGTGCGGCGGTAAATGCGACTGTAAATAAACGCTCTGTTTTTAACCGTAAAAACTACTTTTATCCGGACCTTCCAAAAGCTTATCAAATTTCGCAGTTTGAGATACCGATAGTAGAAAAAGGCGAGCTTTTTATCGACGTAAACGGCGAGAAAAAGCGCATCGGCATCACTCGTGCGCACCTTGAAGAAGACGCGGGCAAAAATATCCACGAGAGCGGACAGAGTCTAGTCGATCTAAACCGCGCCGGCACGCCTCTGCTTGAGATCGTGAGCGAGCCTGATCTGCGCAGCTCCGACGAGGCGGTTGCATATCTAAAAAAACTGCACTCGATTTTGCGATTTTTAAACATCAGCGACGCTAATATGCAAGAGGGAAGCTTTCGCTGCGACGCCAACGTCAGCATCCGCCCAAAAGGCGACAGCAAGCTCTACACCCGCGTAGAGATTAAAAATTTAAATTCGTTTAGATTTATCCAAAAAGCGATCGATTACGAAGTCGAGCGTCAGAGCGCGGCGTGGGAAGACGGCAAATATGATGAGGAAGTTTATCAAGAGACTCGCCTTTTTGATACAGTAAATTTAGTCACGCGCTCGATGCGAGGCAAAGAAGATAGCGCCGAGTATAGATATTTCCCTGATCCCGATCTACTACCAGTCGAGATCCCAGAGGAGATGTATAACGAAGCGATCAATATCCCCGAGCTTGCCGAGCAAAAGGTCGCTAGATACGAGCGAGAGCTTGGCGTCAAAGAGGACGATGCCGTAGTTTTAACTAGTAGCGTGGAGACGGCGAGGTATTTTGAAGAGCTAATCGCTGCTAATATCTCTCCTAAGCTTGCCGTAACATGGCTCATCGTCGAGCTTTTGGGTCGTCTAAAAAACGGCGCCACGATCGAGACGTCGCCCGTAAATTCGGCTAAGATGATAGAGCTTTTGCGCCGCATCGAAGACGGCACGATAAGCGCCAAGGCGGCAAAAGAAGTGCTTGACTACCTCATGGAAAACGAGGGTAGCGTAGACGCCGTCATCGAAAAATTAGGATTAAAGCAGGTCAGCGACGACTCGGCCATCATAGCGACAATAGATCAAATTTTAAGCGCGAACGCCGACAAGGTCGCAGAGTATAAAAGCGGCAAGGACAAGCTTTTTGGATTTTTCGTCGGACAAACGATGAAAGAGGGCAAAGGTGCGTTTAATCCTGCAAAAGTAAATGAGCTTTTGAAGGCTAAACTGGGGTAAATTTTGTTCTATTTCGTCGTTTCGGCGCTTAAATTTTGTTTTTTCCGACGCAACCGTTTTGCGCTAAATTTGGCTTAAGCAAGCTTTTGGAATTAAATTTTTGCTAAATTTATGAGTTTGCAGGAGCCAGAAAGGTTAAATTTGACAAAAAACGGATCAAAATTTATTTCTCGAATTTATCCTCGCGCGGTTTTAAACCATCAAATACGGCGCCGCAAAGCCGCCCAAACCGATAAATTAAAAATGTTAAGCGCGTTTTATTTTGCGTAAAGTCGGCATCGGCAAAATTTGAACTTTTAAACCGAGTTTAAATTTAACGAGCTTTGCAAGACTGCTAGCGGCGTGAATAAATAGGGTAAATTTGCTTTGCGATAGTTTTAAATTTCGACTTTCTTTGACGTCGGTAGCGATAAATTTAAAACGCTTTCTGCGAACATGGGATCAATTTTTACAAAAAGTTAGCGATAAATTTCGCTAAAAGCGAAGTAAGCCGATCAAATTTAGCTAAAATAAACGTAAATCACAAAAAAGAGTAAAAATGAAAATAGCCATCATCGGAGCGGGGAAGTGGGGTAGCGCGCTTTTTCACGCGCTTTCACAAAAAAACGACTGCGTTATCAGCTCGCGCAGACAGCTTGAGGGCGCGCATTTTGTCGGCCTAGAGGAGGCGCTAAAGTGCGATCTGCTCGTCGTTGCCATACCTTCGCAGTCCGTTAGCGGCTGGCTAAAAGAGTATTTTAAAAACTTTGGGCAGAAAATTTTAGTCGCCTCAAAAGGCATCGAAACCTCGAGCCTTCGTTTTTTAGACGAGATTTACGAGCAGCACGTAGATGCGGCAAATTTGGCCTTTTTATCGGGCCCTAGTTTTGCTAAAGAGATACAAAACGACCTTCCGTGCGCGCTAGTTATAAATTCTAAAAACGAAGCTCTTGCGCGCGAGATTTCAGGGCTTTTCCCGCGAAATATTAAAGCCTACGCTAGCAGCGACGTTATCGGTGCCGAGATTGCGGGTGCCTATAAAAACGTCATCGCGATCGCGGGCGGTATCTGCGACGGGCTTGGGCTTGGCAACAGTGCTAGAGCTAGCCTCATTTCGCGCGGGCTCGTCGAGATGGCGAGATTCGGCGAGTATTTCGGCGCGCAGCAGCAGACCTTTTTGGGTCTTAGCGGGGCGGGCGATCTTTTCCTTACGGCTTCATCGGTGCTTTCGCGCAACTACCGAGTGGGCTTAGGGCTTGCTAAAAACGAGAGCCTTAACAAAATCCTAAACGATCTAGGCGAGGTCGCAGAGGGCGTGGATACCTCGTACGCGATAGAGAAAATCGCCGCTAGCAAAGACATCTATACGCCGATAGTAAACGAGGTCGCGGCGATGCTGCGCGGCAAAGACGTACAGGAGAGCTTAAAAGACCTGCTTAGCAAAAAGTAAGATTTAGGCTTACTCGTTTTTCGTTAAAATCCGGGATGCAGTTTTTGGCGTTTGCATCTATGACGAAACCGGCGCAAAGATTGCGGGGTATACAAAACCGGTCTTAGCGGTAAATGAAGTTTTAGAACTTTTTTGGCGGCAGCATGCCGCATTGCCCGTTAGTTTGCGATATCTACGGCGCAAAATCTGTATGTAAAAGCGGTACTTGATAAATAAAATTTCGTTGCTAAATTTAAAAACCATCCTTTTACTAAGCTTGAGTAAAAGCAAAATACGGCGCAATAAATATACGTATAATCCACGGTAAATCTCAAAGCAAATTTAGAAAATCTTAAATTATTCGCCGTAAGAGAGGCAACTAAACTCATAAATTTAAAATTTAGCTTTGTAAAATTCGTCCTTGATATCGTCGCATTTACCCTAAAGATACGACGCGGGCCTATAAGGGCTTTAGAGCGGGCGGCTTGATACTGGCAAATCTCACTTATAAACGAGCAAATATAAAAACCAAATCTAATGTATTTTAAATATTTTTTACAAAAGGCTTGCGTAAAGACGGCAAAGTTAAACCGTTATAGAGCAAAAGCGCCGTAAAAACCGTACTATTTCGCCTAAATTTTGCGCGTTATCCATAAAAAATTAAAATTGCCGCAATCATTGCAATATTTTAAGAGCGCATAAATAGTCCAAAACGGCCTAATGCATATTTTTGATGCGGCGATACGACGCGTTTAGGGAAAATTTGGTAGGGTACTCGCGACTATTTGCTAAAAAGTCGTAGCCATTTTGGCTTTGGCCGCGTTGCAGAGCAGGCATGATAAGCGCACCGTAGCCCTTAGCTTTGGCACAAAGGAATCAAGCCACATAAAATCATCGCGGCTTAGCACAATTTGCCAAGCTTGCGTTTGAGTTTGCTAGGCTTGCCTAGTTTGCGATTAGGGGTTTAGGCTTAGCGATATTTGGAGCAAGAATCTGGAGAAAATTACCGCGCCTTTGCTTTGGGTCAAACGGCAACCAAAAATACGGCAAAAACGTAGCGCTCTAGTCTGACCGGCGGGTCTAAACTAAGCCAAGTTTTAAGATAAGCCTAAATTTAGCGTTTGCGGCGGAAAACTCGTGCCTAATTTAGCCAAATTTTAATCATCCAATTTGCCGCTAAATTTAGGTTTTGATACGTAAAGCTACGAGATAACCTCAAGCGTTCTGATGCCGTCTTCAAGCGTCGCTATATCGCTATTTTGGCCTTTTAGCAGGCTGGTAAAGGCATTTAGCTCGCCGCTTAGCGCTTCGCTTTTTTTTACGAAGCAGGTTTTTTGCGAAAAAGAGTTCGCGTCTAAATTTGTATAAAATTTAAGCTCCTGCGAGATCAAATCCGCCTCGAAAACGCCGCCCTCGCAGACGACTTCGATGGTTCGCTTTTTAAACGGCGATAGCCACGAAACCCTAGCGCAGGCCGTAGCGCCACCGCTAAGCTCGAAGCTTAAATTTGCGCTATCCTCGCAGCTAGCGTGGATGCGGCGGGATTTTAGGATATGCGAGCTCAAAATCTCCTCTCCGCTAATAAATCTAATCAAATCTATATCGTGTACGGCAAGGTCGGCTAGCACGCCCACGTCGCCGATACGAGTCGGAAACGGCGAAATCCTAGTCGTATGAATCTCGTAAATTCGCCTTTGGGCTAGTTCGTTTTTTAGCGCGCAGACTGCGGGGTTAAATCTCTCTACGTGTCCGACTGCCGCTTTTATACCCAGCTTTTTAGCCGCCTCCGCTATCTCGCGCGCCTGAGGGGCGCTAGAGGCTAAGGGCTTTTCTATGAGTAAATTTACGCCTTTTTGCGCGCATTTTATCGCGGCGTCTTTGTGCGCAAAAGTGGGCGTCGCGATGACGGCGGCGTCCAAATCCTCGCTCTCTAGCATCTTATCTAAGTCGCCGTAATGCTTGCAGCAAAAATCCCCGCTAGCAAATGGATCGCACGTAGCGACTAGCTTTGCGTCCGCTACGTTTTTCAGGGCGCGGGCGTGATTTTTACCCATTACGCCAAGGCCGATAACGGCAAATTTAAGCATGATTGATAACCTCTATCACGTAGTCTTGCTCTTGCTCGCTCAAAAACGCCGACATCGGCAGCGCCATGATGTCCTCGCTCACGCGCTCACTAACGGCAAAATCGCCTTTTTTGTAGCCAAGATCCTTAAAGACCTCTTGCAAATGTAACGGTAGCGGGTAATAAACTCCAGTCGGCACGCCTTTTTGCGCGCAGATTTCTAGCATCCTAGCTCTATCTTTTACGCGGATGCAGTACTGAGCCCAGACGCTCGTATTTCCGCTTTCCACAAAGGGCGTTACGACGTTTTTTAGGTTTTGGCCGTAGCGTGCAGCGATCTCTTGGCGGCGCGCGATTTCGTCGTCAAAGTATTTTAGCTTCACGTTTAAAACGCCCGCTTGGATGGCGTCTAGCCTGCCGTTTATGCCGATAGCACTATGGAAATACCGCTCTTTTGAGCCGTGATTTAGTAAAATTTTTATCTTTTGCGCCAGCTCGTCGTCGCTCGTAAATATCGCTCCGCCGTCGCCGTAGCAGCCAAGCGGTTTAGCGGGGAAAAACGAAGTCGTGGCTAGCTTTGATAGACTGCACGACCTTGCGCCCTCTTGCTTCGCGCCAAAGCTTTGCGCCGCGTCCTCGATGACGGTTAGGCCGTGCTTCGCGGCGATTTGGTTGATGCGTTTCATATCGGCTATTTGACCGAAAAGCGAGACGGGCATTATGGCTTTGGTTTTTGGCGTGATTGCGGCTTGGATTAGGTTTGGATCGATGTTGTAGGTTTTTTCGTCGATATCGACGAACACGGGCTTAGCTCCCGTTAAAGCTATCATCTCGGCGGTCGCAAAAAAGGTAAAAGGAGACGTGATGACCTCGTCGCCGCGTCCGATACCAAGAGCTAGAAGCGAGACAAATATCGCGCTAGAGCCGTTGCTGCAGGCTATGGCGTGCTTTGCGCCGCTAAAGCGAGCTAAATTTTCCTCTAGCAGCGCGACCTTTTGGCCGCCGATATACGCGCTAGAATCTAGCGTCTGCGCGATTTGCTCGTCGATTTCATTTTTGTATTTTCGGTATTGTCCTTGCAAATCTATAAAATTTATTTTCATTTATTTTCCTCGATTTAAGATTAAAAATTATACTACTAAATTTATTAAATTTATCAAAATACTCGTATTTTAGGGCTTTTTGGACTTAAATTTAAGCAAAAATCCGCAACAAAAACGGGTCTAAATCCCCTCGCTAGCCATCCCAGCCTCGATTAAAAACCGACTCGGCTGATAGTTTATCTTTTTAATTTTGTCGTATTTGGCGTAGCTTAAAATCAGCTCGTCGCGCGCCCTTGTGACCGCGACGTAAAAGAGTCGCCGCTCCTCCTCGAGCGAGCCGCCCATGCTCATGAGTTTGAGGTTTGGGAAGCGATTTTGCGCGAGATCGACTACGAAAACGAGGTCAAACTCAAGCCCCTTTGAGGCGTGCACGCTTAGCAAATTTACACCTTCACCGCTGCTCATCTCGCTGCTGCCTAGCGTGATAAAGTTATAAAATTTCTCCGCCTCCGAGTAGTTTTTGGCCAGTTCGCCCAGCACCTCAAGCTTGCCCGCGATGCGCTCGAGGGCCTCTTTTTTTAGCGTTTCGTCGATGTTGCCGTTTTTTTGCGTGGCGCGCTTGGTGGCAAGACTATCGGCGATGAGAGCGTAAATTTTGCTATTTTTGAGATCTTCTATCAGCGAGGTCGGGCGCGAGTGGCGTTTGGCGGCGCTTAAAAAGTTGTAAATTTCATACAAAAATTGCCCGCCGCTCTCGCTTAGTTTTTGCATTTTTAAAATCGGGTGCGCGAAAAAATCCTCGCAAAAGTTAAATTTAGCAAAGCGCGACTTCTCCCCGACCTCGTCAAGCTCGTCAAAAAGCCCCAGTTGGTAGTTTTTGGTCTTTTTAGCAAAGGCCTCCACGCTATCGTCAGGCTGCAAAAATCCGCGCACGACGTCGCCGTGTCCAACCTTGCTTAGTACTTCAAAAATCTCCTTGCTAAGCGCCGCACCGACGCCTTTTGCGTATTCGCACACGTGGATAAAGGCCATGATGTCTTTTGGATTTATAAGGATGCCTAGCAGGTCCATCGCGGCGCGCACCTCGCGGCTCTCAAAAAAGCTCACGCCGCCCTTGCGCTTGGAGCCGATACCAAGCTCTCGCAGCGCGACTTCTAGGCCGTCGGCGCTCGAGTTGTTGCGAAAGATGATGGCGATGTTTTCTTGTTTATATTTTGAAACGGCGATGATCTGCGCGATGTTTGCGTACTGGTCGAAAAGCTCGCTATAAACCAGCAGCTTTGGCGAGGTAAATTTACCCTCGCGGCCGACGACTAGCTTTTTTTCGTAAAGGCGCGGGTTGTTTGCGATCACCTTGTTAGCAAGGGCTAGGATAGCGGAGCTGCTGCGGTAGTTGATGTTTAGCGCGTAAATTTTAGCGTCTGCGAAGCGGTCCTTAAACGAGCCGATGATCTCGATGTTTGCGCCGTTAAAGGCGTAAATACTCTGGTCAAAATCCCCGACGCAAAAAAGGCTTTTCGTCTCAAAGGCGCTGATTAGCGAGCCTTGCAGCGAGTTTGTGTCCTGATACTCGTCGACTAAAATTTCCTCAAATCTTAGCGGCGCGCCTTTTCTCAGTTCGTTACGCATTTTGATAAGCAAGTCGTTAAAATCCGCATAGCCGAATTTGCTCTTTTCCTCCTCAAATTCGCGCAAAACGTCCTCGTAAATCTCGGCATATACGCCTTGCTCGTCGCTTCGCTCTTTTAGCCATTCGCCAAACGTCTGCTTTAGGGCTAAATTTTGAAATAGCGAATACGCGTCGTAAAGATAAGCGCCCCCATAAGGCTTAACGTCGCTTAGGTGGTTAAATTTACGCCTCTCGACGAGCGATTTTAGTAGAGTTTTTAGCTCGCTAGGTTGCTTTAGCGTGACCGGTTTTTCTAGAAATTTAAGTAGCGAATAAGAAACCGAGTGAAAGGTGCCAGCCGTGATGCGCGAGGTGATTTTTTTATCAAAATGTCGGTTTAATCGCTCGATCATCTCGGCCGCAGCCTTGTTGGTGAAGGTTAGCAGTAGGATTTTTTCGGGCTTTACGCCTAAATTTAGCAGATGAGCGATGCGCGCGACGATGGTGCTGGTTTTGCCGGTGCCCGCACTTGCTATAACTAGATTGTGTCCTGCTGGAGCGGTCGCGGCGGCGTATTGTTCTTGATTTAGTTTTGAAAGGGGCATATTTTCCTCGCGTTTAAAAGGGCAGATTATACCCAAACGGGCTTAAATTTATAAAATTTTGAGCCGGCGAGGAGGGATGGTTTGTTTTGCTCGCGCGGCGGTTTTGTATTTTAAATTTGAAACGCATGCAAATTTGACGCACCCAGACCCGAATCTTTATTTGATACATTGCTTGAAACAATTTTACTTCTTTGTTAAGGGGGGGGATGGCTTGAATTACGCTCTGCTTGCAGCTGCTAGCGTAGCGACGCAGAAACCCTCTCCAACCCCACTGCACGCGAGATGCGGCGACATAGCTTTGCTGATGCAAAGCGTCATGGGTTTTTAGTTAAATTTAAGTGTAACGAATTTAGCATTTTCAAGATACTGGTCTTGGCAAGTAAAATTTTGAGTCAAATTTGCAAATTTAGTCAACATTGACTCCAAATTTGAACGTAAAACGGCAAGGCGAAGTATTTTTGCGTTTAGACGAGGCGATTTTAAATTTGGCGACGGGAGCTACCTTGTCGGTAGTGACCGAGCCGAATTTAAAAGCAACGAAGTATAAACCAAAAAGACGAGCCGCTATTTGTCGAATTTCATAGAGCTATCAAAGCCTAGGCCGAAATTTGCGCGGCTAGTGTAGTCCGCCCAAACGGTTTGCTGATTTTCGGTCGGGCGCTTTCTGGTGTAGCTAAAAATGCCGACCGGGTTTTGCGCCCCGTAAAGCGAGCCGGCGATGCCGTTTTGCACCTGGAAACTCTCAAACATCGCCATAGGTATCGCAGTCGTCGAGATGGTGTAAAAGCCGTCCCAGAAGCTATTTCCTACGACGCTGCCCTCAAAGCCGCGCGTTTGCGGGCGTCCGACCGTCGCGCCGCCACGCATCTGAATTTGCGCGGACGGGAAAAATTTAACCGCCTCTTCGTAGCCCGTTACGCCTTGGTGGTTTATTATCTCCTTGCTTACGGTGTTGATTTGGTAGGGTAAATTTATGACCTTTTTGCCCGCTAGCATGCCTTGCTGGACGTTTTTTGTTAAAAATCCTTCGCTGATGCCGCTTTCGCTGATATTATCGCCGACGCTGTTTATCTCGACGCCGCCAAGCTCGACGTTTTGAACGCTATTTGCTTGATTTGCGCTTTTAGCGGTGGGCGACGCGCTAGCCTCGGCGGCGTTTGCCTGAGCGGAAAATACCGCCAACGCGGCGCACGCGGCAAGGGAAATTTTACCTTTCATTTAAGCTCCTTATTAGAATTTTATAAAAATATTCTATTTTATATTTTTATATTCGGAATATTATATTTTATTTGCTTAATACG
>NZ_CAJPQR010000009.1 GCF_905372745.1 uncultured Campylobacter sp. | reverse complement strand
GACAAATATGCAGAGATCAAAACCTACTTTTTGGATAGAAAAAATATAAATATCGACGAGGTTAAAAAATATTATTTGCCTTAAATTCGTATCGTCAATAATGAGAAGTCCGCAAAATTTAGCTTAAACAAGCGTTGGCTACTTATCTTGAAAAATAAAATTTTATGAACAACTTTAACTCGCTGCGGCGCAAATTTTGCTAGATTTCGCTCGGTAAATTTGAGTCAAATTTACTCGGATCAAATAAATTTAGTCTTTCGCACCTCTTACTCTCAAAATCGTGCAGGTTAAATTGAAAACAAAAGCCTGTCAGCCTAGCTATATACGCTCAAATTCGTTTAAATTTATTCGCCTCTTGGTTTGGGTAAGTCAAATTTGAAACCAAATTCGGCTCGGGTTGCTTTGGGCGGATTAAAGCCGGAGCCCAGGCCGAGCATGCCTCGCTCGAATTTAGCCCAAATTTACCTGCCGCCTAAGCTTTTGCGGATCAAATTTAGCCCAAATTTAACCCGCGCAGATTTGCTATTTTCCGTCTTTTTGCTTTTGCGCCAGCTCGATGTAGTAGTCGATCTGTTCGCGTTTTAGGATGCGGATGAAGTTCGTGCTGCCCGCGACTCCCGCAGGATAGCCGGCCGTCATGATATAGGACTTGTCGCGGCTAACAAATCCCAGCTCGGAGGCTTTTTTGATGGAGTTTGCCACGAGTAGATTAAGGTCGTCTCTACCCAGCACGAAAGCCGGTGTCACGCCCCACGCCAGCGTGAGCTGATGGGCGGTCTCCTCGTCGTGCGTGATAGCGATGATGTCTTTATTTGCGCGGTATCTGGCCATCTTTAGAGCCGATTTGCCGGAGCTTGTTATCGAGATGATGCTTTCTACGTCCAGCTGTACGGCCAGCCTAGCCGAGCTAGCCGCGACCACGTCTATGTCGTCGTAGCGCTCGAATTTATCGAATTTATTAAACGGATAAATTTGTTGCGTCTGGACGATGGTGTTTCGCATCGCCTGCACGACGGCGACCGGGTTTTTGCCGATAGCGCTTTCTTCGCTTAGCATCACGGCGTCCGTGCCGTCTAGCACGGCATTTGCCACGTCGCTGATTTCCGCTCTAGTCGCCGTTTCGTGTTCGGCCATGCTTAGCATCATTTGCGTGGCGGTGATGACCGGTTTTGAGGCTTCGTTGGCCTTTTTGATGATGAGTTTTTGGATGGTCGGCACCTTATAGTATGGCACCTCGATACCCAGATCTCCGCGCGCGACCATCACGCCGTCGCTAGCCTCTATGATCTCGTCTATGTTTTCTACGGCGTCGAATTTTTCTATTTTTGCGTAAATTTTAGCCCGCGAACCGAAATTTTCTAAAATCTCGCGCGCTTTTACGATATCGTTTGCGTTTTGCACGAAAGAAATAGCGACGAAATCTACGCCGTTAGCCGCGCCAAATCTCATATCCTCGCGGTCTTTTGGCGTGATGACGTCGATGTTGATTTTGGTGTTGGGGAAATTTACGCCTTTATTGGAGTTTAGCGTCCCGTCGTTTTCGATGCGCGCTAGCACCGCTTCGTCTTTTTTGCCGCTGCCCGCGCGCTCTACTTTGGCCCTGATGGAGCCGTCGTAGAGGTAGATGTATTCGCCCTCTTTTAAAAGCGGTAAAATTTGAGGCTGATTTATGCTTAGTTTGTAGCCGTTTTCGCCCGTTTTTTCGCCTAAGATTTCATCTTTATACACTTCAAGCGCATCGCCGGCTTTTAGCCCAAAGGGCTCTTTTAGCTTGCCGACCCTTATTTTTGGGCCGCAGATATCTTGAAATATACCGATCGGGCGCCCGATTTTGGCTTCGACGCGTCTGATTTTTTCGATAGTTTCTTTATGGTACTCGTGCGAACCGTGGCTGAAATTTAGCCTAAACGCGTTTACGCCAGCAAGCGCTAACTGCTCGATGATCTCTTCGCTTTGGCTTGATGGGCCGATAGTGGCTAGGATTTTAGTTTTTTTCGTCAAATTCGATCCTTTTGTTAAAGTGCTTCATTTTACATCAAATTTGAAAATAAATTTACGTTTTTTCGGGTAAAGAAGAAAATTTAATATTTTTAAAGCGGCTTTAAATTTGCTTAAGTATAATCGCTAAAACTATTTTTAAGGAGCAAAAATGAAAAAGTTTTTAGCACTCTTAGCCGTTTTTGGCTTAGCGCTTGGTGCAAATGCCGCGGACAAGACCTACAAGCTAAAGCTAGCTAGCACTTGGGAGGGCACTACGCCTGTTTTGGGCGATGCGGCGAAAGAATTTAAGCGCGTCGTCGAGACGCTAAGCGACGGTAGGCTAGAGGTTAGGATAGACTATCCCTCTAAGCACAAATCCCCATTTGGTATCCTAGATTTTGTAAAAGGCGGCCAGTACGACATCGGCTACACGGCGTCTTACTACTACAAGGGTAAGGACGCAAACACTATGTTTTTTACCGCCGTGCCTTTTGGTATGACTGCAGGCGAACTACGCGCATGGTATGAGTTTGGCGGCGGCAAGCAGCTAGAGGAAAAAGTTTACGATAAATACAACATCAAAGTTTTCCTTGCGGGGGATACTGGCACGCAAATGGGCGGTTGGTTTAAAAAAGAGATCAAAAGCGTAGATGATCTAAAAGGCCTAAAGATCAGGATCCCTGGCTTTGGCGGCGAGGTTATGGCGCGCGTGGGAGCGACGATAAACACGATCCCGACCGGCGAGCTATACATGGCGCTAGAGATGGGTACGATAGACTCGGTCGAGTGGGTGAGCCCTGCGTTTGATATGGGTCTTGGCTTTCACAAGATCGCTAAATACTACTACACCGGCTGGCAAGAGCCGAGCGGCCAGACTCAGTTTTTCGTAAACAAAAAGACTTACGAGAAGCTGCCTGCCGACCTTCAGGCTGTGATCGAGGCCGCGGCTAACGAGGTAGCCAGCATGCTAAATACGCGCTCGTTCTTTGATAATGCAGAATACTGGGCAAAGATGAAAGCGGAGTATCCTGATATCGAGGTTCGCTCGTTCCCTCAGGACGTCATGGACGCGCTTAGAAAAGCAAGCGACGAAATCCTAGACGAGGAGGCGGCGAAAGATCCGCTATTTAAGGAGATTTTGGACTCTCAAAGAGCATTTTTGGCTAAAGCTCGCGAGTGGACGAAAATTTCCGAGTTCTCGTATATCCAAAAAACTACAAAATAACCTCTCGTCGCCCCGTTTTAACGGGGCGACTATCCTTTTTAGTTTTGCGTTTTTAATCTTTTGCTATTTCGTATGCGCACTTTTGCGCCGTCTAGTAGCGGACATTTTGACACGGTATTTGGGATTAGATTTTAGCTTGCGGTTTTACGGACGTTTGATTTGCTTTGAGTTTTTATGTTAAATCGCGATAAATTTACGGCTTTGCCGCGTATTTGGTTAAACCTTGTGCCGCGTAAACGACTCGGCTTAGAGCGGGTATTAAATTTGATTTGCTAGATTTGGATTATTTTTGCGGCGCTTTGGCTAGGATTTTTGGGCGTTGAGAGATTAAATTTTGATTGCCGCGCGGGTTTGGTTTTAGCCTCGCTCGGGTAAAGCAGCCGCCTAGTAAATTTAAGCCAAAGCCCCGCTTGGTACTTGCTGATTTAAACGACTCGCATTTCTTTGCGTTGGCGTAGCCGCAGATTAGTAAATTTACGCTCGTTAAGCTGAAATTTAACGCCGCCGCTAAGTAAGGCTAAAACGCGGACAAGACAAACCGCAGCTGTTTTATTTTGGGATTTGCTAGCGTTTTGCAGGTCGTTTGTCCGTAAAAATCCAAACTCGCGAGTTAAATTTACTCGCCGTCCGCGACGACTCTTTTTATCCCAAAATCAGCTAAAGATTAAATTTAAACAGCAAACTCGGCAGGGCGAAACTCGAATTTAGAAATCTTACGACCGCGCGGCGGTAAATTTAACTTTGGCGAAGTGGGCGGACGAAAATAAACCGGCAAGTACGGGTTGCGTGCTTAAATCACGCGAGGCTTAGATACAAATTTATCGCCAAATTCGGCGCGCCGCGGCTAAAATTTGCGCTAAACGGCACGCGGCAAACCTAGGCGATACGCGGACGGCTTACTTAGAGTCGCTTAAATTTAAATGAGACGTAGACGAACTTCGCAAAACCTCGCCCGAAAATTTACAGTCGCTAGCGGCTTGGCCGAGTTTGTCTGTTTTAGGAAAGCCAAGCGCAAATTTAACGGCGCAAATAAAATCGCGAGATTAAAGACTAAATTTTTAAGAGTTTGATACCGAATTTTGCGAGGCGTCACCGGTAAATTTATAGCTCGGTTCTACTATCAAGCGCTTTCATAAGCGAGAGAAGGTCGATGTTTTCGAGATTTACGCCTGTGGGTACGCCTTGGGCTATCTTGCTAAATTTAACGCCCAAATCGCTTAGCTTGTCTTCGATAAAGACCATCACCGCGTCGCTGCTAAGTCCCGGCGTTAGCGCGAAGATAATCTCGGTTACGCCGTTTTGGCGGATGATTTCGCGTAGTTTTTCGGTTTGCGTCTGCGTTATCTCTTCTAGCACGAAGTAGCGACCTCGGTATATCGCGCTTTGCTCAAAAACCAGGATATCTTTTGGACTTTCGACGACGGCTAGTAGCTCACTGTCGCGAGTTTCGTCGCTGCAAACGTCGCAAATCTCATCCTCGCTAAGCCCGCCGCAAATTTGACATTTACCCGTAAATCTTACGGCGTCTTCGATGCTTTGGGCTAGTTTTAGTCCGCCTAAGTTATCTTTTAAGCAGACGTGATAGGCGTAGCGCTGGGCCGATTTTTTACCCACGCCCGGTAACCGCTCGAAGGCCGCGACTAGTTCATTAAATTTCTCAAGCCCCTTTTTCAACGCTTTCCTTCTTCAACGTTTTCTTTCGGCTTGGTGCAGATTTTAAACGCGTGGTAGCCGTCTTCGTAGGAGTATTTTAGGCTAAATTTATGCATCTGGCAGATGTGGTCGATGATGTAGAGGCCTAGCCCCATGCCGCCGCTTTTGTTGTCTTTTTCTCGGATAAAGGCTTGCAAATAATACTCGATGGGCTTTTGTAGCGGCTCGCCGAGATTTTTTACGACGATGCCGTCTTTGTCGCAGATAACCTGCGCCTTTTTGTCGTCGGCGTATTTTAGCGCGTTATCGATGAGGTTTTTGATCGCTAGCGAAAATAGCGCGAAATCTACGCGCAGTAAGACGTCTTGCCTGATATCGACGCTCACTTTTTCTTCGAATTTTTCCATCATCAGCATATCGCGCGCCTGTTCTAAGATATTTGAAAAGTAGGATTCTTGATAGTTTAGCGCGTAGCTTTTAGATAGTAGCTGCTCGATCTTGCCAAACTCGTTTATGAGCATATCGAGCCGCTCAAATATCGCTATCAGGCGGCTTTTTTGCGTTTGGCTCTGTACCATTTCCGATACTATGCGGCCTTTGCCGATAGGCGTTTTTAGTTCGTGCATTATCGTGCGCAAAAAAAGCTGGCGCGAGCGAATCAGCTCTTTTATCTTGCTGGCTGCGGCGTCAAATTCTATCGCGACTTTGGCTATTTCGTCGTTGGAGTCGGGTTTGGCTATATTTACGTCCATATTTCCGGCGCCGAATTTTCTGATGTCGGAGCTTAATTTTTTTAGCGGCATTAGCGAGTTCATAACCGAAACGTAAAGCGATACTAAAAGCGCCGTCGTGAGGATAAAGCCCACCCATATCGGGTCGTTTATGTTTTTAGCGTCGTCGCTTTCGAGTAAAATTTGAAACGACGTGTTTTTGATATGCAGATAAAGTCCGTCCTGAAAAAGCAGCGACTGAAAAAGCCCCAGCGGGGTTTGTTTGGCGAAGACTACTTTGCCGCCGTTTGTGATGTCGGCGGCAAATTTATCGTTTTTAACGTAGGTAAGCCCGAAATTTTTAAAATAAACCGTCAAATCGCTAGGAGGATTTGATTTTTCAAACGATGCGACGAGATAGTTTATCGCGCTTAGCTGCTTTTGCTTTATCTTGTCTAGCGTATTATCTAGCTGGATGCTGGCAAAAGTATAAAACAAAACGCAAACTAGCGTCAGCGCGATGGCGAAAACTACCGAAATTTTCGTCGTTAAGGAGTATCTCATCCTATGAGTTTATAGCCTATGCCGCGTACCGAAAATATATGCTTAGGCGCTTTTGAGCTATCGCCGATCTTTGTTCTTAGTCTGCCGATGATGACGTCTAAGCTTTTTGAGTCCTTATCTTTTAAGCTTTTGCAGTTATAAACAAGCTGCTCCCTGGATACCGAAAAGCTGTGTTGCTTTATGAGATAGCTTAAAATTTCATATTCTGCCGGCGTTAGCGTGAGGCTTTCGTTATTGTAGTAGATCTCGTGCCTGCGCTCGTCTATCCTAAACAGCGTCTCGACTGCCTCTTCTTGCACTTCGTTGCTCTTTTTGTAGCGGCGGATTAGGCTCATTATGCGCGCGTACATCTCTTTTGGATCGTAAGGCTTTGGCAAATAATCGTCCGCGCCGAGCTGTAAACCAACTACCTTATCGCTGATGTCGCTTCGAGCCGAGGAGATGATGATAGGGATGTTGTATTTGCTGCGAATTTCTTTGCAAACCTCAAGCCCGTCCATACCGGGTAGCGTAAGGTCTAGGATAAGTAAATCGAAATTTTTAATCCCGGCGCTTAGTCCTAGATACGGGTCTTCGAAATTTGTTACTTTGATATTAAAATCGCTCAAATACTCGGATAGAATTTGCGCGAATTCCGGATCGTCTTCAATCATTAAAACATTAATCATTTTAGGCCTTTCAGTATAGATTTAGCGAAAATGATTATAACCAAAAAATGTTAAATTTTCGTCTAAATTTACTAATCTCGTTTAAAATTCTCCCTTACTTTGAAATTTTAGAAATAATAAGCTAAAATCGCCCCTTTAAATATATAAATTTTAGGAGATTTTGTGGAAATAGACTACTACGAAATTTTAGAAATCAGCAAAAATAGCGACTCCGAAACCATAAAAAAAGCATTTAGAAAGCTTGCCCTAAAGTATCATCCGGACCGCAATCAAGGAGATAAAGACGCCGAAGAAAAATTTAAAAAAGTAAACGAAGCCTATCAGGTGCTAGGCGACGAGCAAAAGCGCGCGATATACGATAGATACGGCAAGGCCGGGCTTGAGGGTAGGGGTGGATTTAGTTCTGCCGGATTTGGCGCGGATATCGATCTGGGCGATATATTTAACTCGTTTTTCGGCGGCGGATTTAGATCAAGCTCTCAAAGCCGTAAAAGAAGCATCGACAAGTACCCGCTTGATTTGGAAATAGCTTTAAAGATAAAATTTAACGAAGCGGTTTTCGGTGCAGAAAAAGAGGTAGAATTTACGATAAAAAAACCGTGTAAAACCTGCAAAGGCACGGGCTCTAAAGACGGCAAAACGCACATTTGCCCGCACTGCGAGGGTAGAGGGCGTATAGTGCAGCAAAGAGGATTTATGAGCTTTGCGCAGGAGTGTCCGTATTGCGGCGGTAGCGGCGAGACCGTTAGCGACAAGTGCGGCGAATGCGACGGCAGCGGATACAAAGAGGAGCGCCAAAACGTCAAGATAAACGTCCCCGAAGGCATCGACGACGGGATGCGTATGCGCGTAAGCGGTAAGGGTAACGTCTCCGTAGACGAGAGTAGGGGCGATTTATACGTATATATCGAGGTTGAGCCCGACGAGCGCTTTGTGCGCCACGAAAACGACGTTTATATCGAGATTCCGGTATTTTTCACGCAAGCTATCCTGGGTGAGACGGTCACGATACCGACGCTAAAAGGCACGACCGAGCTAAAGCTGCCCGTGGGCGCAAAAGATAAGCAGCAGTTCGTATTTGATGGGCTTGGGGTAAAAAACGTAAATACCAAGCGCTACGGCAGGCTTGTAGCGCAAATCGCGATAAAAACGCCAAAAGAGCTAAACGAAGAGCAAATTTCTCTGCTACGAAAGCTACAAGAAAGCTTCGGCGTACAAAGCGGCGAAGCGATGCATGAAGAGGACGAAGGCATTTTTGATAAGATAAAAGGTTGGTTTAAGGGCGAAGAAGAGGGCGATAAAAAAAGCAAAAAAAAGGGCAAAAAGGCGTAAATTTAGCCTGAACTGCCTGCCTATTTATTTGGATTTTGCTTTGATTTTTTAACGGCTAGGGCGATAAAAGCTTTACCGCGCAAGCTCGTTTGGGATTTAAATCCGGTGCAAAATTTACGAGTCTAATTTTTATTTTTCGGCCTTTTGCGCGCACCTAGGATTTTGACGTCTAACTGATTGATTTGCGTAGCGCTTGGACGGATTTGGCGTTAGATTACCAGCTTGCTTAAATTTAGTTTTTTGATCGCGCTTTTGGCCGCCGTCTTTGCTAGCTACGGCACGGCAAAAACCTCCTTGTTTAAGCGCGTAAATTTACCGGTTCGTATCAAAACTAATGGTCTTTTGGGGCTAAATTTAACGAACGCATGGAGGTAACGGTGAGAAAAATTGTATTTTTAGTCTTTTTTACGGTTTTTGTTTTGGGCGCGAGCGAGCTCGATTTGGCAGAGGACAAAGCGCCTTGCGACGCAAACGGACTGCAAAAAAGCTGCGACGCGGGCGATTTTGAGAGCTGCGACAACTTAGGCCTTGCCTATATCGGTATCAAGCTTGAGGAGTGCGACCTGGACAAAAACTACAAAAAGGCATTCGCGCTGTTTAAAAAGGCGTGCGACGGGGAGTACGTGCGAGCCTGCGTAAATTTGGGCGTAGCGTATCGCAAAGGCGAAGGGGTTAAAAAGGATGAACCAAAGGCCGCCAAGCTCTATAAAAAAGCCTGCGATAGCGGCTATTTGCTAGGTTGCGCAAATTTAGGCTCGCTTTACGAGCAGGGACTCGGCGTCAAAAAAGACGCACAAAAAGCGGGCGAAATCTGGCGCAAGGCCTGCGAAGCAAAGGACGGGATGTCGTGCTTTAATCTGGGTGTACTCTACTACAACGCGATGCTCGGCGAAAAAGACGTGGCTCGCGCAAAAAACTATCTGCAAAAGGCGTGCGCCTACGGCTGGAATGAGGGCTGCGAAGCGGCAGAAGCGATAGAAAAAGCGGCAAAACGCTAAATTTGCCGAAGCAGGCCTTGGCGGCGGCGCGTAATTTAAATTTGCGCTACGTAATCGCTCGCGTAAATTTTAGGTTTAGCGCAAAAATTTGATCGCTTTTTGTGTCAAATTTGACGGATTGATTCGCAAATAACCGCGGCGAAATTTACCCAAAAGCGGCGAGTTAAATTTGCTCTTTCAAATTTAACGAAAACAAATGCGACAAATTTGGCTCAAATTTTATAAAACAAGCCCCAAATTTCATCAAATTTCACTCTCTTTTAGCTGCTCGATTTTAGCCGCTACGCTCCTATTCGTGACCTTTTCGATCTCCTCGCTCGTTGCGGTCATTATAGCTTCAAAGCTACCGTAAAATTTGACGAGCTTTGCGATACTACCCGCCGATACGCCCGCGTCTGCTAGCTTGCTAGCGCCCAGATCCTCCTTGCGCTTGGTTTTTTGATGAAAGGTAATGGCAAATCGGTGCGCCTCGTCGCGAAGTCGCTGGAAAAACTGTAGTCGTCTGTCGCCCGTTGGTAGCGTAAAAACGCCGCCGCTAGCGTAAATTTTATCTCTCGCGCCGCCTTTTGCGCGGTGGGCTTTGGCATCTATTTTTTCTTTTGAGATGGCGAGTATATCGACGTTTGCGCCGCTGCTAGCGATGATATCCGTAGCAAGATCCAGTAGCGCCTGACCGCCGTCGATGAGCCAGAGATCGGGCGGACTAAGCTTGTCAAACCGCAAAGCGCGCTCTGTGAGCATCTGGCGCATCTGATCGTAGTCGTTTGCGTGAGAGAGGTGCATGTGGCGGTAGTGCTCTTTGGCGAAGCTTCCGCGCTCAAAGCGCACCATCGCGCCGACCGCGGCCGCGCCGAACATATGCGAGTTGTCAAAGGTCTCGATAACGTGCGGCGCGCAGGCTAGGCCGAAATACTCCTTTAGCTCGTCCAAAAACGCGTCATCGTGGGTTTTTAGGTACTTTTGGATAAAGACTTGCGCGTTTGTTAGAGCCATCTCGCAGATACGCTTTTTCTCGCCGATTTTAGGCACGGATATGCTAAATTTGCGGCCGTGGCGAGCGGTTAAAATCTCCTCTACGAGGCTTGCGTCTTCAAAGGCTTCTAGCGCGTAAATTTTCGCGCTCACGACGGGCGCGCCCACAGGAAAGCTCTCTAAAACTATTTGCTTATACGCATCGTTTAGGTCGCCTTGTGAACTCATTTTGGCGTTCGTGATATTTTGATACACGCCGCTGATCTTGCCGCCGTGCACGCTAAAACGCACCGCGCAAAGCAAATTTTGCTCCGCGCCCACGGCAAAAACCTCAAAGTCCTCAAGCTTGGCTAGATCGACCTCGATTTTGACGTCCAGATCCTTGATCGCATTGATCTTATCGCGCACGAGGGCGGCTTGCTCGTAGTTTTCGTTTTGGGCGTATTTGTTCATCAAATTTACGAGCTTTGGCAGCATAGAAAGCGGATTGTTTAGCGCCGCGATCGCGCCCTCTACGACCTTGGCGTAGTCTGCGGGCGAAATTTTGCTGATGAGAGGGGCCTCGGAGTAACCGATCTGATAGGGCAGATAGGCACCCGTGGCTTTGAGCGCGCTTTTGCTCTGCACGAGTTTAAAGCTCAGTCTCAGCGCATCCAAAAGCTCGCGCGCACCGCGAAAATACGGGCCGAAATACTTGATGTTTTTGCCTCGGACGATCTTGCGCGTGATCTCAAAGCGCGGGAAATCCTCGTCTAAATTTACGTAGATGTACGGGTAGGTCTTATCGTCGCGTAGCAAGATGTTGTATTTGGGCCTTAGCTGCTTGATGAAGGAGTTTTCCAGTATCAGCGCGTCAGCTTCGCTGGGAGTCACGATATACTCGAGGTGTACGGCCTCGCTGATCATCTTGTGGATGCGCGGGCCCAGCTTGGGCGAGGGGGCGAGACTTGGCGTAAATGAAAAGTAGCTTTTGACGCGGTTTTTTAAAATTTTAGCCTTGCCGACATAAAGCAGCTTGCCCGCCTTGTCGAAATACTGATAGACGCCGGGCTGGGCTGGCAGCGAGCGGATCTCGTCGATTAGCAAAATTTAGCTCCCGTTTGCAAATTTACGCTTTTACTTTGTGCGGTTAAATTTGACGAGGCTTGCGCCGCATGGTTTTTATAAATTAAAAGCCCTGCGCTTGCGTGCTTTGCGTCTAAATTTAGCTCTATTTTATCTTGCTTCATCGCGCCCCGCTTGATTCTTTGGCTAAATTTTGCTTTATGGCAAGGCGGATCTTTTCAAATCCTTCAAAAATCCGCTCGCTTTTGGCTAAATTTACAAACTCGCCTTTAGCAGGCTCGGTGTAGGTAAAAATTCGTTTTTTTTCGTATGGGTCGGTCGCTTTTTTAAATTTTAAATGCTTTGTCACAAAAAATTTAACGTCCGTTACGCGAGCGAGCCTGCCGTCAAAATTTACGCTAGAATAGATTTTTAATAAGCCTTTTAACATTTTTATACTACTATCGCTTTTTAATTCCTGAAGTCCTAACGGATGAAACAGGGCGAAAAACAAAACGCCGTTTTTCTCGTAGCAAAAGGCGATGAGTCTGCGATGATTTAGGCTTAAAAGCCGTAAAAATTCCCCGCATTCGCTACGGTTTTTTAACTCTTTATAAAAAGGATTATCAACAATATGTCGAATAATAGTCTTAGCGTCTTTCATAAGGCGATTTTAGCATTTTTTTTGTTAATTTTTATAGCAGGCTGCGGCCACAAGGGCGATCCGTTCTACGAAGAACCGTCTGAGCCCTCAAACAGCAAAACCGAAAAGATAAATAAACTATAAATCAAGGAGAGTAAATGAAGATCGTCGGACTTCTGGGTCTGTTTTTCGCGCTTGCTTTCGGTAGCGGCGACGCTGCGGGCGAGGCGTTAAATTTAACGACTACGTGGGTGGGTATAGCATGCCTCATTATTTTCGTCGTGGGATATTTTTTCATCGCTACGGAGGAAAATTTTCATATGGATAAGGCCAAGCCGGCCATATTTATCGGCACTTTTATGTTCTTGCTCATCGGCTTTTATATGCTGGCAAACGGCCTAGACGTGCATTCGTTGCAAAATGAGGTAAATCACCTAATTTTAGAGATTTCGCAGATCGTATTTTTCCTCATGGTCGCGATGACTTATATCGAGGCGCTTATAGAGCGGGACGTGTTTAACGCGCTAAAATACAACCTCGTCTCAAAGGGCTACACGTATAAAAAGCTATTTTGGCTAACGGGCATTTTGGCGTTTTTTATTAGCCCAGTCGCCGACAATCTAACTACCGCTCTTATCCTTTCTACCGTTCTTTTAACGATAGATAAAAATAACGTAAATTTCCTAGTCGCTGGAGCGATAAATATCGTCGTAGCCGCAAATGCTGGCGGCGCGTGGAGTCCGTTCGGCGATATAACGACTCTGATGGCTTGGGCTGCGGGCAAGGCTCCGTTTATCGACTTTTTCGCGCTTTTCCCGGCTTCGTTTATCGGCTGGCTGGTTACGGCGTTTTTGCTAGCGCGCGTCGTGCCTGAGGGTAGTCCGCACTTTGACCCTGCGACAGAGCCGAAAGTAAGCATCAAAAAAGGCGGCAAAGTCGTCATTGGACTTGGCGCATTTACGATATTTTCGGCCGTTATGATGCACCAGCTTTTCCACCTACCTGCGATGTGGGGCATGATGTTTGGTTTCTCGCTTCTTAGCCTTTACACCTACATCTACAAAAAAACTAATAAAAACGAAGAGCCTATGCACGTCTTTCACTATATGTCAAAGATCGAAAACAACACGCTTTTCTTCTTCTTCGGTATCCTTGCCGCCGTGGGCGCGTTGCATTTCGTCGGATTTTTGAACTACGCCGTTTCGCTTTACGATAAATTCGGCGCCACTGCCGTAAATATCGGCGTGGGCTTCCTATCTGCTATCGTGGATAACGTCCCCGTTATGTCTGCCGTGCTAAAAGCAAATCCTATGATGGGCGCAGATGCGGGCGAGAGCTTAAGCCAGTGGCTACTAGTTACCTTGACTGCCGGTATCGGCGGCTCGATGATTAGCTTTGGTTCGGCAGCCGGCGTAGGCGTAATGGGCAAACTAAAGGGCATCTATACCTTCGGCGCGCACATGAGGCTCGCTTGGACTGTATTAGTCGGCTACGTCGTATCCGTGGCGATTTGGTACGTACAGTTTGAAATTTTGCATTTATATTTTTAAAGGGCAATCATGAATAACACGATAATAGTTTTGGATTTTGGTTCGCAATACACCCAGCTAATCGCTAGACGCTTGCGCGAACAGGGCGTTTATACCGAAATTTTGCCTTTTAACGTCAAGGTTGAGGAAATCAAAGCAAAAAAGCCAAAAGGCATAATCCTAAGCGGCGGGCCTGCTAGCGTTTATGCTCCTGATGCGTATTTTTGCGACGAGGGCGTATTTAAGCTAAAGCTACCGATTTTAGGCATTTGCTACGGTATGCAGCTTTTGGCGCACAAATTCGGCGCCCAGGTCGCTCCGGCCTCCCACAAGGAGTACGGCAAGGCCGAGCTAACCGTCACTAAGGCGCACCGACTTTTTACCGATTTACCCCAAAAACAGATCGTCTGGATGAGCCACTCCGACTTCGTAAAAAATTTACCAAACGGCTTTGAGGCGTTGGCGACGAGCGAAAATTCGCCCTATTGCGTATTTGGCGACGACACGCGCAAATTTTACGCTTTGCAGTTTCATCCAGAGGTGCAGCACAGCGAGTTTGGTACTCAAATCTTAAAAAATTTCGCCAAATATATCTGCGACTGCGAAAGCACGTGGAACATGGGTAGCTTTGCTAAAACCCAGATCGTTAAAATCAAAGAAACGGTCGGCAACAAAAAAGTCCTTTGCGCCGTTAGCGGAGGCGTAGATAGCTCCGTCACCGCCGCGCTTTTGGCCGCTGCGATACCACAAAATTTGATCCTAGTTTTCGTCGATAACGGACTGCTTAGAACTGGCGAGCGCGAGCAGGTCGAGGCGACTTTTAGAACCAAGCTTGGCGTAGAGCTAGTTAGCATAGATGCGAGTAAAACTTTCCTAGAAAGGCTTGCCGGCGTAACCGATCCGGAGAAAAAGCGCAAGATAATCGGCGAAACTTTTATAGAAATTTTTGAAAAAGAGGCCAAAAAGCACGATAACGTCAAATTTTTAGCCCAAGGCACGCTCTATACCGACATCATCGAAAGCTCGGTCGTGGGATCTAGCAAGACGATCAAAAGCCACCACAACGTGGGCGGGCTACCTGATTGGATGAGCTTTGAGCTAATCGAGCCGCTACGAGAAATCTTTAAAGACGAGGTACGCCAATTAGGCCTTGAGCTTGGCCTTTCGCGCGAGCTCGTGTTTCGTCACCCGTTCCCCGGTCCTGGCCTTGCGATCCGCATAATGGGCGAGGTGAATACGCCCAGCCTCGAGCTGCTGCGCAAAGCCGACGTGATCCTGCGCGACGAGCTAAAATCAAGCGGCTGGTACAACAAAACGTGGCAAGCTTTCTGCGTGCTTTTAAACGTAAATTCAGTCGGCGTAATGGGCGACAATCGCACCTACGAAAACGCAGTGTGCGTGCGCGTAGTGGACGCTAGCGACGGCATGACGGCTAGTTTCTCGCGCCTGCCGTACGATCTGCTAGAAAACGTCTCTCGCCGCATCATAAACGAAGTAGACGGCATCAACCGCGTAGTTTACGACATATCGAGCAAACCGCCCGCAACGATAGAGTGGGAGTGAGAATATTGTTAAAATCCAGGTTGATATTATTGTTTGGCGTTTAGTGTTGATGGATTTTAGCTAATGGTAAGGAAAAAATATGAAACGATACAAAGCTATCGATTTTTTCTGTGGTGGTGGAGGTATGACTTGTGGGCTCCGCCAGGCAGGAATTTATGTTGTTGCCGGCATTGATTTTGATAAAGACGCAAAAGAAACATATGAATATAACAACAAAGGAAGTGTTTTTGTTTATTCGGATATTCGGAAATTAAAAATTGATTACTTTGAGCAGAACTTTCATATTAATCGCAATGATGATAACTTGATATTTGCGGGATGCAGCCCTTGCCAATTTTACAGCATAATCAATTCAGATAAGACCAACTCGCTACAATCTAAAGATTTATTAATGGATTTTGCTCGTTTTGTAGCATATTATACTCCAGGCTACATTCTTGTTGAAAATGTCCCTGGAATAATAACCAATAAAGATAGTGTCTTGCCGCGATTCCTTAGTGAGTTAAAAAAAATAGGCTACGAAAACATTATATATAAAGTAATTGATATGAGTCGTTACGGGATTCCTCAAAATAGGAGACGATTTTCATTAATAGCAACACGATTAAAAAATATGCGTATTTGTTTGCCGGTTGAGAGTACGGGAATGATTACTCTTGATAAAGTTATCGGTAAAAAAAATGGTTTTCCTGAAGTAAAAGCTGGATATCGAGATGATAGCGATTTTTATCATACGGTAGCAGGCTTAAGCGATAAAAGCTTAAGAAGACTGCAAAAAACCAGACATAACGGTGGAAGTAGGCTTGATTGGGCAAACGAAACAGACCTTCAACTAAAATGTTTTGTGGGTAAAGACGATAGTTTTAAAGATACATACGGACGCATGTGGTGGAATAGGCCGGCACCAACCATTACTACAAAATTTTTTAGTATTTCGAACGGGCGTTTCGGGCATCCTGAAGAAAACAGAGCTATCTCTATAAGAGAAGGAGCGACAATACAGACTTTCCCGGAAAATTATGTTTTTAAAACTACCAGCATAGCGGCAGCTGCAAAGTTGATTGGAAATGCTGTACCGCCTGAATATGCAAGACAATTGGGTGAAGCGATAAAGAAAACGGATTATAGTATATGAAGCAGCATTTTTCGATTACACCAAGGATTATTGCTCATTTTGGTGAAGATTTAATAAAAAACGAAAGTATAGCAATTCTTGAGTTGGTAAAAAATTCTTACGATGCCTGTGCAACAGAATGCAAGGTAGAATTTTATTCCCGAAATAAAGAATTGGAAAAGATTGTTATTTCCGATAATGGATTTGGAATGAATGCCAATATTGTAAAAAATGTTTGGCTTGTCGTGGGTACTAATCATAAAAAAAATGCAAAAAAAAATCAATGCGGACGTTATCCCTTAGGGGAAAAGGGCATAGGTAGATTAGGTGTGCATAAATTAGGCAAAAAAATCAGATTATTCTCAAAAACCATAAATGACAAAGAAGTTGAGTTATCGATAGACTGGACGGAATTGGAAAATGCTAAACAGATTGATGATTTTGATATTGATGTTATAGAAAATACGGTTCCAAAACAATATTCAAAAAATAATACAGGCACAACCATTATTATAGAAGAACTAAAATCAAAATGGGATAGAAGGCAGGTAAGGGAAATATATAGAAATTTATTATCCCTTAATAGTCCGTTTGCAGACAATAATGACTCTTTTAAGGTCGATATTTGGAGCAATGAAAATATTTTTGAAGGGCTACCGAAACTCGAGGATATTATCGCAAACGGCGGACTATATTTTGGTAGTTGTATTTTAAATGGTAATAGGATCAAAAAGTTTAATTATGAATTTCGACCATGGAGCTCATTGAATAAAATTGATGGGAGGAAATTAAATTTATCAAATTTAGGAGAGCAAGAATTATATCTCAAAGGACTAAAAGAAGAAGATGGGAAAAAAAAGTTGGTGGAATATGAGATTGATTTGGATGAACTGCAAATAGGAGAGATAGAGTTCGATATTATTATTTTTGAAAAAGATGCGGTTATTTTTAATTATGTAAATGCTGAAAAAAAAGTATTATCGATTATTTAAACGAAAACGGGGGAATAAGAGTATATAGAGATAATGTAAGGGTCTATGATTATGGTGAGCGAGACAACGATTGGCTTGGTATAGACTTAAAAAGAGTGCATAGGGTTGGTAGCTATGTTAGCAATAATATTATTTTGGGATACGTCAGACTGAAACGCAATGAAAGTTTGGGTCTGAGAGAAAAGACAAACAGAGAAGGCTTTATTGAAGATGAAGTGTACAACGCTTTCGTAGATGCCATAAATTATGTATTGAATATTTTTGTTAGGCAACGAAATATCGATAAATTCCGTTTAACAACTCTATATAAAACATATAAAGTTATTGAGCCTGTTCTTTCCGATTTGGCAGAAGTTATGGAACTTGTTGAAAAAAAAGTTACTAATGAGGTCGACAAGAAGGATATTATAAAATATCTAAACAGAATAAGTATTCAATATAAAGAAGTAAAAGAAGTTCTTATAAAAAGTGCAAATGCGGGACTGAATTTAAGTGTTGTTATCCATGAGATTGAAAAACAGATTGCAGCATTACTCGGTTATGTTAAAAATGGAGAAAAAGATCAAATAATTAAAGTTTCTTTAAGGCTGGAAAAAATAGTTCGCGGTTATACGGCAATGATTAGAAAGTCTGCGATTAAAGATACAATATTGTCGGATATAGTAAATATAGCGTTGGAAAATTATGAATTTAGATTTTCCGATCATAAAATAGAAGTATACAATAATCCTAAAAATTGTAATATATCTGCTTTTTTGGCACAGGCGGAAGCAATATCGGTTTTGACCAATCTATTGGATAATTCTATTTATTGGTTGAGTTATTCACGAAAAGAAAATAGAAAAATATCCGTTTACATAACAGATCAAATAAAAAACTATAACTCTATTATTGTAAGTGATAACGGTCCTGGATTTAATATTCCTACAGATGCGGCAATTCAACCTTTTATAACCGGAAAGCCTCATAACATAGGGATGGGGCTCGGTCTGCATATAGCCGATGAAATGATGAAAGCAATGAAAGGCAAGCTACTATTTTTGGATGAAAACGATATTGAACTGCCGAAAGATGTTGAAAAAAATCAAATTAATAAGGCAATTATTGCATTATGTTTTCCAAAAGAAAAAACAAAGGAATAACTATGATAACCGATTTTATTGATAGCGTTGTAATTATTGATGACAAATGGAAAGAAATAGAGGAACTTGCAAAAAAATTGGAAGAAGAGGATATTTCCGTAAAAATGCAAATAGTAAATCCTCAAGATAAGCAATTTAAGAACATAATACCTCTAAAAAAATACAGACAACTTATTTTTATGGATTTGTCATTGGACGATAGTATTGACATAAAAAACAATATCTCTACGGAAATCAGACCGATACTGTCAAGAATTCTACCTAAAACAAAAGGGTGTTACGGCTTAGTAGTTTGGTCCAAGCATACGGATGATATTTCAATTTTAAAAGAGAAATTACTGGAGGATAAAGACAGATATTGCTTACCTATGTTTATTGTGCCGTTTGATAAATCACAGTATTTACAAAACGGATATGATAACATTTTAAATGATTTAAACAAAATACTACAAGACGATAAAACTGCATATTTTTTTGTAAACTG
The DNA here is from genome assembly GCF_905372745.1 of uncultured Campylobacter sp. Taxonomy (GTDB): domain Bacteria; phylum Campylobacterota; class Campylobacteria; order Campylobacterales; family Campylobacteraceae; genus Campylobacter_A. Next base: position 58,667 of record NZ_CAJPQR010000009.1, on the reverse strand, counting down.
GATGAGTTCCGTTAAATCCGCTAGCGGTAAGGCAATATCGGATATATATTCTTTAGTTACGGATTATGATAAACAAAAAACCGAATTGATGTATATCCTGTATAAAATGGCATTGAATCATACCGGAATACCTGATGATCAAGTAGGAGGGTACGATTTAACGACCGATGCATATAAAGCTTTTGATGAATTACTTTATTCCGATTTGATTAAACAGCAAAATAAAACTAGTGTGAATATTTTTAGCCCAGTTCCTCAAAATCCATATACCAGGCAAGAAGATAGAAAGAATGATATATATTCGGAAATAAATTCTAAATTATTTATTGATACGATTAATATAAATCAGAAAGTTGTAGTTCCGGGAAATGTTTATGAGATTGTCGACCCAAACATTATAAGACTGGAATTACCCGAAGATGTAACAGCTGTAAAATATATTGCCATTGAACTAACACCTCCGTGTGATTTTTCTCAAAAAAAGAAAATAAATTCGCGTTTAATTAAGGGTTTACTGTGCGATATTCAATATAAGGAAAAATTCAAGAAAGAATATTATTATAAAGACATGTTTCCTCTTATGATTGATAAAATGACAAACCTCCAATTAGTACTTGATTTCAGATATTTGGAAGTGATAGAAGATTTAAAACTCCAAGACGAGTATCTGTATAAAGTTCTATTTAGGATTTCTCCCAAACTATTTGCAGATATATTACAGAAATTTTCATCTTCATATGCGCGACTTGGATTGTCGAAAATAGAGTAAAGCATTATGCCGGATATTTTCTCAAAATCGAAACGATCGGATATTATGTCTAGAATATCGGGAAAAGAAACAAAACCGGAAATTTTAGTACGTAAATATCTTTTTGCACACGGTTTCAGGTATAGAAAGAACGCAAAAGATTTGCCCGGTAAGCCGGATATTGTTTTACCCAAATATAAAACCGTTATTTTCGTCAACGGTTGCTTTTGGCATGGGCATCATAATTGTAAAAAAGCAGCCTTGCCTGTAACCAATGCCGAATTCTGGTCTAAAAAGATATCAAGTAATATTATTCGTGATGAAAAAACATATGTTGAACTAGCTGGCATAGGGTATAAAGTGTTAGTTGTTTGGCAGTGCGAATTAGGCATTAAAGAAAGAGAGAAAACATTGGACGAACTTGCAAATAAGATAAGGTTACGCAACATAAACGACTATTAAAAGTGTATAGTTTTAATGTATTCTAAAAATATTGGAACCAAAAATATAACATATGATAAAGAGATAATCCTTATCAACAAATCCTCCGAAAATTTTCGCTACAATGACGCGTAAATTTACGAAAGGAAGAAAAATGAGTAAAATTTACAATCTAAACGCCGACACGAAAGTCGTCGCAAAAAGCGTCGTTAGTAAGAGAATTTTTGATTGCGATAACGCTCACGTCGACGTGTTTGCTTTCGATACGGGCGAGGAGCTAGATCACGAGATGCTGTTTTGCGACAGCCTCGCGTGGGTCGTAGAGGGCGACGCGAGCCTGCACTACGGCGAAAAGCAGATGCGCTTAGGCGGCGAACAGGCCTGCCTGATAGAGAAAAAAGTGTGGCGAAAATTAGTTTTCAACGAACCGACGAAATACGTCTCAATCGATTTTAAGGAGGACTTAATGATAGATCATTTACCTAAGGCGGCTATTTTTAGCCTAGTAGATGCGGTCGAATACGAAGAAGGCAAAATCGTGAGCAAAACGCTCGTCAAAAACGAAAGCGGCTCGATGTCGCTACTGTCGTTTTCAAAGGACCAACAGCTCTCCACTCACGCGGCTCCGGGCGACGCGCTTTTGGTCGCGCTTGACGGCGAGATGAAGCTAACCATCGGCGACGAGCATTTTGATATCAAAAAAGGCGATACTATCGTGCTTCCGGGCAAAATCCCGCACGGACTTAAGATCCCGGAAAAATTTAAAATGTTACTCATCGTAACAAAAGATAAGATGTAGAGTTTTGGGGCGATTGCCCCGACTCATTTAGGAAATATATGGCAAGATTTATAATAGATGACGAAAACATAAGCGTAGATAATCTAGCGACGCTAAAAAAGCTAGGCGAAAAAGATAAAATTTATATTGTAACCAACAATAGACAAAAGCTAAGCATCTCCGTTTTGGCGTGGTTTCTGGCGCGAAAAATCAAAATAAAAATCATACTTTTAGAAAGCGCTCATAAGGACTATGCCGATAAAATAATTACGTTTCTAATGGGCAAACTCTCGCACAAAAAAGACAAAATTTACATCGTTAGCAACGATAAATTTTACGACGACGTGATAGATTTTTTTAATAAACAAGATAAAAACGGTGGCAAATTTCATAAACTCAAATTTGACTTTAATCGCTCGCATACGGCGCAGCTCATCGAAGAAAATCAAGACGAAATCGCGATCTTGATACGAAACTCGGGCAGCCTCAGCGAGCTTCATATGAAATTTATCTCAAAATTTGGCAGCAAAAACGGCGCCGGCGTGTATAACGCACTCAAAGAAGACGCGAGAAAAATCTACAAAAAGCCTCAGCTCGAAAACTCGCAAAAAGGCGAAGTAAAGCGTATTGCAGCCCCAAATTCCAAAAAATCTAAGCCAGCGACGCAAGGCGACGAGCAAAAATTTGACGAGCGAGAAAAGTCGCAAATGGAGTCAAATTTAAGCGGCGAGGTTTTACACACCCAAACCGCTCAGACAAAAGAGCAAAATTTAGAAAATCGCTCGCAAATCGATCAAAATTCGGAGCCTGAAAAAGCGCAACCCTCAGATAGCGAAAACGACGTGGCGGCAAACGAGGAGAGAAATTTACAAGAAGCTAAGGATGTAGAGTCAAATTTAGACGAGAATCTCGATCCTATCGAGCAGCCAAAAGACGCGGAGCAAAATTTGAGCGACAAGGCTTCTAGCGAGGATCTTAAAGCGGAGGAAAAAGGGCAAAATTTATCAAACAAGCGTCCGACTCAAAAATCAAAGCAAGCTCCTACGCCGCAAAACGAGGCAAAAAATAAAGCCGAAAATACGGCAAAACCGCAGCCCTCGATCAAAATAGACGAGGCTAAAAAGCAAGAGATAAGAAAAATCGCGTTTGAGAGTAAAAATTTGGGCGATTTTCATAACGGACTGGTTAAAAAATACGGCGCAGAGGACGCCGGCAAGCTATATAAAGCGCTAAAACAAAAGGCAAAAGAGTACCTAAGCAGGCGCAACGCAGCGAAATAGAGTTAGCGTTTTTGGCTGCGGCTTTTAAAATTTGAGGATTTGCGGTAAAATTCGGTCGTAAAATTATAAATTTAAGGGCGAAAATGATCTATCTGGTCGGGTCAAATTTGGAATTTGAGGGCGTAAAAACGCTGGTTTTAAACAAGATCAAATTTAATAAATTTAGCGTAAATTTAGCCGAATTTGGCGCACTGGTTCTAACCTCTAAAAACTCCGTAAATGCGCTAAAATTTAATCAAATTTTGCCCGCTAGTTTGCAAATTTACTCCATCGGCGACGGCACTAGCCGCGCGGCTAGCGAATTTGGCTTTGCTCAAATTTACACCGCAAAAAATGCTCACGGAAACGACTTTGCCGCCGAGATCGCACCGCTTCTAAAGGGCAAAAAAACATTATTTTTAAGAGCGTGCGAGACGGCTTCAAGAGTGGGCGAAATTTTGCGGGAAAGCGGCGTAAATTTGACGCAGATAATCGCTTACGAAAACGTTCTTAAACCGCTTAACGAGGAGCAAAAACCGCCCAAAAACTCTGTGATTATTTTTACCGCTCCTTCGGCGGTGCGAAATTTTACTCGAAATTTCGGCTGGGATGAGAGCTATAAAGCCGTCGCCATAGGATTTACGACGGCAAAAGAGCTGGGAAATTTTACGGCGCCCTCAGTGAGTGCTCAGCAAAATATAAATTCCTGCGTAAGCCTCGCAAAAACGCTACTTTAAGCTAAAATTTTATATAATAGCCTTGCCTGAGTGATTTGGCAGCGTATTTTTATAGGGTCCAACACATTAGTTTCGGCGAAGATGTGCGGCGACCGTGCGACGCGGCTTCGTTTGAGCGTGCGAGCGCGAGAAGTTGCGACCTAAAGGAACCGCCTATTTGCAAGGTTGGCTTTGAATTTTCGGGCCACTTATATGCGCACCGCTCACTTGGGTTTTTATTTTTGGAGAAATTATGAAAATTTTGATAATCGGAAGCGGCGGGCGCGAGTACTCCATAGCTCTAAAACTTCAAGAATCCCGCAAACACGAGCTTTTCTTTGCTCCGGGCAACGGAGCCACTTCAAAGCTCGGCACAAATCTAAACATCAAAGATTATAATCAGCTTGCAGAATTTGCCCAATCAGAGCAAATAGAGCTAACTATCGTAGGTCCCGAAGCGCCGTTAAGCGACGGCATCGTGGATATCTTTAAGGCGCGAAATTTAAATATTTTCGGACCGAGCAAGGCTGCGGCCAGGCTTGAGGGTAGCAAGGCGTTTATGAAGGATTTTTTGGCTAGAAACGCTATCAGAACGGCTGCCTATCTAAATACTGATGATTACGATGCTGCGGCTAAATTTATCGACTCTCTTGCCGCTCCGGTCGTCGTTAAGGCCGACGGACTGTGTGCGGGCAAAGGCGTGATAATCGCGCAAAGCCGCGAGGAAGCAAAGGCCGCGGCTCGAGACATGCTAAGCGGAGAGAGCTTTGGCGAGGCGGGCAAACGCGTGGTCGTGGAGGAGTTTTTGGATGGATTTGAGCTTAGCTTTTTTGCGATTTGCGACGGCGAAAATTTCGTTAGCCTGCCCGTAGCGCAAGATCATAAACGCCTAAAAGATAACGACGAGGGTCCAAATACCGGCGGCATGGGCGCATACGCTCCTAGTCCGCTAGCAAGCCCCGAGCTAATAAAACAGGTCGAAGAAGAGGTCGTAAAGCCGACTCTAAAAGGTATGAAAGCCGAGGGAAATCCTTTCTGCGGCGTGCTTTTTGCGGGGCTTATGGTGGTTAAAGGTATGCCGTACGTTCTTGAGTTTAACGTGCGTTTCGGCGATCCCGAGTGCGAAGTGCTAATGCCGCTGATCGACGGCGACCTGGGCGAAATTTTATTAAATGCGGCGAAAGGCGATCTAAAACCCGTAAAGCTAAAAGACGAATTTGCCGTCGGAGTCGTGATGGCTAGTAAAAATTATCCTTTTTCAAGCTCGCCTAGGGCCAAAATCAGCGTAAAAAACGTGCCTGAAAACTCGCACATAGCATTTGCCGGCGTGAGCGAGCAGGGCGGCGAGATATATGCCGACGGCGGACGAGTGCTCGTGTGTGTGGGGCTTGGCAAAAGCATAAAACAAGCGCAACAAAAGGCCTATGAGCTTTGCGAAAACGTAGAATTTGACGGCGCGCGGTACCGAAAAGATATCGCCTGGCAAATGCTAAAAGGGCGCGAATGAGCAGGAGCGTCATAGACAAGCTCGAAAACGAAAATATCACGCTCGCTAGCATCGGCAAAAGAGCCGTCGCGTGGGGGATAGATAAATTTTTACTTTCGGCATTATTTTTTGTGATTTATTACGATAAATTTGACGGAATAGACTTTGAGCAAACCGTCGTTTTGCTTGCAAATTTAACCCTTCAAATCGTTTTGCTAGACGTGATTTATCAGACTTTTTTTACGTGGTACTGCGGCGCTACGATGGGCAAAATAGCTATGAAAATCGTCTGCGTAGACGTAAATTTGCTCGATAAACCGAGCTTTTTAAACTCTTTAGTCCGCGCCTTTATGCGTATCGTTAGCGAAAACTTGTGCTTTCTTGGTTTTGCATGGGCGTTTTCAAATCCATTATTTCAAACGTGGCAAGATAAGGCCGCGAAAACGGTAGTTATAGATGTTTACTAGAATTTTTTCGTTACTAATGTTTGGGGCTTTTAGTTGCTTTGCGGCTCAAAATTTCGAGCTTCTGGCCGATGACGTAAAACGCGACAACGGCGTTGTTACGGCGGATAAAAACGTACTTGTTTATTCGCAGGATTATTTGATGAGCGCGGATAGGGCCGTTTACGATCAGCAAAAAGAAATTTTGGAGCTTTTCGGTAACGTAAATTTGATAAGAAACAAAGACGAAATCTCGCGCTGCTCGTATGCAAAGATCGATCTAAATAGCAAAGATAGTAACTACGAGACGCTATTTATGATGAACCGCGACATGGAAGTGTGGATGCAAAGCGACGAGAGCAATAGTACTTCTAAATTTTACGAGGTAAACGGTGCAGTCGTATCAAGCTGTAACGTCCAAGATCCGGACTGGAAGATCAAATTTAGCAGCGGCAAGCTAAACCGCGAAAGTAAATTTTTACACCTTTATAATCCCGTATTTTACGTCGGAAACGTCCCGGTGTTTTACCTGCCGTATTTTGGTTTTTCCACCGATACGCGCAGACGTACCGGGCTTTTGCCGCCGGAGCTTGGCTACGGCAAAAACGACGGATTTTACTACAAACAACCGATCTATATCGCCGAATACGACAGCTGGGACTTGCAGTTTGATCCCCAAATTCGCACTAGACGCGGCACTGGTATCTACGGTACGTTTAGATTTGCCGATTCGCCGTATTCCAGAGGCTCGGTGACGCTAGGCGCGTTTAGAGATACCGAGGGTTACCGTCAAAGACAGATCGAGAAAAACTCGCTAAGACTTCCTCTAAAAAATAAAACGCATAAAGGCGCCGAGGTCAAATACGAGCGCGATAGGCTCGTTAAGCACCTCATAAGCGAGGATTTGCAGGAGGGCTTGTGGCTTGATGCTACGGCGCTAAACGATATCGATTATATAAATTTGAAAAAGCGCGGCGCGGGTAGCGACGACAATCCTCTCGTGACGTCAAAGCTAAACTATTTTCTAAGTAGCGATAAGCACTATTTTGGCGCATATGCGAGATATTACGTAAATACCTCAAAAATCGGTAGCCCAAACGAAAACAAAGATACGCTCCAAGAGTATCCAAGCTTCCAATATCATAAATTTACCGACAGCTTTATCTTGCCTAACGTACTTTATTCCGTTGATTTGAGCTCGCATAACTACACGAGAAGAATCGGCGTAAAAGCGACGCACTATGAGTTTAATCTGCCGGTTTCCTTTCACCTACCCTTGGCGGACGATTATCTTAAATTTTCTTACTATCACTATCTATACGCCACTCACGTGGATTACGCAAAAAAAATGTATCGCCCGACCGGAGACGAGGACAGGAGCGCAAACTATATAGAAAACTATCACAAATTCTCGCTTTATACGGATCTAGCTAAAGCTTACGAGAGCTTTTATCATAGCGTAAATTTAGGCGTTGACTACGTCGTAAAAGCCTACAACGAAGGCGACTTGCCAGATAAATACGAAACTGCCGAGGATGACGGCAACGTATACGTCTACGATATGCTCGGACGAAAGTACCAAAGCTTTATAAATCCTCAGCACACTAGAGACGAGATTTCGGCCAGAGCGACGCAGTATTTCTTTAACGAAAACGGAAGAAAATTTTTACGACATACGATTTCACAGGGTTATTATACCAAAGAGAACAAGCGCTCGAATTTGAAAAATATAATCGGCTGGTATCCGCTACCGAATTTGTCTTTTTACAACAGGCTTGAGTACTCTTACGACAATAAATACTTTGAAAAAGTTCAAAGCGGCGCGAGCTATACGCATGATAAATTCGGCGCCAGTCTCTGGCATACGATGCAAAGGAAAAATGCGCAAGAAAAGCAAAACTACTTACACCTAAACGGTTACGTCGAGCTTCCGCATAACTATAGGCTTTTTGGCGGTTCGCAGTACGACCTCGAGCGAGACTACAATAAGCAGTGGCAACTAGGTGTCTCTCACCGCAGAAAGTGCTGGAATTATACATTCGTCTATGAAGAGGAGCTGGAGCCTACGACGACTACGAGTGGAACGGCCGCAAAGAAATCAAGAGGCGTTTATTTCTTTATAAATTTCTATCCGATGGGCGGCGTGCATTACGACTTTTCGGTAGGTCAGACGCAGGGTAGCTGATGAGCGGCTACGAGGATTTGGTCTTTGAAAACCAGCTCGAGGCGGCCGAAAAACTGCTTGAAATTTTGCCCAAAAAAGAGCTAGTCGCGGGCGAATATCTGATGATATGTGGCTCTATAGACTCGGTCATCATGGTCGATAGCGTAGCTCGCGGGCTAAATTTGAGCTACGAGATTTTATTTTGCGAGCGCATTTTTGCGCCCAATAACCCCGAGTGCGAAATCGCGATGGTTAGCGAAAAGGACGACGTGGTGTTAAACGACGAGCTGATTAAAAGCTTTGGCATTAGCTATGACTTCGTCTACGGCGAGGCTGATCGTAAGTACGACGAAAAAATCCTAAAAAACGTCTATAAATTTAGAAAAGGCAATCTCATCGGCGATCTAAAGGATAGAAACATCCTACTCATCGATGAGGGCTGCGAGACGGGTCTTACAGCGCTAACTTGTCTAAAAACGCTCATGCGCGAGCGGGTAAAATCGGTCACCTACGCTACGCCGCTCATCGCTACCGACGTGGCCGCGGCTATCGCGCCGCTGGTGGATGAAATTTACGCCGTGCATAAGATCGCAAATTTTATCGAAGTGGATTTTTACTACAAAAACAAAATCGAACCAAAACCCGAAACCGTACTTTCCATATTAGAGGAGAGTCCGTTTTATATACCATTACAAAAACAAGGAGATGTTAGGGCATGCAGTATTCAATAGAAGTCAATAATCAAGTTGAAATTTACGATATAGACAAGGTCGCCAAGCAAGCTAGCGGCGCAGTGCTTTTGCGCGTAAAAAACACCGTCGTTTTGGCCACCGTCGCTCGCGAGGATACGCAAGTTACCGAGGATTTTTTACCGCTAACGGTGCAATACATCGAAAAAAGCTACGCTGCGGGTAGGATTCCCGGCGGCTACGTAAAAAGAGAAACCAAGCCCGGAGATTTTGAGACGCTAACTTCGCGTATCATCGACCGTTCGCTTCGTCCGCTCTTTCCAAAAGGCTACGCGTATCCGACGCAAATCGTCGTGATGGTGCTATCCTGCGACCCCGAGGTTGATCTGCAAGTCGTCGCTCTAAATGCAGCCTCAGTCGCGCTTTATCTTAGTGACATCCCCGTAAATGCGCCTGTTTGCGGCGTACGCGTGGGATATATAGATAACAAATTCGTAATAAATCCTAGCAACTCCGAGCTAAAAACTTCGGCACTCGATCTTTACGTAGCAGGCGTTAAAGACGAGCTTTTGATGATCGAGATGAGAAGTATCGCTACCGAAAAAGACGAGATAGTGCCTATCGCGCTTGATCCTATGATGGATCCGAATTTAAGCGGCGCTATAGCGATGCAGGATATGAACGAATTTAGCGAAGACCTCATCGTGGAGGCGATCGCGCAGGCCGGTAAAGCCATACTTCGCGCCTCAAACGCTTATGAAGAGGCATTTAGTCAGCATAAAAAAGAAGACGCGCAGCTAGAGCTAAAACCGGAGATCGAAAACGAGAGCGTCGCGGTTTATCTAAACGAATTTTATAAAAACGACGTAAAAGCCGCTATAAATCAGATGGCTAAAAGCGAGCGCGCTAGCGAACTAACCAAGATCGCTAAGCAAATTTTGACCGACGAAGTAGCTCAAAAAGAGGGTTGGGAGGAGGAGGTCGTCTCTAACGTCCTAGCTAAATTTAAGAAAAAAATCGTCCGCGAGCAGATCATAAACGAGGGCGTTCGCGCCGACGGCAGAGGGCTTAAAGAGGTTCGCCCGATCAGCATCGAGACCAATATCCTGCCAAACGCTCACGGCAGCTGCCTCTTTACCCGCGGTCAGACGCAGGCTCTCGTAGTAGCCACTCTAGGCACCGACGGCGATGCGCAGATGTACGATATGCTAACGGAAAAAGGCGCCGTGACGGATAAATTTATGTTTAACTACAACTTTCCTGGCTTTAGCGTCGGCGAGGCTAGCCCGCTAAAGGCTCCGGGTAGACGTGAGCTAGGTCACGGCAACCTCGCTAAGCGTGCTCTTGCGCCTAGTATAGACGTAAATTCGCCTTATACCATTAGACTCGTGTCCGAAATTTTAGAAAGTAACGGCTCAAGCTCGATGGCTAGCGTTTGCGGCGGCTCTTTGGCACTGAGAGCTGCAGGCGTCGATACGCCAAAATTAGTCGCTGGCGTTGCTATGGGGCTAATTTTTGAAGGCGAAAAACACGCCGTACTAACAGACATCATGGGACTAGAGGATCACGATGGCGATATGGACTTTAAAGTCGCAGGTAGCAAAGACGGCATAACAGCGCTTCAGATGGATATAAAACTGGGCGGTATTAGCCTTGACGTGCTAAAAGAGGCGCTTTTGCAGGCGCGCGAGGGCAGGCTGCATATATTAAATTTGATGGAAAAGGCAAACGAAAATATCTCCGTAAACGAAGACATACTGCCTAAACTAGAGCTTTTTAGCGTTGATCCGGGCAAAATCGTCGATATCATCGGGCAAGCTGGCAAAACGATAAAAGAGATCATAGAAAAATTTGACGTCGCCATCGACCTTGACCGCGAAAAAGGCGAGGTAAAGATCGCCGGCGCGCAAAAATCAAGCGTAGATGCGGCCAAAGACTACATCATACAAATCGTTTCAAAAGACGGCGGCAAGGGTTTTGGCGGTAAAAGAGGCGGCAGAGACGGCAAGCCACATAAGACGCCTGAATTTAATATTGGAGACGAATTTGAGGGCGAGGTAAAAAGCGTGGTAGAATTTGGCGCCTTTATCGGGCTTCCGGGCGGCGTGGACGGACTTTTGCACATCTCAAAGATCAAAACGCCTCTAAAAGCAGGCGATAAGGTCAAAGTAAAAATCAGCGAGCAAAAAGGGCACAAAATTTCCCTTTCTTTGGCGCAATAAATTTAAAGGAGAACCGATGCAGTATAAAAAAATATTCTTCCCCATAGGTGCCGGCGACGACGTCAAAGAGCGTATAAAAGGTGCTTTGCTGGTCGCTAAGCATTTCAACAGCCATATCGAGATTTTGGCTTGCCAGCTCGATCCTAGCGTCGTTTATAATATGAAAATGACGCTTCGAGGCGGAGTGCTTTACGAGGAGTTTTTAAAAGCTGCTAAGGCTGATTTGGGGCTTGAGCACGAGCAAAACGAGGCTATTTTTAATAAGCTTTGCGCCGAGCTTGGCGTACGCGTCAGCGATACTCCGTTAAAAGGCGAGGCGAGCGCGAAATTTATAACCAAAAGCGGAAAAAGAAGCCTAATCGTCGAGCAGGAGTCTAAATTTTGCGATATGGTCGTAGCAGCCGTACCGCTTGACGGTAAGATAACGGGTACGTTTGAAGCGGCGGTACTAAAAAGCGGTAAAAACGTTATCGCTATCCCTAGAAAACTTACTAAATTTAGCGCGGAAAATATCCTGGTAAGCTGGACCGGTACGCCTGAGAGCTCGCGCGCCATTACCAGCTCGCTACCGCTTTTAAAAGAGGCTAAGCGCGTAAAATGCATCACTTCAAAGGCAAATTTGGGCGATCAAAGCGAAGCTAGCTTAAAGAGGCTGGATGAATACTTCGCACTGCACGGCATAAATGCGGATTTTGAGATCGTAGGAACTTTTTCAGTCCCTGGCGAACCGCTTTTAAAAGCCGCGACGGACGGAAATTTTGACCTAATCGTAGCGGCTAGATATGCAGAAAACGGCTTTAGAGAGATTTTCTTGGGCGGTACGACCAAGTACTTCTTACAAAATACCACGATACCGGTATTTATGTAAGACAAAGATCTGAGCTAAATTTACGGCTTAAATTTAGCTCCAAAATCTAAATTTAGCTTGAAATAGGGTTATAATATCGTAATTCAAGAGAAAATATGCTAAATTCGACTCCAAATAAAGCATAACTATTGAGGCTTATTACTAAGCAAAGTCCAAAAATATCGCTAAATTACGGTTTATGGTTTTTAATGAGGTCTAAAAATCGGATATAATTGGAAATCAGCCAAGATATATTAAATAATCATAATAATATTTTAGAAGGTGTTTTTTAGATTATAACTTACAAGTACTGACTAAAACTTGGTTAGTCGGTAAATTCGGCCATTTAGCTGGTGGTTTTTTGATAGATTTCCCGTCGATGGGTTTGATGTATTTGGCTATTTTGGGGATTTTTGTTGAGGTTAATAAGTATGATGGTGCGACCTGCGGGGTTCGCATTATGCTTACAAAGCCCTAAAATAGGGATAATGTAAAAACTAGGTCAGTATTTTTAAAAGACTGACTAAGTATTTTTAAATAACTGCAAAAATACAAAGGAAATGCTAGGAAAAAGAGCCGAAACTTAAACGATTTTGTTAAACAGTTTTTTAATGTCTAAGGATATTTAAGCTTCTAAGCTTAAGCAGAGAAATTAATCTCTTTCTTTCGCCATAGTCCTTTTTTATTGAAATGCATCATAGCAAATTTTTTTATTTTTTGCAAATTGGGTAAAAAATGTATTCATACCACGGCCAAGCGTAGCCGTATCAGTGAGCACTTCGAGCTGATCGGCGAAGCGTTAAAAAATACAACTTTGTTATACAGAAGCAATAAAGGACGGCACGGGCGGGCGCTTTGATACTCGCTGAGGCTCGTATCGAAAAAATAAGCTAATGCACGCCGCGAACAGCTAACGGCGCGCATAGAGCCTATTTTTTCTCGCTCTGCTTTTAGCTTTTATTTGCGGGCATTGTAGCGAGCCGTTTTTTACAAGGTCAAGGGTATACGAGCAGGATTTTAAGGGCTCGCGATTAGCGCTCACCTCTAAAAATCCGCCCTTGACTCTGTAAAAGCCGTTCGCACAACCCGCAAAGCTAAGGAAAAACAAAAAACAGCCGCCACCGTGCCTTTTGTATTGCTTTGCTTTTGCTTGAGTTGTTTTTTTATGATTGACGCTTTTAGATTTTCGGTTCGCTTAAATTTAAATATATAATACTATTAAGAAACGCGGAAAAAGTGCCTCAAAGCCCCTATACATCGAGGGGCAAAGAGGGTTAACGAGTATATTCTAGATTGTTATTTTGAGTAATAAAAGAGGGGCAATAGCTAAGAAGGCCGCTTTTTATGCCCTCAAAGTTTTTAGCAGGGTACTCCCCCGAAACAATGCTATCAAGCCCCACAACCAAAGATTGACCTTTTGGCTCAATATAGAGCTTCTTGTTAGCAATCAATTCAGAGAGCATTACAGCCTGACCAAGCTGAAAATTATCACTAGCAATAGAACTAAAACCCTCTTGATTCGCTTTCATTAACTCGGCGATCTGAGCGTCTTTTTGTTTGGCAAGGTCAGCAGAGCTTTTTAGCATTCTTTGTAGCTCGGCGTTTTGTTTTTGTAATTTATCGAAGGATTGCAATAGGGCAGTATTTTCTTTCTTTAGAGCGTCTACATCTACGTCAGGCTTTGAAGCAATACCGCCAAAAAACGCCCTAGCAATCTTATTGTCTTTAAGATTCGCCGCTTGCGCAGCTTCCGCCTTATAACGTTCAACGTCATTTAAAACGGGCAGATAGCTTTCTATTTGTCCATGAGCTGCATAACCTAAAGCAACGGCCTCGCATACAAAGGCAGATACTTTCTCGCAATCAAACATACCCAAAGAGTTCTTGAGCTTAGAGATTTCAGTCTCAGCCTCTGCAACAACCCGTTTTGATTTTTTCGATTTTTTCGATTTTTTCCATTATCTTAGCCATCTCACAATCTATATTTACAGTAACGGGCGCTTTTTTAAGCTCAGCTAGCTCATTTTTAAGCAATCGGTTTTCTTGCTCTAAAGCCGCGTAATCCTCGCGCTTACCCCCTTGCTCTTGCAGATCAGCGCGGGCTTGTTTATTCGCTTCTTTGAGTTGCCTCTCTAGCTCTTTTATTTGTTTTTTTGCCTCAGCCAAATCTTTTTTGGCTTCTCCAAGCTTGACTTGCAGAGGCTCCTGCAGGCTCATAGCTTGACGATATTGACGAGGGCTGAGATGCGTTCGCTTCGTGATTTTTTTACTGATGCCGCGCTCCATGCCGAGGGCTTGCGCGATTTCCGTCTGAATTTGACTGATAAGGTTAGGCTTTCCAAAATTTCGACGATGTAGAGAGTTCCCGCCTTCATCCAGAGAAAACATAGCGATATGAACGTGATCGTTGTTTATGAAAATTTTATGCTCCAACGAGTGCGGATCAATTTTCCCCGATTCTCGTAACTCCTCAATTTCATCCTCGGTCGCCTCGTGACCTTCGTCGCGATGCCGAGTCCAAAAAACGGTTCGATAGCCGAGACGCTTCTCGAGAATTTTCACAACTTTTTCGATATCCTCTTTAGAATGAAAGCCTCGCAAATTCACCGTAGCTTCCCAATAGATAGATTCAGCATTGTAGCCCGGTCGCCTCCCCGTACGCGCCCGATAGGCGGCGTCAGCTTCGTCTTTCATTTTTTTTGCCTTGTCCCGAGCTTCTTGGAAAGAGCAAGAATACTCGTTATCTTTGGTAAGGTCCCCTTGCACGTTGCTTGCTTGAAAACCTTGTCGGAAATCGTGCCAGTATGCGAACTCTTTCATTGGATCAATATGGAAACAAGATTTAGCGCTATTATCCATGTATTTTCCTTGTTATAGTATTATTGCATTGCATTTTCTTTTAAGGGGTCTTGTGCCCCTTAAAAGCGAATGTCAGCTTGCGGCTGATTAGTGAGCTCACTAATCAGCTACAGCATAAAGCCGTAGCTGAAAGTTCGCCCGCAAGGGGGGTTAAAGAGAGGCGGAGTTCGAGAGCTCGAACTTTTTAGCAAGCGCCTCAACTTCAGCGCGTTCCTCTTCGATTTTCGCCACAGCTTTTTTGGCATTTTCCAAAGCGTTTTTCGCTTTGGCTTCGCGTTTGTCAATGCCTTTTATTTTCAGAACAAGAGCATTTAGTTCTTTAATGAGCTTCCCTCGAGGACTTAGCTCTTTTTTATCCGTAACCTCAGCCTGTTTTGGCGTGACTTGAGTCGCTTTTTGGTCTTGAGGTTGAACAGGTTTTTGGCTCTGCGGTTGAGCAACATTTGCGAGAAAATCGTTTGCCATTTAAGGCCTCCTTTTGCTTAATTTTAGATATAAAAACATGATAGATCAAAAGTAGTTAAAAATCGCTACACACTACAAAACTCGGGCGGAGCAGGTTCAGGGATAGGTCGAAAGAATTCATCGAGCCCACAAGTAGCAAGGAAAGTAGCAAGATCAAAATCAGAATTGTCGTCTTGTTTTTGAGCGCGAATAAGCGGAAAAACATAGGCTAGCCAAGAGCGGATATCGAATCGATTTTCCAAAAGCTCACAATCATAATCAGATAGATCTTTTGGGGCAAAATCAAGCATTCTTAAAGGGTCTTTACCGCCGATTTTTTTACCGCTAAAAAGAGTGCGATAAAGAACGAGGAGATCGTCCTTGTTTCGGCATTTTTTCGCCCAAAGTTTGAGATTATGAATCTGCGTTTTAGTTAAGTAAATGTTTTTTAGATTCACATGCAGACGTTCGGTATGGTGCTTGGTCCATAGCGTTACGTCGAGCTGTTGCAAAGTATCATCAACCTTGGTTTTTAACTTACAAGCTACGTCACGACCGAAAGATCCAAGCACGGGTTGAGTGATGACGAATCGGTTTACCGGAAAAGGCTCATCATCAGTTTCATTTTCGTTTTCGTCCTTTATGCCAAGAATAAGTCTATCGTATCGGTTCACATCCTCGGCAACCCTTTCTCGTTTTGAGCGACAATGCGCATATTTCCAGTAGCGCCAGAGTTCATGAAAAAGATTTCCGAGTACTAGTTCGGCGTTAGGATATTTTTTACGAAGCTTTGCATTGCAAACACTATGAAGTTCTTTTGTAGTTTGGACGTCTTTTATTTTGGCTACATTTCGGCGGACAAGCTTGTCCTTAATAGGATCGATTTCAGCAGTAGTTCGAGCAAGAATTTTCGAACAAAGAGCGGCGGGAAAGTCCTCGTTTTTTTCAGCCAAAACCCACTGCCATTTTTCATCCTTGAAAACATACATCGGACTGAGCACGTTCACTTGTACGGATTTAGAATCATATAACCGCTTGCAGAGGGCTATCACGTGAGCAAGATCGCGCACGGGACAAAACAACATAGCATGGATATGCGGAGAGCCGTTTTTATGGCGCTCGAACACCCACGCGACCCAAAGCGGGATCGTAGATAAAGTCTTTTTAACTAACCCGTAGAGCGCTTTTTTTAAGGCTTCCGCAAGTTCTTTGTTGTTCTTTCGCCCCGGCGTGCCGTTTCGCCAAATGCCCGTATTATCGGCAGTTAGAGTTATGCCGACACAAGAAAAACCCAAGGCAAGGAAATCCGCAGAAACGTCGAAAGTCGATATCTCGATAGCCCGAGAATCAAGGGGTTGTTTGATTTCTCGATTTAAAAGTTTTTGGCGCAGGTGTAGCTCACCCGGTTTGAAATTATCGAAATCAGAGCGAAAATTACTCATACTGACCGCCAAAAATTAGAACAGCTAAAGTTAGAAGTGCTATAATTACAGCACTAACGGGCTTCGCTATAGTCCTAAAATGCTTGCCCGTTACCCCCATTTTTAACTTCATAATTTTAACCCCCGCTCTTACAAATATGAAAGCCACCAAGTTAAAACACGCCGAGTCGTAGCAACAGCTTTTGATTTATTATATCGCCCTGCCATTCCGCCGACCTTGTGAGCTAAGGCGCGCTCTACGTCATAATCGCTTACTCCGTTATCGTCAGACTCATTTACAAAGGTGCTCAAGATTTTTCGGAAGCTATGACAGACTATCGAGGTTTTACCTTTAGGCTTAATGTTCTGTAAGGGGCATTTTCTCAAAGCCTTGCTAAGCACAGCGTCGGATAGGAGCGTATTTTTTCGAGACGGGAAATATAAGCCGTTTTTAGTTATGCTTTGAAGCCAATCGCCAAGTTCACGGGGGAGCCCGATATATATGTCCCCGTTTGCTTCGACTTTCATCTCGTCAGCTTCAAAAAAGAGGAAGTATTCGCCGTTTTCATCAGTTCTTAGATGTTTTGTAGCCAAGTTGCGAATATTACCCGGGCGCAATCCCGTACAAAGCCCGAAAACTAAGGCATTGCGGACGCTTGCGGTATCGGGATAGTTTGAAACGTACAGACAAAGAGCCCGTAAGTCCTCATCGGAATCAATCCAAGGATATTCGCCTTTTTTACCCAAGGCAAAATGCGCCGTAAGCTTTTCACCACCCAAAGGATCGCTTGAGATATATTTTCGGCGTATAGCAAAGGCTAGGAATTGCCCCATAAAACTTGAGAAGTCGCGGAGCGCAGAAAACTCGTTACGGGTATAGCTAGCTTGAGCTATTTCCAAAATGTGTTCGAGCTTTAAAGATTTTGCAGGCATATTAGCATATTTTTGGAGCTTGTTAAATGCTATGCCTTTTTTTTCGATAGTGCGAGAGCCACATCCTAGAGTCGAACTCGCGACGTACTCGTCAAAAACATCTCTTAGCGTGATTTTTATTTTTTTCGGATCTTGATGGTCAAGAGCTTCAGCCCTAACCTCATAAAGCTTTTTTGTAGCTTGGCGATAAGTCAGATCATCTATTGAGCCTATTTTCGCGACTATTTGACCGCCCTTGCTATAGTAGTAATCCTTACGATAGCGGATTAGCGGGGCTTTAACGCATTTGATTTTTTGGATGCGGATGGTTAGCCCATCGGCGTTTAAGACTTGGCGCAGGGTAGTTTTGCCGTATGGGAGTTTTAACTCTTTTAAATAGGCGTCAGGGTCACGACGAAACTCATCGAGTTTTGAGATGTTTGTCATAGGTTTAGTCCTCCGTTTTTTATTAATTATAACGTTTACGTTTTTGAGGACTAAGAGCGTTTTCTCAAGTGTTTTTGCAGATACTGACTAAATTTAAGCCAGTCAGTAAATTTGGTCAGTTAATCGGCAAGATTTCGATAGATTTCCCGTCGACGGGTTTTATACATTTGGCTATTTTAGGGGTTTTTATCGGGGTTAGTAAGTATAATGGTGCGACCTGCGAGATTTGAACTCGCACACCCTTCGGCACTACCACCTCAAAGTAGCGTGTCTACCGTTCCACCAAGGTCGCACGTGGATTAAAACAACAAAAGAGCGGGACGAACCCGCCCGATATTAAAACATTGGGTTTGCGTAAAGAACGATTAGCGCGATAACTAGCGCGTAGATAACTTGCGCTTCGATCATCGCAAGAGCAACGAACATCGTCGTAGTTAGCTTGCTGCCCACGCCCGGGTTTCTAGCCGTGCCTGAAATTGTCGCAGAAGCGGTATTTCCCATACCGATAGCGCCGCCAAGAGCCGCTAGGCCTAGACCGACTGCTGCCGCAAGAACAGAGTAAGATCTTAACATCTCACCGTCGCCCGCAAACGCGAAGCTAGCAAGAGCCATCATTAAAAAAACAACTTTTTTCATAAAGTCTCCTTGTAAAATTAAGCCATTTCGGATCAGACCCCTACTTTGAAGCTTTGAGAGCGCATTTTATAAAAATTTAGCTTTGAGTTACTTAAAACCGAGAAAATTTTCATAAATTTTCTATTCGTCAAAATTTGTCGCCGCTAGTGCTACAAATTTACAAAAAATTTCAGCGATGTTTCGTTTTTCTACGAATTTATTTAAAAATTAGAATTTTAAAAGCTTTTTTATGCTAGCCTCGCTTCTGAAATTTTAAATACTAAGGTTAAATTTGGCGCAGGATAAATTTTCTAAAATCGGCTTTATCTTAGCCGTTGCAGGCTCTGCGGTGGGGCTTGGAAACGCGTGGAAATTCCCGTATTTAGTCGGTCAAAACGGCGGTTCGGCTTTCGTGCTTTTGTATCTTTTTATGACGTTTTTTATCGGACTTGCGATATTTTTCGGCGAGATAGCTATCGGTAAGCTTTCGGAGTCTGACCCCGTAAATGCCTTTAAAAAGCTTGCTCCAAAACGCAAAGAAACCTGGAAATTTGCGGGTTTTACGATGATAGGCGCGATCATCATCGCCTCTTTTTACACGGTCATCATCGGATGGATACTAAAATACGCAGTAATGGTGATAACCGAGCTGCCAAAAGACGTCGAGGCTTCGGAGAAAATTTTCGGAAATTTCTACGCCAACGACGCCGCATCTCAAATTTTTTACTTTACGATCGTGTTTTTTCTCTGCATTTTTATCGTTTCAAAGGGCATAAAAAGCGGCATAGAGCGCGTAAACGTCTGGATGATGCCATCGCTTCTTATCTTGCTTATCATTATGCTTGGCTACTCGTTTACGATGGACGGATTCGTGCAGTCGGCTAAATTTTTATTGGTTCCGGATTTTTCAAAACTAGGCGTAAGTAGCATTTTAACCGCGCTTGGACTCGCGTTTTTTACGCTATCTCTAGGTGTCGGCGTTATCATTGTTTACTCTGCGTCATTGCCTGATAATACGAATCTCGTTAGCTCCTCGATCATCATCGTCGTGATAAACGTCGTGATGGGCATTTTGATGGGGCTTGTTATCTTTACCTTCGTGTTTGAGTTTGGCGCGACGCCTAGTCAGGGCGTGGGGCTCGTGTTTATCTCGCTGCCGACGCTCTTTGCGAAGCTGGACACGCTCGGACACGTGCTAGCGTTCGCGTTTTTCTCGGCACTGCTTTTTGCGGGCATAACTTCGGCCATCTCGATGCTAGAGCCTTTCACGCACTATCTCATCCGCGAATTTGGCTTTTCTCGTAAAAAAGCCCTCGCGCTAATCGGCGCTTTCATCTACTGCATGGGCATTTTGTGCATACTTTCAAGCATCGAAGGCGTTAAAGAAAATTTGACGTTTTTTGGCAAGAGCTTTTTTGACTGCCTTGATTTTCTCAGCTCAAACATCATCATGCCAATCGGCGGCATCACTGTGTCGATTTTTGTCGGCTTTGTGATCAAAAAAGACGCGCTTTACATACTTTTTGGGCCGTATATGAGCAGGGCGGTTTTTGAAATTTGGTATTTTATGATTAGATTTGTTGCTCCCGTTAGCATCGTCATCATCACCATAAATGCGCTAAGAGGCTAACCGTGGCAAGCGATAAATTTTCTAAAATCGGATTTATATTATCCATCGTGGGCGCCGCCATCGGACTTGGCAACGCTTGGAAATTCCCGTACATGGTCGGTGCAAACGGCGGCTCGGCTTTCGTGCTTTTGTATCTAGTTTTTGCCGTTGCGGTCGGGCTTAGTATATTTTTTGCCGAGATGGCTATGGGTAAAATTTCAAACGCCGATCCCGTTAACGCCTTTCGCTCGCTAGCTCCTAAAAACGGCAAATTTTGGGGGTATGCAGGCGTCATAATGATAACTGGCGTTTTGGTCGCGTCGTTTTATACGGTTATCATCGGCTGGGTTATTAGGTATTCGGTCTTATCTCTTGGCGAGCTTCCGCAAAGTATCGCGGTTTCGGGCGAAAATTTCGGCAAATTTATAAGCTCTGACATCTCGGGTCAAATTTTATACTTTAGCATCGCGTTTGCTGCCTATTTTTTCATCCTCTCAAAGGGCATAAAAGGCGGTATCGAGCGCATAAATTTATGGCTTTTGCCGACGCTTTTTTTATTGCTTATTTTTATGCTGATTTACTCGATGCAGATGGGCGGATTTTCGCAGGCGGCGGAGTTTTTGCTAGTGCCTGATTTTTCTAAAATCACGAGCGAGGCGGTGTTTGTAGCTCTGGGGCTAGCGTTTTTTACGATGTGCGTCGGTATCGGAGCGATCGCTACGTATTCGGTAAGTCTAGATGACAAGACTAATCTTTTTACCTCTTCGCTCTACGTCGTCGCGCTAAACATCATCGTTAGCGTCGTCATTGGGCTTATTGTTTTTACCTTTGTTTTCGAGTACGGCGAGCAGCCTAGCCAGGGCGTGGGACTTGCCTTTATCTCGCTGCCTACGCTGTTTGCTAAGCTAGGAGCGATGGGAAACGTCCTAAGCTTTATGTTTTTTACCGCGCTTATTTTTGCGGGGCTTACGTCGGCTATCTCGATGGTCGAGCCGCTCGTTTTTTACCTCATAAACGAGTTTAAGATCCCTCGCTTAGGCGCGATCGCGATCGTTGGCGTTTGCGTTTATTGCCTGGGCACGCTTTGCGCGCTTTCAAATATTACCGAATTTAAAGATGCGCTCACGTTTTTCGGCAAGGGATTTTTCGACGTTTTAGACTATCTAAGCTCAAATATCATGCTGCCGCTGGGCGGTATCGTGATAGCGGTATTTGTCGGCTACGCGATGAAAAGAGGCAGCCTAGAGGAGCTATTTTTACCGTATATGGGTAGGGCGGTTTTTGAAATTTGGTATTTTTTACTGCGATTCGTCGCGCCGATTTGCATTTTAGCTATAATGATAAGACAAATTTTGGGGAGTTAAATGGAACGAAATTTAAAAAAAGTAGAGCGATTTTTCGATAAATTCGGTAACGTCGTGGGCTACGTCTGTATATTCGTGATGTTTTTGATGATTGCGGACGTTTTTTTTAACGTCACGACGAGATATTTTTTCAAATACGGCAACGTCGGCCTTCAAGAGCTTGAGTGGCACTTTTTTAGCGTCATCATCCTGCTTGGCATGAGCTACGCGCTAAAAGACGACGCACACGTGCGAGTGGATATATTTTACGAAAAGATGAGCGTAAAGAAAAGGGCGCTTATAAATATGGCGGGCGTCATCCTTTTTATCCTGCCGCTTGCGCTTTTGGTCGCGTGGCTGAGCTGGGACTACGTCGTAGAGGCGTACGAGAGCGGCGAAGGTAGCGCAGATCCTGGCGGTTTGCCGTATCGCTGGGTTATCAAGGCCTTTATCCCGTTTAGCTTCTGGCTACTTATATTTTTTAGCGTCGGATACTTTATAAAGTGGCTAAACGTCTATCTGGACGCTCGCTCAAATTTAAGCGAGGCGGGCAAATTTGACGCAAATTTAAGTAAAACCGCGCAACAAGGAGAGGGAAAATGACCGGCATAGTAATGTTTTTATCCGCGCTTTTTATGCTTGCTATCGGCTTTAGCGTCGCATTTACCTTTGGCGCGATAGCCGTTATTTTCGGACTCATCGGCGGCATGGTCGAGAGCTTTGGCGACGGTAACGGCTTTATGGGCGGGCTTGAGATTTTTAAAGAGACCTTTAACTTCATGCCTTACCGCATCTACTCGATAATGGAAAACAAAATCCTCATCGCCGTGCCGCTTTTCGTTTTTATGGGTATTATTTTACAAAAGACCAAGCTAGCCGAGAGGCTACTCGAGTCTATGGCATTTTTATTCGGCGAGATTCGCGGCGGCGTGGCGATCAGTACCGTGCTAGTGGGCGCGCTATTAGCCGCATCTACGGGCGTCGTGGGCGCTAGCGTCGTAGCTATGGGCGTTATGAGCTTGCCCGTGATGCTAAAGTACAACTACAACAAAGCTCTAGGCTGCGGCACTATCTGTGCTTCGGGTACGCTTGGGCAGATCATCCCGCCTTCGATCGTTTTGATTATCCTAGGCGACGTCTTTACGGTACCGGTCGGCGATCTTTTCCGCGAGGCGATATATCCGGGTCTTGCGCTTGTTGGCGCATATATAGCCTATATCCTCATCGTCTCTTACGTCAAAAAGGACTACGCGCCGCCCGTCGTAGTAGAGAGCGATATGCCTAAATCAAAGCAAATTTTAAACGCTATCCTTGCTATTTTGCCGCCGCTAGTACTTGTCGTGCTGGTGCTTGGTTCGATATTTGAAGGCATCGCTACGCCGACGGAGAGCTCGGCGTTTGGCTGCGTTGGCGCGATCTTGCTTTCGGTTTTTTATAAAACTTTTTCGTTTAAGATGCTAAAAGAAGCGCTTGAAGAGAGCGTAAAAACCACGGCCGTCGTCTTTACTATCCTTATCGGCGCGACGGCGTTTTCGATGGTGTTTAGCTACACCGGCGGCGACGAGATAGTTGAAGAAGTTATGTCGAATTTACCGGGCGAAAAATGGGGCTTTATCGTCTTATCTATGATTACGATTTTTGCGCTGGGATTTTTTATAGACTTTGTCGAGATTTCGTATATCGTGCTGCCGATTTTAGCGCCGATTGCGGTAAATTTAGGCATAAATCCGCTATATTTTGCTATCGTTATCGCGATGAACTTACAGACGTCGTTTCTCACGCCGCCGTTTGGCTTTAGTCTCTTTTACCTAAAAGGCGTGGCGCCCGCGGAGATTAAGACTTCTGATATCTACAAAGGCGTCGTGCCTTTTATCGGACTGCAAATTTTAGTTTTAGCGATTTTTGCCGTTATTTTGTTGAGCTAGATTTAAATTTAACGTTTTGGGCTATAATCTTTCAAATTTATCCAAAGGAAAAAAATGAAAAAAATAGCCCTGATCTCGACGCTTGCCGCGCTGGCTAGCGCGCAGAGCAACCTACTGGAGATCTACAAAAACAAGTCCTTCATCCATCAAAGCTTCGCCGATCAAAAAAGCGAATTTAGTCTAAATTTGCCCGAGTTCGTAGCGCTTGAGGATATCGACGTAAGCGCGTCTTGCGAGCTAATCAGTCTAAATTTAAACGAACCAAAACCGTTAGAAGACGAAAGATACGATAAATTTAAAAAAGCTCAAAACGAGTTTGAGGAGCTGGGAAATAAAGTAGGCGCGCTAAACGCGAAAAACAAATTTTTAAATAATTTCTCGGCTTTCAAAGAGCAAAGCGTCGAGAATTTGAGCGCCGATGCGGATAAATTTTACGATATAACGCTAAAAGCGCTAGCCGAAGCCTCTCAGGCTAAAAAGCTGCTTAACGACGCGAATCTAAAAATGCAGGAACTGGAAATAGAGGTCGTAAATTTTCAAAAACTTGACCTTAAATTCGAATGCGATCCAAAACAGGTCAAAATCTCCTATCCGGTGGACGTTAGCGTAAATTTAAAAAATAAAATTTCCGCCCTGGTCGAAAAAGGCAGGGTCGAAATCTCGCAAAATTTGACCCTAAAAAATCCTCTCGATACGGATTTATCAAACCTTACGATCGCGCTTTATCCGTTTTACTACTCGTCAAATTTGACGCCTGAGCCTTTTTATCCGTGGTACGAAGGCAAGGCAGAGCCCCTGCTAGCAGCGGCTCCGGTAGCGATGGAGGCCTACGATAGAGCCGTAGTTACGCCGATGAAAAAGGCAAAGCAAGTATCTCATAGTTATGCTAAAGAGACGGAGGCTAGCAACGTCCAAAACGAGCTTGCAAATACTTGGCGCATCGATAACGTAAGTCTAAAAGCGGGCGAGGAAAAGAGCTTTAGCTACGACAAGCAAAGCCTTGATGCGAAATTTGACCTAGTTATCGACGGATACGGCGGAGCAAACGCATACGTTAGAGCTAAATTTAAGCCCGAACGAAGCGTAGAGAGCTCGGACGCGGAGTTTAAAATCGGCGACGTAAATATCGGCAAAAGATACGTAGGCTACGCTGCGGGCGAGGAGGCCGAGGAGTTTTTCGGCAAAAACGAGCTTGTGGTCGTAAAAAAGGAAAATAACGGCGAATTTACGAAAGAGTCGTTTTTCGGCTCGAAAAATAAAATCTCGCAGGGCTATAAATTTACCGTAAAAAACGGCTCTAAACTCGCGTGGGACGTGGTTTTACAGGAGCGAGCGCCAGTTAGCGCGCATGAGAGCGTAAGCGTAAGCATGAAAAACGACCCCAAAGAGAGCGAACTGGATAAAGAGGGCAGGGTGACGTGGAAATTCGCGCTTAAGCCAAACGAGAGCAAGGAGATAAATTTCGCCTATGAGCTTACTAGGCCTGGGAAATAATGGCACAAAATTTAGCTTAAATTTGCTTTGTAAAGGCTTGTCTCTTGCGCGCCTTTAAATGAGCTAGAAATTTCCTCCCTCGATGAACTACGTGTTCTATCTTCGGTCGGAAATTTCGTCGCTTCTGCTTGCAGTTGCGACCGCAAGGGAAGCAAAACATTTAAATTCATCACAAGATACTTCGCCTTATCGTTTTACGTTAAAATTTGAAGTCAAATTTATAAATTTAACTCCATCAAAATTTACTAAGCTCGCGACGCTTTGCGTCAGTAAAGCTATGTCGCCACATCTCACGTGCAGTGGGGTTGGAGAGGGTATGGGAGAGGAAGGGGCGACGCTTCGTAAGTAGAAACCCCTTCCTCTCCCAAAGAAAAAAAACAGATAAATCGCTAAGGAGCTCTTTTGCTTCGGCTTTGCCTCGCAACTGCAAGCAGAGCGTAATTCAAGCCCCCCCCTCCTTTATAACAAAGAAACAAGACGACTTCAAGCAATCATGTTTGTTTAAAAAATTTAAGAGTGCGACGCTAAATTTGACAAACCCAAATTTAGAACCTTAAAGATGCGGGTCTCGGTGAGTAAAATTTAGCGAATTCATCTTGGTCAAATTTGCCGAATTTATCCGCAAAATTTAACCAGCAAAAGTTAAAAACCAAACTCCGCATAAAATTCGTTCAGGTAGTCTGAGTAGTAGGTATTGCCGTTTCTGGCGTCAAATTTGCCCGCTATCTCCACAGCTATCTTGTAGTCGTTCTCGTCGCCAAACGCGCTAACAGCGATGAAAAATCGCAGGTCGTTTAGATCGTCGTTGCCATCAAGGATCGCCGCGGAGTGCTTGCGCGCCAAATTTAGCGCCGTCTCGCGCTCGTCCAGCCTAACGGCGATCTCGATTAGCGGCGCGATCTCGTTTATGACGCGAGGATTTGACTCGATCGTCGCCGCGGCCTTGGGTAGCAGGGCTTTTGCCTCTTCTATCTTGCCTGTTTTAATCATGCTAAAAAGTATCGGCGCGTAGGTAGTGTGAGGCACTTCGCCGCAGGTTAGCTCGCCTGAGAGTATCGGTGCAGCAAGCTCCAGCGCCGCTGCGTGCTCGCCGGCAAAATTTAAATACGCGATCTCACCCGATGCCTCGCACGCCTCGCAGTCGGCCATATCGTCTTTGGCTAGCTTTTTCCACAGCTCGTAGTTTGCCTTCGCCTCTCTAGTATCGCCCATGTCGATGTTTTGATTCATCAAGGCCTTGTAGTACGCAGCCAGCGAGAGCTCCATGCGCTCGTAGTAAAACAGCATCGCTTCGTTTGCCTCGTCTATGAGCTCCTTTTCTATCACGGAGCTTTGAGCGACGCCCGAGACGATCCATTTAAATTTCCACAGGCAGTCCGTAAAGTCGTTAAAATTCGGGTATTCGCTTTCTTTTAAATTTTGCGCGATGTAGCCCGTGAGCCACATTAGCGCTCTGGTTCTTAGAAACGCGCCGAATTTTTCAAAATCGTCGTTTAAAACAAAGTCGCAAATTTGCGCGGCAAACGCCAAATCCTGCGCTCCTACGGCGTCTCTTATCTCGTCAAACAAAAACTCTTCTTTATCCGCTAATCTATCAAATTCTTTTAGCTTTTTATAAAGCTCTTCTAGCGTGCGCTCTTGCATTTGCTCCCCTCGTTAAACATTTTTGTGATAATGCTTTGATTTTATTATATCCACTTAATCTAAAACTAGGTAAAATTAGCACGATTTTGAAATTTGACAAGGCGGCAAAATGGCGAAAAAATTTATAGACGTTATGGATACTACCTTTAGAGACGGCTTTCAGTCGGTTTTCGGCGCGCGCGTGGCGATGGCTGATTTTTTGCCCGCGGTTAGCGCGGCTAAAGAGGCTGGTATAACGCACTTTGAGTTTGGCGGCGGGGCACGATTTCAGAGCCTTTATTTTTACTTAAACGAAGACGCGTTTGCGATGATGGATAAATTTCGCGAAACGGTCGGGCCCGAGGCAAACCTGCAAACCCTAAGCCGTGGCGTAAATACCGTGACGCTAGATACGGGCAGCCGCGATCTAGTCGATCTGCACGCAAAGCTCTTTAAAAAGCACGGTACGACTACGATACGAAACTTCGACGCGCTAAACGACGTGGAAAATTTAAAATACTCGGGCGAGCGTATCGCTCATCACGGACTAAAGCACGAAGTGGTCGTCACGATGATGGATCTGCCCGCGGGCTGTTCGGGCGCGCACGACGTGGCGTTTTACGAGCGGATTTTGCGCGAAATTTTAGACGCGGGCATCCCGTATCACAGCGTTTGTTTCAAAGACGCCAGCGGCACCTCTAGCCCGCAAAAAGTATATGAGACCATCAAAATGGCTCGAAAACTCCTCCCGCAAAACACTCACATCAGACTCCACACTCACGAAACCGCAGGCGTTAGCGTCGCTTGCTATATGGCCGCTCTAGAAGCGGGCGCAGACGGCATAGATCTAGCCGCAAGCCCGGTTAGCGGCGGCACCAGCCAGCCAGATATCCTAACGATGCTACATGCCGTTAAGGGCAAAAACTACGATCTGGGCGGACTTGACGTGGAGAAAATCTTAAAATACGAAAGCGTGCTAAATGAGTGCTTGAAAGACTATTTCCTGCCGCCAGAGGCTGTGCAGGTTAGCCCGCTCATACCGTTTAGCCCGATGCCAGGCGGCGCGCTAACGGCAAATACCCAAATGATGCGCGATAATAATATCTTGGATAAATTTCCAGAAGTTATCCTTGCTATGCGCGAAGTCGTGCAAAAGGGCGGCTACGGCACGAGCGTGACGCCTGTGAGTCAGTTTTATTTCCAGCAGGCGTTTAATAACGTAATGTTTGGCCCGTGGAAAAAGATCGCCGAGGGTTACGGTAAAATGGTGCTAGGCTACTTCGGCAAGACGCCCGTAGAGCCAGATAAGAGCGTGGTTAAGCTAGCTAGCGAGCAGTTAAGCTTAAAACCGACTAAAGAACACGCCATGGATATCGCGGACAAAGACGAGAGCAAGTCGCTTAAATTTACGCGCGAGCTACTTAAAAAAGAGGGTATCGAGCCTAGCGAGGAAAATATCTTTATCGCTGCGGCGTGCAAGGAAAAAGGCATCGCGTTTTTAAAAGGCGAAGGCAAAGTAAATATCCGAAAAAAATCCGCAAATGCGTGTGAAACTAGCGCGCCGACCCCTCGCGCGAAAACTCCGATAAACGAAAAATATAGCGTCACCGTAAACGGCAAGAAATTTGACGTCGAGGTCGCGGACGCTGAGGGCAAAGCCGAGATAAAAAGCGTAAAACCCGCAAGCGTAGCGCACATGCCGCCTCCTGAACTCTCTCCGGCCAAAACGACCGGCGGTAGCGGCGAGCCGGTGAAAAGCACGCTTCCCGGAAACGTGTTTAAAATCCTGGTCGCAGTGGGCGATAGCGTGAAAAAGGGACAAAGGATGTTCGTGCTAGAGGCCATGAAGATGGAAATAGACGTAAACGCCCCAAAAGACGGGCTCGTGACCTCTATCGAGGTACAGCAGGGACAAACCGTAGCAAACGGTCAAATTTTAGCGAAAATTTAATCTAAAAAAGGAAGAAAAATGGTAAACGAAATAGAAAAATTAGGTCTTAAAGATATAAAAAAAATCAACCACAACCTAAGCTACGACGAGCTTTTTGAGCTTGAAAAGGCGATGGGCGAGGGACGCGTGTCAAGTAACGGCACTTTTATGGTCGATACGGGCATCTTTACGGGTCGCAGCCCAAAAGATAAGTACTTCGTAAAGCAAGACCCGAGCCAAAAATACATCGCTTGGGGTAAGGTAAATCAGCCTATCTCAAAAGAGCTTTTCGATAAGCTTTTAGCTAAGGCAAAAGCCCAATTAAGCGGCAAGGAAATCTTTATCCAAGACGCATTTTGCGGCGCGAGCGAAAAGAGCAAAAAATCGGTTCGTTTCGTAACCGAAGTCGCGTGGCAGGCGCATTTTGTTAAAAATATGTTCATCCGTCCAAGCGAGAGCGAGCTCGCGGAATTTCATCCCGATTTCGTCGTTTACAACGCGTGCAAATGCAAAAACGAAGAGTGCAAAGAGCAGGGGCTAAACTCCGACGTTTTCGTTATCTTTAACGTCGAGGAAAACGTCGCGGTTATCGGCGGCACGTGGTACGGCGGCGAGATGAAAAAGGGAATTTTTTCTATGATGAACTACTGGCTGCCGCTTGAGGGCAAGCTAAGTATGCACTGCTCCGCAAACGTGGGCAAAGATGGCGACACGGCGCTATTTTTCGGCCTAAGCGGCACTGGTAAAACGACGCTCTCGACCGATCCAAACCGCAAGCTAATCGGCGATGATGAGCACGGCTGGGACGATGAGGGGATATTTAACTTCGAAGGCGGCTGCTACGCGAAGTGTATAAATTTAGACCCGAGCAGCGAGCCTGAAATTTACGCCGCGATCAAGCGCGACGCATTGCTTGAAAACGTGGTCGCGGATGAGGCTGGCGTCGTGGACTACAAAGACGGCAGCAAGACCGAAAACACCCGCGTCAGCTACCCGATCTATCATATCGATAACTACGAGCCAAGCTCCGCAGGCGGCCATCCGAAAAACATAATCTTCCTAACCGCCGACGCATTCGGCGTTTTGCCTCCGGTCGCAAAGCTAACCAAAGAGCAGGCGATGTATTATTTCCTAAGCGGTTATACGGCCAAAGTCGCAGGCACCGAGCGCGGTATCACCGAGCCTGTGGCGACTTTTAGCGCGTGCTTTGGCGAGCCGTTTATGCCGCTGCATCCGACCGTTTATGCTAAGCTGCTGGGCGAAAAGATCGACAAACATGGCGTCAGCGTCTATCTCGTAAACACAGGCTGGAGCGGCGGCGCGTACGGCGTGGGCAAGCGAATGAGCATAAAAGCCACGCGCGCGTGCATAAATGCGATCCTAGACGGCAGTATCAAAAAGTGCGAATTTGAAAATTTTGAAAAATTTAACCTCGCGATCCCAAAAGAGCTTGCGGGCGTCGAGACGAAGCTGCTAAATCCGATCAACACGTGGGAGAACAAGGACGAATACATCGCGACTCGCGATAAACTAGCGGGTATGTTTGAGGCGAATTTTAAACGCTACGAGGACGTAAAAGAGGGCGTAGAATACGCAAAAGCAGGCCCTAAGGCTTAAATTTAAAAGGGCGCAGGATTTGAAATTTTACTCTGTAAAACGCGGGCTTAAATTTAGCCTTTTAGCCTGCGCCTTTTTTCTTGCGGGTTGCGATATCTTGGGCGGGCAGGGTAAAGATTCCGTGCTAAAGTCCGCCAAGCAGCCCGAGTTTTCTTTCGTTCCGGACTCCGATGCAGTCGCGTATCTAAATGAGTACCGCCGAGGCTCCGGACTCTCCAGCCTAAGACAAAATCAAATTTTAAGCCAAGCCGCCAAAAACCATGCCGACTATAGCGCTCAAAACGAATACATGGGGCACGACGAGACGGCCGGACGGGCTAAATTTAGCGGCGCGACTCCGGCCGACAGAGCTCTAGCCGTGGGCTACAAATCAACTCTAGTGCTTGAAAACATCGCTTATAAAAACGACTTTAAAGAGGCGGTGGACGGGCTATTTTCGGCGATATATCACCGATTCGCGTTTTTAAATTTGAGCGTCGATGAGGTCGGCTACGCGCTTGCGTCTAAGGATAAATTTAATACCTTCGTCTTTGAAATGGGCAACTCGCGCCTTAACGCCTTTTGCTCTAGAGGTGCGAGCGATACGGGCGCGGGGCGGTTTTATACCAACGTCTGCGCCGATAAAAATCTAAAAATAAAAGACGCTAAATTTGATAATTTCACCGGCTCCAGCAAGTCTTTCGTTAAATTTCCCGACGCCACTGCCGTGACGCCATATTTTAGCGGCGAGATCCCAGATCCCTTCCCCGAGTGCAAGATCACGGCAAATCCCGTTAGCATCGAGTTTAACGCAAATGTGGGCGAGATAAAATTTAAGGATTTTGAGATATTTAAAGACGGGCGAAAACTTCAAAATTTGCACGTCATCACGAGTAAAAATGACGTAAATTCTAAATTTAGCAAAGGGCAGTTTGCGGTTTTTTCGCGCGAGGTTTTTGACTTCGGCGTGCAGTACGAGGCGGTTTTTAGCTACGAGCAAGCAAACGCCCAAAGCACTGGCGCGCAGGTAAAGCAGATAAAATGGAGCTTTAAAACCAAAACTCCGCAAAATCCGTATTTTGACGCGCGTGACGGCGACGTGCTGGGCGTGGATGCGGATAAGACCTACGAGATATTTTTCCGCCCCAAAGACTGCAACGACCTAATGACGCGCTATGTTTATAAGGTCTCCGGTTTTGCCGAAGCGCAAATAAAACAAAGCGGCACGAACACGCTAAGCGTGAAGCTAAAGGGCATGGCCGGCGATACGCTAAGCATAACGGCGGGCAGCACTAGCGTCAAGGTGCGACTCAAAACCAGCTCGCCAGAAGCCGTGCGCGAGAGGAGGGCGTTTTACGTCAAGGCTGGGCTGATGATTGCCGGCGTGATCGTGATTTTTGCGCTAATCGGCAGAAAGATGAGGCGGTAGGATTAGCTACAGCTTAGCGTAATCTTAATAAATCTCTTATTTTTTACGGCGATTAATCAAATCGCGACTCTAAGTCGGCTATTTTCGGCTAATTTTGGAAAAATCGCAAAATATGCCACGGCGTTTACGATAAGCCAACCTTGCGAATGTGGCAAAAATGGACGCAAATCAAACCAGGCGGTTATGACCTGGGATTAGCTTCAGTAAGCCGTAGGCGAGCCGCGGATACGAAATCGGCTCGTAAACAATATAATTTAAAAATCAAGATCTGCGAAAAATACGCTACGGCAAACTAAAGGCGACAAACGGCATGCGCGAGGCGAATTTCGCCGTAAAACTATGTGCGGGTATTTTGGTTTTGATAAAGTTAGTATATGTGCATTTAAAAATAATTAAATCTATGAATATACCGATACGAATTTTTTATTTTTAAAACTCGAATTTACGCGGTCGTTTCAAAAATCTTCAAGTATCTACCGTTTAAATATCAAAGAAAATAACCGAGTCCGTTAGCGATAACTTTACTTTTTGTTGCTTCTAAATTAATGCGAAATCTTGAGAATTTTATTAATTTGGGCGGCTTGCTTTTGACGTTTTAGTTATATAGAACCGCTCTTTTATAAGTATCGCGACGCTTTAGCGCTAAAATAACGAAGCGCCGATTAAAAGCAGAGTTAAAACGCAATTTTCTATTTTTATAAATTTATTTTTCACGTTTTTTAATAAACTCTCGCTCGATCGTTTGGATGACGGCTTGCGGCGAGAGGTCTTTCATACAGGCGTGGGTTTTTAGCGGACAGACGCGCTTCATACACGGCATGCACTCTAAATTTAGGTGTAGGATGCGAGCGTTTTCATTGCGCCACGGACAGGTCTGCGTAAATCTCGTCGGTCCAAAAAGCGCGATCGTAGGCGTCTTGTAGGCTGCTGCGATATGCATCGGGCCGCTATCGTTCGTGACGAATATCCCGCCGCTTCGCCAGATACCGCCGATATTTTCGCAAAGCTCGCGCACGCTCGTTTTGCCAGCTAGATTTTTGCACGTCGCGCCGTTTTCGCGTAAAATTTGCTCGATCTGCTCGCACATATCCCGCTCGCCCGCGCCGCCAAAAATCATAATCTTAAATTTATCTTTAAAATGCAGCGCTACCTGCGCGAAGTACGCCGGATACCAGCGTTTGGCGCTTCCGTAGCTAGCGCCTGGATTTAGCCCGAGTACGGGAGCATCAAATTTACGCGGCTCAAAGTACAGCTTTAGCCCGTCGTCCGCGCGTTTTAAATTTAACGCTGATTTGACGAATTTTAGGTATTTTTGCACCTGATGCGCGCTATCGTTGCTCTTTTGGAAAATAAATTTTTGCTGCGCCTGCGCTCCGAAAAGTAAAATTTTACTCGCAAACGAGCTTCTAAAGCTAAACGCTGCGTCAAATTTGCCCAGACTTCTTGCCTGCCAAAATAGCCGCCAGAGCCTAAATTTAGCCTTTTTGCTGCTATCCACGATGACGCGTTCGCAGTTTGGGTGGGCCTTAAAAAGCTCGCACGCCGCAAACGAGCCGAAAAATACGATTTTTACGGGCCCTCGTGCATCTTTTTTAAAATTTTGCGGATTTTGATTTTTTTGCGCGTTTGCCGTCAAATTTGCGCTGTCTTCCGCGTCAAATTTATCGCTCAAATTTTCCGCACTGTTTGTAAAAATTTGAATTTCTTGCGTTACAGGGCCAAAATTTTGGGATGAAAAGCTAAAGTCTCGCTCGCCCAGGTCCTCAAATTTGCCCGTCGAATTTCCTGCGTCAAACGCCGCCGCGTGCTTTGCGATAGCCTCCACCGCGGCGCTCGCCATCACGGCGTCGCCCAGCCAGGTCGGCAGCTCAATCAAGATTCGCACGTATGATCTCCAGCGTCGCGCTCGCGTTTTTTTCGATGTTAAACTCGCTAGCAAGCGCTAAATTTCGCTCTTGCAGCGCTGCTAGCCGCTCGTCGTCGTTTAGTATCTCGTCGATCAGATCGCAGATGTCGTAGTCTTGCGGCGAGCTCATCACAAACTCCTCGGGCAATATCTCCGCCGCGCCGTTTTGAGCGGTCGTGATAGCGACGCAGCCGTAGCTAAGCGCCTCTAAAACGACGTTTGAAAACGGCTCGTACGCCGTCGGAAACAAAAACAGCTCGCTACCTTCGTAAAATCTCGCCGCGCTTTTTTGCGCGCCCGTAAATACGGCGTTTAGGCCGAGTTCCTTGGCTAGATTTTTGTAGCGGGCGGCGTTTTTGTCGCGGCCGACGATTAGGCAGTTTACCCGCGTTTTTAGGCGAGCTGCGATGCGTAAAAACTCGCTCACGCCCTTGCGTTTAAAGCCGCTTCCCACAAACAGCAGCGTCGGTAGGTGAAAATCAAGTCCGAATTCCTCGCAAAGAGCGAGCTTTGCCGAGCCTTTTTGCACGCGAGTAGGCAAATTTACGCCGTTATAGACGACTGCGATCTTTTCCTCGGCGATGCCGTAGGTTTCGCAAATTTGGCGCTTTATAAAATTTGAGTTGGCGATGATTTTTTTGGTATTTTTAAAAGTGCGCTTTTCAAGGTACGGAATGACGAAATTTAGCGGGTTTACAAACCAAAACGGCTTGGTTTTCATATAGACTTTGTGCACGCCGTCACCCGCGCGGTAGATGTCGGCGCAAGTGATGCGCTCTAAGCTAAAATAAATCTCGTCCGCGCCCTTTTGCCGCTTTGCCTGCGAGTTAAAAAGCAGGGCTTTGATCCACGAGCTTAGCTTTTTGCTACCGTTAAATCCGCGAGTCTCGCACGCAACGCCCGAGTCTTTTAGGGCTTTAACGAGCCTTGAAAGATATCTCTGCGCCCCGCCGATAGCGTCCAGATCGAGCCTTAAAAATACTATTTTTTTCATGTTCGCCTTTTAAAATTTAGCGGTATTTTATAAGTTTTTTGATGAATTTTAGGTTATGCCTAGTGGGCGACGGATGCGGGCGTAAAGAAGTATAAGCGTAAAATAGGTATAATCGCGCCAAAAAAGGAAAATCGTGAAAATTTTGCTCGTTAGAAACGATAACATCGGCGATCTCATCTGCACGACGCCGGCGATTGAAGCGCTGCGAAAAGCTCATCTGCACGCGCAGATAGATATCGTAGTAAACAGCCTAAACGCATGCGTCGTTCGCGGCAATCCATTTTTAAATAAAATCTATATCTACACTAAACCAAAGCACGTAAAAGGAGCGGCGGCAAAGGTGCGGGCGTTTTGGGGAAAATGTAAAATTTTGCTTCAAATTCGCCGTGAAAAATACGATGCGACGGTGATTTTTAGGAGTGCCTATTCGCCCTCTGCCGCGATATTTGCTAGAGCCGCCGCAGCTAAAACGACGATAGGCGCAGCAAAGCAAAACGAGGGCAGTGCATTAATAACACATAGATTAAATTTTAATACTCCGCCTCACGAGGTGCTACTTTGCTGCGAGCTAGTAGCGCCGCTGGGGGCGAAATTTGACGGAGAAAAGACGCTTTACGTACCGAGCTTTAAAAGCGAGAAATTTAAGGATTTCGTATTTTTTCATATCTCTTCGAGAGTGGAGCAAAACCGCATGGACGAGGCTAAAATTTTACGGATTTTAGCGTTTTTAAAGCAAAATTTCGGACGCGTCGCCGTTAGTGCGGAGGACGTAAAATTTGGCGAAAAAGTAGCGCAAGAAGCGGGCGTGGAGTTTGCCGCGACTAAAAATTTAGACGAGCTAGCCGGCTATATCTGGGCGACTAAATTTGTCCTAACGCTTGACGGCGGCGTAGCGCACCTAGCTCCGGCGCTTGGGGTAAAAACGGTGCTCGTGCTTGGTAAAACGGACGCCGCTCGCTGGGCTCCCATTTACGGCGGCGCGGAGTGTGCCGTGCTGCAAAGTGAAAGCAAAAGGGCGCAGGACGTGACGGACGAGGAAATCTACGAGGCGGTCAAAAATATATGAAAAAAACAGATAAAATAAATATCTTAGAGCTTGAAAGCTCGCTGGGTTTCGGCGGTCAGGAGCACCGCACGCAGCGCGTCATAAACGGGCTAAATAAGGATAAATTTAAGGTATTTTACGCGCTAAATCCAGGCTCAAAAAGCTTTGAAAAGCCTATTGATTGCGAGTTTGTAGAATTTAACCTAAGCAAGGTCTATAATATTTTTGAAATTTTTAAAATTTGCCGTTTCGTGCGCGAAAAGAAGATTTCGATCATCGCAACGCACTCGGGCAAAGACGGCAACATCGGAGCGATCGTAGCAAAGCTAACGGGCGCTAAGGTCGTGCGCACCAGACACCTGCAAACGCCGATCAGGTCGGCATTTAGCTACAACGTAAACGATAAAATCGTAGCCGTCTCAAACGCCGTAAAAGCCCAGCTCGTCTCGCAGGGCGTGCGGGGAAATTTGATAGACGTTATCTACACCGGCGTGGATACGGCGCGGTTTAATCCAAATTTCACCAAAGATATAAAAGCGGAGCTAAATTTGAGCGCGGACTGCGTTGTAGTGGGTATCGTAGCGGTCTTGCGCGCGGCGAAAAATCATCAGCTATTATTTGAGGCTTTTAGCGAGCTAAATCTACCAAACGCCGCTTTAGTCGTGGTCGGCGACGGTCCGCAGGAAGAAAATCTAAAAAAAATTAAGACTCCAAACATCTATATGCTAGGTTCCCGCACCGACGTGAGCGAGTTTTTGGGTAGTTTTGACGTTTTCGTGCTGCCATCAAAGATGGAGGCGCTAGGTACGGCGCTGCTTGAAGCGCAGTCATGCGGAGTGCCTTGCATCGGTAGCGACGCGGGCGGCATCGGCGAGGCGATAAGTAGCGGCGAAACGGGGCTTTTGTTTAAAAACGGCGATAAAGAATCGCTCAAAGCGGCTCTAAAAACGCTGATAGAAGACGCTGCGCTTCGGGCGAAATTTAGCGCGAACGCGAGGGAATTTATCGTGCGAAACTTCTCGATAGAGACGATGGTTGCGCAGACGGAAGCGATGTATGAGGCTCTTTGAGAGCGCGGCGCGGCTCATTTTGCGATTTAAAAGCGTGCGCAAAACGCAGCTGGTTACGCAGCCCGTCCAAACGGTCTGTTTTTTTAGTAACACCGCGCTTGGCGATACGATTTTTAACACGCCGATTTTTCGCGTCTTTCGGCAAAATTTCCCGCACGTTCGCACTGTCGCCCTGCTAAATCCATCTACCGCGCCGCTTTTTAAAACAGATCCGAATGTTGACGAAATTTTACTTTACGACGGCAAAAAAGGCGGCTTTTTGCGCGCTTTATCGCAGCTAAAAAAGATAAAACCCGACATAGTTTTTATCCTGCACTCAAACGAGCCGCAGGCTACGCCGCTAGCCGTTTTAAGCGGCGCAAAATACGTCTTTAAGCTGCCAAATGCCGGCAATAAATTTAGCCCCTTTCACTCAAATGCGCCCGAGCCTTACGGAGATGAGAGGTACGTAGTGCTAAACCGCCTCGAGCAGCTTAAATTCGTAGGCATCAAAAGTCGCGACACGAGGCTAAATTTGTATCTGCGCGATGAGGATTTCGCCCGCGTCGATGAAATGCTAAAAAAAGACGGCAAACGCAAATTTATCGGCTTTCAGATGGGGGCTAGCACGGTTTCCAGGCAGTGGTTTTGGCAGCGTTGGCGGGAGCTGGCGGGAATTATTTTGGAGCGCACGGACGCCGTCATCGTGCTAACGGGCAGCCCCGCCGAGCGAGCGATGACCGCGCAGTTAGACGAGGAGTTAAGAAGCGCGCACGTGATAGATGCGGCGGGTAAATTTAGTCTGCGAGAGGCTGCCGCGCTGATAGCTAGGCTTGATGTGCTTGTCACGCCCGATACCGGTCCGCTACATGTCGCAGCTGCGCTAAAAACGCCTACGATCGGGCTTTTTGCAGTCGCTTCGCCCGTAAACTCAAATCCCGATTTTGACGAAAATATCCATAAATTTATCAAAAAGCCGCGCACCTGTTCTCCTTGCGTCGGTAAAAACTGCAAATTTCAGGAGTGCATGCTGCAAATCGAGGCACGCGAGGTCTGGGAGATGCTAAAGGAAATGATTTGAAAAAGATTTTGTTCGTCGATACGGGGCGCGAATACGGCGGCGGGACGAAGAGTTTTTTGTATCTTTTGCGGGAACTTGCCGCGCAGCAAAAGTGCGAGCTTTGCGCATTTTTCGAGACCGATTACGAAACGGGCGGACGCAAAATCTCGCAAATCATAGAAGAAACCGGAGCTAAATTTATAAAATTTGCGCCCAAAAAGCAGCCCTCAAAGCTAAAAAAAGAGCTTTTACGCGCGCTGGGCGGGCAAATTTTGGCAAAATACCTTTATAAAAAAGACTACGACTACGCGCTTTGCTTGCTGCGGCAGGTGCGGCCAGACGTAGTGCATTTAAACAATCATTTTTCAACCAATCTTGCTTATATCGCCGCCGCAAACGCCCTAAATATCGCGGTAGTGCAGCACTTGCGCAAAAACTCGGCCGTCGAGTCCTTTAAGCTTGAGATTTTAAAGCAGCTAAAATTTACGCCCGTTTGCGTTTCAAACGCGACTTACGAATTTTATGCCGCGCAGATAAATATGCCTAAAAACGTGGTTTATAATCCCGTAGAGGCGCCAGTTTTAAAGCGGGAAAAATCTGAGGCGAGCGAAAATTTGAGCCGTTCTCGGTCAAATTTAAAAAA
This sequence comes from uncultured Campylobacter sp., assembly GCF_905372745.1. GTDB lineage: Bacteria > Campylobacterota > Campylobacteria > Campylobacterales > Campylobacteraceae > Campylobacter_A. Next base: position 20,530 of record NZ_CAJPQR010000009.1, on the reverse strand, counting down.
TAGCGGCGACGATAAAAACGGCACTCTAAAAGCCAAATTTGACGCCGAAAAAATAAATATCGTAATGCCTGCAAATTTCTTGACGCTTAAAGGTCACGAGCTCGTTTTTGACGCGCTTGTGGGGCTAAAAAGAAGCGATGTAAAGGTCTATTTTGCAGGCGGAGGCGAGCTAAAGGCGGACGCGAAAGCCAAATTTGACGCGCTGATAAAATCAGGTAAGGCCGAGTATTTAGGCTTTGTTTCCAAGATGGACGAGATTTATGCCGCGTGCGACTACGTGCTTGGATTTTCCAGTGATGAGGGACTACCTAGAGTCGTCATCGAGGCGCTTGGTTGCGGGCTTGGCGTCGTGTATTCGGACATCGCCGTCATAAGGGAGATTTATGAAATCTCCTCAAAAAAGCAAGATTTTTTTATAGTTCAAAGAAGCTCGGACGCGCTTTTAGTCTGCTTTGAGAGCTTGCGTAAGCCAGCCTCAAAAAGCCCCGACGATGCCGTTATAAAGGCATTTAGCATAGAAAATTATCTTCGCGGGATAGATAGGATATATAGCGAGCTTTGACGAAGGCCTCGATGTCTGCGAGATTTTGCTCGCTAAGCTCGAAAAACGCGCTCGCGTCGATATCGCGTACGGTTTTAAACACGGAGCTAACGGGCGATAAATGCGAGTTTATGACGAGCGAGTCGGCGACGCCTCTTTGCTCGCTAGCAAAGCAGGGCCCCATCAGGCAGATCGTGGGCGTGCGCACGCTATCTGCGACGTAGTAGTTGCCGGTATCGGAGCTTGCGTAAAGCTGCATCTGCGAGAGGTAAAACGGCAGCCCCTCAAGCTTGATTTTATCGATTAAGGAGATGATTTTTAGCTCATTTTCGCCAAATCTTTTCACGTAAATATCGCAAATTTGCGAGCTTAAATTTGACTCGCCGCCGGTGCCGTTTTGGCTGCAAATTTGAGCTTTTGTATGCTTTTCGTTTGTATTTTTAAGGCCGCCGTAAATTTCGATCGTATCGCTAGCGGCCAAATCCGCACAAAATTGCCTATCGCTAGGATTTTTTGCCTGCTTTTGGTCCGCATTTTGCGCGAGCAGGTTTTTTAGCAGAGTAGCCTCCTCGCCGACGCCGAAAATGTAAACCTCGCAGTCAAATTTAGCGAAAATTTCAAATATTTTTTCCCAAGTCTTTTTTGTAGGCGTTTTCATTTTATTGCCCGCGCTTAGGCTCACGCCAATCTTAAATTTGTCGCTTTTTATTAGATTTTCTTGCGGGGTAAAAAGCGGTTTTTGCAAGCATTTTTCATATTTTAGTTCGCTAATGCCGACCGTTTTTAGGTAGGTTAGTAGCGTGAGATCATTTAGAGTATGCAGCACTTTTTTCATACCGAGCGCCAGCAGGGCAAAGTCGCTAGATGCTGCGTAGTGGTGCACGGCGACGATGTTTTTAGCCAGCGTGCAGCGCGCTAAAAAGAGATTTAGACTGTTTGGCATCAGCACGTAGACGCTCTCGTAGTTGTGCGAAAAAAGCTCGAGCGCGAGCCCTATTTTTGAGGTTTTTTTGCGTTTTACGCCGTTTATCGTAAATATTTTTTCTATTCGGCTGTCGTGCTTTGCGAAGGCTAGGTTTATCTCGTCGATGAGTACATCAAATTTGCCCAGCTTTTCAAAGATCACGGCCGAGTTTGCGTAGTCGCCGATTTTAGCGGTTTGTATGAGTAAAATTTTGCCTTTTGCGCCTTTAAATTTTAGCTTTTTTATCGTAAAAAGATATGGGTAAATCAGCAAATATATGAGAAAATATATCAAAATTTTGGCCTTTATTCTGTAAAAATTTAGCCTAAATTTAGCATAAATTTATAAATTTACGGACTTTTTTGAGAGCGCGCGGGCTAAAATTCGACTAAAAATCGCTTACTGGATTTTAATGATTTTATCGTTATAATGGGCGCTTTAAATTTAAGGGAGAAAATGACGAAGCTACAAAACCGCCTACAAAACGCCGCTTTATACCTCGTTTGCGTTTTTATCGCTTGCGAGCACGTTCCGCGTATGACGGCGGCGAAAAACATCTCGCTTTATCTTGCGCTCGTATGCGCGATCTGGCTTTATTTTACCGATAGGACGCGATTTGCCGCAAGGGTCGGGGTAAATTTCAGCCTTTCTCGCTCGCCCGCGTTTTGCCTTATCGCATTCACCTTTTACGCGTTTTTGATCTCCGCCTTTCCCTACGCGCCGCAGTTTGATTCGCTGGGCAACGCTGCGGGCGAGTTTGGGCGCGGATTTGCTTTTTTGCTCATCGTCTACGTCGCGGCAAACGGCGAGACCGCTCAAGCAAAATTATTTTTTTACGCGCTGATAGCGGCCTTTGCGGTTATTAGCATCTACTACGCCGCGCCGCTTTTTAGCGAGTTTGAGAGGCTTGGCAGCGCGGGCGAATTTGACTCGCGAGTCGTGCGCCGAGCGTACGCGGACTACGTGGATAGATTTTTGCCTTTTGCGTTGGCGGGAGTTTTTATTTTTAGGCCGCTTTGGGCGCGAGTTTCGTGCGGCGCGCTTTGTCTGGCGGCCGTAGGGCTTGATATTTTGAGCGGCGTTAGGGGCAGCTGGGGAGCGATGCTGGCTTGTTTTATTATGTTTGGTTTTTGTTTGTATATCTTAGGCGGCGAAGCGAAACGTAAATTTAAACTCTTTGCCGTTATCTTCGCCGTTTGCGTCGCGGGCGCGTCGTCGGCGGTTTTGAGTTCGCCCACGGCGATGTATAAATTTTTCCAGATCGGGCTAGTGAGCGAGGCAAACCTCGAAAACGAGAGCATGAGAGAGCGTATAGCGGGTGCGGGCTTTAGCTCGGGGCGCGATTTGATTTTAAAGGAGCGCTTGCCGCTGCTTTTTGCTAGTCCGCGCGCGCTAACGGGGCTTGGATACGGCAAGGAGCAGTACGACGCATTTTTGCGAGACGAGGCGGACAAGGGCGCACAGATCTCGATGATGCAGACGAGGCCAAACGGCGAGCGGTACTGGTTTAACGACGAGCCGTTTTTTATCGGGCATTACTACTACTACGGCGCGATCGGTACGGCGCTGCTACTGGGCGGTTTTGTTTCGCTTTTGGCGTATGCGTTTAGGCATTTTCTGCGCTCGCGCGAGCTGCTTTTTGCTGCGATTTTTATCTCGCTAGTGTGTTATTTTGGCGTGCGCGGGCTGTTTGAGGCGATAAATTTACGCATACTTTATATGTTTTATATGCTAGGATTTTTCGTCTTACTGGCGGCAAATTCGCGGGCGGGAGCTAAAGGAGGCGGCGTTGAGCGTTAGCGTTTTGATGTATCATCACGTTTTAAAAAAGGGCGGATTTATCGCTTCTAGCGCAGAGGACTTTGCCTCGCAGATGCGGTTTTTGGCAGAGGCGGGCTATAAAACGCTTACGATGAGCGAATTTATCGCCTATAAAAAGGGCGAGCTAGCCGTGCCTAAAAAAAGCGTCCTCATAACCTTTGACGACGGTTGGAAGGATAATTACGTTTACGCCTACCCTATCTTGCGCGAGTTTGGGCTGCGGGCGAGCGTTTTTTTAGTGACGCAGTGGATAGAGCGCGCGAGCATGCGGCGGGGCGAGTTTATCGAGCTAACTCACTCCGAATACAAAAAAGCAGCGCCCCAGCGTCCGCAGGACGTATTTTTGAGTCTTGACGAGATAGCTGCGATGCGGGACATTTTTGACTTTCACTCGCATACGCATACGCATTTTGACGAGTATTTTGGCGCGCTCCCGCCTGAGGAAAATTTCGCTCGGTGCCGCGAGTTTATGCTCGCAAATTTGGGCATCGAGGATAAAATTTTGTGCTGGCCTCGCGGCAAATACGACGAAAATTTGATCCGTCTAGCTAGGCAGGCCGGTTACGAGGCGTTTTTTACGACGCAGCGAGGTATAAATAGGCCAGACGGCGACCTATCGGCTATCAAGCGCATCGCCGCCAAAAAGGACGCCGCATGGCTAAAACGCACGCTTTTTATCTATCAAAACGACATTTTGGGCGGGATATACTCGAAGATAAAGAAGTAAAATTTGGGTATTTTGACTAGTCTAGCTAAAATTTGGCCCAAATTTGAGAGGCGCGAAATAATGGACGTAATTTCGCGCGGCGAGGTTTTTGCTCGCTTTGGCGTCTAAAGGATCGTGATGAAATTTCGCAAATATAAATTTAAAATCATAGCCACGGCGCTACTTTTCTGCACCCTGTTTATCCGCATCGTGCCGGATTACTCCACTTCGCAAGGCTCCTGCGTAGTTACTATTTTTAGCTATTACAAATATCAAAAGGGATATTGTCTAAAAGAGAATAGAATTTTAAGCAACGAAGAGCTGCTTCAAAATGCCGCTACAAATTATTTTAAAAGATATCACGACTATGAGGTTCTGCGAAATACCATTATCGATGAGCACGATATAAAAAATTTCGGCCATAGTTTTTATACGGCGCACATCTCCAAGCTCTATCTAATCGGCGATTTCAATGAAGAAAACTGGTTTGATTTTTTAGTTGAAAATACCGACAGAAAGAGTTTTGATTATGAGATAAAAGACAAGACGCAAATAGATATCTCCGATCTATCAAAATATTTTGTATATAAGGATGAAATTTTGGGCTTTAGACAGCCTATTATCTTATCGGAAGAGAAAAATCCATTTCATAACGGAAAAATGTTTTTAGAAAAATCATTTTTAATAAAAGAGAATAAATTTTTTGTTAATTATGCCAGACCTGGTTATATAAGTTGGTATATCGAGCTTAACAATAAAGAAGATTTAACAAAAATCAAAAGCAAAGAAAATTTAATACGAATAAAAAACGGATATGAGAACTTAGAAAGCCTTAACGAAGTCTTGGCTTATACCCATATGAAAAATCTGCGACGTAAATTCTCATACGATAATTGCGGAAATATAGATTTTGATATCAAAGCCCCGGCGGAACAGGAGCTGGATATGTGGATTCACGGCGGATAAAGTTAGTCGAAATTTTATCTTAACGAAATTAGCCGAAAAAGGATAAAACCAGAACAAAGGTATAAATTTCGCAGGATGGCGAGATATTTGCTGGCGGTGCCGATGGTTTTCTTGCTCGCTTGGTGGGTGACGTCTTTGATTTTGGCGGTTTTGCCTTTCGATGGCACGCTAAGGATTGCCGTTTTTGCGGCAACATTTGCGATTTTAGCTTGCGCGCTGCTTTGGTATCTGCTCAAAAGGTATAAAGATTTCAAGCCAAGCAAGCTGTTTGTAAAAAATCCAAATCTTAGTTTACTACTTTTTTCGGTAGAAAATTTATCGCTCGGCGCTTTTTACGGCGGCTTTTTGGCGTGCCTCGCAGCAGGGTATTTTTGGAGTGAGCGTGCGGCAGTCTGGAGTATAGCGTTTATTATCGTTGCGCCCGTTTGTTTGCTCGTTTTCGTAATCTCGTATATGTTTATGAAAAGAAGGCTTAGGCGTCAAATTTAAGCACCCAAATTTATAAAATCAAGAAGTTCAAATTTGACGGCCGGCGTTCAAATCAAATTTGACTTTATGACAAGCCCGGCCGATAAATTTAATCACCAAATTTGACCAAAACAGCCAAATTTACCGCTTGCGGCTCAAATTCGCTCGTAAAATTTAGCCAAAGCGGCCGAATTTTACAAAGCCTACTTAGCTTTGGCTTAAATTTTCCCTGATTTTGCTCTTTATCGCTTCTAGCTCCTCGCCCTCAAATCTCATCAGTGTTCGCTCCACGCCGTGCTTTATCATCCCCTCTTTGTCGCACGGCACGAAGTCCCAGTCTTTTTGAAATACCGCGTGCTTACCCATAGTTTGGTTGCCGTTGCGCTGCGTGTAGCCGTTTTCGTTTAGATCGTTATCCCACGGCCCCCACTCAAACGCCCCGCTAGGCCCAAACAGCGCGATCACGGGCACGTCGTTGGCTGCGGCTAGGTGCATGATCGCCGTATCCACGCCGATAAACATCGCAGAGCGCTTTGATAGCGCTGCGGTCTGCTTTAGGGTGAGTTTGCCGCCCAGATTTACGGGGCTAGAGGAGCATAGCGCCAGGACGTCGTCCAGCTTTTTTAGCTCGGCGTCGTTGTTATCGGCCGTCAGCACTACGCGCACGCCAAGCCCTTCGCAAAAGTCGATTATCGCAGCCATAGTTTCGTCGTCCGCGCACTTAAACATCCAGCGGCTAGTTAGATGCACGTGGATAAATTTAGGCGGTAAATTTAGATGACTGATGCACTCTGGATCAAAATACACGCTGACTCTTTTGCCGCTAGGCTCAAGCCCGAGCGCGGCTAAGGCGTCTAGATTTCTATCCACGGTGTGGCGCAGGCCGCCTATTTTAGGGGCTTTGTGCGTGATTATTTTGTTTACGGTTTTATTTTTGCCCTCAAAGCCCACGATGGTTTTTATCTTGGCGTATTTTGCGACGATGATGCCGCGGTCGCCCGTCGTGGTCTGCACGGCGATGTCGTATTTTTGCTTTTTGATAGCACGGATAAACTTTAGCTCGCGCCAAAGTCGCTTGAAAAAGCCGACCTCTTTTATATTTGCGCGGTCGTAGATATGGATGTTTTGGATGTTGGGGTTACCCTCGATCATCGCTTCGGTGCCCTTGTTTAGCGCGAAATCTATCTGCGCGTCAGGGTAGATGCGGCGCAAGTTTTCGATGAGCGGAGTCGTGAGCAGCACGTCGCCGATGTTTCTAAATTTCATAACTAGGATTTTGATTTTTTTATCTTTCATTTTACGTACTTCCAAAATGTGTATTGCGCATAAAGCCTTGCTATCACGTAGCCGCGCCAGCCCTCGCGCCAGCCGCCTTTTAGGAAAAATAGCTTAAAAAACGTCCACGCGGGATTTAAAACGGCCTTAAATTTGCTTGATTTTGCGCCCTTTGCGCCAAGGCTCGAGTAGCGATTTTGCTTAGCGATAAACTGCTCGATGCTGTCGTAGGCATAGTGCTTGAAGTGGTTTTTTAGCCTGCCGATTTGATTTTTAGCGGCGGTTAAATTTGCGCCGTTTGCAGCGTCGGCCGGGATTTGATCGCCCGTTTTTGCCGCGCTTTTTAAAACGACCTTTTCGTGTATCTCTCGCCCGTCAAACTCCGCCCGCGTCTTGTCAAAAAGCCTAACCGTGTAGTCCGGGTAAAGCCCCATCGTGCGCACTTCTTTGCCGAAAAATATATTTGCGCGCGCCACCTCGTATGCGCAAAACTCGGGGCGCTGCAAAACCTGCAAAATTTCCTCCCGCAAAGGCTCTAAAATCACCTCGTCGCTATCCAGCACGAAAACCCAGCGATTGCGAGCTAGATCCACTCCCAGCTGCTTTTGCGCGCTAAATCCCAGCCATCTTTGCTTGTGAAATTTGACGTTTTTAAACCCAGAGCAAATTTGCTCCGTAGCATCCTGCGAGCCGCTGTCAACCACGACGACTTCGTCTGCGAATTCGCAGCTTTTTAGCACCTCGGCGAGGTATTTTTCGCTGTTAAGCGTGAGGATTACGACGCTTAGCATTTATAAATTTCCTCGTTAAAATGCTTAAAGCGTTTATGAAACCAAAAGTACTCGTCCGGCTTCTCGCGTACGGCGGCCTCGGTGGCGTCTGATTGAGCTTGCGTGGCCTTTAGCACGGCTTCGTCTTTATCAAAATCCTTAACGTCAATCGGCGGGAAAAAGCAAATTTCGCTAAGGTTGCGCCCTTTTTCGCGGATAAAGGCTGGCACGATGAGTGCGTCCGTTTTTTGCGCGAATATGCTAACCGCAGGCGTATGCAGGACTTTTCGTCCGAAAAACTTGACCTCTACGCCCTCGTCTTTGGCGGTGTTTTGATCGACTAGGATACCGACTAATCGGCGCGCCTTGACCGCTTTTAGGATTTGCTTGGCGCCGCCCATTTTATCGATGAGCTCGATATCAAAGCGGGTGCGGTTTGCCGCCAAAATGCGCTGCATGACCGCGCTATCAAGAGCGCGTCCGACGATGCTAACGCCGCCGAATTTTGCCGCCATCGCCAGCGAAAAGAGCTCCCACTGCCCGTAGTGCGCCGTTTGCACGATGATCGGGCGGCCAGAGGCAAGCGCGTTTTGAAAGATTTGCTCGTTTTTAAATTCGACTTTTTCTAGGATTTTTTCCTTGCTCGCGTTTTGGTTTTTTATAAAATTTACCGCAAATTTGGCGTAGTTGCGGTACGTGTCTTTTATGATCTGCTCTTTTTGCGTGGCCGTAAGCTCGCCCGCGTAGGCGAAATTTAGATTTGCTCTGATGATTTTGGTGTGCTTGGCGTCAAATTTATAAAACAAAAACGCGATGAAATTTAAAAAAGGATCCAGCAAAAACGCGGGCGTAGCGGTAAAAATAAATTTAAAAAATCTATAAAGCCAAAGGTAGAACAAATCACGCATCAAGTAGCCTTTTTGCCGCGTTTGCGATAGTCTGCGGCGCGATATCTCGCACGCAAAAGTCGCTTTTATCTATCTTTTTCGCGTCTATTTTCTTGCCTGCGTCTAGTGTTAAATTTACGGGGCTAGCAAAGGCGTTTCGCTCTGCGGGGCGGTTGCCAAAAAGCGCGATAGAGGGGCGATTTTGCGCCCAGGCGATATGCGTCACGCCGCTATCGTTGCCGATAACTAGATCGCAGCTTGTGATAAAACTCACGAGCTCTTTTAGGCTCAAATTTAGCATTTTCGCGTTTGAGTTTTTGATCAAATTTATGGCTTTTTTCTCCTCTTTTTCGCCGTTAAAGCAGACGAAAATTTCATTTTGCGGCTCGTCTAGCAGAGCGATAACGTCTCCAAATTTATCGTAAATTTTACTCGGCTCGCTAGCAAAGGGCGCTATCAAAATTTTCTTTTTTAAGCTTTGTGATTTACTTTGAGAAACGCTAAAACAAGGCTGTTTGGCTAAAATTTCATCCTCGCTAAAACTAAAGCCTAAAGCAAAAGCCGTAAGGCCCAAATTTCGCAAGATAATATTTTCTCCGTAGTCGCAGCTAAATTTATGCTTGTAAAACAGCGCCGCAAGCGGTTCCTTGACGCTAAATTTATCAAATCCGTAACCGTTTTTGCCAAGAAGTTTCGCAACCGCGGCGGATTTGATAAGCCCTTGCAAGTCGATAACGTAGTCAAATTTGCCCTCTTTCTTAGCAGAGGCGATCAGCTCCAAGCTTTTTTTGTATTCGCCGTTTTTTAGCGGTAGCGATACGACGCGCGAAATTTGCGGGCAAAGAAATAAAATTTCGCTAAATTTAGCGTCGGCAAACCACGTAATTTTGGCTTGCGGCAAGTGCTTTTTGATAAACTGCAACACGGTCGCCGCATGGACGATGTCGCCCAGAGCGGAGAGCTTGATAACGGCGATGTTTGGGCTTAAATTTTTACTCATTTACCGCTTTTATAAAGATTTTTAGCTATCATTTTAGGCAAAAATAGCTAAAAAAGGTTTGAAATGGCTAAAAATTATATCTGCGTTTTTGACTGCGAGACGGTGCCCGATACCGCACTTTTGCGTAAAATTTACGGGTATGAGGGAAGCGACGCGGAGGTGGCGAGGCAGGCGTTTGCCGCGCAAAAGGCAGCAAGCGGAAGCGAGTTTTTGCCCGTGATGTTTCACCGCGTCGTGGCGATCTCTGCGGTGATGGCGGACGAGTACGGTAAATTTTTGCGCGTAAGCACTATGAAAGGCGCAAACGAGCGCGAAATCCTAAATAAATTTATCGGTTTCGTAAACTCGTACAATCCGCGCCTCGTGAGCTTTAACGGGCGGGGCTTTGACCTGCCGATGATTTTAACTCGCGCGATGAGGTACAACGTCTCGTTTCCGAGCTTTTACGAGGTCGAAAACAAGGAGCTCGGTAAAGGCAAATGGGACGGCAACTACCGCGACAGGTACAGCGGCAAATTTCACTTTGATCTGCTTGACCACGTGAGCGAGTTTGGCTCCGTGCGCGGGCTAAAGCTCGATACGCTCTGCGCTAGCTTAAATTTACCAGGCAAATACGACGTGCACGGCGATCAGGTGATGGAGCTGTTTTTTGACGGCAAGATAGATAAGATCAACGAATACTGCGAAAGCGACGTGCTAAACACCTACTGGCTTTTCCTAAAATACGAGCTTTTGCGCGGAAATTTGACGCTTGATGATTACGCGGACGACATCTCGGTGATGAGCGAGTGGCTCGGGGCAAACTGCGCTCAGATGGGCTATACGCCGGTGTTTTGCAAGGCTGTGGAGCGCGAGCTGGTGCGCCTTGAAACGCAAAACTACGAGGACGAGCCGGAGCTTAATGATGACGACGAGCAAGCCGGGACAGAGGAGTACTACACCGAAGAAAATATGCCCGAGATAAATTTAGACGAGCAGTAAGAACGGGCGCAAATTTAGCGTATTTTACCGGTTTGGCTAAATTTAAACGGCTTGCTTTTGTTAAAGCGTAATTTAATTTCAGCAAGTATAGATAGTTTAATATTTATAAAATAAAAGGATAATCGATGTATAAAAAGATCGTAGCTTTTTCGGCGATATTTGCATTGCTATTTTCAGGTTGCGCAGATAAAAGCGCCGGCGTCAAAAAAATAGACGAGATACAAGGACTTTATGCGTATAACGACGGATACTACGTCGTCGGCGACAAATATAGCTTTAGGCTAAACGAAACGGCAAAAATAAACGAAGCCAAACACTTTTACGCTAGCGAGTTTGCAAATGACATAAAAGACGATTTTGCGTCTATTTGCATATACGGCAACGATGAAAAGATGGTCGGAACATACGTCATTTTTCTTGATAAAAAGCTATTTTCGGATGAGAGATATGCTGCGCTAAAAGCGTCTTTTGAGATGTTTGATCCAAGCAAAAATATGCAAGGGTCTCAGACTATAAAAAGCTTTTTGGAGTCCGGATATATAACCGGTTATTACTATCTGAGCGGAAGTACGGCAAACATAAGCGACGCTAAAAGAAAAGAAATTTTAACCTCGGGTAAATTTCAAAATCCAATCAAAGTATATACGAATGTAGATTGCGAAAAAATAGGCGCAAGCAGCGGCGGTGCGGGGATAGATCTCGGCGGTGCCGCGATGATCGTTGGTTTGCCCGTCGCTAGCGCGGGGATGATAGTGGCTTTTCCCGCCGTATTTGTAGTCGGGGCGGCTTTTTACGGTACTTTTTTCGTAGGTTGGGGGCTTGGATGTTTGCTCGGCTTAGCGCGTTGTTCGTAGAGTTGACGCTAATTTTATTTACGAGCTTTGATTTTTAAAATACGCTAAAATAGCGTCAAATCACAAAGGAAAAACATGAAAATTTTAGTAACCGGAACGGCGGGATTTATCGGGTTTCACTTGGCAAACGCCCTCGTAAAAAGAGGTGACGAGGTCGTCGGATACGACGTGATAAACGACTACTACGACGTAAATTTAAAGCTTGCACGTCTAAAAACGGCCGATTTTGACGTGAGTGAGGTTGAGCAGGGCAAGCTGATAAGCTCAAAAACGCAGCCTAATTTAAAATTTATAAAAGCTGACCTGGTCGATGCCGAGACGATGAAGAGGCTATTTGAGAGCGAGAAATTTGACTGCGTCGTAAATTTAGCCGCGCAGGCGGGCGTTCGCTACTCGCTAATAAACCCGCAAGCCTATATCGACAGCAACATTACGGGCTTTATGAACATCCTTGAATGCTGCCGCCACAACCAAACTAAAAATTTAGTCTACGCAAGCTCGAGCTCGGTTTACGGCCTAAACGAAAATATGCCCTTTAGCACGCACGAGGGCGTAAATCACCCGATCAGCCTATACGCCGCGACCAAAAAAAGCAACGAAATGATGGCGCATACGTATTCGCATCTATTTGGCGTGCCGACTACGGGACTGCGATTTTTCACCGTTTACGGTCCGTGGGGACGCCCTGATATGGCGCTGTTTTTGTTCGTAGATGCCGCGCTAAAAGGCAAGAAAATCGACGTCTTTAACTACGGCAAGATGAAGCGCGACTTTACCTATGTGGACGACATCGTAAAGGGCATCATAAAATGCATCGACAACCCCGCAAAACCAAATCCCGCGTGGGACGCGAAGCATCCCGATCCCGCCACCTCAAGCGCGCCGTTTAAGGTCTATAATATCGGCAACAATAACCCCGTCGAGCTCATGGACTACATCAAGGCTGTCGAGCTAAAAATCGGCCGCGAGATAGAGAAAAACTTCCTCCCGCTGCAAGCCGGCGACGTGCCTGCGACCTATGCGGACGTGGGCGATCTGGTAGCGGACTTTGACTACAAGCCAAACACTAGCGTAAATGACGGCGTAGCGAGGTTTATCGAGTGGTACTGCGAGTTTTACGGGGTTAAAATTTGAGATTTTTCGCGCTCTTGATCGCCGCCTTTTTAAATTTTGCTTTGGCGGCGCAGAGCAAAAACATAAGCGACGCGGGTGTAGATACCGCTAAAAAGGCTAAATTTGAGCTTTTAAAACTTAGCGAATACAAAGGCCAAAACGTCGGCGGCTGGCTGGTTAGCGAGAAACTAGACGGCGTGCGCGCCTACTGGGACGGGCGAAATTTGCTCTCGCGCAACGGCAAAATTCTAGCCGCGCCTGAGGGCTGGAGCACGCATTTTCCGCCGTTTGCACTTGACGGCGAGCTCTATACGGCTCGGGGCGAATTTGAAAAAATCCAATCAACCGTGATGGATAAAACGCCAAATGTTACGGCGTGGAGCGAGATCAAATTTCACGTTTTTGACGTGCCTGAGGCTAGCGGCGGGCTTTTAGGGCGCCTTAGCGAGCTTGAAAAATTTATCCTAAAAAATCCGCAGGCAGGGCAAAATTTAAAGATAATCAAACAAGTAAAAGTAAAAGATAACGCCGAATTTGAGGCGTTTGCGGAGGCTGTCATCGCAAATGGCGGAGAGGGTGCGGTCGTGCGCGAGCCAAACGTGCCCTACGAGCGAAAACGAAGCAAAAATGCGCTGAAATATAAAAAATTTAAAGACGCCGAGTGCGAAGTAACGGCGATAAATGCGGGCACGGGTAAGTATGCGGGACTCATGGGCTCGGTAACATGCAAATCGCTCGGCGCGGCCGGCTCAACCCAAGACAAGCAGATCCCGCACGGAGTCAAATTTAAGGTAGGCTCGGGCTTTAGCGATCGTAACCGCGCAAACCCGCCTAAAATCGGCTCTATACTAACCTATAAATATCAAAATTTAACCGCGAAAGGAGTGCCGAGATTTCCGGTATTTTTGCGGGTTAGAGAGGATTAAATTTAGCTGTTTTGGGCAAATTTGTCCGCTTGTTTGCTTTGAGAAGGGTGCCGTAAATTTACGCTAAGCGTGTGATAGGGCGGCTAAATTTACGAAGCGCTTTCGGACAAATTTGCCGCTTTGATGCTTGCTTGGACTCAAATTTTAAGAATTCTGACGGTCTTTTGGTTAAATTTGGCTTCTTTTATCGCCTTGATTTGCGCTCTGCTAGTTTAAAAGATACAAACATCGTTTCATTAAAAATTTACATTTGGATTTGCTATTCTTGATGCTCATTTCAAATTAAATTTAATGCCTAATCTAACTCTACATGCCACCGTCTTGCTTGGAAATTTCCTTAAAAAATTCATTTATATCGCAGTTAAAAAGTTTTGAAAGCTTAAAAAGGTGAAGTAGATTAAAGTGCTTGCCGTGTGCGTTGTTTTCCATATTTGCGTAAAATCCGCCCGAGGCCTGGCCTATACTTAGAGCCGTTTCGAGCTGGCTTAGATTTTTCTCTTGCCGCATCCTTTTTACATTTGAAGCTACGGTATCAAAAAACTGCTCGTTTTCCTCTTCTGTCGTTATCTCAGGTAAATTTAACACGCCCATTCCTATAGAAAAGTTTTCTATAAGTTTATTTATCATATAATTCTTTATCAACTTGCTATGGCGATTATTCCTATAGCAGTAATTTTTTTAAGGAGCGGATGATGAAAAAAGTTTTAGTGCCATTATTGGTGTTTTTGGGATTTGAAAGTAGCGTTTATGCTTATCAAATTAATGGAATGTATGCAACGCTTTTAGACTGCAACTATGAACAAGTTGGTTATCAAATGGGCTATGTTGGATATTACCGCGGTAGCGACAATAAAATATATACCGTATTTTTTGGAAATAATTATTGTGAATACTAAATTGTAGTTTTATTTTAAGCCCCTCCAGTTATTTGTTTTGATATAATTCCACAAACTAAAAAGCAAAAAGGCAAACAATGAAAATTTTAATAACAGGCGGAGCGGGCTACATCGGCTCTCACGTGCTAAAGGCGCTTTTAAAGCAAGGCGGACACGAGATAACGGTCGTGGATAATCTCTGCAAAGGCACTACAAAGGCGCTTGACGCGCTTGAGAAAATCGGTAAATTTAAGTTCGTAAAGGCAAATTTGGAAGATGATTTAAGCGGGATTTTTGCGGAGGGCAAATTTGACGCGATTATCCATTTTGCCGCATTTATCGAGGTTTTTGAAAGCACTCAAGATCCGCTAAAATACTACCTAAACAACACCGCAAACGTAGCTAAAATTTTAACCTATTGCAAAGAGTACGGCGTAAATAAATTTATATTTAGCTCTACCGCGGCGGTTTACGGCGAGCCAGAAATCGGCGAGGTCGATGAGCAAACCGCGGCAAATCCGATAAATCCGTACGGCCGAAGCAAGCTAATGAGCGAGTGGATCATCAAAGACTACGCCGCCTCAAATGAAAATTTCAAATTTGCGATTTTGCGCTACTTTAACGTCGCGGGCGCCGACGAAGAGAGGCTCATCGGGCAAAACTATCCAAACGCCACGCATCTAATCAAAGTCGCGACGCAGACGGCTCTGGGCAAGCGCGAGAGTATGGGAATTTTCGGCAGCGACTATCCAACCGCAGACGGCACCTGCGTGAGAGATTACATCCACGTGAGCGACCTAGCCGACGCGCATCTAAGCGCTCTAGAGTATCTAAGCGAGCACGAAAAAAGCGAAATCTTTAACGTCGGCTACGGCCGCGGCTTTAGCGTAAAAGAGGTTATAGAAACGGCTAAAAAAGTAAGCGGGGTTGATTTTAAGGTTATTAACTCGCCTCGCAGGCAGGGCGATCCAGCGTGCCTCATCGCAAAGCCTGAAAAGATAAGAAATTTAACTAACTGGCAGCCTAAAAGAGAGGATTTATCGCTCATCATAAAAACCGCGCTTGACTGGGAGAAAAGGCTGTGAGGATCGCAGTCGTAGGCACTGGCTACGTGGGGCTAGTTAGCGGCGCGTGCCTAGCTAAAATGGGCAACGACGTCATATGCGTGGACGTGGACGAAGCCAAGATAAACGCGCTAAATAACGGCATCATACCGATTTATGAGCCGGGTCTTGGCGAGATCGTGGCCGAGTGCAGGGCAAACGGCGCGCTCAAATTTAGCGTCGATATAAAAGAGGCCTTAGCACACGCTAGCGTGCTATTTATCGCAGTGGGCACGCCTATGGGCGCGGACGGGCAGGCTGATCTACGTTACGTGCTAGAAGTCGCAAAAAGCATCGGGCAAAATTTAACCTCGCCGCTAATCGTCGTGGATAAATCAACCGTCCCAGTAGGCACTGCGGAAAAGGTAACCGAAGTGATCGCAGGCGAGCTAAAAAAGAGAAATATGGACGTCAAATTTGAGGTTGTCTCAAACCCCGAGTTTTTAAAAGAGGGCGCGGCGGTCGAGGACTTTTTAAAGCCCGATCGCGTCGTAGTGGGCGCTAGCAGCGAGTGGGGTCAAAACGTCATGCGCGAGCTTTACGCGCCGTTTATGAAAAATCACGATAGATTTATCGCTATGGACGTGAAATCGGCCGAGATGACCAAATACGCCGCAAATGCGATGCTAGCGACTAAAATCAGCTTCATAAACGAGATCGCAGGTATCTGCGAGCGCGTGGGAGCGGACGTAAATTTGGTGCGAAAAGGCATCGGCAGCGACTCTCGCATCGGCTATAGCTTTATATATCCTGGCTGCGGATACGGCGGTAGCTGCTTTCCAAAGGATGTCGAGGCGCTCATCTACACCGCCAGACAAAACGGCTTTGAACCGCAGGTTTTAAGCGCGGTGGAGGCCAGAAATGCGGCGCAAAAAACGGTACTTTTTGAAAAAATTTCAGCATTTTTCGGCGGAAATTTGAGCGGCAAAACGGTGGCGATTTGGGGGTTAGCGTTTAAACCAAACACTGACGATATGCGCGAAGCTAGCTCGCTAGTGCTTATAAAGGCGCTAGAAAACGCGGGCGCAAACGTCGTCGCCTACGATCCAAAAGCCGCAAACGAAGCTAAAAAATATCTACCTAACTCAAATTTAAAATTCGCCCCAAACAAATACGACGCGCTAAACGGCGCCGACGCGCTCGCGCTTGTTACCGAGTGGAGCGAGTTTAGGTCGCCTGATTTTATAGAGATGAAACAACGGCTAAAAAACGCCGTGATCTTTGACGGACGCAATCAATACGACGCGAGAAATCTGGCAAATTTGGGCTTTAAGTATTTCCAAATAGGAGTGAAATCATGAGGAAAATTTTACTTTTTATCGCGGCTTGCGCGCTGCCATTTGCGCTTTTGGCTGGCGAAAATGCGGCAAAAACCGAGGAAAATATTTTTGAGCTACCTATCTCAAAGATGCCGCCTGATTATTTTAAATACGAAGTCGCGTTTTTTAAAGAGATGCAAATCGACTGCAACTTCGCCTTTTTGCTCGGCGGAAAGCTCGAGGAAAAAGAGGACGCGCGCGGGATTTATTACGAATTTAGCGGCGGTGACGAGCTAGCGCAAACGATGATGCTCTGCAAGGACGGAAAGAAAAATAGGCGGGTTTATTATGAGTTCACTCAAATTTTACCTGGCGTTAGCCCTATTAAAATCATAACTCCGCAAGGCGTAGGCGCGGAAATAAGAGTGTATGAACGCGTAAAAACGATAGAACCAAAAAAATTAAAAAGGAAAAATAAATGAAAATAGCCGTTATCGGACTAGGATACGTCGGGCTGCCTTTGGCGGCGGCGTTTAGCGAGAAATACGAAGTCACGGGCTTTGACGTAAACGCTGCCCGCATCGAGGAGCTTAAAAGCGGGTTTGACCGCACGCTAGAGCTTAGCGGCGAGCAGATGAAAAAAGCGATAGAAAACGGTATGAAATTTAGCCTAAATTTGGACGATATAAAGGATTGTAATTTCTTTATCGTTACCGTCCCGACGCCGATAGACAAAAACAAGCGCCCTGATTTGACGCCCGTCGTAAAAGCCACGCAAAGCGTCGCAAAGGTGCTAAAAAAGGGAGATATCGTCGTGTATGAAAGCACCGTGTATCCGGGCGTTACGGAGGAGATCTGCGTGCCGCTGCTTGAGCAAAGCGGGCTTAAATTTAACGAGGACTTTTTCTGCGGATACTCGCCTGAGCGCATAAATCCGGGCGACAAAGAGCACACCGTAACTAAAATCAAAAAAATCACTAGCGGCTCGACGCCGGAAATCGCCGACAAGGTCGATGAGGTCTACCGCTCGATCATAACGGCCGGCACGCACAAAGCGCCTACTATCAAGGTCGCCGAGGCCGCAAAGGTCATCGAAAACACGCAGCGCGATATAAACATCGCCTTTATGAACGAGCTTGCGATGATATTTAACAAGATGAACATCGACACGAACGCTGTTTTGCAGGCGGCGGGCACGAAGTGGAATTTCTTAAATTTCCGCCCGGGACTAGTGGGCGGCCACTGCATCGGCGTGGATCCTTATTACCTCACGCACAAGGCGCAGGAGCTTGGCTTTCATCCGGAAATGATCCTAGCAGGTCGCCGTATAAACGATAATATGGGCAAATACGCCGCCGATCAGGTCGTAAAACTAATGATAAAAAGGGGCGTTTTGATAAATTCGGCTCGCGTTTTGGTGCTTGGGCTTACGTTTAAGGAAAACTGCCCCGACATCCGCAACTCGCGCGTGATAGACGTGATCGAGGAGCTTAGGGATTTTGGTTGTCGCGTGGACGTCTACGATCCGTGGGCGGACGAAACCGAGGTGAAGCGCGAATACGGCTTGACGCCTCTAAAAAGCTTTGACGAGGCGGACTACGACTGCGTAGTGATCGCCGTCGCTCACGATAAATTTAAAGGGTTAAAATTTAGCAAAGCTCTCGTTTACGATATCAAAAACGTTTACGAAAACGCCGACGCAAGGCTGTAATGCTCGTAAATTTGATCAGCTCCATCGTCGTTTTTATCGTCTCGATGGGGATAAATTTTTTCCTCACGCCCTACATCCTAAAGAGCCTAGGCAACGAAGCCTACGGCTTTGTCGGGCTGTCTAACGCTATCGTGGCCTACGCTTTGGTCGTAACCGCTGCGATAAACTCGGTTAGCGGCCGCTTCGTCGCGTACGAGTGGCACAGAGGGGGCACGCGCGCGGCTAACGCCTACTACTCGTCGGTTCTAGTCGTAAATATCTTTTTTTGCGTTCTTATTTTGCTGGGCGCTGGCATTTTTATCTTAAATTTACAAAGCGTGCTAAACGTGAGCGGTGCGCTGTTAGGCGACGTACGGCTTACTTTCGCGTTTTATTTTATAAATTTTTGCGTCGGGCTTTTTAACGGCGTCATCAGCGTCTCGATGTTTATCAAAAACAAGCTCTACATCATCTCCGTTCGCAACGCGGCATCTAGCGCCATTTTGGCCGCTCTCATCGTGGCGCTTTTTTATTTTTTCAGGCCGATGATCGCCTATATCGCGATCTCCGCTCTAGTCGCGTCGCTATTTGTTTTTTTTACGAGCGTTTGGGTTTCGCGCCGCATTACTCCGGAGCTTAAATTTAACCCACGCGAATTTGACTTTGCGCGGATAAAAGAGCTTTTGAAATCTGGCGTCTATAATAGCTTTAACGCCCTAAACCGCGTGCTTATGAGCGGTATGGATCTGTTTATCTGCAACATCTTTTTAAGCGGCAACGCGACGGGAATTTTAGCCGTTTCAAAGGCGGCTCCGATCATTTTAGAGAGCTTCGTGGCGCAGCTTAGCGCGATATTTGCGCCAAAATTCGTCGAGCACTACTCCAAATCAAATTTGATCGCGCTTGTTGCGGAGGCTAAATTTTCGATGCGAGTTACGGCTTTTGTTATGAGCGTACCGGCGGCTATTTTCGTGGCTTTCGGGCGCGAATTTTACACGCTTTGGTTGCCTTTTAAAAGCGCGGACGAGATAAATCTAATCTATAATCTCTCGATGATAACTCTAGTGCCGATTATATTTATCAGCTACGTTTTTTCGCTTTTTAATCTCGACAGCGCGACGAATAAACTAAAACGCCCAGCGATAGCAAACACGATTTTGGGCGCGGGCACGATTTTGGCGCAGATTGCCGTGCTTAAATTTACGCCTTACGGTATTTACGGTATGACGGCCGTTGGCGCCGCGCTTTATTCGGTGCGCATTTTGGGGTTTGACCTCATAAATGCCGCCTTAAATTTGAGCTTGCCGCTTACCACTTTTTATGGCGTTTATTTTAAAAATTTGGCCGTTTTTGTAGCTGTTTGCGGGCTGTTTTTTTGGCTGCGAAATTTCGTGCAGATTTCAAGCTGGAGCGAATTTGCCGCGTATTCGGCGGTTTTACTTGCGCTCGGTTACGCCGCGAGCCTATTTTTGATATTTGATAAAAGAGAGCAACTAATCGTGATAAATAAAATCAAATCGAAGTTTAAAAGATGAAAAATTTAGTATTCGTTATTTCGCTAAAAAGCGACGTAGTGCGGCGTGAAAAGTTAAAAGAGCGGTTTAAAAATTATGACAAATTTAAGCTCGTCGAAGCGACCGACGGTAGAGCGATGAGCGCAAAGGAGTACTATGGCTACGCGCTAGCTAGCCTCGAGGCCTACGGCAGGCTGTTAAGCCCGTCCGAGGTCGGCTGCTCGCTCTCTCACGTGCGCGCTTACGAGGAGTTTTTAAAAAGCGACGCCCGGTTTGCTCTCATTTTAGAAGACGACGTTATCGGAGACGAGGATGGCGTGAAAAAGGCGTTTGAAACGGCTGCAAAGATGGATGAGGGTTCGGCTCTCATTTGCGGCGCGCAAGACGGGCTGGAGGGGCGATTTAGCGCCTTTGGTAAAAAGCTAGAAGATGATTTTTGGCTAGTCTCAAAGCGATCTTACGGCACGATTTACAGAGCGGCGGCCTACGTGCTTGATAGGCGCGCGGCGGAAAAGATCTTGCAAACGCACAAAAAGGCGCTTTGCGTGGCTGATTTTTGGCGGATTTTGCTTTTACAAAACGGCTTAAAGATGTATTTTAGCGATATCTTCGCGCATCCAACTGATCTATCGGGCTCGAATATCCAAGCCGAGCGGGTGCAAAGAGCGCAGACAAAAGTCTCGCCTCTAGCTCGCCTAAACAGCTTAAAATATGTCGCCGCAACGCGCTTTGAAGCGGCAATTTTAGGCTATGAGCGGATATTTAAAAGATAAGAAACTAAGCGATTATAAAGCTCAAAATTTATAAAATCAATAAT
>NZ_CAJPQR010000008.1 GCF_905372745.1 uncultured Campylobacter sp. | reverse complement strand
AATTTTGTTTTATGTCGTCGGGGTTTAAGAGCGGTGAGAAAATATGCGTTATATTGCCATTAATTTTTACCAACATATCGCCCGACCCGAGTAGTTTTTCCTCTCCGCTTTTATCAATACGAGGTCTAATATCGATAATGGCACTGTCATCTAAAAAATCAAGAGACAAAACAGAGATATCAGAGTCGCTCGCATTTTTAAAATTTAAGTTATTCACGCCTTTCAAAAGATCTTTTTTGCCACTATAGACTTTCGAGATTTATTTTCGTATCGCAAGATTATAGTGGATAATTTCTTAAAAAGCGGATATCCTTTACTCCCAAGTAGCTTCAAAATGCTTTTAAAATACAGGCTAAAGTAAGTCAAAAACTTTCAAAGGAGTTTTTATAAAATAGAAGGCGCCTTATTAATAAAGCTAAGCGCAGATACTACGGACTTGCCTTGCTACCGTAAAGTAAATGGATGTTTATGCTAAATATATCTAAACTTAAAGAGATATTTTTCAAGCCAGGCAACGGTAGCGACTGCAACAAAATTAAAAAGAGTATTTCTTGCTTCGTTTAAATTGGCGTATTCTACTTTGCTTCACTATGTTTGTTGTTTTTAAAGCGTAGCTACGAGTGAAGAAAAGTAGAGTTTTAGATGCAATAAAAAAGCAAAACAATCATGGAGCGATGTTCCTATAAAATGAGCCGTATCGTATTTTTAAGTTGATTAGATAAATTTGATCAGCTTACCTTGAGCCAAAAACGATATGCTTTACGCTACGGGTAGATACTGCCGAATTTATAAATTTGGTAAGCGAGCTAAATTTAGGATTCTAAGATTTATGAAATAGACTGAAATTTAACAAGCCACGTGATTGTCTAGTGGCTTTATCTTGCGATTTTGAATGCTGTAAATTTTATATTTTGCTTGCGGCAGACTCTAAAAATTTAAGAGGGGTAGCACGCCGCTACCGCCTCTAAATTTTAGCGTTATACTTTTAGAAGTTCGCTCTCTTTTTCTTTTACGAGCGAGTCGATCTTTGAGGTGTAGCTATCGGTAATCTTTTGGACTTCGTCTTGTCCTTTTTTACTCTCGTCTTCGGTGATAGCTTTATCTTTTTCTAGCTTTTTAACCTCGTCGTTAGCGTCTTTTCTGATGTTTCTGATGCTGACTTTGGCTTTTTCGCCAAATGCCTTAGCGTGCTTTGCGTTTTCTTGGCGTTGCTCAACCGTCATCGGAGGGAAAAATAGCTTCACGCTCTCGCCGTCGTTGTTCGGATTTACGCCGATGTTTGCAGCAGAGATGGCCGCAGTGATAGTTTTTAGCATCGGTTTTTCCCACGGCGTAATGCTTATGGTGCTAGCATCGCTCGTTAGTACGGTGGCTACTTGGTTTAGCGGAGTTTGGCTGCCGTAATAATCAACGTAAATATTATCGACTATGCTTATATTTACCTTGCCCGTGCGAAGCGTGCTAAAGTCGCGTTTTAGGCCCTCGATACACTTCTCGCTATGCTCTTTTTGCTTTTTGTAAATCTCATTCAGCATTTATATCCTTTACTAAAATTTTTGTCGTCGTTTTTCCGTTTACTTTAAGGCTCATTCTGACTTTGTATCGGTCGATCGGCTTGTTAAATTTAAGCGTCATCTGTCCGTTTTCGAGCTTAACTTTTTTTGTTTTTTGCCCTGTCATTGAGAAGTAGCCGTGCGTCGCGTTCTCGTCGGTTTTGATGATAAGTTCGCTAATCTTATTATCCTTCGGATAGTCTTGCGGAAGTATCCATTCGGCTTTTAGAAATTTACTAGCAAGCGCAGACGGCAGATGCGTGCCGTTCATCGCAGGGATCCTATCTAGCTCGTGTAGATCGCTATCTGCCGCGACCGCGCCAGAGTTTTGGCTGAGTATCACTTCTATGCCGTGTTCTATCGCGACGTCGCACACCCTGTCGTTATATTCGCCGAAAGGATATGCAAAATATCGCGGCTTATAGCCCATATTTTTTTCAAATTTGCTTATACCGTCCTCAAAGTCGTTTTTTAGCTTTTCTTCATTAAGTCCGACCATATGCAAGTGGCCGTAGGAGTGATAGCCGACTTCGCCGTATTTTTCGATCTCTTTGATCTGCTCAAAGGTCATAAAGTCGCCGTATTTTCGCGTGGTGGCTTCGACGTAAATCATCAGCGCAAACGGATATCCGTACTCTAAAAATATCGGCAAGCCTTTTTCATAAAAGCTCTTGTAGCCGTCGTCTACGGTTAAAACGACCCAGTTATCAGACACCGGCTCGCCGTTTTTGATCGCGTCGACGAGCTTTGAAAGCGGGATGACCTCGTAGCCTTTTTCTTTAAAATACTCAAACTGTTCGCGTAAATTTTTGCTAGAAATGTTTGTGCTAGGGTGCCTATCGTCGTCAAATCTGTGATAGTTAAAAATGTGCGCGTCAGAAAGCGCAAACTGCGCCGCCGCAAAAAACGCGAGCGCGGAAACTAATTTTTTCATTGACGCTCCTTATTTTTTCTCGCTTACAGGAGCGCTAGGAGCTTGCGGCGCGACTGCCTCAGGAGCCGCAGGCAACGACGAAGTATCGACGCTATCTATGAGAGATTTACTGCTTTGCGTGTTGTAAAAATAGCTTAGCGCTAGGGTGTTTAGGATAAACAAAACACCCACGACGAAGGTAAATTTAGCCAAAAATCCGGCCGGTCCTTTTGCGCCAAATAGGCTTTCGTTACTGCCACTGTACGCGCCTAGCCCAATAGAGGAGCTTTTCTGAAGCAAAACGGCGATCGTCAAAACTACCGCAAAAATAAACTGCAATACTAAAAAAAGCGAATCCATTAAAAATCCTTTTAAATTTTCAAAATTAGTCGCGATTATACTAAAAAAGTTTTGAATTTGGGTTAAATTTCTTTTTCTATCTCATAAAGTTCGTAGCGCACGGCCTTAAAAATCTCGGAAATTTTAACGTCGACGAGCTTAAAACACTCCTCTAAAACCCTTGCGCTTTCTTGTGCGCGTTTAATGTTGGCGGTTTGCAAATCGTCCAAATTTAGGCGAATTTGCTCGTCTTTTAGGCTCGGTTTTAGCACGTCGTTTGCGGCGTCGCGAAATTTTAAGAATTCTTTTTGCGGGATTTTTGATTTGTGGCGGAGATTTTTGATTTTTTTAGCGAGGACTAGGTCGTCAAAGCCGTAACGCCTGACGTCCTCGACGACCCTAAGCCCTTCTTTTAAGCGGTTTAAATTTGCGTCTATTACGCGGTATATCCGCTCATCGTTAGTCATCGCTATTAAAAAATCCTAAGATTCTAAGCAATGAAACGAATAAATTTAAGAAATCAAGATAAAGATCAACTGCGCCCTCGATCGGAGTTTCGTAGTTACCGCGGATGATATTTTGCGTGTCGTAAAGGATATACGCGCTAAATAAAACAGCAGATACGCACGATAGCGCTACCTGAAAAATCGGGCTGTGGAAAAATATATTTATAATCGCAGCCACGAGCAAAACGATAAGCGTGATGAAAAGCATCTTGCCCCACGTCGTAAAGTCGCGCTTGGTGTTCATCGCAAACACGCTAAGTCCGCCAAATGCTACCGTCGTAAGCGTAAAGGCCTGAGCTACTATCGCAGCGCCTCCAGGCATCGCAAAAGTGCGTCCCAAAATAGGCGTAAGCGTAAGTCCGCTAACAAAAGTAAATGCAAAAAGCAGGATCAAATTTAAGCCCGCTTTGCGTTTGGCAAACATTAATCCGACCAAAAGTCCTAGCTCAAGTATCACAAATAGCCAGTAGTTGCCCGCTACCGTCGCTCCTAGCGAGCTATAAAGCCCGACGTAAGCTCCGACGCTGGCTGCTAAAAGCGAAGCCGCAAAAAGCTGATAAGTTTGCTTGATAAACGTGCTAAGCGCGCTTTGCGAATATTCGCCGGCAACCTCATGCTCGCTTGAGCTTGCATAATTTCTGTCATATAAACTCATGTTCTCTCCTTTTTAATTTTTGATGCAAATTTAGCCAAAAATAGGTAAATAAAATATAAAAAATCGCTGAATTTGGCGCGTAAAAAGCAATTTAAAAAATTTTAACGAAGTTTGAAACGTTTTTGATATAATATTTTAAAAAATTATCAGGAAAATACAATGCAAGAAATTTTAGACGGCGCCGTTAAATTTATGGAAGAAGATTTTTTAGAACACAAAGAGCTTTTTGAAAGCCTGGGCGAGAAGCAGACGCCGCACACTCTTTTTGTCGGCTGTATCGACTCGCGCGTCGTGCCTAGCCTCATAACAAACACGATGCCGGGCGACCTAGTCGTCGTGCGAAATATCGCAAATATCGTGCCTCCGTACCGCAAAAGCGAGGAGTTTTTGGCTACGACCTCGGCGATCGAGTACGCCTTGCAAGCGCTAAACGTGCAAAACGTAATCATCTGCGGGCATAGCAACTGCGGCGGCTGCGCGGCTTTGTGGATGGACGAGGCTAAATTTAGCAAAACGCCAAACGTAAAGCGCTGGCTTGACTTGCTAGAGCCAGTAAAAAAGCGCGTGCAAAAGCTTTTTGGCGACAATATCGCAAAAAGAGAGTGGCTAACCGAGCGCTTAAGCCTCGTAAATTCGTTTGAAAATTTACTGAGCTATCCAGACGTCAAGGCTAAATTTAAAGACGAGGAGCTAAAAATTTATGCCTGGCACTACATAATAGAAACGGGCGAAATCTACAACTACAACTTCGCGACGAAGAGCTTTAAACTGCTAGGAGTCGAGAAATGAGAAAAATTTTATCCGCCGTTTTTGCGCTATGCTTTGGCTTAAATTTACTAGCAAATACCAAAATCGACGACATAAACGCCACGGATATCCTAAGCGTCGTAAATCAAATCAACGAGGCAAACGCTCAGATCGCCGTTATCAAAGCCCAATCCGCCGAAAATAACGAAACCGCCGATAAAAACGTGCTTTTTAAAACCGTCTCGGAGAAAAAAGAAAAGCTAATCGAGCAGATCCCCTACCTCATCATGCAAATCGAAATCGACGAGGAGCAGGTGCAAAAATTTAAGCATGAAATGCAAAATTTGGAATCAAAAATCAAACGGCTAAAAAACTCGGACAATCAAAATTTATACGTCAAAAACATGCTCGAGCTTGAGCGTATGCGGCTTGACGGGCTGTTTTACTCCTCGCTTTTAAATTTGGAAAATATCTTCAAAGAAGGCGGCAAGGCCGTGGACGTAAGGCTCGCCGTCGAGGAGACGCTGCTTAGCTTTCAGACGGAGTTTTACTCGCAGTTTAAGGAGTTTAAAGATAGTCTAAACGAGGAAGCGCTCGCTGCGCATAAAGGCGAGCTAGAGGCGCTAGAGGCGCACAAAAAGACGCTTGAGGAGATACTCCACTACCTGCGCGATAACGCCGAGCTGCTCACGTCAAACTACATCATCTCGGAGTTAAATTTAAAAACGGCGATCGATTTTATCAACGAAAAGGCCTCCTTTACGAGTAAATTTAACGTCGGCAAGGCGGCAATCATATTCGTAGTATTTTTGTTTTTCGTCTCGTTTACGACGCTGCTTAGCAGGCTCACGCTGTGGGCTTTGATGAAATTTTTCGTCAAGCACGACTCGGATAGGCAGACCAAAGGGCGCATCGTAGAAATCATCAAGCGCCCGATGCTTCTCACTCTTATCGCCTACGCGATAGATATTTGCGTCTCGATCGCGTACTATCCGGCTCCGATGCCGATAAAATTTGCAAATTTCCTAGCGATCACTTTCGTCATCGCCGTAACCTGGCTCATACTTAGCGTACTAAACGGCTACGGCATGGTGCTCATCAACGAACTCACTAAAAAAAGCGGGCGCAAAGAGGTGATAAATTTGATCCTAAAGATCATCTATTTCATCATCTTCGTTATCGCGCTACTTATCGTGCTTAGCAAGCTCGGGTTTAACGTCAGCGCCATCATCGCGTCTCTTGGTATCGGCGGCCTTGCGGTGGCTCTTGCGACTAAGGACATCTTGGCGAATTTCTTTGCTTCCGTTATGCTGCTCTTTGACAACTCGTTTTCGCAGGGTGACTGGATCGTGTGCGGCGACATCGAGGGAACGGTCGTGGAGATAGGGCTCAGAAAAACGACCGTGCGAACCTTTGATAACGCCCTTATATTCGTGCCAAACTCAAAGCTAGCTAGCGATCCGATCCGAAACTGGAGTAGGCGAAAGATGGGGCGACGCATCAGGATGCTAATCGGGCTAGAATATAGCGCCACGACCGAGCAGATCAAAAAGTGCGTCGATGAGATCAAGCAGATGCTAATCGACCACCCAGACATCGCAAAGGGCGACGATATGGGGTCTAAAAAGGCTAGCAGATATGACCGCGGTATCGTCTCGATCGACGATTTGGCCGGTTATAAGTCGAATTTATTCGTCGTCGTGGACGAGTTTGCCGATAGTTCGATAAATATCCTCGTGTACTGCTTTTCAAAGACGATAGTTTGGGGCGAGTTTTTGGCTGTCAAAGAGGATGTGATGCTAAAAATAATGAATATCGTAGAGGCTAACGGGCTTGGATTTGCCTTCCCTAGCCAGAGCCTATACGTCGAAGAAGTGAAAAAATAATTTTAAAGGAGAGAAAATGAGCGAAGAATTTGACTACGAAGAGGAAGATTTGGAGGAGGAATACTCCGAATTTGACGACGAGAGATCCGAAAAATACAGCTACAACTACGACGAGAACGACTACGAATACGGCGACGAAGACGAAGAGGATAGCTACGAGATGTAATTTGAGCTCAAATTCGGCTTTGCGGGGCAAATTTGCCGGCAGGCCGAATTTGGAGCGTTTAAATTTAGCTTTTACGAGCAAATTCGGCGCGTAGTTTCGGCTAATTTTTGAGCTGAATTTGGACTAACATACGAATTCGTCTTTTTTAATGATCCTAGCAACCGCCACCTTCAAATTTAGGCATTTATATCTAGCTTTCGGATTTTATTTAGAGCTTCTAAAAGCTTGGTTACGTCCGTCCCTTTTTCTTGTTCTGCTTTGATAAATTTCTCAAAAAACTCGCGCTTTATATCCTTGTAAACGTAGGTTTGGCTTTTACTCGTCGCTTTGATCGGTTTAAATTTCTTTTCTTTGGCGGCGTCTGCTTGCGCTTCTTCTTTGACCGTTTCGTCAAAATCGCCTTTTTTTAGTGCGATTTTTTGTAGCGCGTCTCCGATACTCTGGCCGTTTTTAAATACGTCTTTTAGAAATTTAAAAAACTCTTTTTTGCTCGCTTCGTCCGCGTAGCTCACGCGAGTTTCGAGATCTTGCCCAAGAAGCGTAATGCGCTCTTTTGCGGGCGTTTGGTTGAAATTTAGCGCACCGTTTTTGAGCGAAATTTTAACATTTGCGTATTCGCCTAGGATTTTATTTGCCGCGTACTCGAGCCACTTATCTTTAAACTCCTCCTCGCTCATGTCCGAATCCAGCAGTTTCGAGGCCTCGGCGTCCATTACCAGACCGCTGCCGCTACGCATGCCAAGCCCTGTGCCAAACCCGCCCAGATCGACGTTAAATTTACTCAAAAACTTATCCACGCTAAAGACGTCCTGCCCAAATATATCGGACGGATCGCCCGCGTGCGCGATCAGGGCTTGCGTGCTATCTACGAAGCTTTTTAGCTCGGCGGCTTTTTCTTTGTCGGTACTCGGATCAAGCCCGTTTAATTTGCCCCAGATGCTGATTTTATCGTCTCTCGTGTAGCCGCTTAGAGAAAATATCCTCCTTGCAAATATCGGTTCGTCAGGCTTTAGTCCGAGCTCCTTACGCCAATCATCCACAACCTTCTCAAACCCCATTTTTATGCCGAGCCACATACTTAAATTTTTACCGGTTAGCTTATTTGGACCAACCTTATCCGCCCAAATTTTTAGTTGGTCGTAGTCTAATTCGCTTGGATTTACCGTATCGTAATTAATCTGTGCCGTCAAATTTGACATCAAATTCGCCGCTTCTTTTTCCTCGCGCGCTTTTAGATTTTGCCCGCGAGCGCCGCTAAAATCAAAATTTGCATTTGCGTTAAATCCGTTTACGCCGCTTATCATCTAAAATCCTTTTAAAATTTGGCTTTCTAACGATATCGGCAAATTTTGAATAAAATTTAGAGTAAAAGATAAGAAGTGATATCAAATTTACGGTCACCCGCCAAGGCGCATAGATGCTGACGAATCGCCGTAAATTTGCGCCGCATCGCTACCGACCGGCAAACGCTAGCAGAATTTATTTTTGCTCAAAGTCTTCCCAGGGATTTATGCAGTAGGTGCCGCGACCCGCGTGTTTAGCCCTATAAAGAGCATCGTCGGCGCGCTGAAGCAGCAGATCAAACGAGCCGTGTCCAATCTGTCCTTCTGCGATGCCGGCACTCACGGATAGTCCGCTAAATAGCGGATTTTCTTGACAAATTTTAAAAAATCGGTCGATCAAAATTTGCACGCGAGGCGCTATGCTTTGCATATTCGCGCCGTCGGTAAATATCGAGATAAACTCGTCTCCGCCTATGCGTACGTTCATAGCATCGTTAAAAATTTCCTTTATCAGCTCCGCGATCGCGACCAGAGCCTTATCGCCTGCCTGATGTCCGTGCTCGTCGTTTACCTGCTTGAAGCGATCTAAATCCATATAAAGTATGCTCATATGCGTGGTTTTTAGCTTGTCTAAAAATGCGTCCAACTGGTTGCGGTTAGCTAGCCCCGTGAGCTGGTCGTAGTGGGCTAGATGTTCGATATTTTGCAGATACTCGTACTCTTTCGTCACGTCGCGAGCGATGCCTACGGTACCAATGATCGTCTCTCCGTCAAATATCGGCGTTTTATACGTTTTTAGCTTGCTTAGATTGCCGTCTGCCTTCATCACCTCTTCGTCCAGCAGGCAGGTTTTGCGCGCGGCTACGACGTCGTCCTCGGTCTGGACGCAGACGTAGCCCGTTTGTTCGTATATCTCCTTTGGGATATTCCAGATATAGTAGTGATCTTTACCGCGAACATCGTCTTTTTGCTTATCTACGACCTCGCAAAAGGCGTCGTTTACCTCTAGGTGCAGTCCGTCCATATCCTTAAACCAGATCATATCGGGAGACGAGTTTATCATCGTCTGCAACCACGTTTTTTGTAGCCATGCCTCTTTGCGTTCGGCGATCAAATTTAGCGCTTTTTCAAAGTAAAAGTCGTCTAAATTTACGCTTTCTAGCCAAATTTCATCGGCGATTTGCTTTTGTTCGCCGGTTATCTTGTCCGCATCCCTCGCGTAAATCGCCAAAAAGCCGTTTTTGCCGATACGGTTTTTTAGCTCGGGTAAATTTAGTCCGCAGTTCTCGCTTGCGATGATGAGATATTGATTTTCGTCGGGTATGGGCGTAGGGATATCGCTTGAGCTTTTTATAGTGCTAAATTCGTGCGTAAAGCGCGGCTTTGGCTGGATTTTTTCTAAAATTTCAAGCTTTTTTTTTAAATCCTCGCTTAAGCAAATATGCAGTTTAACGCTATACATAATCTCCCCTTTTTTATTTGCGAAAATTATACGACACTTTGGCTTTATTTGGGCTTTTGAGGTAAATTTAGCGCGGCATAATTTAAGGCGAGCAAGGCTTTAGCTAAGCCCGCTCGCAAAATTTAAAGTCGGTTAGTTTTTGTACATAAGATTAGGCAACCAAAGCGAAATCTCCGGGATATACGTCACCAAAATAAGCCCGATAAATAGCGTCAAAGTCCACGGCAAGCATGAGACGATGACGTCTTTTAGATTCATGCCCGTTAGGCCGCTAGCGACGAATAAATTCAGTCCGACAGGCGGCGTGATCATGCCGATTTCCATATTCACGATTAGCAGGATACCAAAGTGCACCGGATCCACGCCTAGCGCGGTTGCGATCGGTAGCAGTAGCGGCACCATGATCATAACGACCGATGAAGGCTCCATAAACTGTCCCATGATGAAAAGCAGGACGTTTACGATGATTAAAAAGCCTATCTTGCCGATATTTGCGGCTAGGATGCTGTCCGCTATCGTTTGCGGGATGTTTTCGCTAGTTAGCAGATACGCAAACACGACCGCGTTTGCGATGATGAAAAATATCATCGCCGTCGTGATGGCAGACTCTAGGCAGATGTCCCACAGGTCTTTAAATTTGATATCTTTATAGACAAATAGCGAAATAATCAGCGCATAAATCGCACTCGCCGCCGCAGCCTCTGTCGGGGTGAAAATGCCGCCGTAGATACCGCCGATAACGACTACTACGATTAGCAGCGCCCAAAATGCTCTAAAGAATTTTTTTATTCGCTCGCTCCAAGGCTCGGGCGTAGTAGCTTTAAATCCAAGCCTTTTCGCTCCGATATAAGTCTGAAGTATCATCATGCCGCCCAGCATCAGTCCAGGCACCACGCCCGCCATAAATAGCCGCGCGATACTGACCTCGGCCGTCACGCCGTAAACGATCATAACGACCGAAGGCGGGATCAAAATGCCTAGAGAGCCTGCGGTTGTGATGCCGCCCACGGCGTACTCTTTCGGATAGCCTGCTTCTTTAATCGCGACAAACATGATGGAGCCTATCGCTACGACCGTAGCGGGCGAGCTGCCAGAAACCGCGGCAAATATAACGCACGCAAATATCGCGCTCATCGGCAGGCCGCCTGGCAGATGTCCGACCATGGATTTAGCAAAATCTATAATGCGTCTAGCAGAGCCGCCCTTGCTCAGTAAATTTCCGGCTAAGATAAACATCGGGATCGCCATAAGGGCAAATTTATTGATACCGTCAAAGATAAGCTGAGGCATCGCCGCGACGTCAAGATCGGTAAAAAGCAGCATCGTTAAAACCGTACTAGCTCCAAGCGAAACGGCGACGGGAACGCCTATAAGCATGAGACCAAACAGCGAGATAAATAAAAATGCGATGGTCATAGGCTCTCCTTAGCTTTTCTTGACCGAGTCGTGTATCATCTCGGCTTCGTTATTTACGATGACCTTATCGGCCGGCGTCATAGCAATCTGGAAAATTTTCTCTCCGGCGCGGTAGCTGGCACCCAGAAACGCTATCGGAAGCACCAACATCGGTATCCATTGCGGTATGCCTAGATCCACGCTCATGAAATCAAGCTCGATCATCACCTGCAAATACTGCACGCTATAAACTACGATAAACATCAAAAATGCCGTCGTTAGTATATTTGCAAAGATGAGATAGGCCTTTGCGACGATGGGCGGAAATCTCTCGATCAAAATCGTAACCGAGATATGAATGCCCTTTCTAAAGCCGTATGCTGCGGCAAAAAACGCCGACCAGATAAAAAGGTAGTTAGTTAGCTCGCCGGCCCACGACCAGCCCGTGTTAAAGCAGTAGCGCATAACGACGTTAATGAATGCTAGCAGCGTGCCTGCAGCGATGCCTAGCACCGCTACGGTTTTGTTTACCGAGGCGATGCCGACATCTAAAATCTCAAAAAATTTACCCATAAAATCCTACTTCGTATTTATCGTTTTTTCTACCAGATCTTGACCGATCACGTTGTAGAAGTTCGGATAAATCGGCTTCATAGCCTCTGCCCATTTGCCCTTTTGATCGGCATTTAGCTCGATTATCTCAAGCTTTTTGCTTTCGCCGGCAAATTTTTTAAGCTCGCTTAAAATATGCTCTTCTTCTTTAGCCGTCTCTTCGCGCTCATAAGCCGTAGCCTCTTTTAGAGCTTGCGTTACGTGAGCCTTCATGTCATCAGGCAAACCTTTCCAAAATTTCTCGCTCATAACGACTAAATATCCCAAATATCCGTGGCCTGATAGCGTTAAAGAGCTTTGCGCCTCGTAAAATTTGGAGTTATAGAAATTTGAAAGCGGGTTTTCCGTCGCATCGACTACGCCTTGCTGAAGAGCCGGATAAACCTCTGAAAAAGGCAATACTTGCGGGTTGCCGCCGACAGCTTTAATCTGCTCTTCAAGCACCTTTGAGCTTTGGATGCGGAATTTTTGCCCCTTAGCGTCCGCAGGCTCTACGATCGGCTTTTTGCTTGAGCTAAAGTGCTTAAATCCAGCGTCCCAAAAATCAAGCGCGATGAAGCCTTTTTTGGCGATCATATCTTTTAAAGCTTGTCCAACTTCGCCGTCTTGAACAGCGTAAAGATGGGCGTTGTCTCTAAAGATAAACGGCAGGTCAAATAGCTGAAACTGCGGTACTATCGGAGTAAATTTAGAAAAACTAGGCGCAGCCATTTGGACGTTGCCAAGCTTTAGCGCGGCAAAAACCCTATCGTCATCCATCAGAGACGCGGCAGGATATACCTCGACCTTGATCGCTCCGCCGCTAAGCTCGCCGACTCTTTTTGCAAAAAAATCGGCAGCCTTGCCTTTTGGCGTAGAGGCGGCCACAACGTGGGCGAATTTGATCGTGTATGTTTTGCCTGCGGCAAACGCGCTTCCGGCCAGCGCGCAGGAAAGAAGCAGTGCGGAAAGTAACTTAAATTTCATGTGATGTCCTTTTTGTGAAATGCGCTATGTGTTAGCTTGAAACGATTATAAAATATAAAACTAGCGAATTTAGAAATTTTCCTTTTTATCTCGTAGAATTTATCCCTTTTATGTGTAAAAAAGTAACATATAAATAAATCTGCGTAAATAATATCGTTATTTCGCTTTACATCTTGCCAGCCCTTACTTAATCAAATGTTACTAAAATACACATTATCTTATATTTTGCTTGCTTTTAAGTTGAAATTTATCATACTAAGCTTTGGTTAAATTTAACGGATCGCTTTTTTTAAAATTACCGCTTTTACGCCCTCTTTGACGCTTCGTTATAGAGCTTAAAAGCTCACTTGAGATTAGGACTTTTAAGCGACGCGGTCTTATCTTTGAGTCGAATTTACGCGCCATAAGATTATTTGAGCTAATAAAATCGCGGCGGCGTATCTTAAGGCTCTATGAGCGAGCTAGCGATTAAAAGCCAGTAATCGCGATATAGGCTAAAATTTGCAAAACCAGCGAGCGCGTCGCTAAATTTATTATAAATGTCAAACATCTGAATTTATCGCAAAATCTACGGTTATTGATAAAAGCTTATTAAAGCGTTAGTAAAATAGTTACTCTTTTATCGCTATAATTACGGATAAATTTTATTACAAAGGAAAAATTATGTTTGAACTTAGAAAACTACCTTTCGATCCGAAAGCAAACGCCGTCGTAAGCGAAGAAACCTGTAACTATCACCACGGCAAGCACCACCAAACCTACGTCAATAACCTAAATAATTTGATAAAAGGTACGGAGTTTGAGGGCACTAGCCTCTTTGATATCTTGGTAAAAAGCTCGGGCGGCGTGTTTAACAACGCGGCTCAGGTCTATAACCACGACTTTTACTGGGATTGCATCGCGAAAAAAAGCCAAATGAGCGACGAGCTAAAGGCGCGCCTGGAAAAAGATATTCCAAATTTTAAAGAGGAGTTTTTAAAGGCTGCGACTACGCTTTTTGGCTCCGGCTGGGCGTGGCTAGTTTATAATCCAAAAGAGGACAAACTGCAAATCGTACAAACAAGCAACGCGCAAACCCCGGTAACTGACGGCCTCGTGCCGCTTCTAGTCGCGGACGTTTGGGAGCACGCATACTACGTCGATCACAGAAACGCGCGCCCGGCGTATTTGGAGAAATTATTTGAAAATATCAACTGGGATTTCGTCTCGAGCGCTTACGAATGGGCGCTAAAAGAGGGGCTAAATTCGGTTAAATTTTACGTTTCCGAGCTTCACGGCGGCGCTAAATCTTGCTGCGGTTGCGGATGCAACTAGTTTAAATCGCTATTTTTGCAGGCTTTTTAAGAGCATTGGCAACAGGCGCGCGGCGGCTTATTTTTCCAAAGTAAGCGTAAGCCCGCGAGTAAATTTAACCTTGAGCGAGGACTCCGCTTGGTTAAATTTACTTTATATAAATTATTTTAAAGTAATATTTCAGTCTCATTTCAAAAAAAGGACAAAAATGAAGAAAATTTTAGTTTCATCTTTGGCGGCTTTTGCCGCAGTTGCTATGCTTAGCGGTTGCCAGGCGAGCAAAAGCGAAAGCTCGAACAAAGCGCAAATCACCAAATCGCAAGCCGAAGTGATTAAATTTACCGGCGTAAACGACCCGAAATACGTCGTCAAACTAAGCTCGACGGACGAATTTAATACCGCCGTGCTAGAAGACAGCAAAGGTCACAAAATCAACCTTAAAAACGCGGTCACCGCAAGCGGCACGAGACTAGCAAACGACGACGGTGCCGAGATTACCTTTAAACGCGGCGAAGGCATCCTAAACCTTGAAAAAGGCGGCGAGGATATTTTCTTAAAATACGACGAATAATTTTTCCGCCGATTTTCGGCGGATTTTTAAATTTATATGGTTTTCGCTTTTTCTTCCGACGAATTTTTCGGCTCTATAATTTTCGTCGCCAAGCTTGGCGATTAGCGATTTTTCCTCATAATCAGCCTAAAACCGCGCCTTTAAATCCAAACTTATCCCAATCAAAAACCGCTGACGAATCATGCCTTTAGGCAATCGGCTTCAAATAACAAAAATTTAGCACAAAAATAAATTTAACGCCTGATTTATAATTTTTGCCGTTTAACGATAAATTTAAGCCCTTCATACGCCCTTAAAGCATTTGATTTGATTACATGCGAGTAGAGCTTCGCCATTACGCCCTTATGATTTATTGCTTTTACGTTAAATTTTCAGCGATCTAATTTGAAATTTAAGTGCCTCTATCACCGCGGCAAAATGATGTAAAAAATATAGATTTTGTTTAAAGCGGAGCTTTTATTGTAATCGCCTACGCGCGCAATGCAAAGTCCTGATAAATAATCCGCGATTACGCCGCAGATAAAGCTTCGCTTCCGCTCGCGCCGATTTTAAATTTTACTTTCTAAGTGCCTAAAATTTCGGCTTTTTTGCCTATGACCGTAGCGCTTGAGCGAGGTTTTTTAATTTTATCAAACGTTTATCTAAATCCGCGCGCGTTACACCGTATTTGCTCGTACGCCCCGCAAAACCGCCGCCGGCAACTAGAGGGCGCGATATTTTTGAGCCGATTACTTAGGCTGAGCTTCTTGATTTACGCAGCTTTCAAATATAAATTTATGCTCCTGCGGCAGCGACTCGTAAAGCTTTAGCGAGAGGCTTCTGATCTCCCAAAGCGCCGATTTTGAGCTGCGAAGAGAGAGGAAATTTTGCAAACTGCGCGCGTTTACGCTCCACGTGAGTTCGGTTTTGTAGCACTCGGGCAGGCAGTACTTGACGATGTCAAGGCTTTTTGTAGTGTTTGCGAGGATTTCGCGCAGGTTTTCTAGCGCTTTGACGCTTGCGTTATCGACCGTTTCGTCGCCCGTTAATACTATAAATCTCGCCGCCCGCTCAAAGTCGCCAAGCTCAAATTTAGCCTCTTTTTTTAGCTCTTTTAGCGTGTATCGCGTTGATTTGACGCTGAGGCTCGCTACGCGGTGACGGGCTAGCTCTTGCAGCAGGGCGCGCGAGATGCCTTGGATGTAGAAGTTGTAGGAGAGGTGCTCGAGCGTGCTGGCGTGTTTAAATTTATTGCCGACGCGCTCGATGAGCTCGACGTCTTTTTCGCCGCCGTTGTCGCCTTTTTCGAAGCTTTGCCAGCACGTGCGGATCGCGTGCGAGCAGATGTTTAGCGGGGTGTAGTTTAGAAGCGTTACTTGCATTTTTGACTCTTTTAGTTAAATTTAGCGGTAAATTTAACTAAAAATCGATAAAAATTTGATTTTAGTAGATGATATTTGAGATAATATTTTTTAGCTCATCTTTAGAGGTTTTGTTATCCGCTAGATCTACTACCGCATCTTCCATAATACTCGCAAAATGTACGAAGTATCCGTCCATTCCATTTAATTCTAAAAAATATATTCCAAGCTGTATGGCGGTTCGTTTGTTGCCGTCTAAAAAGGGATGAAATTTGACGCACGAAAATACGATATGAGTTATTTTATCTAAAAAATTCGGATAAAATTCATCATTTCTAACGTGCTCCAAAGCAGAAGCCAGATAACCGATACTAACTTCGTTATAGCCGCTTTTGCCGCCTATATTTTCGATGATGTCGTTATGTATTTCTACCGCGTCTTTTATATCTGGATAGATCATTTATCTTTTAGCCGCTCGTAAATTGCTTTTATTTTAGGATTATTTAAAACGACTTTTTTTAATTTTTCTTTTATCTCTTTTTTGATTTCTTCTTCTTTTTTTTGCATATTTTATCCTAAATTTTTAAGCGAGTATAGCATATTTTATAAAGCTAGGGCGGTTTTATCCGCCCTAAGAATTAAAATTATTTTAATTGAAGCAGCGTGTTTAGCATCTCGTCGCTAGTCGTGATCGTCTTTGAGTTAGCTTGGAAGCCGCGCTGTACGACGATGAGCTGAGTTAGCGAGCGAGATAGATCGACGTTACTCATCTCAAGGCTTGAGGCCGAAATTTTACCGCGTCCGGCAGTTTGAGCCGCGCCGATGATTGGGTCGCCCGAGTTTGCCGTGCGGGAGAATAAATTTCCGCCCTCGCCGGCTAAGCCTTGATTATTTGCAAATTTAGCCACGCCCACTTGCGCTAGTCCTAGGCTTCTGCCGTTGGTAAAAGAGCCTATGAGAGTGCCTGCTCCGTCTATCCTTAGTCCGTGTAGCTCGCCGCTAGCATATCCGTCTTGGCTGATGTCGGAGGTGCTTGAGTTGTTATCGGTGCTGGTTAGTCCGTCGGTAGTCTGGGTAGTACCGAATTTTAGCTCGATATGCTGACCGATAGACGAGCCGTTTTGCGCGCCGAAGGTAATGCTAGCAGGGCTATACGTCGCTAGCGAGCCGTCCGGGTTAAATCTCACGTAACCGGTTATCACGTTTTTAGG
This sequence comes from uncultured Campylobacter sp., assembly GCF_905372745.1. Classification (GTDB taxonomy): domain Bacteria; phylum Campylobacterota; class Campylobacteria; order Campylobacterales; family Campylobacteraceae; genus Campylobacter_A. The sequence goes on along the minus strand of NZ_CAJPQR010000008.1, from coordinate 62,910 downwards.
CTCTGTAGTGCTTATTTGATTTGGTTCGGCCACCTGGATCACCATCGTCCACTCCGTTCCGCCGTTTTCGGTATAACCGCGTTTTACGAAGTCCATCTTGACGTTATGTTTCGTGCCTAGGCTGTCGTAGATATCGGTGCTAGAGCTGTGAGCCGCCATGTTTAGGCTATCGGTTACTCTTGCGGCGTCTCCGGAGCTTAACGAACCTGAGAGCGGCGCCATAGATGCCGTAAATTTAACGTTTTCGGTTACGTTGTTGGCGGCATTTGTTAGACCCGTGACGGCTAAATTTATATTATTGTCATTGTCGTCAGTATTGTCATTGTTCGTCGTGCCGCCTCCGGTTGCGTCCGTACGGTCGTTGTCGTCGGAGTTAAAGGCATCTCCGCTAGGATTTTTTACTTGAAACTGCCCGTGCTCGTTTACGGTTATCTCCACGCCGTCGTTTTTATTTTCATTACGAGAAGCCGCAGCCTCAAAATCGGTTTGATTAGGTTTTCCGGTTCCGTCGTTATCTATCCTTGTTCCTTTGTAGTTAGTCCAGAGCCTAGCGTCTTTTTGCATCGCTTCGCGCAAATCCTCGGTAGTCGTTACCTCTCTAGCCATAGAATCATCATAGGTATGCTGCGCGCTTACGCGGGTTTTGTTGTAAGTATATTGGTATGCGGTTAGGATATTGGTCGTTTTAAAATCTGTTGTAGCCCAAGCTGGATCAGTTTCATTATTTACGGTCATTTTTATATTTCTGGTGGCTGCGGTAGTGCCTAGGTTGTTTCTGTTGGTTAGAACCAGTTGATTGCCGTTTATGACGCTAGCTTCTACGCCCGTTTTGCTATATCTTTGATTTATGGCCGTAGCTAGCTCGCTTACGCTATTTACCGTTGCTACTATGGTCTCGCCGTTTAGTTTTATGTTCAAATTTTTAGGCGGCGCAAAGGTTCCGTCGTTTCTAGCGCCTACGTCCATGGCTCTAGTTTTGGCGTCTGCGTAGCTGACCCAGATACCCTGCCCCGTGCGTAGATTATACGCGTCGCCGGCATTATTAAACAAAACGCCAAGATCGGCTCCGCGCTCGGTCATCCTCTGCTCGCCTTGCCTATTTACGTAAAATCTATTTTCGCCGATATTGTTTTCTTCGTGTCTTTCCGTGTCGGTTTTGATGCTGTCTTTATTGGTATCGACCCAGTTATGATACTGATCGAGTTGGTAGATAGGTATTTTTTTATTTCCTACGTCGTTACCGCTGTCTAAGTTTCCCTTTAGAGCGATATTCGTCGTGGCGCGCGCAGGTACGGTTAGACCGGTGGGTATCTTTATATCGCTAAGAGGTCTGGTCGGATCTATCTCGCCCGTAACCTCGTCCCTCATCCAGCCTTGCACGATATTTCCGCCGTTATCGACGAAGTTACCCTCGCTATCCCTTGAAAAATCGCCGTTTCTAGTATAGTAGGTGGTCTTGCCGCCGTCCGGGCTAACCATGAAAAACCCATCGCCTTGAAGCGCGATATCGGTTTGCTTGTCGGTGGTTTGCAAAGAGCCTTGCTTAAAAATCCTCGTCGTGGAGTTTATCTGAGTGCCTAGACCCACTTCCATGTTATTTACGCCGCCGTGCTGATTTTGCGGTGCGGTAGCGATACGCGAAGTTTGATAGATAAGGTCGTCGAAATTTGCGCGGTTGTATTTGTAGCCGACGGTGTTTACGTTGGCGATGTTGTTGCCCTCGACGTCCATAGCGATCTGGTGAGCTTGCAGTCCGGTAACGCCTGCCCATAGCGATCTCATCATAGTTTATCCTTTGTAAAAAGTGAAATTTAAGCTAGCCAAAGCAAAAGACGTTCCAAATTTTAAATTTGGTTTAGCATTTGTAAAGGTAACGGCAAAAAGAATATATGAGCTAAATTTTGTAAATTTACTTCAAAATTTGAATGGAAAAAATTAAGGCGCAGTATTTTTTTACTAGACAAGACGGAATTTAAATTTTAAGCGTAGGCTAGACAGTTAGTCTGCCGAGCTTAAAATTTAAATTCCAACGCAGTATAGCGGAAAAAGACAAGCCGTAAAATTTACAAAATCATCGCACCGATAACGCCGCCGATTAGCAACGGTATATTAAAGAATATGAACGTCGGCACGCACGTATCGTAGATGTGATTGTGCTGTCCGTCGGCATTTAAGCCGCTTGTTGGCCCTAGTGTGCTGTCGCTAGCGGGACTGCCCGCATCGCCTAGAGCCGCCGCGATACCAACTAGCAAGATAATGGCCGCCGGAGAAAATCCCAGCGATAGCGAAAACGGCACGTAGATCGCCGCGATGATCGGTATCGTGCCAAAACTCGTGCCGATGCCCATGGTAACTAGCAAACCGATAGCTAGCATAAGTATCGCGCCGCCTATTTTGCCGCCCACCACCTCGCTAGCAAAGCCCACTAGCTGCTCGATACCGCCGCTCTCGCGCAAAACCGAGCCAAAGCCTGCCGCAACTAGCATGATAAATGCGATAAAGCCCATCATCGCTAGGCCGCTGTCCATGATTTTGTCGATTTTACGGTACTCGATACCGCCCAAAACTATCATGACTAAAAGCCCAAGAAGCGCGCCAAGAGGCATGCTTTCGGTATAAATTTGCACTCCAAAGGCTACTACCGCGCCGCCTAGCACCGCCCACTCTTTTTTAGTCATTTTTAGGCTTGCGGCCATCTGCGCCTCTCGCTCCTCGCTCGTTTCAAATTTAGTGTGCGCGTAGTCGCGTCTTTTGCGGTAAAAGACGAAAATCGCCAAAAAGAGTCCGACTAGCATTGAGGCTCCGCCTATCCACATCACGTCCGAGATCTGGCTCATCTTCACCGTTACGCCGTTGTTTGCTAGCTCTTTTTGTATGATACCGTGAAAGATAAGGCCAAAACCGACGCTAAGGCTAACATACGGCGCCTTTAGTCCGAAAGTAAGAGCGCACGCCACGGCTCGGCGGTCGATGCCTAGGCGGTTCATCAGCGGCAAAAGCGGCGGGATGAGAATCGGGATGAAAGCGATATGCACGGGAATCAAATTTTGCGAAAAGCACGCGATCGCGGCGATGATAAGCGCGAAATAGGTGCTGGTTTTTGCTAGAGCCTTGCTAACGGCATTTATGAGGATCGCGGTTAGGTTCGTGTCGGCTATCGCGGCTGCAAGCGCGCCTAGCAGGATGTAGCTGAGCGAAGTTTGTAGGTTGCCGCTCATGCCCGTTATCAGCGTCGAAGTAGTCGCCTTTAGCGCGCCAAAAAAGGCCCCTACGCCCTCAAATCCGCCGTGATAGATGAGTCCCGCGACTAGGGCGGAGACGAGGATAGAAAGTAGGATGTTAAACCTCAGCAAACAAAGCGCGGTCATCACGACGATGCTGATAACGACGGGATTGGTTAGCATTTTTAATCCTTTTTTGATTTTTAAATTTATCGAGCGCTAAATTTACGACTCGGCGCGAATACGGTCAAATTTAAGCATAGCCATTAAAGCGAAATCAAGCAGACTAGGCGCCGGGCGCCAAAGCTGCCCTCGAAGCTTAAAAAGCTAAATTTATCCTCGGTGAATTCAGCCCTAAATTTAACCCTAAATCAACGGCGCTAAGACGAACCGAAGTTAAAATTATCGCATTTTCTTGCGCTAGAACCTAAATTAGCCGTTTAATTACGCCTAGCCCATTTGCCCGACTTTGCGCTAAATCTATGAGCGAAAAAACCCGCAAATGCTAAATTTACGTACGTTAGGCAAAAGCTAGATTGCCCGGTCGCCAAACGGCTTTTATTTACCGATACGGCTCATATCCTTGGGCGCAAATTTTCTTGCAAAGAGTCGCTTTCGGTTACTTTTAATAATTTTATAATATAAAAATTAAAGTAAAGTAAAATTTAGTCTAGCCAGAGCGTAATCTCGTAAAAATCATCAAAAGGAAACGATATTTAAACCGCTCTTGGCGCGTCTAAAGTCGCGGCTTTAGCTTTAATCCTTGATAAATACGAGCGCTATCAGCGCAAAATCCGCGGTCTAAAACTAAATTTACACACGGCATAAGATTGATAAAATCAAGCGCACAGCGAGATTTTATTTTTACGCGAGCGCAAAGGATATTTGCGCTCAAATTTAAATTTTCGCTTTTGCTCAAATTTAGCGCGCGAATTTCGTAAAGCAAATTTAGCCCAAAATTCAAAGCTCGCCTTGTTCCTCGTATCAATTTAGCGATTTAAAATCGCAAACCGATATTTATTTTGCGTGCAGCTCTTTTGCGTATTTTGATTTTTCCAGATTTTCGATTAGCTTTTGCGTGCGCATATCTCTAGCCTCTGGCACTAGATGAAACCACGTGTCGTGCAGAAATTTACGCGGAAAATAGCTATCTTTATAATCCCCTATCATCTCAAAGCCGTTATCTTCGATGAGCTTTTTTACGTCTTTTAAAAATTTTTGATTATCCGCGGCGTGCGGGTCGTTTGGATCGTAGCAATCATCACCCGCGACGGCCGGATAGGTAAAGATAAATTTAATACCCTTTTCTTGCTCCAGCTTTTTCATAAATTTTAAATTTCGCCTAAAAATATCGTTTATGCCGATCTTGCTACCCGAAAAATCGGTGAAAAATATATACTGCTGGCAGGGCATCTGGGTGTCTCTTGCTTCTTCTACTTTGCCGACGTATTGATAATCTCCGCGCTCGCCGTTTTTAAAATTGGGCGAAAAATCGTGCACGGCTTGCGGCCAACGATGGATAAAGTTGTTAAAATTTATCTTAAACGCCGCCCTATCCCTATAGTCTCTGGTTACGGCGTTCATAAAGGCTTGCGGCGGGATTTGCGAGATAGTTTTTAGCTTTTCTAAAAACGGCAAATAGTCGTAAAAATGATGTAGCTCGAAAAAAATCCCATAGTAATAAGTATCGGGCGGCACGTCGCCGATATAGTAGCGATACTCCAAAGGCAGGATAAAAATATCGCCTTTATGGGCGAATTTAGCCGCGCGGTATAGCCTATGAAGCAGCGGATAGCCGCCGTGATCGCCTAAATTTATCGTTAGCTTGCCAAAGTGCTTTTCAAGCATCAAAGAGTTTATGCCGTGGTATGAGTTTGAGCCGCTTTCTACGATGATGCGGTTTTGATCGGTAGTGTTTGTTATGAGATAGTTTTTGTATGCGTAGTGATGAGCCGACGAAACTCTGATAAGAAACATCGCAAACGCCACATAAGCTCCGATCAAAGCGAGCGTCAAAATAGGAAGCGCGATAAGGAAAATTTTATATTTTTTCAAATTTAATCCTAAAAGTTAAAATACAAAAACGGAGACTCCTGCGCGCCGGAGCTAAAAACAAAAGCCAAAGCAAGCAAAAATGCCGTAAACAGCGCGGCAAGAAAGCCAAATTTTGCTCTAGCGGCCATTTCGTTCGAGTTTCGCCCGAAAACCGTAACCAAAAGCGTGATGCCTATGATTGCACAAAACGTACCCATGGCTATTTGCGGCGTTTCTAGGAAATTTATTTGATTAAATCCTAAAGAATTGCTTATATACTCTAAATAGTTAAAATTTATCTTAACCGAGCTGAAATCAAACATGCCTTTTAGCACCTTCATCGCGCTATCTAGGTCTCTAGCGCGGAAAAATATCCAAGTGATATTTATAAAGTTAAACGTTATAAACCAGGCTAGAAATTTATTCATCGGGCGAAAATGCGCGCCGTAAAATCTACAAATCATCATAGCAAACCCGTGCAGCGCGCCCCAGATAATAAACATCCAGCCCGCTCCGTGCCAGAGTCCACCTAGCAAAAATACGGCAAAAACGTTAGCGTAAGTGCGGTATTCGCCTCTGCGGTTGCCGCCTAGCGGGATATAGATATAATCGCGTAAAAATCTAGAAAGCGTCATATGCCATCTGTGCCAAAAGTCTTGGATGTTTAGCGCTTTGTAAGGGGAGTTGAAATTTAACGGCAGGATAATGTTAAACATATATGAAATGCCGATGGCCATATCGGTGTAACCGCTAAAGTCGAAATACAGCTGAAACGTATAACTAATGCTCGTGATCCACGCCTCGCTCATACTAAGCGTAGGGTAAACGTCAAATCCGTGAATAGCAAATCTAGCGAAAAAATCTGCCACTACGACCTTTTTAAAAAGTCCGATCGAGAACAAAAAAAGCCCGATGCTTAAATTTTTATAGTTTATGCGCTTTAAGCGTAAATTCGCAAACTGCGGCATCATCTCGGCGTGGTGGATGATAGGACCGGCTAAAAGATGCGGGAAATACGTAACGAAAAGCGCGTAGCGAAGGAAGCTGGGTTCTTTTACTTTTTCATGATAGCAATCCACTAAAAACGCTATTTGCGTAAAGGTAAAAAAGCTGATGCCAAGAGGCAAAATAACGTGATGCAGCGGCACGTCTGCGCCGAAAATTCCGTTAAAATTTTCTATCAAAAAGTCGGTGTATTTGTAGTAGGCCAGCAAGGCTAAATTTGCCGCGACGCCCGCCCATAAAATAAGCTTTTTGCGGGAAGGGTGATTGCAAAGCAGATGACCGACGTAGAAGTTAAACGTGATCGAACATAAAATAAGCGGAATATAAATAAAATTCCAATATCCGTAAAAAAATAGCGAAGCGACGGTGAGCCATAAAATGCTTAGTTGGATTAGCTTAAATTTATTTAATATAAAATAGACGCTAAAAGTAATCGGCAAGAAAAAAACGATGAATGCAAATGAATTAAAAAGCATCTCACTCCTTGTTTAAAAAAGAGTTTAAATATACTCAAATTTGATTTAAATTAAGCTTTTTAATCCTAAATTTGATAAAATCGCTCAAATTTCACCAAAAGGATCAAATTTGAGAAGCGACATCATCAAAAAAGGCTATACGCGCGCGCCGCACAGAAGCTTGCTAAGAGCGACGGGGCTAAAGGACGAGGACTTTGAAAAGCCGTTTATCGGCGTGGCAAATAGCTTCATCGAGATCATCCCGGGGCACTTTTTCCTCAACAAATACTCCGAAATTTTAAAAGACGAGATCCGCAAAAACGGCTGCGTGCCGTTTGAGTTTAACTGTATCGGCGTGGACGACGGCATCGCGATGGGGCATACTGGGATGCTTTATAGCCTGCCTAGCCGCGAGCTGATCGCAAACTCGATCGAAACCGTGATGAACGCTCATGCCCTAGACGCTCTAGTTTGCATGCCAAACTGCGATAAAATCGTGCCAGGCATGGTGATGGGCGCGCTTCGCGTGAACGTGCCGACGGTTTTTGTTAGCGGCGGCCCGATGAAAAAGGGCTACACCAAAAAAGGCGAGCCGATCGACCTGTCTACGGCGTTTGAGGCGGTGGGTAAATTTGAAACCAAAGAGATCAGCGCCGAGGAGCTAAAAGAGATCGAGTGCAAAGCCTGTCCAAGCGGCGGCAGCTGCTCGGGGATGTTTACGGCCAACTCGATGAATACGCTGTGCGAAGCGATGGGTATCGCGCTAAAAGGCAACGGCACGGTGCCGGCGCTAACTCCTGAGCGCGAGGAGCTTATCAGGCAGGCTGGACGCCGTATCTGCCAGATAGCGCTCGATGAAAAATACAAAATACGCAACATCGTGAACGAAAAATCGATCCAAAACGCCCTAGTCGTCGATATGGCGATGGGCGGCAGCAGCAACACCGTGCTGCATATCCTGGCTATCGCGCGCGAAGCGGGAGTAAATTTACAGATCGCGGGGCTTAACGACATCAGCCGCAAGATCGCCCACATCGCCAAAATCAGCCCTAGCCTGCCAAATATCCACATGGAGGATATCGACCGCGCGGGCGGGCTAAGCGCCGTGATAAACGAAATTTCACGCCGCGACAACGGACTGCTGGACTTAGGCGCGCCGACCGTCACGGGCGAAAGCCTAGGCGAGCGCGTCGGAGCAAGCGTCATAAAAGACGAAGAGGTCATCCATAAGGTCGAAAACGCCTATTCGGACGTGGGCGGACTGGCGATTTTGTTTGGAAATTTAGCCGAGCAGGGCTGCGTCATAAAAACCGCGGGCATCATCGGCGAGCGTAAATTTAGTGGCAAGGCCGTGTGCTTTAACAGCCAAGACGAGGCGATAGAGGGCATCTCAAAGGGCAAAGTCGGCAAAGGCGACGTGGTCGTCATCCGCTACGAAGGGCCGCGCGGGGGTCCCGGTATGCAGGAAATGCTAAGCCCTACAAGCCTAATCATGGGGCGAGGTCTCGGCGCGGACGTAGCTCTCATCACGGACGGCAGATTTAGCGGCGCTACGAGAGGGCTAAGTATCGGACACGTGAGTCCCGAAGCTGCCGAGGGCGGCATGATCGGATTGCTACAAGACGGCGATATCATCGACATCGACGTGGATACGTACGCGATCAATGTGCGCCTAAGCGAGACTGAGATAGCCGAACGCAGGGCTAAATTTAAGCCGCTTGAAAAACCGCTGCCGTATCGCTGGCTGCGGATGTATCGCAAGCTGGTAACGAACGCTAGTAACGGAGCAATTTTGGAGGCGTAAGCCAATAGTAGATTTGAGATAGATAAATTTTTAATAAACACAAAAGCCTTATATTTCTTAATATACGGCTTTTGCAATCTATGAAAATTTAAGATCTTCTTAAAATAATTTTTATCAAGAGTGCTGAAATAAGAATGAAAAAGCCTAGAATCGGCGTGATAATAGCTTCATCTTCAAATAGAAATGATTTACTTTTTTCACGCTCATTATATTCTGTTTTTAATCAAAAACAAAGCCCCGATCATATCCTTATCGTCGACGATAATCAAAATGAATCCGCAAGCAAAGACATAGAGCGGAGAATTTTAGAACTAAAAAATAACAAAATTTATTACATAAAAAACTCACGAACCCCGCATATGAGTGGAACGGGGGCTTGGAATTCCGGGATTAAATGGTATGAAAAAATTTTTACCGAAGATGATTATATAGCGATTTTAGATGACGATGATAGCTGGCACAAAGAGTATATTAGCAGTTGCTATAATGCGATTAGATCATCGTCCAAAAACCCTGATGCCGTCTTTGCCTTTATAAAGCGAAGCGATTGTGATACCTGTAGTTCTTTTGAAGTGGAAGATATAAACATTAGTAGCTTTTTAAAAGGCAACCCCGGTATTCAAGGTAGCAATATGTTTTTTCGTTTCGGTGCTTTAAGAAGTATAGGCGGCTTTGACGAAACGCTTGCAAGTTGTACGGATAGGGACTTAATGATTCGCTTTTTACACAACTATTCTAATAAAAATATAAAAATTATCCCAAAAGTACTTATCGATCACTTTGTTTCAAAAGATAGTGTTACGTCAAATTTTACTACTAAAACAGATGGTTTAAATAGCTTTCATATAAAATATATCAGGCTCTACTCTCAAGACTTGCTTGATCAAGCTTTACAAAGAGCTAAAAGGCTTTTTGGTTATCAAGAGTCCGATAATATTAAAAAAGTTTTTAATCTTGTTCACAAATATTCAAAAACGGAAAAGATAGTGATTGGAGTTGCAGTCCATAATAATAAAAATACTTTACGTCGCTGTTTGGAGTCGATTCTTGCGCAAAAGGACGCAAAACGCGATGTTTGGATTTTGATAATGGATGATAATTCCGGTGACGGTTGGAAAAACAGCGTTAGCGATATCCTTAGAAACGAAAAAGTAATAGTTGTAGGTACGAAAAATTATCACGCAGCCAAAACGAGAAATGATATAAATCGATATATAAAAACTCTTTTTGAAAATGTAGCTTTTATAGGACGACTAGATGCCGATGATGAATATGCGGATCAAACGGTTCTTTCAAAGATAGAGCATATATTTAATGAAAGAGAGTTTGATGTTGCGGTGGCGGGAAACTATCTTAGGCTTGATGGAAAAATTATTGATCGAGTTAATATAGCAACGCCAAAGCTAGCCGATATGACATATCTTTTAAATCGTTTGAAGCAGATGAGCGAAGGTGTCTCCGAGGCGGAGCTTCCGTCTTGCAATGTTTTTATGACGCCAAATAGTCTACAAGATTATCCCGAAATTTCAAGCGCAGAAGATCATTTTTTACTTGTGCGACTTTTGCTCAATGATAAAAATTTAAAAATAGAATTTGCCGAGGATATTTTACTTACGATCTATAATCTAAGCGGAAACAAAACGGCAGATAATAAACAAACAGAAAAGTACTTAAACGCAAGGGAACAACTATACGAGGAAGCGATGTGGCTATGCAAGATGAAGCAAGAAAATTAAAAGCTAAAGATATTTTGGACGACATGGGAATAAAAGAGGCTCATTATCTCGGACAAGGCTTTGAGGGCGTCGTATTTCACGATAGCTCATACGTATATAAAGTAATCATGCCATTTTTTAAAGGTAAAAATAAATGGAATACCTATAGGCATCTAACCTTTTTCTTTGAAAAAGAGGATTTTAAGTCATTCTATTATCTTGAAGAGGTGATAGAATATAAAAACGTATTTATTCAAAAATATAAATATGAACCGTCCGTTTTGGTAGATAAATTTACGCAAAAAGATGTTGTTTTGTTTTTAACTGAGTGCTGGCAAAAAAAGATTATAGTTCAGGATTGCAAAAAAGAGAATTTTGTTCGAGTAGGCGAAAATTTAAAATTAGTCGATATGGACGCTAGCGTATATTATAGCGATAATCTATTTTTAAATGCATGCATTAGAATGTATCTATTTTTGCATGAGCAGGATAATCCGCAATTAAAAAAACTGCAAAGAAGCGCGGTTAATAATTTTGACCTGCCCCAACTAGAAGGTGCGCGTGAATTTATAAACGAAGTTTTTTCTAGTATAATATTTGCAGAGTCGAAAACGGCATTTCAAGATATGCAAATAAATAAATTTTCAAATTTAGAGTATGAAATTTATAATGCAAAAACGCTCCCGCATCTTGAGGACTTATTTTTTTCAAAAATAAAAGAAAATTTCTATCTTTGCGATATTCAAATTTCGGATATTATTTTAAATGAAAATAATGATTTTGAACCGCAGTCGATCGCTGTCGGCTATAAAAGTTTGTTGCCATTGAAAGAGAAGATTTCTCTACTCATAAAAACATGCGCGCAAGATGTTCAGACGATAGAAGCCAACATTAAACACATCGTTAGGCAGCTTTCTTATCCAAACGGTTTTTACGAGGTCGTAGTTTCTATCGACACAAAGCAGAGCGATTTTGCTAGGCAATTTACAGATAATGCCGACTTTAAAAAACTTATAGATATTGTGGAAAATTTGCGTCAAAAACGTATTATTGATAGATTTGTGATTTATGATGCCGATGAAACAACTAGGATAAACAAAGAATGGTTTAATGTCGAGACTGGCCAAACGCATTCCGCGACAAATATCCCCATAAGCTCGCAGCTTTACGCCTTTGAGAAATGCAAGGGAGATTATGTTTTGCAGATGGACAGTGATGTGCTTATCGGTAGGCTAGATATTAATCACTCATTTTTAACCGATATGATAAGCGAAATTCAAAAAAATAAAAGTGTCTTGTTTGTCGGTTTTAATATCTATAACCGACAAACCAAGACTTATTTTGGTTTTGAAAATGGCGGTTTTGTACCGGAAGTTAGAATGGGGCTTTTTGATAAAAGTCGACTTTTTGGCGTTAGGCCTCTGCCAAATGCGATTGATGAAAATTTAAAATTACAACTTACTTGGTACCGTTCATTAGAAAAGCTGCAAAAAGATAGCGGTTTTTGCTCTATAAGAGGCGGAGATAGGCGTAGCTATTACATTCATCCGCAAAACTACCGAAAAACAAATGCTTATAGTTGGATGAATATTTTAGATAGGGTAGAGCAGGGTTATATCCCAAATTTACAGTTTGGCGAGTTTGATTGTAACGGCTCATTTTATGACTGGTGCATGCCAAAGCGCAGCGAAAAGATGATAGTGCTCTCTTGTTTTAGGGACTTGAATATTCATAAATTTTTACGTATGTGGTTTTCTTTGATTAGCCAAACGTTTCAAGAATTCGGAGTTATTTTTTATGATGATTGCTCAAATTCCGGTATTTCGATATTTGTCGAGCAAATCATCAAACCATATAAAAATAAGGTGACTTTTATTAAAGGTCGCACTTTGCAAACAAAAATGCAGTGCGAGTATCTGGCGATTCATCATTATTGCGACAATCCAGAATCAATCATCGTATGCGTCGACACCGATGATGCTCTAATAGGCAAAGAAGCTCTTTTTGATATTTATAAAAAGTATGATATGTGGGGCGTAGATATGACTTGCGGTCGCGTTCATCAAACATATAGGCTTGAGCCGCACTACCGCTATCCGGTAAATTTTATGGAGCCGCGAAAAACCGGCGGCAACGTATGGCAACATCTAAAAACATTTAAAAAATATCTTTTTGACTCGATTCCGCTTTCGTATTTTATGTACGAGGATAAAGAAGCAAGGCTAAGTAAGCGAAAATGGATAGAAAAATGCGATGACTACGCCATGATGGTTCCTATTGTCGAAATGAGTTCATCACCGTTGCAGATGGATTTTATTAACTACTATTACGAGCGTGATTATGACAAGAAAGATGCAAATAGGGAAATTAAAGAGCAGTCTATAAAAGAGATTCTTGAAAAACCGCAGCTATCACCAAAAGACGTAGTCAAAGGGCAAAAAAGATTTCTTCCAAATTTGGATATGATTGAAATCGACATAACATTTGAGTGTAATTTGAAATGCAAAGGGTGCAATAGATCCTGCGGGCACGCACCTTCATCTGAGAGCATGACGATTGATGACATAAGGCGTTTTATTAATGAGAGTAAAATTTTGGGTAAAAAATGGAAAGTTATTAACATTTTGGGCGGTGAGCCTACTTTGCATAAAGATTTTTCGCGTATTGTCGAAATTTTACAAAGAGAGTATGCGGATAGTTTTTATCCTGATGTTATTATTCAGGTTGTTTCAAACGGCTTTACAAAACAAACAAAAGAGCTTTGCAAGCAGGCAGAGCTATTTAAGAACGTTAGGATCGATTATGGTTCGTTTAAAACTAAAAATTTAGTTGATTACTTTACGCCTTTTAATGATGCCCCAATCGACGATATAAATTTTAAAGATGCGGATTACTCTGCAGCGTGCTGGGTTGCTTCTTATTGCGGTATAGGCTTAAATAAAAACGGTTATTACGGTTGCTCTGTTTGCGGTAGTATTGATAGGGTTTTGAGAGGTGACAAGGGAGTAAAAAGTCTAAAAGAAGCAACAATCGAAAAGCTACAAGAGCATTTTAAGGAGTTTTGTAAATATTGCGGAAATTTTAAAGATTATGCGCCAAACCGCGGCGACTTTATTCCTAGATGCGAAAAGGCACCATTTAAAGAGAAAATTTCCTCCTCATGGGAACGAATATACAATGAGTATAAGAAATAGCATGAGTAAAACAATCTTGATTACCGGAGGGGCCGGCTTTATCGGGTCGCATTTATGTGCAAGGTTTGTCAAGGAGCGTCATAATGTACTGTGTGTCGATAATTTTAGTACTGGAGCTAGAGCCAATATAGCTCATCTAAAAAATTATCCAAATTTTACTCTTATCGAGCATGATATTACCGAGCCTATCGACTATTGCATCGATGAAATTTATAATCTAGCATGTCCGGCTTCGCCGGTAAAATATCAAGCAGATCCCGTAAAGACTATTGAGACTTGCGTATTTGGCACGGCAAATTGCTTGCATCTTGCAAAAAAATACGGAGCAAAAATGTTGCAAGCTTCAACGAGTGAAGTATACGGCGACCCAAAGCAGCATCCGCAAAAAGAGGATTACTGGGGGAATGTAAATCCTATCGGCATTAGGGCTTGCTATGATGAAGGAAAAAGGGCTGCCGAAGCCTTATGTGGTAGCTATAAACGGCAATACGACGTCGACGTAAAAATTGCGCGCCTTTTTAACTGTTACGGTCCCAATATGGCCGAAAATGATGGACGAGTAATTAGTAACTTTATAGTGCAATCTCTTAAAAATAGAGATATAACGATATTTGGCAGCGGAGCGCAAACAAGAAGCTTTTGCTATATTGATGATGCAATAGATGCGCTTGCGGCACTTGTAAATACCGACAAAGATATAATGGGCCCAGTTAATATCGGCAATCCGGAGGAATATAGCATAAAAGAGATAGCATACATGATCTCTTCTTTGACAAATTTAAAATCATCCATCATACACAAAGAGCTCCCGTCCGATGATCCCAAAAGAAGAAAGCCGGATATTACTCTCGCAAAAGAGTTGCTTGGCTGGAGTCCCAAAATAGGTATTAAAGACGGACTGGAGCGCACAATAGCATATTTTAAAAATTTGAATTTGCGCCAATTAGATCAATCGGATTGACTTCGCTTGCGTCAAACTGATTAGATTTGTGCTATCAAATATTCTTTTAAAATTTGATTTTACAGGTCGTAATCTTTTTGTTATCCATTGTGAGCCAAGTAAATTTGCGGATATTTTACAAAAGCTATAATCGGTAAATTTGATCAAATATATTTTCTCAAATTTACTTCGCCAGCTCAAAAATCTCTTTGATATTTTCCTTTGTGTAGAGCTTGTCTTTGCGCCGGTTCGCCGTGTAGTCGTAGGCTAAATTTACTACCTCATCTAGCGTTTCGCCCTCTATGCCGACGGCTTTTAGGCTAACGGGACGCCGATTTTATTAAGCCGCGCCTTAAAGGCGGCGATACCCTCGCCCGCTAAGTCCGCACAAATCTACCCGCTATTACGTTGATAAAATTGATAATCTAGCGTGCACTAAAAAGTTAATACAAAAATACGGCAAGCTTCAACTAGCAAAGTGACCTGCAGCGGAACCCAAAAAAAGAGAACAACTAGGGAACGTAGTCGGCGCTAGAGTCCTTTGCTATGGCGAGTAAAAAAGTGGTAGCTTAGGCTTCCTGCGCCGCTTATAAGCGGTAACGTAAAAATCGTGCGACCGCACCGCAGCTGCCGGAAGAGTAAAAAGTCCAGTCGCCTTATATTTATTCGAGGTAAAAAATCTTTAAAAACTTTGGCTTATTTTAAACTAAATTTAAAAACATCCTCGAAAAAGCAAAATCAGGCGGTAGATGCCAGCCGAAAATCACGGTAAAAGATATAAATGAAAAACAAAAAAGATGGTTATAGATTTTATATTTTAGATAAAAATATCGCAGATTAATCTAGCTACATTTTAATTTTATTTAATAATATTTTAGCTACAATTCTTTCTTCTTAGCGTCAAGTTTGACGATCACGTTTTAGGATACTTAGATGACTACCTCATAGATACGCGTTTAATCTCAAATTTTAGTCTCGCGGAGCGAGGAAATTAATACAAAGAAAATTTATGTTTAAAGAATTTAGAACGAAATATCTAACGAATTTCTGGAACGTCGGGCAGGCGATGATTATCCTAGCCATCGTCGCGACCGTATATTTTGGGATTTTTGGCGGCGGATGGGCGGTGACTGGCGAGATGACGCGCTGGGGAGGCGAGTTTTTGGAACTTTTCGGGATGGATCTTAGCGGCTACTCCTACTACAAGATCACGAACCTTGACGGTAGCCCGCTCACGCGCTTTGAGGGACTTATGCTAATAGGCATGTTCGTGGGCGCCACGATCGCGGCCTTTATGGCAAATAAGGTCAAATTTCGCCTACCCGCAAGCAAAATTCGCGTTTTTCAAGCTATCGTCGGCGGCTTGCTTTCGGGATTTGGCGCGCGCCTGGCCTTTGGCTGCAACTTGCTTGATTTTTTCACCGGACTGCCGTATTTTTCGCTGCATACGTGGCTTTTTGCCGTGTTTATGGTGCTTGGCATCTACGTCGCCGTCAAGGTCGGCAAGCTCCCTATCTTTATGCCTAAAACCGAGCTTAAAAACTTCGGCCCAAAAGGCAAAGGTACGACGCACGACAAAGGCCGCGCCGACCGAAATTTCGCTATCGGCGTGATTATCGCGATTTTAGCGATTATCTGGTTTGCGTATCTTTTGATGCAGGCGCCGGCGCTAGATCTAAAAGTCAAAGCCAGCATCTTGCCGCTTGGACTGCTTTTCGGGCTGATTTTCGGCTTTATCATCTCAAAGGGCCAAATTTGCTTTACTTCGTGCTTTCGCGACCTGTTTTTATTCGGCAGGGATGTTGCAACCAAGGGCGCGTTTTACGGCATGATAATCGCTACGCTCATCGTTTTCGTGCTGATGCTAAACGGCTACGTCGGCAAAGTTACGAATTTCTCGCCGGCTGTTGCGATCGGAGCGTTTTTGTTCGGCTTTGGTATCGTATTTGCGGGCGGCTGCGAGTGCGGCTGGACGTATAGAGCCACCGAGGGGCAGCTGCACTTTATGATCGTGGGCGTCGCAAACGTCGTAGGAACCATGGTGTTAGCCCTTAGCTACGACGCGATACCCGCGTGGATCAAAGACGGCCCCAAAATCCAGCTTTTAGAGGTATTCGGTCCGCTGGGCGGCTTAGCGGTAAATTTATGTTTATTCGTTTCGGCGCTACTGCTGGTGTTTATCTACAAACGAAATTTCTTCGCCAAAGGAGGCTACTAAGATGCATGAAGACGATTTTGAAATAAGCTATACGCTCGACATCCTAGGCGAGGCTTGCCCGATGCCCGCCGTCGCGACGCTAGAAATCCTGCCGAAAATGAAAAGCGGCGAGGTGTTAGAAGTGCTTTGCGACTGCCCGCAGGCGATAAACTCGATCCCTTACGACGCGAGAAACAGGGGCTTTGAGGTGCTTAAAATCGAGCAAGACGGCCCGACGCTTAGATTTATCATCAAAAAGCCTTAATTTAAATTTCGGCGCGGCGCAGGACTTTGACGCGCCCTGCTCTATTTTACTACGGCGGGCGGGTAAATTTGCCGCTTGCAAAGTAAATTTTGCTCGCTCGGCCGCGTTTTGCTTATCTTGCGCGCTTAAATTTGTGATTCGTGCGACGTTTTGCGCTGCCGCTTTCGTCATATCGAAAATTTAGCCGCCGCACGCACATTTCGTATTTTTACGCTTAAATTTGCAGCACGGCAAAACTCGGAGCAAATTTAAAGCGCGAAATTTGAAACCTCAAATTTCCCAATTTATCTCGCGACGGTTAAATTTAAATCGGTGCATAAGCCTTAAATTTTATTATCTTGCTAGCGCTAAATTTAGCCGTAAATTTACTTCGCAAGCTCAAAAATCTCTTTGATATTTTCCTTCGTGTAGAGCTTGTCTTTGCGCCAGTTTACTGCGTAGTCGTAGGCTAAATTTATGACCTCGTCTAGCGTTTCGCCCTCTATGCCGACGGCTTTTAGGCTAACCGGAGCGCCGATTTTGCTAAGCCACGTTTTAAATGCGGCGATGCCTTCGTCAGCTGAGTTTACGCCGAAAATTTCCCGCGCAAAACGCTCGAAAGCACCCAAATTTCGGCTCTTATACCACTTCATCCACGCAGGCATTACGACTGCCAGACCCGCTCCGTGCGCGCAGTTTACGACCGCGCTCATGGCGTGCTCGAGCATGTGGTTGGGGTAGGAGTAGCCGTGCGTACCGACGTATGTTAGGCCGTTTAGCGCCATCGTCGCCGCCCAGGCAAACTCGGCTCTGGCGTCGTAGTCGTCGGGATCAGCTAGTAAAATTTCGGTCGTTTTCATCACGGTTTTGATATTGGCTTCGATGTAGAGGTTGATGACGCTAGGCTGAACGCTTGCGGTGAAGTACCCCTCGATGCTGTGCGCGATGATATCGGCGGCGGAGTAGACTAGGTACTCGCGGCTAACGCTAGCTTGTAGCTGCGGATTTACGACCGAAACTAGCGGATATAGGACGTCGCCGTGGATGGAGAATTTTTGCTTCGTAGCTTCGTTTGTCACGACCGCGCCCGAGTTCATCTCGCTGCCCGTCGCCGCAAGGGTTATGACGTCAAAAATTTTTAGCGCGCGGCTTGGGTTTTTACCCGTGAAAAAATCCCACACGTCGCCCTCGTGTAGCGCGCCTGCAGCGATGGCTTTGGCGCTATCTAGACAGGAGCCTCCGCCTACGCTTAGTACGCTGTCGGCGTTAAATTTCCTAGCTAGTTCGATACCTTCGTAAACTTTGCTTAGCACGGGGTTGCTAACTACGCCGCCAAGCTCTATAAACTCTATGCCGTTTTCTTTTAGGCTCGCTGCGACCGTGTCAAAGAGTCCGTCTTTTTTGATGCGTTCGCTACCGTAGATCAGTAGGGTTTTTTTAGCGTCAAATTCGCGCATATAAAGCCCGATGTTTCGCTCTTTATCTCTGCCGAATTGTATTTTAGTGGGGTTGTGAAAAGTGAAGTCAAACATCTCGTTCTCCTTAAAATTTTAGCCTCATTATAGCGACAAAAGCTAAAATTTAAGTAGAACGAGATTTACGGATTAGCGCTTATTCGCGTAAATTTCCAAAGTATTTGTCGTCGTTTTTCTCGACGTGCTTGATGTTAAAATGGACGAATTTATATCCGCCAAAAAGCGCCAAAACCCAAAGAAAAAGAAAAACTATCGCTTCTATCATTTTTATCCTTAATATGCGTGATGATCGTGCTTGATCTCGTCCGCGGTGATCTTTTTGCTGTCCATCGCGCGCCAAACGACGAAAATATAACCTAAAACAAACGGCACTAGTAGGCTCACGTAGGCCATGACGTTTAGCGTGTAGTGACTGGAGCTTGCGTTTTTGATCGTTAGCGAGCTTTGCAAATTTGAAAACGACGGATAAAACGCTGTGTCCGCAAGGCCTGATATCAAAAATAGTCCCGTAACAGTTAGCACTACGCCCACGCCGTAAGGCACTACGCCGTAGATGCTTGTCGTAAACGCGCCTTTAAATATACCAAAAAGCACGAGTCCGACGCCTATAACTATCATCGCAGCCACAAGCGGCATCTGGAGTAAATTTAGAGCGTATTTAAAGCCCACTAGGCTTACTACGCCGCTCTCGTCGTAGGCAAAACCGGCTTTGGTAAATATCCAAGCGATGAAGATTAAAAAGAACGGCAAAAACAAAATAGTATTTTTTAGCGCCGCTTTTCTGGCATTGGCTCTTATCTCCGCATCGTCGATGTTGTTGATGAGGTAGAGCGCTCCGCCCACGCGAGAGAGAAAAAATACCGCGATGCCTAGCGGATAGAGCATGATGTTGCCTAGAGCCTCAAGTCCGCGAAACGGCGTTTGCCACTGCACGAAGTTGTGCTCGTTTAGTAAAAAGTCGCTACCCGAAAAAAACGTGCTAACTGCCATGCCGATTAAAATAACGCCTAGAGAGCCGTTAATAAAAAGGAAAATTTCATAGGTTTTTTGGCCCAGGAAGTTGTCCGGTTTTTTGCGGTATTCGTAGCTCACGGCTTGAAGAATAAAGCAAAACAAAATCGCCAACCATACCCAGTACGCGCCGCCGAAGCTCGTCGCGTAAAACAGCGGAAACGCCGCAAAGCACGCACCGCCAAACATTACGAGCGTGGTAAAAGTAAGCTCCCATTTGCGCCCGATAGAATTTATCACCATGTCCTTTTGAAGCTCGTTTTTACAAAGCCCAAAAAGCAGCGTCTGTCCGCCCTGAACAAACATCATAAACACTAGCAAACCGCCTAGCAAGCTAACTACGCACCACCAGTAAATTTGTAAAAATTCTAAACTAAGCATGGTTTTCAAATCCTATTTTTATCTGTTTTAGCATGATTTTTATCTCGGCTATCAAAAGCGCCGTAAATAAAACGGCAAATAGCCAGAACGAAATTTTGACGTTGGTGTCGGCTAAATTCGTCGCTCCCACGCCCACGGTCATGAGGTCTTGCACGACCCACGGCTGACGCCCGACTTCGGCCACTATCCAGCCAGCCTCGATCGCCACTAGTCCTAGCGGGATACTAAATACGCACGCCCACAGCAGCTTTTTGAAATTTTCGATATCGTTTGCCATCGTAAGATACGTAACGACCAAAAATAAAGCCAAAAAGTAAGTACCAAGAGCCACCATCAAGTGAAAGCTATAAAACGTAATGCCTACCGGCGGTACGGCGCTTTCCGGGGATTTTAGGTAGCCGTAGCCTAGAAATTTCATATTTTGAGCCAGAGTTTGCTCGGCTTGCTCCATCGCGGCTTTATCACCCGATTTTTTAGCGGCGTTGTAGCTAGCTAGCGCGCTAACGGCTAGCGAGCCTTTAGCCATCTTGCTTGCGACGCTCTCTATATTTTGCGCTTCGTTGCCGTAGACTAGATCCTCGATGCCCGGAGTAAAGCTATCAAATTTTCTAGTAGCCATGATTCCAAGCGCGTAAGGCACTTTTAGTTCGAGTAAAAACGCGTCCTTGCCGTCGCCATGTTTTTTAGACGGATCTAGCACGCCCATCGCGACTAGGCCGGCGTTTTGTTCGCCTTTATAAAGGCCTTCCATCGCGGCTAGTTTCATCGGCTGGGTGCGCGCGACCTGATATGCGCTCTCATCGCCGCTAAACATCAAAAACAGCGACGTCGCAAGCCCGAAGCTTGCCGCTACGACGATTGATTTTTTAGCCATGATTAGATGACGTCCTTTTAGGATAAACCACGCCGAAATTCCTATTACGAAAAGCGCGCTAGCGACGTAGCCGCTAGTTACAGTGTGTAAAAATTTGATTATGCCGACGGGGCTAAGTGCTACTTCAAAGAAATTTTCCATTTCCATTCTAGCCGTCGCGGGGTTAAATTTCATACCCACCGGATACTGCATCCAGCCGTTTGCGATGAGGATCCAAAGCGCGCTCAAATTTGAACCGATAGCCACGAGCCAGGTCGAGATGAGGTGAAATTTCTTGCTAACCTTATCCCAGCCGAAAAACATAACGGCAAAAAACGTCGCCTCCATAAAAAACGCGAGCAAGCCCTCGATAGCTAGCGGCGCGCCGAAGATGTCGCCGACAAACCAGCTGTAGTTCGCCCAGTTGGTGCCGAACTCAAATTCCATTATGATACCGGTAGCTACGCCGATAGCGAAGTTTATACCGAAGAGTTTGAGCCAAAATTTGGTGATTTTTAGCCACTGCTCGTTGCCGGTTTTGACGTAGATGCTCTCCATAATGGCAATGATAAAACTAAGTCCCAGCGTGAGCGGAACAAACAAAAAGTGGTAAATCGCGGTGAGCGCAAACTGCGCGCGCGACCAATCGACCGAAGCGATTTCAGACATTTTATTCCTTTGTCAAATTTGAGATTACGAAGTCGGCTTTAGCCTCGTCGCTCTCAAATTTCGAATTTAAACTTTCATCAAAGATAAATACTTTTAAAATCCCGAACATTATAAGCAGCTTGATGGCTATGACGAGCCACAGGCTCTTTCCGAGTTTCATATTTCTAAAGCCGTCGATATACAAAGACGAGATGTTTTTGAGATATTTTTTAATCATAGCTTAATATACTACAGAAATTTAACTTAAAACATTATTTTAAAGTTTCCGTTTTATAAATTTTTTTCTTTAGCTATCAAGCGTTTATAAATTTTAAATAAGGTATAATCGCGCAAAAAATTAAAAGGCGCGATATGCAAAAAAATTCAAATGAAACAAAGTATATTTTTATCACCGGCGGCGTGCTAAGCTCGCTAGGTAAGGGCATTGCGGCGGCTTCTATCGCCACGCTTCTTAAAAATACCGGCTTAAAAGTAAGCATGCTAAAAGCAGATCCCTACATCAACGTGGATCCCGGAACCATGAGTCCGCTCGAGCACGGCGAGGTTTTCGTCACCGACGACGGCGCAGAGACGGATCTGGATCTGGGGCACTACGAGAGATTTTTAGACGAGAGCCTAAGCCAAGATAACAACTTCACGACCGGCCGCGTTTATAGCTCCGTCATCGAAAAAGAGCGCAGAGGCGACTATCTGGGCAAAACGATCCAGGTTATCCCGCACATCGTGGGCGAGATCGTGGGTCGCATCAAAAAGGCGGGCGAGGGTCGCGACATACTGATCGTTGAAATCGGCGGCACGGTAGGCGACATCGAGGGCTTGCCGTTTTTAGAGGCTATCCGCGCCCTTCGCATCGAGGTCGGCCGCAAACGCGCGATGAATATCCACCTAACTCTCGTTCCGTTTATCAAAGTCGCGGGTGAGCTAAAAACCAAACCGACTCAGCACAGCGTCGGCGAGCTGCGCCGTATCGGCATTAGCCCAGATATGATAATCTGCCGCGCCGAGCAGCCGCTAAACCGCGAGCTAAAAGATAAAATAGCCGCCAGCTGCGGCGTAGAGCGCAACTGCGTCATCGAGAGTATAGATTCGGCCAGCATCTATCAGGTGCCGCTTGCGTTTTATAACCAAGATATTTTGACCCCGATCGCCGAAATTTTAAATTTGGGCGAACTAAAGCTTGATATGCGCAACTGGGACAGCCTAGTTAAGCGCATCATTGCGCCGACGAAAGAAACCACGATAGCATTCGTTGGTAAATACGTCGATCTAAAAGAGAGCTACAAGAGCCTGACCGAGAGTATAATTCACGCTGGTGCGAGCCTTGATGCGAGGGTAAATTTAAAGTGGATAGATAGCGAGAAAATCGAGCCTTCAAACGTCGATGAGCTACTAAAAGACGTGGGCGGCGTGCTTGTCGCCGGGGGTTTTGGCGAGCGCGGCGTGAGCGGCAAGATCGAGGCGATCAAATACGCCCGCGAAAAGGGCGTGCCGTATCTTGGTATCTGCCTAGGCATGCAGCTAGCGCTCATCGAGTTTGCCCGCAACGTGCTAAAGCTCGAGGACGCAAATTCGGTCGAATTTAAGCCCGAGTGCGTAAATCCTATCATCTATCTCATCGATAGTTTCATCGACGCGCACGGCCAGACGCAGATCCGCACGCACCAAAGCCCGGTCGGCGGCACGATGAGGCTTGGCGCATACACCTGCGATGTGAAGCCGGGCTCGCTACTAAGTCAAATCTACGGCGGAGCCAAAAGCGTCAAAGAACGCCACCGCCACCGCTACGAGGCAAATCCGAAATACAGAGCCGAATTTGAAGCAAACGGCCTGATAGTTAGCGGCGAGAGCGACGGGCTGATCGAGGCCGTCGAGCTTAGCTCGCCTTTGACTGGCGCTAAAAACTCGCATCCGTGGTTTGTCGGCGTGCAGTTTCATCCAGAATTTACCAGCCGTCTAACGAATCCAAATCCCGTAGTTTTGGGTTTTATCAAAGCTAGCCTAGAAAAATCGAAATAATCAAATTTAGAGCCGCTCGGCTCTAAATTTCTTTCCTTTAAATTTAAAAATTTACGCCGCATTTATTATTTTAAAACGTTAAATTTGTAAAGAGTATCAATTCTGTAAAGCTCTTAAACCCGAATCAGACCCGTAATTTCGCCGCTTTGTTTACAATTATAAGAAATTAAATTTCAAAAAGCTATAATTTGCGCATTAGAAAATAAAAAAGAAGGAAAAAGATGAAATTTGAACCAAAATTTAGCCTTTTTTGCGGCGCGACAGGGGTAAATTTGACCCACGAGGCGAGCGAAAATTTAGGCAAAAACGGTAGTAAGGCGGCGAAATTTGACGGCGAGGCTTACGCGAAAGCCCGTCAAAACGATGTTAAATAAGGAAAAGATAAAGGAATTACTGAACCAAAGATTTGAAAATGACATTCACAAAAAACTTTCAGAAATTCCTACGCCTGATGCGTTAAAGGATGTATTTAAGGGTGCCGAGCGCATAAAGCGTGCGATCGAGCGAAACGAAAAGATCGTCATCGTCGGCGACTACGACGTGGACGGCGTGATTGCCAGCGTCATAATGGCCGAGTTTTTCGATGATTTGGGTGTTAGCGAGTATTTCGTGCGTATCCCAAATCGCTTTAGCGACGGCTATGGGCTAAATCCGCAAATCGTCGAAGAGATCGCAGACACCGGCCTCATCGTGACCGTAGATAACGGCATCTCGGCAAACGACGCGGCTCAAATTTGCAAGCAAAAAGGCATCGATCTCATCATCACCGATCACCACATGCCGCCCGACGTCCTGCCCGAGGCCTATGCGATCATAAACCCGAAGCAAAAGGATTGCCACTTTCCAAACGTCGAAATTTGCGGCGCTCAGGTCGCGTGGTATCTAGTGGGCGCGCTAAAAGACGTGTGCCGCATCAACTACGATATGGGCAAATTTCTCGACCTCCTAGCCATCGCGATAATCGCCGATATGATGGAGCTTCGCGACCTAAACCGCATCCTGGTTAAGCTTGGCGTAAACCGCCTAAACAGCTCGCGCAGGCCAGCGTTTACCGCGATAAAGCAGCTTTATGGCAAGGATAAATTCGAGTGCGACGACATCAGCTTTCTCATCGCGCCGCTCATCAACTCCTCGGGCCGTATGGACGATGCGAGCGTGTCTTTTGAGTTTTTGCGCGCCAAAAGCTTAGACCGCGCCTGCGAGTGCCTCGACACCATCGTGAGCTTTAACAACTCGCGCAAGGAGGAGGAGCGCACGCTTTTTGAGTGCTCGTTAAAGGACGTGCGCGAGGACGAACACATCATCGTGACGTGGGGCAGAGGCTGGCACGAGGGCGTCATCGGTATCGTCGCATCGCGTCTGGCAAAGCAGTTTAAAAAGCCCGCCATCGTTTTTAGTATCGACGAAAACCGCGCCAAAGGTAGCGCTAGAAGCGTGGGCAAGCTAGACATCCTCTCGCTCATCGCTAGCCACGAAAATTTACTCGCGGGCTACGGCGGGCATAAGGGGGCGGCAGGCATCGTGATAGATCCGGTAAATTTAGAAGCGTTTAAAAACGCGATAAATAGCTCGTGTATGCTGATGGATTTGCACGAATTTAGCGCGTTTGACGAGCCTTTGGGTGAGATAGAAGCCGGCGAAGTGGACTTTGAGCTGCTTGAAATTTTGGAGCATTTCGAGCCCTACGGACAGAAAAATCCGCGCCCGCTCTTTGAAATCAAATCCGTCGTCGTCAAAAACAAAAAACTAATCGGCAGAGAACAAAATCACCTAAAACTCATCCTGCAAAAAGACGGCAAGTGCCTAGAGGCGCTCTTTTTTAACTTCACTCGCGAGCCGCATACGGGCGAGAGCATAGACCTAGTTTTTTCGGTATCGAAAAACTCGTTTCGCGGACTCGTTACGCCGCAGCTACTGGTAAAAGAGATATCGTGAATTCGGCTCGCTATGCCTGGATTTTGGATTAAATTTAGAGATTTTTCGGCGGGTATTTTATGGCTAAATCTAAACAAATAAAAAATAAATCTAGCAAAAAGAAAACTATTTTTAGTCAGTTAATAACCTATGATATTTTATTTTATACGTTTATCGCTATCGTCGCCGTTATCTTATATATCATTAGCACGTTTATTCATAAAGAGAAAAAGATAGTCTGCGAAGAACAGCCGCCCGAAGTCATGCTAGCAGCACTCAGAGAAGGTACGCCAGACGCGATAAGGGAGGCAATGAAAAAGGTAAACTGTAGAGAAGTAGAAGTATACAGGCATTCTCGCCATAAAAGATTTTTCTCAAGAAGAGCGCACTAGATAAATTTAATACTGGCATTTAAAATTTGTGCTTAAATTCGGCAAAATCATGCGATGATTTTTTAAATCGCACCGCAAAACGGTAATTTATCGCAAATAATATAGAAATTTAAAAACCTACGAGATAAATTTAAGATTTTGTAAAAATTCATTTTTGATATTTGCCGTCTTGTTTAAGGCATGACTCTAATTTTATATCGAATTTAAAAGCAAAATGCCGCAATTTAAACACGCAATCGTCATCACGGGCAGCATCGGCAGCGGCAAAAGCACGGTTTGCGAGATACTCCGCGAGCGGGGATTTGAGATCATCGACGCGGACTCTATCGCCCACGAACAGCTAAATTTGTGCGTGAGCGAGGTTGCGGCGGAGTTTGGAGACGAGGTTTTAAATGGCGGCAAAATAGATAGAAAAAAGCTCGGCGCGCTAGTTTTTAACGACGCGTATAAGCTAAAAATTTTAGAGCGAATTTTGCATCCAAAGATTAGGCTTGAAATTTTATCTCGCGCGGCAAAGCTAGAAAGCGCGGGCAGGACGTATTTTGTGGGTATTCCGCTATTTTTTGAAAGGCGGGACGCTGGCAAAAGAGCTTTTAGCTCAGCTAAAGTGTGATTTTCCGCACCTTGGCGTACTAGCTATCACGCACTAAGAGGAGCTTAAATTTATTTTTGACAAGGTTATTGATATCGGTTCTGTCAAGCAAATGCAACCATCTACAGTTCAAATGAAGCAAGCTTGACTTTACAAAAAAAAAAAAAAAACGATACAATTTTCTACAAATTTATTAGTAGGAGAAAAGATGAAAAAGATTTTATTTTCATTGATTTTAGGCGCGTTCGTGATGGTTGGCTGCGGAAGCGACGAGGCAAAAACGCCCGAGGAATTGGGCGCGATAGTCGTTAAAACCATCAAAAATAATCCAGTCGATATGGCGTTTTTAGTTAAAATCGATAGCAAAGACGAGCAGGATAGAATAGCAAAAAAGATAGAAAATGAGCTAGAAAAAAATAAATCGGATAAGATACTTGACGCATCCGTTTATAGGATAGACGTGCTGGGCCCTAGACATGCCGAGCTTGCGATTAAAGTACAATTTTCAAGCGGAGAGAGGATTCGTAGATTTAATATTGAAAAATTTGACGAGACTTGGTATTTAAAAAATCCGTTTTAAATTTAAGCCTGGAGCCAAATCGCCCAAAAATTATTTTAAAGCAACCTTTGCTTTTAAGTCCGGCGATAAAGCGCGAATAGCTAACATCTCGGCGGCACGCAGCGTTAATGCGCGCTACCTGTAAGCGGCAAAAGTCGCGTTTTGGGGGCGTCTATCGCCGGCTAAGCTTGCTAGCACCGCGCCAAAAACGCCCAAGTAGTCCCGCCAAAAAGCAAAACGTTAAAAGTTGCGATTAAAATTTCAGTGATTTAAAATTTTAAGCCCTTTTAAAAATGCAAATTTTACCGCAGCGTCGCTCTCAAAAGATTTTGCGTCAAATCCCTGCGAGGTGCCGGCAAATTTATCGTAAAGCTTGTAAAATCTGCCTCTAAAAGAGCAGTCGTTTAAAAATACGTTAAAAAACGCCTCCGCAGCGTCCCTATCGCCGAAATAAAACATGAAAAAAATCGGATATAAATCGGTATCTTTTAAATTCGGATTAAATTTAGTTCCGTGCCGCATCATAAACTCCACTGCCTTTCGTTTATCCTCAAACAGCTCAAAAATAGGCAGCGTGTAGTCCTTGATAGCTGCGCTAATCTCGCACACGCTAGGCTCAAAGCCGGCACCTGCGAGCTGCCAGTCGCGAAACTGTTTGTGCGGCGTGAGATAGCCCAGCTGCTTGGCAAACACTAGATCAGTCGCGTAGGGTAGCTCCTCTTGCATCAATTTTTTTAGGCTTTTGCAGTAGATCGCGACGTGCGGCAGGATCTCCACGCTACTCTCGTAATTATGCATGCTTGACTGAAAATAAATCTCAAACCAAACGTCCTTATCGGCGCTTTTTTTGCTTATTTTTTGCCCTTTTTGCGTGGGTTTAAAGTCCGCAAAATTCGCCGCGATCTCATTGCAGCCGTTTAAAAATATATCGCACGGAGTCATGATTTTCCTTTAAATTTCTCGTTTAAATTCTGGCGTTTTGCTATCTGCTGCAGAGTTTAGCCTAGCTTGCACGACCTTTTGCATCGCTTGATTTTTCTTGTTTTTGGCTAAAATTTGCAGCCTCCTTTTGCCGATGCGTTTGTCGGCGGCCTTTAGGATATTTGCAAGCCCCCAATCATCGGCATCAAAATGCTTTTTAAACAGCTCATCTTTGGGCGTGTCGATATATTCGCGGATAAGCTCGCCGATGTCGCTTATGCCGCTATCATACGGATAAAATTTCGCTAGAGCGCCGCCCTGCGCTAGGCTTTTTATGCGGCCGTCTTTTAGTGCGAAATCCTTCGGGTAATCAAAAATAATCTCGCCCGCAAGCGTGATAAAATATCGCGGCAAATCCGTGCCGCCGCGCCTGCTTTGCATCCTATAAACCGCGCAGTGTATCTGAAAATCGATGCCCTCGTCCACGAGTTCGTAAAACCGTTTTTGAAGCTTACTCCAGCGTTTCATTTTTACCCTTTATTTCGTTTTTTAGGTTGATTAGCGCATCGGAGCGTATGATAGCACGCGGCTATAAAATACATCTTAATCTAAATATGAATTTTAACTAAATATTTTTAAAATACGGGCGGGCGGGCGACGACACTAATTTCAATCCTGTTTAGCGGCTAAACGTACGCTAGCTCTATTCGTCTAAACCGACCGCTTTTAAAGCATAAATTTGACCTAGCTTTTTTCATGGCTTTTGCAGGATTTTGGGCAAAGTAGCTAAATTTACTCGCAATCTTTGCTTTCAAGCTTTACTCGAATCAACTCTTTAGCGCCCAAAAAATAGACAAAATCCACGCCGTCAGCTATCTCGCGTACGGCCTTTAACCGCGTATCCTCGCAAAATTCTTTTTTGAGTTCCTTTGTTTGCTCCTCTTTTAGCTCGGCGATATCTTTATCATTTAGCGCGTTTTCATCTGTTTCTAGCCCTTTACCAAGCGCATAATGATAAACAAAACGGCGGTTTTCGCAGACGATTTTTTCTAGCGTATTTATCTCGTCTAGTTTTCTCGGGAGACCTGAATTTAGTCGCGCCAGCATTTCTTTTACATTTGGCGCTTCGCATAGGTTTTCTTTCATTTGTTCTTTTGCGTATTCTACCTTGCTACCTATAAAAACTTCTACGCCGATCCAGATCGCGACGGCGATGCCTAAGATAATAAATAAAAATTTGTTGAGTTTGTTTAGGTTTTGATTTAGCTTTTGTATATCCATTTTTGCTCCTTAAATTTGAGGCGGTATTTTATCGGAAAAACGAAAAACAAAAATTAAAATTTGGAGTGGAATTTGTTTTATTGAGATTTTTTTGGGGGGGGGGGACGATCAAATTTAATTAAAATAAATAATCAAAGAAAAAGGAGCGGGAAACCGCTCCTGAGTATTATAAAGCAGCCTTTGCTTTTGAAGCTAGCTCGCTGAAAGCTTTTGCGTCATTCATAGCTAGATCGGCTAAGATTTTTCTATCAAGCTCGATATTTGCTTTTTTAAGTCCCGCGATAAAGCGAGAATAGCTAATGTCGTTTAGGCGGCACGCAGCATTTATGCGCACTATCCACAAGCGGCGGAAGTCGCGTTTCTTGCGGCGTCTGTCGCGGTAAGCATAGACCAAACTTCTTTCTAATTGCTCTTTAGCTTTTCTAAAGTGTTTGTGTCTAGCGCTGAAAAAACCTCTAGCTAGTTTTAAAACTTTTTTATGGCGTCTTCTTCTAACTACGCCTGTTTTTACTCTTGCCATATTTATCCTTTACAAATCGGCGCTCACTGAGTGAGTCTTGCCCCAAATTTGGGGGAGTTTGGAATGACTTTTTGTCAAAAACTTAAATTCCGAGCATCGCTTTGACGCTTGCGACGTTTGTGCTGTCTACGTATTGAGGCGAGCGTAAATCTCTCTTGCGGTTGCGAGATTTTTTAGTCAAAATGTGGCTTCTAAAAGCAGAGCCTCTTTTGATCTTGTTTTTGCCCACTTTAAAACGTTTAGCAGCGCCGCGAACTGTCTTCATCTTAGGCATACTAATCCTTTTAAAATTTCTTTTACGCCTTACGCGTAAGAGTGGGATTATACCCAAAATTCCTTTAATAAATTTAAATTTGAAGGTGCGCGCGTCAAAATACAAAACAAATTTACAATACAATCTTGAAAGTAGCTTAAATTTTAGATTTAATTAATAATTTTAGTCCTATAATTTTACTTAGATTTATTATCTCAAATCAAGGAGTAACGATGAAGATGAAGTTTCTCGCCTCTGCGGCGGTAATAAGCGCGATGTTTTGCGCAAACGCGCTAGCTTGCACGACTATTTTGGTTGGAGAGGGGGCCTCAGACGACGGCTCTATGCTGATAGCTAGGAGTGCCGATAGCAAGGCGATAAAGGCGCAGGTGTTTTTGATACATCCGAAAAAAGCCAATCAAAAAGGCGTCCACAGCTCAAAGGCGCATGACGGAGCAAATGATTTTACCTATCCGCTGCCAAAAGAGGGTATGAGATACACGACGATAGCAAACTCCCACACCAAGCTTCACGGTGCGGTCGGCTACAATGACGCGGGCGTCGGCATCAGCGGCACCGAGACCATATATGCTAAAGACGAACTGCTAAAAATCGATCCGTATAACGAAGCTACCGGCATCACGGAGGACGATATCCCGGACGTACTTTTGCCTCGTATGAAAAGCGCGGCGCAGGGCGTAAAGCTGCTCGGCGAGATCGTGGAAACTACGGGTGCGGGAGAGGGTTTTGGCGTAGTGTTTGTGGATAAAAACGAGCTTTGGTACTTTGAAACCGGCACCGGTCATCACTGGATGGCGGTTAAACTACCAAAAGACGAGTACTTCGTCTCCGCAAACCAAGGCAGACTACAAAACTACAAAGAAAACGATCCAAATTTTATGGGATCGAAAAATTTGATCAAATTTGCCCAAGATAACGGCGCCTACGACCCGGCAAAAGACGGCGAATTTCAGTTTACTAAAGCCTACACCAGAGACGACGATAGAGACGTTACTTATAACTATCCGCGCGTTTGCTGGGTGCAGCAGATGTTTAATCCCGAGCTAAAAGACAAGCAGACCCTTGACGGCGGCAACTATCCGGTATTTTTAAAACCGGCTAAAAAGCTAAGCGTACAGGATCTAAAAAATGCTCTTAGATCTCACTACGACGGCACTGCATACGATAACTACGCGAGCAAAGACGAAAATCAAAAAAATATCTACCGCGCTGTAAGCGTCTTTAGAACCTACGAGTCGCACGTCATGCAGGTGCGCCCGTGGCTACCCCAAGAGATCGGCAGAGTGACCTACGTGGCGCTGGGCATGTCGGAGCTTGGCGTTTATTTGCCGTATTACTATGGCCTCGACAAATTTATCGACGGTTACGACAAGGGCTCGTATAAGGCCGACGACGAGTCCATTTATTGGACATATAGAAAGCTGCAAACCCTCGTGATGATGGACTATGAGAAGTATTCGCCTGTCGTGAAAAAGGCCTACAAGGAGTTTGAGGACGCGCTCGCAGTCAAACAGGCTAAATTTGAAGACGAATACGTCAAACTCTATAAAAAAGACAAAGCCAAAGCAAACAAGCTGCTAAACGAATTTTCGATAAATATGATGAAGGAAGCCAAGGCTTTAACGCAAAATTTGACGAACGAAATCTTTACGATGCTAACTGACGACACCGACACCAAGCTAAAATCGCTAAACAAAGGCAAAAAAGACTAGGCAAATTTACGGGGCGGCCTGCCTCGTAAATTTTGCGATAGGCGCAACTACCGGCAAGCTAGGCTAAATTTAGCGGCTAATTTTATTCGCGTAAATTTAGCCGCAGATTTTAGGCATTAAATTTAATCCGAAATTTAGCCGAAAATTCAGGCTCCTTTACCGATTTATTACGATTTCTAGCTAAAATCGCAGTGAAAAAAATCAAAAGGAAATCCAATGGAAAACAAAATCATGGATAGCGTCAGAGGCGGATTTTGGACGAAGCCAGTCATCATTTTCGTCTTGCTTTTGCTGCTACTTATCCCGCTAGGTTTCATCAGCTCGATGATCTCTGACCGCGCCTACGTCAAGCGCACCGCCGAGGAGTCCATCATGCAGCCGGTTGGCGGCGAGCTTAGGATCGAAGGCGTTTTGATCTCGGTGCCGTACAAAAAACAAGCGGCCGTCTATAACGAAAACGGCGTACCTACGGTATCGCAGACTACCGAGCAAATCATGATAGCGCCGCAGTCTTATGAGCTATCGACCCAGCTAAATCCACAGTATCTAAAGCGCGGTATCTTTAGCGTGCCCGTTTTTAACGGCGAAGTCGCGCTAAAAGCCAAATTTGCCCCGCTAAATTTCGAGCAGCTAAATATCGCGGAAAGCGACGTTTTGCTAAGCGAGGCGACGCTAATTTTAGGCGTAGGCAGCAAAAAGACCTTTACCGCATTTCCCGCGCTAAAAGCAAACGGGCAGGATCTCGCGCAGTCTTTTGCGCCGCCTAAATACTCGCCCTTTGGGCAAAGTGTCCAC
Organism: uncultured Campylobacter sp.; assembly: GCF_905372745.1. GTDB lineage: Bacteria > Campylobacterota > Campylobacteria > Campylobacterales > Campylobacteraceae > Campylobacter_A. Next base: position 30,736 of record NZ_CAJPQR010000008.1, on the reverse strand, counting down.
TACAAACTACCCGCAAATTTAGCAAGTGGCGGCTTTGAGCTAGCGGGCGCGCTATCTATGCAAGGCGGGCAGAGCGCGAGCTTCGTTCCTGTGGGGCAGGATAATAAATTTGACGTAAAATCCTCGTGGAGCTCGCCGTCTTTTAGCGGCGGCTGGCTGCCGAAATCGCGCGAAGTTACGAGCAGCGGCTTTAACGCGCAGTGGGAGATCTCGGGCCTTAGCACCGGCGTTCCACAGGCGTGGATCATGGACGGCAGGCGCGAGATGGGATTTGAGGGCGTCGAGGCTAGCTTCATCAGTCCCGTAAACAACTACTCGCTCATCGCGCGCTGCGTGACGTACGCGATTTTGTTTCTGGCGGTGCCGTTTTTGGCGATATTTTTGTGCGAAATTTACAGCCGCGTGCGCATCCACCCGATCCAGTACCTACTCATCGGGGTCGCCGACGTGCTGTTTTACCTACTCGTGCTATCGTTTTCGGAGCACATTAGCTTTCTGGCCAGCTACCTCGTCGCGGCCGCAGCCGTGTGCGCGACGATACTTTTCTACGGCTCGGCGATCTTTCGGGCGCGCAAATGGGGCGTATTTATCGCGCTCGTACACGGGGTTAGCTACTGCTTGCTCTACGGTATCTTGCAGTCCGAAGACTATGCGCTTTTGATGGGCAGCGTGATGATATTTGCGGTGATAGCGTTGGTGATGTATTTAACTAGAAAGATAGATTGGTACGAAAATGGGCTGAAAATTTAGCCTTTTGCGGCTCGTCTCGTGAGTGCTTTTAAATGATTTTTGCTTCGCTGCACTCGCAACTGTAAGCAGAACGTAAATTTCGCCCTGCGACAGACTATATGTCTAGTCTTGGGACGAAATTTACTTCAAAACATTTAAAATCATCTCACGATACTTCGCCTTATCGCTTTAAGCTCAAATTTGACATTAAATTTATAAATTTGAGTCGTCGAGACCCGCATCGCAAAAACGTAAATTTAAATTTGCGACGCTTTGCCTCGCAACTGCTAGCAGAGCGCAATTCAAGCTCCACCCCCCCCCATTTTTTTTACGCAAAGAAATCTAACTCGCAATACCAAATTTGGCATCTTAAAGATGCGGGTCTCGGTGAGTAAAATTTGGATTCAAGATTATTCAAATTCGGTTTTTGTTGCAAATTTACGTCAAGCGATTTGCGTGCGTATTTTGCCGCCTTTGCGAAGAAGCAGGCCGAATTTATAACCGCGAAAGCAAAAAGCGGTAAAATGCGCTAAAAAAGGAAAATCAATAAAATGAGCGAAAATTTACAACACGGCAGTGCGGGCGGGCTGATTTTGGGTATAGAAAGCAGCTGCGACGACAGCTCGGTTGCTCTGCTCGACATCGAGACCTTGGAGCTAAAATTTCACAAAAAAATCTCGCAAGACGCCGAGCACTGCGCATTTGGTGGAGTGGTACCGGAGCTAGCCGCGCGCTTGCATACGGCCGCGCTACCTAAAATTTTAGAGCAGATCAAGGCGGAGTTACCGCGTGTAAAAGCCGTCGCCGTCACGAACGAGCCCGGACTCTCCGTGAGCCTAGTGGGCGGAGTCGCGATGGCAAAGGCGCTCGCCTCGTCGCTGCGCGTGCCGCTAATCGCCGTAAATCATCTCGCGGGGCACGTGTATTCGCTATTTTTGTCGCAGGAGGCGCGGCTGCCCGCGGGCGTGCTGCTAGTTAGCGGCGGGCACACTATGGTGCTAGATATCGGCGCGGACGGGGCTGTCGGCGTGCTGGCTGCCACGATGGACGATAGCTTCGGCGAGAGCTTTGACAAGGTCGCAAAGATGCTGGGGCTTGGGTATCCGGGCGGCGTAGCGGTCGAAAAGGCGGCAAAGAGCGGGCGCGAGAGGTTTAAATTTACCGTGCCGCTGCTTGGCGATGCGCGCACGGCGTATAGCTTCTCGGGGCTCAAAAATCAGGTTCGCGTCGAAACGGAAAAGCTCGCTGAAAGCGGAAATCTGGGCGCGCAGGAGATCGCCGATATCTGTTTTGCCTTTGAAAATACCGCTTGCAAGCATATCTTAAACAAGCTAGAAAAGATATTTGCCCAGCGTAAATTTGAGCGTTTTGGCGTCGTGGGCGGAGCTAGCGCGAATCTAAATCTGCGCTCCCGCCTAAAGGCTCTATGCGATAAATACGGCTGCGAGCTCATCTGTGCGCCGCTGGAGTTTTGCTCCGATAACGCCGCGATGATCGCGCGCGCCGGACGCGAAAAATACCTGCGCGGCGAGTTTGCGGGGCTTGATTTGCAGGCGAGTCCTAGAAGCGAGCTAACGAGGATTTAGATTCGGCTTTTGGCCAAAATTTGCTTTTTAGCTCAAATTCGGCGATTATTACCCCAAATTTAGCTTTTTGTGGCGCTGTTGCGAGCTGGCGAGTATAAAGCACGGCAAATCTAAAATTGGCATGGTGAACTAAAAGCGCCAAATTTATAGAATCTAAAATCGTTTCGCTAAAAAAATACCGCGACAATCGCTGCAAACGCCAAAACCGAATAGATTAAGATTTTGTATATGTTTGTCTTTGCACCCGCTTTTCGCTCGTAAAATACGCTTAATTTGTATTCCGAGCTCTTAAGCGTGCGCCACGCCGCAACAACCGCCATAACTAAAAGTAGCGAGCAAAATTCTCGCGACGGCAAGTCTCTAAAATCCTCCAAAAATAAAATGGTCGCAAGAAGCGTCGCCAAGCAAAACAGCATAAAAAATATCCAGCTCAAAGCGAAGAAAAATACGGCGTCCATTTTGCAATCTATGCCGTGATTTTTATATGCTGCGACCCTAAAGCCGATATAAACGGCAAGCAATGCGCAAGATAGTATCGTGAGCGGGTTAAATAGCGCAGAAAGCGTCATTTGGCCAGTCTCTACGCCCAAGATAGACGCCATGGGCGCAAAAGTAACGAAGGCGCAAAAGTAAAAAAGGATAAATAAAATTCTAGCCTGGAAAATGACGCTAAGAACTGATTTTATGATTTTTAACAATTGTTTCCTTTAAACGTTTGGCGACTTAGGGCTTGAAATTTGACTACGATTTTAGCTAAATTTTAAATGAAATTTATCGACTCTCGTCTAGCGGGTCTTAAATTCGGCGTTGCTATACAATGGTATTTACTTGAGCCGTTTAAATTTGCAAGGCGGCGAGTCGCCTTTTGGTTTATAAATTTAGCCCTTTTATCGCTCGTAAAATTTCATCCTCGCGGCCTAAAAAATCCTTTGCAATGACGATAAATTCGTTATTTTTTAGCGAGGCGGCATCGTAGATCGGGGCTTTGAGCGTCGCTAGATCGATCATCTTTGCGCCCGCACCCGCAGCGATCATCTCGCCCGCGGCGTTATCCCAGATTGAGCTTGGCGAGTAGCGCATGTAAGCGCCCGCGAGATTTTCGGCGATGCGGCAGTATTTGATCGCCGAGCTTAGTCGCGCGATGTCCAAATTTAGAGCGGCTGCGAGCTTGCCGGCCGTTACGTTTTTGCCGCGTTTGCCGCTGATTATCGTTTGCGGCGCGCGCTCTTTTGCGGCTAGAGTTTGCGGGATAAATGCGCCGTTTTTATAAAGCTCTTTTTGCGTTGGCTCGCCCTTTGCCGCGCTATAAATTTCGCCGGTAACGGGCACGTAGATAACGCCAAGAACCGGGCGTCCGTCCTCTATAAGCGCGATGCAGACGCAAAACTCGCCGCTACCCTCGATAAAATCCTTCGTACCGTCTAGCGGATCGATGAGCCAAAACGTCCGCGCGGACTCGCCCAAAATCTTTTCCTCCGAGCAGATCGGGATTTGCGAGCTTTTTAGCGTTTCAAATATCGCCGCATTTGCCGCGAGATCGGCTGAGGTCACGGGCGAATGATCGGTTTTTAAATTTACCTCAAAATTTGAGGCGTTTTTGTTGCGCGCGATTTTGGACAAGGTTGAGCGGGTCGCTAAAATCTCGTCGTCAAAGCCCTTGTGGGCGTAAAATTTCATTATCTCATCGCCTGCTTTTACGGCCGCAAGCTTGGCTAGGTTTAGTAAATTTTGCATTTTGGTTTCTTTTTTTAGCGGCTCGTCTCTTGCGCGCCTTTAAATGAGCTAGAAATTTTCTCCCTCGATGAACTAAATGTTCTATCTTCGGTCGAAAATTTCGTCGCAACATTTAAATTCATCGCAAGACACTTCGCCTTGTCGTTTTGTGTTCAAATTTAAAGTCAAATTTGCGAATTTGAGTTGCCTAGACCCGCACCTTGAAAATATAAATTTTTACCTTAGCTTAAAGAGTTGAGGCGCCGTATTTTTTTCTTTAGACGAGGCGGAAATGAGCCGAGCGAGGGCGCATACATATAGTATGTAACCGAGCTTCGGCGAAATTTCTAACGAAGTATAAAGGAAAAAGGCAAGCCGCCAAATTTAAAATTATTTCGGCGTCCTGTTCGTCTCGCCCACATACAACTGCCTCGGCCTCACGATCTTTATACTCTCCTGCTCTTTTAGCTCTATCCACTGACTGATCCAGCCTGGGATCCTACCGATGACGAAGATAACCGCAAACATATCGTTTGGTATGCTAAGGGCTTTTAAAATCAGCCCAGAGTAAAAATCGACGTTCGGGTAGAGGTTGCGCGAGATGAAATACTCGTCGTTTAGCGCGATCTCCTCGATCTTTTTGGCGATTTTTAGAAGCTCGGTGTTTATGCCGATCTCGTCAAACAGCTTATCGCACATAGATTTTAGCACTTTAGCGCGCGGATCGAAATTTTTATACACGCGGTGACCGAACCCCATCAGCCTAAACGGATCGTTTTTGTCCTTGGCGCGGGCGATGTATTTATCGACGTTTTCTACTGAGCCGATCTGCTCTAGCTGACGGATGACGCCTTCGTTTGCACCCCCGTGAGCCCAGCCCCATAGCGCGCCTATACCAGCGGCGATACATGCATACGGGTGCGCGTGCGTCGAGCCTACGGTGCGAACGGTCGTCGTGGAGGCGTTTTGCTCGTGATCGGCGTGCAGCATAAAGACCGTATCGAGAGCCTTGACCTCGATCGGGCGCAAATTTACGTGCTCGTACGGATAGCTCCTCATCATGTAGAGGAAATTTTCCGTAAAGCCGCGGTCTAAATTTGGATAAATGATCGGCAGGCCGCGCGAAAATCTATAAGAAAACGCCGCAATAGTCGGGATTTTGGCGATTATTCGCATCGCCATCTCGTGGTACTCCTCGGGCTTATCCATGTTTAAGTGATCAAAGTAAAACGCAGAAAGCGCCGAGACCGCCGCCTGCAAGATCGCCATCGGATGCGCCTTATCCGGGAAAGCGTCGAAAATTTTCATCATACCCTCGTGGATGAAGCTGCGTTTTTTAAGCTCGAGTTTAAATTCGTCGTATTGCTTTTTATTCGGTAGCTCTTTATTTAGCAGCAGATACGCCACGTCGATGAAGGTTTTGTTCTCCGCTAGATACGCGATGTCGTAGCCGCGGTACATCAGCTCGCCTTTTAGCCCGTCGATATAAGTGATGCTAGAGCGGCACATCGCCGTCGAGGTATATCCGCGGTCAAACGTAAACATCCCCGTATCGCTAAAAAAGGTCGAGATATCGATGACGTCGGGCCCCATCGTACCGTGCAGTATCGGGAAGTCGTAGCTTTTGCCGTTTCTGTTGTCTGTTAGCGTAACCGTATCGCTCATTTTAGCTCCTTTTGCAAATTTTTATTTTCGTAGCTCATTAGGATTTTGATACAAATCGTTACTATTATAGCCTGAGTTAGGCTCGCTAGTATGAAAGAGAAGTAAAAATTTTCATTTATGCCGCCTGATTTGTAGGCTATGGTAGCAACTGCGATGAGAAGCGTTAGCGGCATCGAGTGCGAAAGCGCGTAAAGAAGGGTCTTACGAAAACCTAGCAAATTTAAAAACACGCTCGCGCTCACGGCTCTAAACAAAGTCATAACTGTTACGATTAGTAGCGCGTCTCTGACCACTCCGTCTATAAAAATAGCATTTAACTTAAAAGTCGAACCGATATGAACGAAAAAAGTCGGCACCAAAAATCCAAAGCCGAAACTCGCAAGCTTATGCGGCAGGTCTTTTTTATGATCAAAAAAAGTCGCTATAAAGGTTCCTGCTACAAAAGCGCCAAATGCAATCTCTAAATTTAGATAGAGCATAAGTGCGATGATGCTAAAAAACAGCGCCATGCACAAACGAATGTCTTTTTCGGCATTATCGTAGTGAGGCATCAAGATGACGCGCAGCTGCGGATACCACCAAAATAGTACGTTTAGCGCCTTAAACGCGCCCGCGCTAAGCGCCAAAAAGCCGCCCAGATATAGCGTCGTGAGCGCAAGCTCGCTACCGGCGCCAAATTTCATATACGCACCGACGAAGGTAAGCGCGGCGATGCTAACGACCTCTCCGATAGAGCCTACGAGCATGCCTAAATTTAGCCAATCTTTATCCTTGCCGTACTCTTTAAAAAGCGTAAAAATCATCCCCACGCTCATCAAAGGAATTATCAAGATAAATAGCTTGTCGATATTAAACGCGAAGGTAGTAAACGCCGAAAGCGCGTAAAGAATAGCGATATATAAGAGTCCGAGCTTTAAAATTTTCTTATCGGTGGTAAAAAATATCTTTAAATCAACCTCTGTGCCGGCCAAAAACATCAGGTAAAAAAATCCGACTTCGCTCACGATTTTAAACATTTCATTATGACCTATGAGTCCTAGGTATCCTGCGAGCGCGCCTAAAATAATCTCCACGGGCGCGATAGGGATGCGTAAAATTTTAGAAAAATACGGCGATGAAAAAACGATAAGAGCTAGAACGATAAGAATACTTAGTCCGTCGGTTTGCAAATTTATCCTTTCTAAAAATGCGCGATTATAGCCTAAGCTTCGTTACGGTTTGATAAATTTGCGCTAATTAAGAAGACTGCTTTGTATTAAATTTTAGGATTTGGGCTTTGAAATTTACGGCAAATACCGAGAGTAAAATAGCCGAGCGCACACTCGGCTAAAATTCACTTTTAAAAAAGGCTCTCGCCTTTAGACAAACTTATTTGAAGAGATTTGATTAAGGCTATCTTAACCCAAAATCGCAAGCAAAGTCCCTAGCCGTAAGTAAATTTGTTAGACTAGGGGCTCGTATAAATTTATGCTATGCGGGATAAATCCCGCTAAAAGCAGAAAAATTTACGTTTTCCAGCTACGCGCTACGCGGGGTTGCCCCCGCTTCGCGTAGAAATGCTTTCGACTACTGGAGTAGTCTCAAGACATTTTGCTGAACGGAGTTAGCTTGGCTCATAGCGTAACTTCCTGATTGAGCAAGGATGTTAAACTTAGAGAAGTTTGCGCTCTCGCTAGCAAAATCAACGTCTCTGATTTGAGATTCGGCTGATTTTACGTTTACTTGAGTAACCGTGATGTTGTTTACGGTTGCAACAAGCTGATTTTGAACAGAACCTAGGTCAGAGCGGATCTGATCAAGAGTTTTTTGAGCAGATTCAGCGATATCCATAACAGCCATAGCGCCGCGCAAGGTCATAACGCCCGCTGATTGATTTACGCTTAGCTCCTTGCTCATTCTTGAAAAGCCCATGGCCGTAGCTAATTTCTTATCTATTTGGCCGCGAACGTCTCTTAGAGAAACAGACTGTTGCTGGCCGCCGTCTGCAGAAAATGCATCCTTACTTAGATTAAGTTTAGTAGTTCCGCCGATTTTTATATCGCGTCCATCCAAGCGAACTAGATTCAAACGACCTACGAAACCTTTGGTTAACGCAGCCGTTCCCTTACCTAGACCTTTTGAAAGGTCGCCGCCTTTTACTTGTATGCCTCGGCCGTCGCGGCTAGTTAAGACCATAGTTCCGGTTTCTGCGTCTACCGAAGCCTCTACGCCGGTTTGGTCTTTTACTTTATTGATAGCGTTTACTAGAGCGCCGTTACTGTCGTTTGCTTTTACATCAAGGTCGCCTATTTTTACGCCGTTGATAGAAAGGCTCTTGATAAGTCCTCCCGGTATCGCTACTGATGCCGTACCTCTCCAAGTTACGTCAAACGTAGCTCTAACGCCCGTTTTATTCGCTACTTTATTGATGTTTTCAGCTAGTGCGCCTATACCTTGACCTAAGCCAAATCCTATATTAGCTTTAGCTACGCCAACATCGTTTACGCCGTCTACGTTTAAAAATTTCATATCGACGACGTTTAAAGAAGCTTTAGAAAGGGCATTCGCAAGCGTTAATAGTTTTGAACTCTCAAATCTCGTTAGACCGATCTTGTCTGACGTAGTAGCGCCGATAGAGGCCTTAACAGTTTGGTTTGAGTAAGCGCCGATTTGGAACTCTTTGTTAGAGAATGTTCCGTTTAGTAGCTGCTGACCGTTAAAAGACGTAGTATTACCGATGTTGTCTAGCTCTTCCATTAGGCGAACGATGTCGGCTTGCAAAGCTTGACGAGAATCGCTTGTTTGACCGTCCTGGGCTGATTGGGTAGCTTTTACCTTGATCGTGTCTAGGATTTTTAGCTGCTCGTCCATAGCTTTATCGGCTACTTGGATGATACCGATAGCATCGTTACCGTTGTTGATAGCTTGACCAAGCGCGCTGGCTTGAGAGCGAAGGCTATCGGCGATAGCAAGACCGGAAGCGTCGTCTGCTGCAGTTTGGATTCTTAGGCCTGAGCTAAGTTTACCCAAAGAAAGAGAAAGGTTGCGGTTGTTACCGACTGCGTTTGCGTGTGTGTTTAGAGCGTTTACATTCGTGTTAATACGAAAACTCATTGTAAATCCTTTTAAGTTTAATTACGACTTCTTGTCGTTCAAAAACTATATCGGACGAAATCAAAAAAACTTTAGAGAAAAAGAAAAAAAATTGCAAAAATTTTAAATTTGACGAGAAAATCCCCGAAAAATCGGGCACAGCGCAGATTAAACAAGCCAAAACGCTCGCAACTGTGTGCAGAGTGCGATTTAAATCCCAAGCCCTTTATAATAAACTTGCAACGCCAAATTTAGCACCTTAAAGGTGCGGGTCTCGGTACGTAAAATTTAGAATTTCAGCAAATAACGGCACCTAGATAACAAAACCCGAGGCAAACAAAAACGCTAAAAAACACGTTAAAAATGCTGCCGAAATTTGCCCCGAGCTAAACAAGAGTAAATTTTGCGTCAGTGGCAAAGCGTAGCGAAGCTAAATCCGCGCGCCTTAAACTCGGCGATATCGCGACTGGCGACCTCGCCCTTTGTCGTGAGGTAGTCGCCGATAACGACGGCGGATACGCCGTGATCAAAGATTTCGTATTGGCGTTCGCCTAAAATTTTCTCGCGACCGCCTGCGATCATCACGCGAGCGTTAGGTAGCGCGCGGACGGTGTCGTCGATGATTTTTAGCGCCTCGTCCGCTGTCATAGGCGGCCGCTTAACGCGTAGCGCGTCGTTTGGTATAAAGAAATTTATCGGACTAGAAAACGGATCAAGCTTCGCAAGGCTAGATTGCAGGCTCGCGCGGTCGGCCTTGCTCTCGCCAAGGCCGTAAATGCCGCCCGTACAGAGCATTAGACCTGCTTCTTTGGCGTCGATGTTGGTCTGCCAGCGCTCGTCCCAGCTATGCGTCGAGCAAATTTGCGGGAAAAACTCGCGCGAGGTTTCTAGGTTGTGGTTGTAGCTAAACACGCCCGCGCTTTTGAGCTCTTTTAGCTGCGGTAGCGTAGCCATGCCGTTGCAAGCGATTAGCATGAGGTTTGGGACTTCTTTATTTACGGCGCGCGCGAGGCGGGCGATCTCCTCAGTCTTTTTGTCCGTGAGTCTTGCGCCGCTGGTGACTAGGCAAAAGCCCAGCGCGTGATTCGCCGCCGCTATCTTGGCCTCGGCGACTACTTGCTCGGCGGTTTTCATTTTGTATTTTTCGATATCGGCGTTTATACCTGCGCTTTGCGTACAGTAGCCGCAGTCCTCGGAGCAGTTGCCGGAGCTGACCGAACAGATGGCGCATAACATAATAGTTTTCATTAGTTTATTCCTTTTTTTGCGGCTTGTCTCACGAGCGCTTTTCCGAGATTTCGCAAAATTTTCGCTCCGCAGGCTATATGCCTAGCGCACGCTCAATTTTGCTTCAAAACTCAAAAAATCATCTCGCGATACTTCGCCTTGTCGTTTTTATGTTAAATTTAAAATTTCTGAGTTGCAATCGATAAGGCGACATATTTTTGCGTTTAGACGAGGTGGAAATAAGCTGAGCGAGGGCGCATACAAGTAGTATGTAACCGAGCTTCGGCGAAATTTCCAACGAAGTATAAACCAAAAAGACAAGCCGCCGCTATTGCTCCGCGATTTGTACCTTCTTCTTACACTTCACACACTCGTGAAACGTCCCCTTTTTGAGCTCTTTTTTGATCATATCGCCGCCGCATTCGTCGCATTTTTCGGCGACCGGCTCGTAGTTTGAGACGAAGTCGCATTTTGGATAGTTTGCGCAGCCGTAAAATTTACCCCTGCGGCTGATGCGCTCGACGATGTCGCCGCCGCATTTTGGACACGGTACGTCGATCTTTTTTAGCTCTTTTTTCGGCTTTGCCGCAGTTTCGCCTTCCTGCGCGCCTTGTTCTGCCTTGGCGATATTGCGCGAGTATTTGCACTTAGGGAAGTTTCCGCATGCGATAAACTCGCCGTAGCGCCCTTTTCGCAGTAGCAGTTCGCCGCCGCACTCGGGGCACTTCTCGCCGATAGGGGTGGCTACTTTTTGGCTTTTTATGCCCGTTTTGCCGGCCGAAATTTTATCCATAAACGGATGATAAAAATCGCTCAAAAGCTTTTGCCAGTCGGCTTTGTCTTCGGCAACGTGGTCGAGCTTTTCTTCCATATTTGAGGTAAATTCGCTATCTACGATATCGCTAAAATGCTCCTCTAAAACGCCCATCATCGTAAAGGCGATCTCGTTTGGCACGAGCTGCTTTTTCTCGACTTTGACGTAGTCGCGAGAGGTCAGCAGCGAGATGGTCGGCGCGTAGGTACTAGGGCGTCCGATGCCTAGGCTTTCTAGCTTTTTAACTAGTCCGGCCTCCGAGTAGCGAGACGGCGGCTCGGTGAAGTGCTGCGAGCTTTTGATGCTTTGCAGGCTCATCTCGTCGCCGATTTTTAAGTCGGGCAAAATTTTATCCTTATCCATATCGCCGTAAACGCGGTAAAATCCGTCAAACAGCACCTTGCGGCCGCTTATTTTAAACTCGCCCTTTGCGCCCGCGACGAATACGTTTTGCGTCTGGCTAATGCTAGCGCTCATCTGGCAGGCTAAAAAGCGGTTGTAGATGAGCGTGTAGAGGCGCAGTGCGTCTTTTTCTAGATATTGCGCGGCGATAGCGGGCGTGAAGCTAAGGTTTGTCGGGCGGATCGCCTCGTGGGCTTCTTGCGCGCCTTTGCTTTTGGTTGCGTAAATTTTAGCCTTAGCGGGCAGGTAGCGTTCGCCGTACTCTTTTTCTATCGTCTCGCGCGCGGCTGCGACGGCTTCTTTGGCGAGATTTAGGCTATCCGTTCTCATGTAGGTTATCGCGCCCATGAAGCCCTGATGCGTCTGCACGCCCTCGTATAAATTTTGCGCGATCATCATCGTTTTTTTCGGACTAAAGCCTAGGCGGTTGCTCGCGCTTTGTTGTAGCGTCGAGGTCATAAAAGGCGGTGCGGGCTCGGTTTTGCGCTCTTTGGCTTCGATCTCGCGGACGCTAAATTTATCATTTTTTAGATTTTCTACGATAAATTTGGCTCGGTCGGCGTTTGTTATCGTTAGCTTTTCTATCTTTTGCGCTTCAAATTTAACCAGCTCGGCGTCAAGGTCTTTTTTGAAAACAGCGTCGATACTGTGGTATTCGATCGGTTTAAAGTCGCGAATCTCGCGCTCGCGGTCTACGATGATTTTTAGAGCGGCACTTTGTACGCGTCCCGCGCTTAGCCCTTTTTGGATTTTTAAATTTAACAGCGGCGAGAGCTTGTAGCCAACGATTCGGTCTAGCAGGCGGCGGGCTTGCTGTGCGTTTACGCTATCCATATTTATCGTGCGTGGGTTTTTTAAAGCGGCTTCGATGGCGCTTTTGGTGATCTCGTGAAACACGATGCGAGGCAGGCTCTCGGGCTTTTTGCCGATGGCTGCGGCGATGTGATAGGCGATGGCCTCTCCTTCGCGGTCCTCATCGGTCGCGAGGTAGATTTGGCCCGCATTTTTGGCGAGCTCTTTGATCTCTTTTACGATCGCGGAGTGATCGGCACTGATCCTATACTCGGGCGTAAATTTTTCGCCCTCGATCTTGATACCAAATGCCGTCTTTGGCAGATCCCTGATATGGCCTTTTGATGCGATGACGTCGTAGTCTTTGCCTAGAAAGTTTTTTATCGTTTTGGCTTTGGCGGGAGATTCCACGATGATTAAGCTTTTCATTAATATAGCCTTTTTATTTTTTTGCGGTAATTGTAGCAAATTTTTCGCCTAAAAACGAAAGAGGGGTGAAAATTTAAACTCGCGTCAGGCTTCAAGCTAAGCGAATTTGACGCGATTGTAAATTTAAGCCTGGCTACCAAACGGCAAACATCCTCTCGGCCTAAATTTACACTCAACCGCGCAAAACCACTCACGCTCCGCGCGAATTTTACTTAGTAGCCGTCAAAATGCTTGGTTTTTGGCAGCACCAAATTTAGCGTAATGCCGATAAGCGCGCCAAGTCCCACTCCGCTAAAGCTCATCGCGCCAAAATCCAGCACCATGCCGCCGATCGCGCAGACGAAGATGAGCGCGACGATGATCATATTGCGCGGCTCGGCTAGATCCACGCTGTTTTTTATGAGCGTTTCCATGCCCACGCTAGCGATGATACCGAAAAGCAGCAGCATAATGCCGCCGATGACGGGAGCGGGGATCGTGGAGAGCGCGGCGCCGAGCTTACCCACAAAAGCTAGCAGTATCGCCGTAAGCGCAGCAAAGGTCATGATGGCTGGATTGTAGGCCTTCGTGATGCTAACCGCGCCCGTGACCTCGGAGTAGGTGGTGTTCGGCGGTCCGCCGAAGCACCCTGCTAGCGACGTCGCGAGTCCGTCGCCAAGTAGCGTGCTTTTAAGCCCCGGATTTTTGAGGAAATTTTCCTTCGTGACGTTGCTGATCGCAAGCATATCGCCGATATGCTCGATCGCAGGGGCGATAGCGATAGGCACCATGTAGATTACCGCTTCGAGTTTGAAAACCGGCGCGGTAAAGCTCGGCACCGCAAACCACGGCGCGTTTAGAATCGGCGTAAAATCCACGATGCCGACAAACAGCGACGCGCAGTATCCAGCTGCGATACCGCAAAGTATCGGCACGAGGCGCAGCATGCCGCGGCCAAACATCATAATGGCGATAACCGCCGAGAGCGAGATAAGCGCGATCGTAAGCGACTGGCCCTGCGTATAGAGCGCCTCCTTGCCCTTGCCCATGACCATATTTACGGCTGCTGGCGAGAGGATGAGACCGATCGTCATGATGACGGGACCGACGACTACGGGCGGTAAAATTTTATGCAAAAATCCCTCGCCTTTGAGCCTAATAAGCAAGCTCAAAACCACGTAAAACAGCCCCGCCGCGACCACTCCGCCCATCGTAGCGGCTATGCCCCACTCCTTCACGCCAAAGCTAAGCGGCGCGATGAACGCGAAGCTAGACGCGAGAAAGATCGGCGGGACGTTTTTGCGCGTGATGAACTGAAACAGCAGCGTGCCGATACCCGCCGTAAACAGCGCCACGGACGTATCAAGCCCCGTTAATATCGGCACCAGCACGAGCGCGCCAAACGCGACGAATAAAAACTGTACGCCGACGAGAGCGTCGCGTAGCCTGAGACTGTAGCCTTCGTATTTTTCCATTTTTTCCTCTTTTTATTTTGCGACTTATTTTTTGTCTCTTGAAATTTGCAGCATTTGTCTTGTTTTTGCGACCGAATTTAAAGCCGGCGCGATTTAAAAATTCGTGAAATTATAACATATCGGCGACGATTACGGCGACGAAAAAGTGTCGTTTTAAGCAAATTTTTCGGGCAAATTTTAAATTTACTCGCCTAGACCCGCACCGCAAAAATGCTAAATTTGGTTTGGTTAAATTTGGGATTGCGAGTTCAGCTTTCTTGCATAAAAAACAACCATTTGAGGTTGTTTTTTACTTTATTATAAAGGGGGTGGGGGCTTGAATGGCGAAGTCGCTCCCCACCCCCTTTAACCCTCCCCCTACGACGCTTTTATGGTGGCGACATAGCTTTGCTGACGCAAAGCGTCGCGAGTTTTGTAAATTTTGATGGAGTTAAATTTATAAATTTGTAAATTTGACTTCAAATTTGAGCGTAAAGAGTCAAGGCGAAGTGTTTTTGTTCTAGGCGAGGCGGATTTAAATTTTACGACGGGAGCTACCTCGTCGGTAGTGACCTAGTAAAATTTAAATCCAACGAAGTATAGAGCAAAAAGACAAGCCGCTATTTCAGCGACTTTTCCGCCCACGCTCTCACTTCTAAATCCACTTCAAATATCTTACTCTCGTTCCCTATCTTCTCGTTTTCAAACCTCTTTGCCGCAGCTAAAACCGTTCGCGAGATATCCAAAAATCCGCATTCGCCGCGCAAAAATTTATACACCGCAACTTCGTTTGCGGCGTTGATAGCAACGCCGAGATCGGGGTTTTGCAAAGCTTGGTCTTTTAGCGAAAAGATAGGATATTTTTTCAAATTTATCTCGCCGAATTTTATATTTTTCAATGTTTTTAGGTCCAAATTTGGCACGATTTTCACATCGGTGGCGTTCAAATTTAGCGCTCCGTCCTCGCCCAAAATCGCATGCGCGATGGCCAAAATCATATCGGTTTTGGATAGATGCGCCGTGGTCGAGCCGTCGGCAAACTCCACCAGCGCATGCACCGTGGACGTGCGCTCGATGAGTGCCTCGATATCCCGCACGCCGTAGAGCCAAAAGGCCTCCAGCACCTCAAAAAGCTTGTTCGCCATCGTCGCGCTGTCGATCGTGATTTTTGCGCCCATGCTCCAGTTGGGGTGCTTTAGCGCGTCTGCGGCGCGGGCGTCTTTTAGGGCTTTTAGCGGAGTTTTGTAAAAGGCGCCGCCTGAAGCCGTAATGACGAGCCTAGCGACCGGGGTTTTGTTTGCGAGTAGAAATTTAAGCCCGAAATGCTCGCTATCTATCGGATTTATCGCGCCCCTATCTAAAAATTTGCCGCCCGCGACGAGGCTTTCTTTATTGGCAAGCGCTAGTTTTTTACCTAGCTTTTGCGCGCTTAGGCTAGGAGCCAGCCCTGCAAAGCCGACTAGAGAGTTTACGACGCGCTCGCTCTCGCACTCTTTTAGCATATCGCGGATGCCCTGTGCGCCGGCAAAAACGCGTTTGTGCTTTACGAATTTAGCAAATTTAGGCTCGGCGATACAGACGAATTTAGGCTTAAATTCGGCGATCTGCTCGTTTAAAAGCTCGTAGTTTGACGCGCAGCTCAGCGCCTCGACGCCAAGGCCGAATTTACGGGCTAGATTTAGGGTATTCGTCCCGATCGAGCCCGTCGAGCCCAGCACTACCACGATAGCGTCCAAAGCATAGCCGCGACGCCGAAAAGATAGCCGTCGATGCGGTCAAGCATACCGCCGTGACCAGGCAGCAGCGTGCCGCTATCCTTGACGCCCGCGCGGCGCTTTAAGTAACTCTCGAAAAGATCGCCCCAAACGCCGAAAACCGCAACCAAAAACGCCGTGATGAGGCTATGCCAAAAGCTATCGGTTAGCACCCAGCCAAAGCCCGCGCCAAAGACCGTAGCCACGGCGATACCGCCGGCGACGCCTTCCCAGGTTTTATTAGGCGATGTCTCGCTAAAGGCGTGTTTGCCGCAAAATTTGCCGACGAAAAACGCCCCGCTATCGCACGCCACGACTGTTAAAATCAGCCACGCCAAGTAGCCCACGCCGTAGAGCGAATAAAGCATCCAGATGAGAAAAATCGGCGTCATCGGATACAAAAACGGCAGCGCGGGCGTTAGGTTTTCGCTTTTAAAATGCGCGAGAAAACTAACCACGAGCAAGACCGCTAAAATAGCGATAAATACGGGGTTTGAAAAGGGCGTGAGTAGGTAAAAAATAACCGCCACGAGCGCAAGAGAGCCGCCCTGTAGGCCGTAGAGCTTTTGCGCTTCGCCAAAGGCCGTATAAAGCACGAAGCCTAAAATGGCAAAATTTAACAGATAACTATCGACGAAAAAGATGACCAAAACCGCCGCAAATAGCGCGACGCCGGTGATTATACGCGTTTTCATGATTTTTCCTTTTTTGAGTAATAATTGTATAAAATTTTCGCTTAAAAGCGCCGAAATTTGAGGCAAATTTACGCTTGCGGGCTTTGGGGGACGGTTAAATTTGAAGGTTTATTTTTGCTTGAAGCGAGCAACAAATTTGACGATTTTTGACAAATTTTACCGAGCTAGGCGGTAAATTTGGCACGCATTTGACGAGCTGCGCTAGATTTTGCTTTTGCTAAAAACGGCGGCTTAAATTCGGCGGATAAAAGCTCAAATTTGATCTAAATCGAGCCAAATTTGACTGCCGCGCAGCAAAAAGTCCAGCCAAATTTGAGCGGGAAAGATTAAATTTTAAGATCAAGATGCTGAAATACGGGCGACGCCTGCGGAAAGTCGTTAGCCGCGACATGATCCTCCGAGTTTTCATCGCCGTCAGAGTCTGCGTTTTCGCCCTTTTGCTCCGAGGCGAACTCGCCCTGCTCCTGCCTGCCTTTTTGCTTTTCGTGCTCGTTTTGAGGGTCTATTTTGTAGGTTTCCTCGGTCGGTCGCACCTCGGATATCTCTTGTTTTTCGTCGCTTGCTAGCGATGCGGCGGCGAGATTTTGCAGGTCAAATCTATTTTGGACGTCGGCAACCTTGTTTGAGACCATGTTTACGTTTTGATTGATAAAAATCGTGTTACCAAGCGGTGTTACAGCCATTTTCGCCTCCTATTTTAGTCGTGCTTAGTTACTAATATCGTCTTAAAGTTAATATAATTTACATTTGCGCCGCTCGTAATTTTGACGTTGTTACGTTTGGTAAAATCAACTTCGTACGTCCCGTCGCCTTTGACGCTAAAATTTACGCAAATTTTCGCCGCAAATCTCAAAATTTCCTCGCTGGGAGCGCTTTTTGCGGTTTTGATGATGACGTGCGCGGACGGCAGGTCTTTTAGATGCATCCAGACGTCGTCTTTTTTCGAGTTTTTTAGCAGCCAGACATTGCCCTTTTCGTTGCGCCCGATGCTGATTTTATAGCCCTGCACGTAAAAATCCTCGACGTTTTGATTTTGCTCTTTTTGCTTTACGGCGCGGGCCTTTTTAGGCGCTAGGACCTCTAGCTCTTCGGCGCTTTTTGCTTCATTTACGAGCGTTTGTAAATTTGATAAAAACTCCAGCTTTTCGGTCAAATTTTGCCGCTCTATCGTTAGGCCTGCCGCCTTTTGTTTTAGCCTTTTTGCCTTAGCAAACATCGCGTTTGCGGCGATTTTAGGGCTATCGTCCAGCACGAGCCTCACCTCGCCTCGCTCGAAATCATTTAGCGTTACCTCGCGCTCGTAGTCCTTTAACGCATGCAAATTTGATAAAATTAACCCCGCGTTTTTGCTTAAAATTTCGCTCTGCGCATTTAGATCCGCCTCGTTTTCAAGCCCCGATAAAATCTCGCTTAAATTTTGCATTTTTCGCTCTATCGCGGCAGATTTTACGGCGCGCAGATTTTCTAGCTTTGCGTTATTTACGCGCTTAAATTCCTCGCTAAAATACTGCGCAAAATCCGTTATCGGCGGCGTCTGGCGCTCTTTTATCGTTGCAGGCGGCAACTCAAGCAGCTCGCGCCCCGGTTTTATCACGCGAAAATTATTATCTATATGGCGCAAAGCCTCGACGATGACACCCTTTTCGTCCGTGATGATCGCGTTGGTAAAGCGCCCCGTAAACTCCAAAAATAGGCTTGAGGCGAGGCTTTTATACGAGCCTTGGAATTCGCACTCCAGCTTTAAAATTCTATTTCCCTCGGGCACACTTAAATTTAAAATTCTAGCCCCCCAGAACCTCTTTTTTAGCGCGACGTCAAAGGGCGCTTTGTACTCTTTTACGTTTAGAAAATCAGGATTTGCATAGATCGCGGAGTCAGCCTTGCTGAGATCAAAAAACAGCCCGAGCTCGCCGTCGAATTCGATAAAAATCGCCATATCGCCCGCGCGTCTGATTGCGGTTATTTTTTTAAATTTGCCCAAAAATGATTGTATTTGTTTTAAATTTGCGTATTTCATAGCCGAAATTATAGCCTAAAATAGGGCCGAATTTTAAGCGCAAGAATAATATAATGATAATGCATTTTAAAACGGAGAAAAAATAAATGAACAAATTTAGCCTAAGTTTAGCGGCCTCGTCGCTGCTTTTAACCCAAATTTTCGCCGCCGACGTCGCGCTGCAAGGCGTCGAGATTAGCGAGAGCGCGGACGACGGATACCGCGCCAAAACCAGCGAAGTAGGCAAAACAAATACGCCTATTTTAGAGATCCCGCAAACGGTAAACGTCGTAACCCAGCAGCAACTAAAAGATAAAAAACCCGAGACCCTAGCCGAGAGCCTTCAAAACGTGAGCGGCGTTAGCTACGGCAACACCACGGGCGGTATCTTTGACTCGATCATAAAAAGAGGCTTTGGCGGCGGACGCGACGGCTCGATCATGCGAAACGGCGTACCCGCTAGCGTCATGCATAGCTTTAACAAAACCGTAGAAAGCGTCGAGGTGCTAAAAGGCCCGGCTAGCTTGCTCTACGGCGCGCAAGAGCCCGGCGGCATCATAAATATGGTCACTAAAAAGCCAAAATACGACTTCTCAAACGAAATTTGGGCCGGTATCGGCAACCGTAACTACTGGAACGCGGGCTTTGACGCCATGGGACCGATCGCGGAGAGCGGCTTTGCGTATAGATTTATATTTGATATGATGCAAAAGGACTACTGGAGGGAGTTTGGCGAATATAAAAACGTCCTCTTTGCGCCATCTCTTTCTTATAAAGGCGATGATTACCGCATAAATTTAGCCTATACGCACACGCGCTCGACCGATCCGATCGACCGCGGTATGTATCTGGTACCAAGCACGGGCAAACTGCTGCCGATAGATAAGAAAAGACGCCTTGACGAGCCGTTTAATAAACTAAAAACCAGACTCGACACCGTAGACGTAAATTTTGAGAAAAATATCGGCGAGGACTGGCTACTGCGCGGCGCTTACGCGTATTCGCGCTCCAAGCACGAGTACGGTCACATCAGGCTAATGAACGTAAATTTAAACACGGGCGTTGCGGCTAGACGAAACGAGGCGTATGACGGATTTATCCACCGCACGCACGCCGGATCGTTAAATTTAAACGGTTACGTGCAAACGGGCGAGATAGAGCATAACTTGCTATTTGGTATCGACGCAAAAGAGTACTACCGCTATAGACCCGGCGCGCTAAACAGCTACAGCTCAGGTACGACGCACAAAAACTTCCCGATAAATATCTACAGTCCAGTCTACGGCACGGTCGCCTATCCGTCCGACCGAGCCTCCGGTATCCAGTATCAAAAGCTAAGAACGATCGGATTTTACGCGCAAGATAGTATAAATTTGACCGAAAATTTGATCTACTCTTTGGGCGTCAGATACGAATACTACGACCAAGTCGCGCGCGGCACGACTAGCGGACCAAACACTACCGATCAGCAAGACGGCAAATTTACATGGCAGACGGGGCTTTTATACCTGCTAACGCCTGAGTGGTCCGTTTATACCAACTACGCGCAAAGCTTTAATCCGCAAATGGCGATCAGCGGCGACGACATCGGCGACATAAAGCCCGAAGAAGGCAAAAGCATAGAGCTGGGAACTAAATTTCAAAACGATAGCATAACGGCTAGCGCGGCGGTATTTAACATCGATAAGAAAAACATCATGCGCACCGTAAATAGCGTAAGTACGCCCGTGGGCGAGGCGCGCTCGAGAGGATTTGAGTTTGACTTTAACGGCCGCGTGACGCAAGGGCTAAGCGTGGGCGCTAGCTACGCATACACTAAAACCGAGGTGCGCAAGGATAGCGGCGCGTTTGCCGTGCTAGTGGGCAAACCGCTAGAAGCCACGCCTAAGCACCAAGCCAGTCTCTTTGCTAACTACGACTTTAGCCACCTAGGCGCAAAAGGCCTAAGGATCGGCGGCGGAGCGAGATACTTTGGCTCATGGTACACCTACTACATGAGGACGAATTTACCGGCCGTACCTGCGGGAACGGGCTTTAAGATGGACGATGCGGTCGTTTACGACGCATTTATCAGCTACGATACCAAGATCGCGGGCTACGAGACGAATTTCGCCTTTAACGTCAAAAACTTGACCGACAAGCTCTACTATACGTCCTCATCGACCGGCACGCAGGCTAATATCATACCGATACAGCCGGGGTATGCGAGGCAGTTTATGCTGACTGCTAGCGTTAAATTTTAAAATTTAAGCGGCTCGTTTTTTTGGTTTATACGTCGTTGGATTTAAATTTTACTCGGTCACTACCGACTAGGTAGCTCCCGTCGTAAAATTTAAATCCGCCTCGTCTAAACGCAAAAATACTTCGCCTTGACTTCTTACGCTCAGACTTTAAATCAAATTTGCAAATTTCCGCTTCAAATTTTACTCGCCCAAACCCGCACTTGAAAACGCCGAATTCGGTTTTAAATCCGCGGCGTATTGCGATATTTAGCCGAACCGGGTTTGTATTTGCGGCGCTTAAATTTTAATCTCAATCTCTTTTTATCCATTTTTCGCTAAAATCGCTAAATTTTAAAACGCGCGGTATCCGCAAAAAGGAAATTTATGCAAAACAAAAAGCAAACCATCACCGAAAAGATTTTCAGCGAGCACGTAGGGCGCGAGGTTTTCGCGGGCGAGATCATCGAGAGCGACATCGACATGGTCATCGGCAACGACATCACGACTCCTATCTCCATCAAGCAGTTTGAGCGAAGCGGCGCGACAAGGCTAGCTAACCCAGACGGCTTTAGCGTCGTGATGGACCACTACATCCCCGCAAAAGACATCCTAAGCGCCAACCAAGCCAAAATCAGCCGCGATTTTGCGTATAAGCACGATTTAAAAAATTATTTCGACGAGAAGGACATGGGTATCGAGCACGCGCTTTTGCCCGAAAAAGGCCTCGTAGTGCCCGGCGACGTCATCATCGGCGCCGATAGCCACACCTGTACGCACGGTGCGCTGGGAGCCTTTGCCACGGGCATGGGTAGCACCGACCTAGCCTACGCGATGATAACGGGCAAAAATTGGTTTAAGGTACCGCCGACTATCAAAGTGATCTTTCGCGGCAAGCTAGACCGCCATGTCTACGGCAAGGACCTCATCTTAGAAATCATCCGCCGCATCGGCGTAGACGGCGCGCTGTATAAGGCGCTGGAGTTTACGGGCGAGACGATAGAGAACCTCGATATGGACGGACGTTTTTCGATGTGTAACATGGCGATCGAGGCCGGCGGCAAAAGCGGCATCATCGCGGTCGATGAAACAACAAAAGAGTTTTTAAAAGGCAAAAATTTACGCGCCGAGCCGAAGCTGCACTACTCCGACGAGGGTGCAAATTACGAGCAAATTTTAGAAATCGACGTTAGTAAGCTCGATCCCGTGATCGCCTATCCGTTCTTACCTAGTAACGGCAAGAGCGTGCGCGAAGCGGTAAAAGACGACATCGCTATCGATCAGGCCTTTATCGGCAGCTGCACGAACGGCCGCCTAAGCGACCTGCGCATCGCGGCTGAAATCCTAAAAGGCCGCAAAGTAGCGCGCAAAACCCGCCTCATCATCACGCCTGCGACGCAAAAAATCGCCCTACAAGCGCAAAAAGAGGGGCTGATGGATATATTTGCCGAGGCTGGCGCAGTCGTAAGCAACCCGACCTGCGGCGCATGCCTGGGCGGATATATGGGGATTTTGGGCGTTGGGGAACGCTGCGTAAGTACGACAAACAGAAACTTCGTCGGCCGCATGGGAGACCGCACGAGCGAGGTGTATCTGGCAAACTCGGCCGTCGCCGCAGCGAGTGCGGTCGCAGGCAAGATCGCCGACCCTCGCGATCTTTAAAATTTGGCGGCTTGTCTTTTTGCTCTATACTTTGTTGGAAACTCGGTCGGCTTCGGTCACGGACGACTAGTCCGCTCCCTTGCCTCCGTCGTTTCCGCCTCGTCTAGAACAAAAATCCTACGCCTTAACTCTTTACGCTCAAATTTGAAGTCAAATTTGGTTAAATTTTCAAAATTTTACCCCCCCCCGAGACCTGCATCCTGAAAATGTCAAATTTAAATTTTCGGCGCGACAGCGCCAGATAAACCTGCACGCAGTGTAGCAACTTCTCACGTCGTAGGGGTTGGGGGATTGTTAAGGGGGAGCTCTTTTGCTTCGGCTTTGCCTCGCCTTGTGCTTGCACTCTCTTTGAGAGCTGCTAGCAGAGCGTAATTCAAGCCCTTCCCCCTTAACAAGAAAATCAAGATATTAAAAATGCAGCAAAATAGTGCGGAAAATTTGCATTCAAATTTGAAGTCAAATTTGCAAATTTGACTCGCCAAGACCCGCACCTTGAAAACGTCAAATTTAAATTCGCGACGTGATGGCGCCAAATAAACCTGCAAGCAGTGCAGCAACCTCTCACATGCAGTGGGGTTAGAGAGGGCTTCTGCGTCGCTGCGTTAGCAGCTGCAAGCAGATGGGGGAGGGTTTGCCTTCGGAGTTGCGAGTGCATAGCACGACGCAAAGAAAGGCGACGCTCTACTTTAGCTTCACTACGTTCGCTACCGTCGCCCTATGGGCTTGAGACCGCTTTGCTCGTAGCTGTAAACAGAGCGTAAATAGGTCTGCTCGCAGTTACGAGCCGCAGGCGAAGCAAAGCCCTCCCCCTTAGTAAGAAAATCAAGATATTAAAAATACGGCAAAACAGTGCAGAAAATTTACATTCAAATTTGGGGTCGAATTTGCAAATTTGAGCCGCCTAAACTCGCGTTAAAAATAGCAAATTTAACTTCGCCGTATCGACAAATTTAGCAGCCTTTGTCCTTTAAAACGCCGTTATCGTCGCCAAAAGTCCAAAGATGATGCCGGGCAAATTCGCAGCCGCTAGCGGGTAGTCTCTTTTAGATTTTAGCAGGCCGTAGCTAGTCCAGATCGTGCAGTTTATCGCTGCGGCTAGAGGCTGGATAAAAGGCGTCTTGTTGCCTTCGAGGTTGCCCATTATCTGCGGGATGTAGGAAATATACATAATGACCGACAGACACGTGCCTATCCAGCCTAAAATTTGTAAATTTTTCTCGCTCATTTTTTCTCCTTTGAAATAGAGGCGGCATTATATCCTTTTAAGTTGTGATAATCAAGCGCTAAATTTGCCCGCGGCGGGCGTAAATTTGCGCTAAAGTAAAGCTAAATTTTAGTAAAATACGCCGATTAAAGGGGGACGAAATGGCTTACGTAACCTACGACAAGGCAAAATGGCACTGGGGCGCGGAAACTGCGCCGACTGACATCCCGCAGGAAAACGGCGCGACGCACATCGCGTTTTTCTTTCGCTGGTGCATGGAGCGCAAGCTTTATTCCAAGGAGTTTGCGGCGGATTTTTCGGCGGATTTTGCGCGGATGGACGATAGCTTTGACTACCGCGGATTTTTCTTTCGCGATATGGACGGTGTGCTGGATAGCGACGCGCTAAATGCCGCTGGCAAGGCGTTTGCGAAAGCCTACTACACGAAATTTGCTAAAACCCACGGCTGGTATTTGCAGGATTACGCGGATTTCGTCTCGGATAAATTGGGTGAAAAAGACTTTAACAACGCCTATTTTTACATAGAAAACTCGCCGCAAAACTATGCCGAGGTCAAACAAATCATCGACCGCCGCTACGAGGAGTTTTTAGAATTCAAAAAAGCCGGCAAAAGCGCGGATAAATAAAGCTAAATTTGTGCCGAGCGCAGTTTTAAAAGGCGGGGTTCAAATTTGCGCGCGCAGGAACTTAAGCGATCCTAGCATTTACCCTAGCACAGATTGTAAATTTTAGATCGGTTGCGGATTTGCTCGCGCCTCGCAGCAAGGCTAAACTTAGGCCGTTAAGCCAAATTTGCCGGCAAACCACCTCCGGTTGGCGCCCTCGCTACTTAAACCGCGGAGTCAAATCTCCCGCGCCCAGTGGTGACCTCCGCCGCTTTAGGCAAGCTCCGCTCTATCAAATTTTTCCCCTGACATTTTATCTCCTTTTATCTATTTGTTTTGTAAATTTGAGTTTGAGTCTGATTTACTTCGGTTGCTATCTATGTAAATCACCTGAGCCATGCCCTTTTTGGCTCTACCTATGGCGCTCTTGATCCCGTCTCGTTTTTCCATTTCGTTTGCCCATTTGATAAAAGCCCTAATATCTTTAAACGTAGCATTTTCATCGGGGCAATGCGGATTATAGAAATTTATTTCTTTGTCAAATTCTTCTATCTTTTTCGGGTCTATCGGCTTTGGTTTGTATTGTAAAAGACCGTCTTGATATATGTGCCAGTAAGGAGCATATTTGTATTTATTATTGGTTCTTTGTATCTTTTCCTCGGCCTCTTCGTCTCTGCCTTGATTCATCTTATAGATATAGTTTTCTTTATAATCAATCCATCCCTTGCGCTTTTTATAGCACTCCTCATACGCCTTCTTTAGCTCCTCTTTAGTAGGTTACCCTACGACGTCGTATTTTAAAAGAAGCTCTAGCATGGGTTCGTAGTTGGGCACGGTATCTAATAGGGCATAATGTGAGTGCTTAAAAGGCGAACTACCGTCTCTTAGGCCGGGAAACGAGGAGGGTCTATTTCGAAGTTTGGGTCTATACCCGCTAGCAAGAGCAAGCTCGGTCATCTCTACGTAGTTATGGGTTACTATATATC
Organism: uncultured Campylobacter sp.; assembly: GCF_905372745.1. Lineage (GTDB taxonomy): Bacteria > Campylobacterota > Campylobacteria > Campylobacterales > Campylobacteraceae > Campylobacter_A. The sequence continues at coordinate 5,732 of NZ_CAJPQR010000008.1, read as the reverse complement.
CTATCGGATCGTTTACGTCTTTGGATTCTTTGTTAACTTGATAGTTGTCTTCAAATATTATCTTTACGTCGTCTCCGTCTATGATAAGCTTTTCAATGTTATTGTAAAACGGAGGATCTATGTAGTACTGCACCGTCTTTACTTCATCGAATTTCACCCCGCTATCAAGCAGTAGTTTAGCGGTCTTTGTAGAGTTGTTTTCTATGCCAGGGGCGAGAGTTTGTAGTTATCTTTTGCGTGAGCGTTTGCGCCCATATCTATAAGTCTTTTTGCCGTGACTTCGTCATCGTAAAAGCTAGCGTACATCAAAGGAGTAACGCCGTCTATGACGGGAGAGTCTATGCTAATGTTATTATCTTGCATAAATTTTAAAATTTGATCCGTTTGCTTTGATTTTAAAAGCTTGCGGAAATTTTCAGCAAATGCGTCATCTTTTATCTGCTTATCTATATCCCAATATCTAAAAGCAAAATCGTCTATCTCCTCTTGCGTTACGTATTTGCTTAGCTCGGAACCCGGGATTATTTTAGTATCGGCGGTAACGACGAACCGAGTCGGGCCGGATAGTTTTTCGTAAATAAAATTTACGAAAACGACAAGGAAAAGAGCGGCGAAGGCTACTGCGAGTTTGTTCAAATTTATCCCTTAAGTCAAATTTGCAAAATCTTAGCCAAAGGGCGGTTAAATTTGAGTGAAATTGGGATGGGAAATTTGGAAAATGCGGGGAAAATAAATCAAGGCAAATTTGACTAAATTTAAAAGCCAAATTTAAAAAACAAAACGCGACAAAGGCTCAAATTTAACCCTCGCCGCGAGAAAATTATCACTGTAAATTTACACGCCGAAAGCTCGGCGCGCAAAAATCAAATTTATCTAGAAAGCTTTAGCAGATACCCGTCCTGCGTCTTTTCGATCTCGTGCTTGTAACTGCCGTCCAGATCAAAAACTACGCGGTAAAATTTGCCGTGCGAGCCAAAAAGAGCCGTTTTAAACGCGCCGCAGTCAAGCTCGTCTTTCCTGGTATTTACGTCCGTTTGCGAGGCGAAGTCGATCACGACCTTGGTGCCTTTGTCGATCGAGTAGTCCTTTAGTTTCTCATCGGTCGTGAGGATTTTTATCTGCATCGGATAGATCTCGAATTTCGTCTGCTTATAGACGATTTGCTTTTGCGGTTGCGGCTTTTCAAGCGGTTTTATGACGACGTCTTTTAGCGGCTCTTGTGTTGTCATATTGCGCTCGGTAGGCTTTGGCGCGACGTCTATCGCGGCGGCTTTTGGTTCCTCTTTAGTGACCGAGACGTCGGGCTTTTCTACGACGACTGGTACTGCGATCTTGCTGAGCAAAAACTCATCCTGCCACGAGATGCTTTTGTTTATATCGACGGTTTTTTCCTTGATACTGCCGTCGAGGCTTTTGTATTTTAGCGTGACGGAGATGAAGTTTCTAGCGTCGGCGGGAAATTTGAAATTTTGCTTCTCAAAAGGCGGCAAATTTTCCACGACGTTGCTGCTAGTCATGCTCGCGTTTACATCGCCCGAGGGCGCAAAAGGATTTTCTCTGCCAAAAGCCAGCCCGCAGGCTAGCGCCAAAAGCCAAATTTTACCGATTTTCATAACTCCCCCGTTTTTTAAATTTTCCGACTAATCAGCCGCCGCTCGGCTCGAGCTCTTTTAGCTCGAAATACGCCTTTTGCAGCTGGGCGTTTTGTTTTTTTAGCGTTTCGACGTCGCGTTCTAGCTGCGTTTTTTGCTCTTGCAGGCTTAGCATCACGTCTAGCGAGCGCTTGCCAAAAACTATGTTGCCGACGTAAACACCAAAACAGACCACGCAAAACGCTATAAGCATAAATCTGAAAAAAAGCCTGAAATCAAACGGCTTTTTCTCGACGTATTCGTCTTGCGCCTCGTTCAAATTTCATGCCCCAAAAACTCGTCCGTCTCGCGCTCGATCTCAAGCAGGCGGTTGTATTTGGCGTTGCGTTCGCTTCTTGAGGTCGCGCCCGTTTTGATTTGGCCCGTATTCATCGCGACGGCGAAGTCCGCGATAAAGCTATCCTCGCTCTCGCCGCTTCTGTGGCTCATCACGCAGCGGTAGCCTTTGCGCTGAGCTAGGCGGATCGTCTGCATAGTTTGGCTAACCGTGCCGATTTGATTTGGTTTTATCAAAATCGCGTTGCCTACGCCTTTGGCGATGCCTTCGCGCAAAATTTTCTCGTTCGTTACGAAAAGATCGTCGCCCACAAGCTGCACTTTAGAGCCAAGCTTACTCGTTAGCTTCGCCCAGCCCGCCCAGTCGTCCTCGCTTAGGCCGTCTTCGATCGAAAATATCGGATACTTCTCGCAAAGCTGCGCGTATCGCTCTATCAGCTCTTCGCTGCTAAATTCCTTGCCTTCTAGCTTATATTTGCCGTTTTCGTACAGCTCGCTAGCTGCGACGTCAAGGGCTAGTTTGATCTGCTCGCCTGCCTTGTAGCCCGCTTTTTCGATAGCTTGCATGATGAGTTTGATCGGCTCTTCATTATCGTTTAAATTTGGCGCAAATCCGCCCTCGTCGCCCACTGCCGTGCTGTGACCGGCCGCGTTTAGTAGGCCTTTTAGCGTGTGGTAAATCTCCGTCGCCGCTCGCAGCGCGTCGCTAAATTTATCAAAACCAAACGGCATAATCATAAATTCTTGAAAATCCACGCTGTTGTTCGCGTGCGCGCCGCCGTTAATGATATTAAACATCGGCACCGGCAGTACGCTAGCGTTTGCGCCGCCTAGGTAGCGGTACAAAGGCACGTCAAGGCTCTTTGCCGCCGCGCGCGCTACCGCCATAGATACGCCAAGCACGGCGTTTGCGCCCAAATTTGAGTAGTTATCGGTGCCGTCAAGATCCCTCATCTCGTCATCAAGCGCCTTTTGATCGAAGGCATCTAGCCCGATCACGGCTTCGGCGATCTGCGAATTTACGTTTTCTACCGCCTTTAGCACGCCCTTGCCGCAGTATCTTTCGTCTTTGTCGCGAAGCTCCAGCGCCTCGCGTTTGCCCGTACTTGCGCCGCTTGGGACTATCGCGCTTGCCACAGTGCCGTCGCTTAGAGCCACGGTCGCCTTCACGGTCGGGTTGCCGCGGCTGTCAAGTACCTCTATCGCGGTTACGTCTTCTATAAATACCATTTTTTATTCCTCCGTATTTTCTTCTATGCTTTCGCCGTCTTCGTCTTTGCCGCCTGAGCCGCTTATTAGCTTATCTAGGCCGATCGAGCTTTTTATCGTCGCTACGATCTCGTCTGATATCTCGGGGTGCTCTTTGAGATAGGCTTTTGCGTTTTCGCGGCCTTGGCCGATTTTGGCGGCTTTGTAGCTAAACCACGCGCCGCTTTTGTCGATGATATCGAGCTTCACGCCGTAGTCGATGATCTCGCCGTCGCGGCTGATACCCTCGCCGAACATTATGTCGAATTCCGCCGTTTTAAACGGAGGCGCGACCTTGTTTTTCACGACTTTTACCTTCGTGCGGTTGCCGATAGGCTCTTCGTTTTGTTTTAGCGTGGCGATTTTTCGCACGTCTAGGCGCACTGAGGCGTAAAATTTAAGCGCGTTACCGCCCGTAGTGGTCTCTGGTGTGCCGTAGCCCATCGCACCGATTTTCATACGAATTTGGTTGATAAAGATCACGGTCGTATTCATCTTGTGCACGACGCCGGCTAGTTTGCGCAGCGCCTGGCTCATTAGACGAGCTTGCAGGCCTACGTGCTGATCGCCCATGTCGCCTTCTATCTCGCTTTTTGGCGTTAGAGCGGCGACGCTATCGACTACAATAAGCTCGACCGCGCCGCTTCTAGCGAGGTTTTCTACGATCTCAAGCGCCTGTTCGCCGAAGTCTGGCTGGCTGACGTAGAGATTTTCGGTATCTACGCCCAAATTTGCCGCGTATTTCACGTCTAGAGCGTGCTCCGCGTCGATAAAGGCGCACGTGGCTCCCGTTTTTTGCGCTTCGGCGATGATGTGTAGCGTCAGAGTCGTTTTACCCGAGCTCTCAGGTCCGTAAACCTCGATAATACGGCCCTTTGGGATACCGCCGATACCAAGGGCTAGGTCAAGTCCTAGCGAACCCGTGGAGATACTATCTATGGCCTCGACTTGTTTGTCGCCTAGGCGGATCAGCGTACCCTTGCCGAACGCTTTGTCTATCTGCTTTAAAGCCGCGTCTAAGGCCTTTTTCTTGTCCGAATCGTTTGTCGGCGGGACTATCTTTTTCTCTTCTTTTTCTTTTGCCATCGGCTTCCTTAAATTTAAAATAATCGGGCTGATTTTATCAAATTTGAGATGAATTTTTGATTATTCGCGCAAATTTGAGACGGGTTTGGGCGCGGTCAAATTTAGCCTAAATTTACGCCTTTTTTAAGACGTAAAGCAGCTCGCTAACGTGCGTCGGACGGCTGGCTAGGTTTCTGCTACCGCGAAAGGCGTTGTATTTTTGCTCCAAAATTTGCACTTCGCCGAGTTTTGCTAAATTTTCGCTAAATTCCTCGCGCGCGATGAAGCCCTCGGAGTTAAACGAGATGAGCACGAATTTGGCTTTTAGTTTTGAGATTAGCTCGAAAAACGCGGGTGCGGCGGCTGATTTTTGATTAAACACCGAGCGGTTCCAGCCCCGCGCGATACCAGAAACTCTCGAGATTTCGCTCGGACGCTCGTAGCTAGCGATCAAATTTAACATAAAGTAGTTCGAGCCGTAGGGATGCTGGTTATACGGCGGATCAAGATAGACCAGATCAAGCGGCGGAAGCTCGGCGGCAAGCTCATTTGCGTCTCGCCTTTGCACGTCAAATTCGACGTTAAAATTTGAAAAAACGGGCTTAAGCAAGCTAATGTCGGCCGTGATGCGAGATAGCGCGTGTTTGCCGCGTCCGCCAAACTGCCCAAGGCCGTCCTTGTTTTTGTGAAAACCCTTGAAAATGCCGCTAGTGTTGGCGTGCACGCTAGCTGAATACAGCAGCGGAGCGATAAAAAAAACGCGCAGCTCCTGCGGCACGATCGAGTCGATCATCTGGCGCGCGGTATCGATGTAGGCAGCGTTTTTTCTCGTGTAAAAGACGCGGTCAGTCGCCAAAATATTCGCCTCGTCTTTTGGCGCATAAAGCTCGCAGATAAAGCCCTCGCGTAAATTTGCGCCGATTTGGCGAGTTAATTTGTCGTGCCAAAAATCAAGCTCTTTTTTAAATTTCGCGTCCGCGTTTGCGAGGTAGCATTCGTTTGTTACGCGACTATAAAGCTCCAAATCGTTTGCGACGATGAAATTTGCGTGGGATTTTAGAAACCGCGACACGATGCCGCTACCGCTAAAAAGGTCGCAGCAGCTTAGTTTTTCTTTGCCAAGTGTGTGTTTTGCGATATTTACGCCTTGTTCGATAAAGCCTAAAAGCGAGCGTTTGTTGCCAAGATAAGTTAAAATTTGCTCTTTTAAATACGCCTGATTTTCCATATTTTTCTTTATAAATTCCGCATTTTTATGGCGATTGTAGCAAAAATTTACTATAATTTCGCAATCAAACTACGCGCGAAATTTAAAGCGGAGCAAAAAGGATAAAATTTGAAGATTTTTAAGCATATAAACGTCGCTCACTCGCCCGACGCCGACGATATTTTTATGTATAAGGCGATTGATTTTGGCTGGGTGAGCTCGAAAAATCTAAAATTTAGCGCCACCGCGCTTGATATCCAGACGCTAAACGACGAGGCGCTAAA
>NZ_CAJPQR010000007.1 GCF_905372745.1 uncultured Campylobacter sp. | reverse complement strand
TTACGAGATCTGCGGGCAAATTTAAACCCTGCTATAAATCGGGAAATTTCTAGGCGTTTTATGAGATTAAAATTTAAAGACGATACGGCCATTTTTTATCCTCTGGGCTTTCTTGACGGAGACGTATCTAAGTATGAAATCAGCGAAAAAAATATAAATTCTATTCGCCAAAAATCCCCTCGCTACATCTTAATATCCCTTAAAAACGCCGTTTATTTTAATAAAATCGGTTTTAATCTAATCCTTGAAGCCGTTTTAAAGCTAGCCGCATTTAACGGCGCTAGCGTAGGCTTTTGCGACTATAACGAAGTTAAATTTAAAGCACTTAAAAGAATGTCAAAGGGCATGACGAATTTATCTTTTTTCGAGACCGCAAACGTAGCGGCGCTATTTTGGGGAGAGTTTAAACCAGAATACGCAAATAGACGCATCATAGTTTTTAACGACGATGCCGACCAAAAACGCCAAATCGCCCTTAAGCTCTCGGGCATCGGCTATATCCCGACGATAGCTAAGGATCTAAAAGAATTTAAAAGCCTTCATAAAAACTTTGAGTATTCAGTCTATCTCACGCAGATAAAATCAAGTAAAAAAGACATAAAAACCACGCTCAAAGAAAATGTCGTCATATACGAATTAGAGGGCTTTATTGACTCGGCTTTCATAAATAATTTTGACCAAAAGACGTTTAATAATTCATTAAAAATAGGCTTTAAATTTTTTGTCTTTGATATGAGTAAATCAAGCTCAATAAATATCCACGGCGTATCTTTTTTAGCCAAGCTCTCTACCGTCTGCGCCGAGTATGGAGCCGCTATCGTCGTATGCGGCTTAAAACTAGCCAGCACGTCTCAAGTCCTAAAAAACGACCTTGAGGACTACGGCATCTTGGTTTATAAGAGCCTTGGCGAATTTTACGAAGACGACGGTACTATCGCGGGCGGGGGCGGATCTGGAGAAGAAAGGCCCAAAAATCTCACCAAAGATATCATAAACGCCTTGCCGAGCCTCTTAGCGACGGTAACGGACACTCTAGCCTCAATGTCCGGTTCTACGGTTACGAAAATAAGCACCGCCATAGAGCGTTTTAGCTGCCAAGAAGGTAAATTTAATATCGGCTCAGTCGCGTTTTACGGAGATCTGGAGGCTAAATTTATCCTATGCCTACAAAAAAACGATATCAAAAAGATGTGTAAAATTTTACTCCAAAATAGCGAGAATTTAAGCCTATCTCAAGCGTATGCCGATCTACTAAGCGTTATTTGCGACCGCATCGAATCGCAGCTAGCCAGGCAGGGCATAACCGTGAGCTTTACCCTGCCGCATATCTTAGAGGTAACTCAAGACGAAAACAATAAAAACCGAGGCGTCTTGGTGCGGCTTGATATAGACGGCTCGGATGCGATATTTTTTCTAAGTAAATAAAGGATAAAAAATGTATGTAGCGCCTAGTATTTTATCGGCGGATTTTGGAAATTTAAGGGCTGAGATCGAGGCCATCTGCGAAGCCGGAGCCGATCTTGTACATGTTGACGTGATGGACGGGCATTTCGTGCCAAATTTAACCATCGGCCCCGTCGTAGTAAACGCCGTAGCCAAGGCTGCTACAAAGCCGCTAGATATACATCTGATGGTTCAAAATAATACCTTTTTCGCCGATCTTTTTTTGCCTCTGAAGCCTAAATTTTTAAGCTTTCACATCGAGGAGGAAAAGCACCCGCTACGCCTAATAGATCACATCCGTAGCCACGGCGTAGGGCCTGCTATCGTGCTAAACCCGCATACTCCGATCTCGGCGATCGAGCACATCGTAAACGAGGTCGATATGGTGCTGCTAATGAGCGTAAATCCGGGATTTGGCGGTCAAAAATTTATCCCTTCGGTGCTCGAAAAAGCCTGCAATTTGCGCGAAATGATCGAACGCAAAAACGCTAAATGCATGATCGAAGTAGACGGCGGCGTGACAGGGCTAAACGTAGCGCAGCTCGATGAAGCGGGCGTGGATATCGTCGTGGCGGGCAGTTATATATTTTCGTCAAATTCATACGAGCACTCTATCCGCTCGCTAAAGCTCGAGTTTTGAACCAAGATTTTGAAAATTTACTAGCCGTCATCGCTAAGCGAAACGTGCCCTACGCGGACTTCGTCGCCGCAACCAAGCAAATGGACGAATACGCCGAGCTTTTTGATGTTCGCGACGTGCAGATGTGGCGCGCGCTGGGGCTTGACATAACCCGCACCGCAAAAAACCAAATCGAGCTAAAAACGCGGCGCAATGAGATAAAAGATCAAATTTTTTGCGTCGTGGATATAGAAACCAGCGGCGGCATAAATAGCGGCCAGATCATAGAAATCGGCGCACTAAAGCTACAAAATGGCGAAATAATCGGCAAATTTGAAACATTCGTGTACGCGCCCTACGTCCCGGAAAATATCAGCGAACTAACAGGAATCACCGCAGAACACCTAAAAAACGCACCTAGCCTAGCCTTCGTCATGGAGCAGTTTAAGGTCTTTTTGGGTCAGAGCGTTTTCGTAGCACACAACGTCCGCTTTGACTACGGCTTTATCAGCGCGACGCTGGAGGCGCTAGGATACGGGGAGCTGCTAAACCGCAAACTCTGCACGATCGACCTAGCCCGCCGTACTATCGCCTCGCCAAAATACGGCCTAGGTACGCTAAAAGAGATTTTACGCATAAATAACGCCCACCACAGAGCCCTTAACGACGCTATCGCGGCGGCTGAAATTTTTAAATATTCACTGCAAAAGCTTCCTAGCGAGGTAAAAACGGTCGAGGATCTAATAGAATTTAGCAAATCGGCCAAGACGATAAAGCGACTAAAAACCCAAAACCCAAGCTTGCCGCATCTCACGGACGACAATCCGTAAAACCGAAAAAACGCGAAATTTTGCGCATAAGCTTCGGCTTAAAAACTCGGTTTTGATACGTTTTTATACCAAAATTCGTTAAATTTGATAAGAACAGACAAAACGGCTTTAAATTTAATCACGATAAAAAAGTTCGTAACGCAAAATTTTACGTCGGCTAGATAAAACCCGTAAGCTGCAAACAAGGCGGAATTCACCGCTCTAGCAATAAAATCTACGTCCGAACAAAACCGCATACTTGCAGGCGCTTGATGCAATGCCTAATTTTAAAACGACGAATAAAACCGGGCGGTAAAATTTGGTTAAATTTAGCAAGCTTTTTTGCCTAAATTTTAATAGTGCAAGAAATTTTTGCTAAGCATGAGGCCTAAAGCAGATAAAATCCGAATTTATATAGCAAAAATTACCAGCCAAAAATTTTATCACTCAAAAATGCTCCGCTTCTAAACGCCCTTGCCGTCTGCTAAAATCAAAAACAAACTCGCTAAATTTATAAAAATTTACGCTTATCAAATCAAGCGGCGGCCGACGCTGTCTTCAAATTTAGCCAAGCCTAACCGGCGCGATGAGCTTATCTTAGCGTACCGCAAGCCTAAAAACGGTTTTAGGGCGCAAAAACGATTATTTATGAATAAAAACGACTAGCCGCCGCGCCAAAAATACGGCTTAAACGCGCATAAAAAAAGGGATGCAAAATAAAAACTCATGAAATGCTATAAATTTAGGATAAAAAGCAAAATTTAATTTTTAAATTTTATGATCAAGCTAAAAAATGAGCGAGATTATAAAAATACGGACCAGAGTAAATTTATCTATTCGCCGACTCGCTCGCCGTTTATGCGTACTATCCTAGCGGGGATACCTACGACCGTAGCGTTATCCGGCACGTTTTTTAGTACGACGGAGTTTGCGCCGATTTTGGCGTTTTCGCCGATTAGGATATTTCCCAGCACTTTTGCGCCGGCTGCTATCGTGACGCCGTTTTTTACGGTCGGATGGCGCTTGCAGCGTTCCTTACCCGTGCCGCCTAACGTCACTTGATGATATATCAGCACGTCATCGCCCACCTCTGCAGTCTCGCCGATAACTACGCCCATACCGTGATCGATAAAAAGCCGCCTGCCGATCTTGGCTCCCGGATGTATCTCGATGCCCGTTAAAAATCGCGAAATTTGCGAGATAAAGCGCGCTAAAAAACGTAAATTTTTAACGTACAAAAAGTGCGCTACTCTATGAAAAACGACGGCGTGGATGCCCGGAGTGTTTATGAGAATGGCCCCGTAGCAGCACGATGCCACCGAGGGGTCTTTCTCGCGTACGGTCGCGACTAGCTCGTTTAGCTCAGCGATAAAGCCCAACTCACGCCTCGTAAAGCGCGGTACTAAGGTATCTCTCGCCGTTATCGGGAGCTACGAAAAGCACCTTTTTGCCCTTGCCTAGTCTCTTTGCGACCTTTATCGCCGCAGCCAAAGCCGCACCGCCTGAAATGCCTAACAGCACGCCCTCTTCTTTTGCCAGCTTCCTAGCGGCGTCAAAAGCCTCATCGTTTTCCACGCGCTCTATCTCGTCGATATAAGAGGTATCAAGAGTAGCCGGGATAAAGCCCGCGCCTATGCCTTGGATCTTGTGCGGTCCAGGCTTTTCGCCCGAGATCACGGCAGAGTCGTTTGGCTCGACGGCTATGATTTTAGTATTATATCCGTTTGCCTTCAGCGCCTTAGCTACGCCGCTTAGCGTGCCGCCTGTACCTACACCCGCTACAAATGCGTCAAGCTCCTTAAAGTCGTCCATTATCTCTTTTGCAGTCGTTAGCTCGTGAGCCTGCGGGTTAAATTTATTCTCAAACTGACTTAGCATGACGTAGCCTTTTTCGCGTACGAGTTCGTTTGCCTTTTCGATCGCGCCTTTCATACCCTTTGCGCCCTCGGTTAGCACAAACTGGGCGCCGAACGCCGCTTGTAGCTTGCGTCTTTCGATACTCATGGTTTCAGGCATTACTAGCACGACTTTAAAGCCTAAAGCCGCGCCCGCCATAGCTACGCCGATGCCGGTGTTGCCGCTGGTAGGCTCTACGATGACGTCGCCTTTTTTCAGCGTGCCCTCTTTTTGCATTCCAAGGATCATACTTGCGGCGATTCTATCTTTTACCGATCCGCCCGGATTAAAAAATTCGAGCTTTGCGTAAATTTCAGCCATGCCATCTTCATGCACGCTATTTATTTTAACTACGGGCGTTTTGCCGACGGTGTGGATTATATTTTCATATACCATTTTTGACTCCTTGTTAAAAATTGCGTAATAGTATCTAAATTTAATAAATACAACTAAAATATTTATATAAAAAATATTTAATTATGCGAGATTTTTTAATATTTTCTCTCCCGCTTCGTCCAGCTTCTTGCCGTTAAAGTGCGCCTTGCAAAACTCCACTATCTTGCCGTGAAATTTGGCGTAAATTTCATTCATCTCTAGCTCGCGTCCGTATGCTTTACAAATTTGCTCGCTATCTACGGCTTCTAGCCACTCGCGCGCCTCTTCGTAGCTTTCAAACTCATACCCCAAAAAGCTCAAAATCCGCAAAGCGTAGCTATCTACGACCATAACCTCGCGCCCGCACGCGTAGCAAAGCACCGCGTCGCAGCTCTCCGCACCGATACCTTTGACGCCAAGCAGCCACTCGCGGCTCACGTTTTCTTTGAAATTTTCAAAATCGCCGAATTTTTTAAAAATCGCCTCGCAAACCGTTTTTAGGCGTTTTGCTTTGGTGTTGTAAAAGCCGCTTGGTTTTATGAGTAAGGCAAGCTCGGCCGCGGGAGTTTTTACGATGCCCTCAAAGCTCATCAAATTTGCGTTTTTTAGGTTATTTAGCGCTTTATCGGCGTTTTTCCAGTTGGTGTTTTGTATCAAAACGGCGCCGACTACGACTTCAAAAGTCCCGGCTCCCGGCCACCAAAGAGGGCCGTCTGCGTCAGCCTTTACGCCCGCGTTTTTTAGCGCCAAAAAAAACTGCGTGCTATCCATATTTTTCCTTTTTATTTTGAGAGTAGATTTCTAGCGCCCATTGCGCAAGCGATACTTAGCATTACGGCTGTAGCGGCGCTTAGATTTATATCGCAAAAGCCCGCAGCCAGCGCAAATGCCGTAAAGGGTGCGTCTAAATTTATCGCCAAAAACGCCGCCGCTCCGCAAAGAGCCGCCGCGCTTAAATTTACCTGCGCGAAATTCGCCGCCGTAAGACCCAAACAAAGCCCTAAAAGCGCGCCTAGCGAGAAACTGGGCGTAAGAGTACCGCCGTATGCGCCGCATTTTAAAAGCGCAAGTACGCAAACGCCCTTTACCGCTAGCAAACCAAGCGCATAAAGGGCTGAAATTTGTTCGTTAAAAGCCGTTTGCGCCGCAGCTTGACCGTTGCCCAAAATTTCTGGTAAAAACGCGCCCGCAAGCGCCGTAACCGCAAAAGCAAGCGGTAAAAATATCAAAATTTTACCGTCTTTTATGCGGTTTGCTTCGGCTCTAGCGACGCCTGCTTGATAAAATTTAGCCGTCATGCCGACTATAACGCCTACAAATGCGGCTAGCGCAAGGTTTGCAGGCGTTGATTTAAAGTCGCTAACGACGTAAATAGCCTCGCGGGGTACGCTAAAATTCGCCGTAAAATCAGCGACCGCGCAGATGCCAAATGCCGCCAAAGCCGCCCTTTTATCAAAGCTTTTTAACAAAATCTCAAGCGCGAAAATCGCTCCGGCAAAGGGTACGTTATAAACCGCACCAAGCCCAGCTGCAGCCCCGCAAGCCGCAAGAGTGCGACACCAAGCTGCATCAAGAGCGAAAAAGGCGCAAATTTTTGACGCAAACAGCGCGCCAAGCTCACGCGGAGCGACCTCCTTGCCGATCGGAGCGCCCAGACCTACGGTAAAAACCTGCAAAAACGCATGAGCTAAATTTGACGCAAACGAAGGATTTTTGCCCTCGATTATCTCGCCAGCGCTTAAGAACGGTTTAAATTTATGCAAAAAGTACCAACCTACGCTAGCAATCGCCCCGCAAGCTAAAACCGCCGCAAAACGCCTAAATGCGCTAACTTGATCAGGGGTGACGCCAAAATCGCTCTTTGCGCGACCAAATGCCAAAAACTCGGCAAAATGTATGACCTCAGTTAGCGCCGCAGCGCCAGCGCCAGCGGCAAACCCTATGCAAAGCATGGCCAAAAATAGCCTAAAATACGCGCTTGGTTGCATAAATTTACGCTTGGTTTTCACGTTAAAGCGTCACCGCTCGCTGCACCAAAGGCTCGCTAACTCCGTCTATCACGCGGACCTTAAAGGCATCCGCGCAGCGCCCGCTGTCAAATTCAAACACGACCATTTGAAAGATTCGCCTGCATTTTTCATTTACCTTAAAAGAGTGCTTAAGCCCCGTTAAAAAGCTCTTCACGGGCGCCTCCGCGTCCATGCCGATGACGCCGTCAAACGCCCCGCTAAGCCCTACGTCGCTCACGTATGCGGTGCCGCTAACTATCTGCAAATCATCGGTGCCAACGTGCGTGTGAGTGCCGGCTATGGCTCCCACACGCCCGCAAAATAGCCTAAAAAACGCATTTTTCTCGCTCGTAGCCTCGGCGTGAAAGTCTATGAGGATATTTTCGCTCTCGCACTCTTCTAGCGCACGCTCGGCTTCTAAAAAGGCGTTATTCGTATGCGGCAAGCCGTAGTGCCCCATCAAATTTACTACGCTTAGACTCTTGCCGTCTTTGCTCAAATTTATCGCGCCGCGCCCCGCAGTTCCAGCGAAGTGATTATACGGGCGGATGATAGGCAGGGCGTCCATCAGCGCGACTACGTCTTTTTTATCAAAGCTATGGTTGCCGCCCGTGATCACGTCGATACCGCAGCCCAGCAGCTCGTGCGCGTTTGTCGCGGTGAGACCGAAGCCTCCGCTTGCGTTTTCGGCGTTTGCGACGATAAAGTCAAGCTCAAATTCTCGCTTAAATTTGGGCAAATTTTGTATAACCGCGCTTCGTCCCGCGCGTCCGACGATGTCGCCGACAAATCCCACTCTAGTTAAATTTGCCATCAAATTTTATCTTTATAGCTTAGATAAAACTGCCTTGCGGTGCGTCCAGAGCGGCTCGCGCGAAGCTGGGCGTATTGTTTGGCTAGCTCGTGAAGCATCGCTCTGTCGCCCACGAAATCTTTAAAATAAAAATCAACTATCTTTAGATAGTCCGTAAAACTGCCCTGATAAAAGCTAAGCCAAAGCCCGAATCTATCGCTAAGCGCGATCTTTTCCTCGACCGCGTCGCTATAGTGCAGCTCCGTCTCGCCGACTCTTGCGCCCTCGTTGTCGCTTTTTAGTTCGCTGATCAGGTGGCGGCGGTTTGAGGTGGCGTAGACTAGCACGTTTTTAGGCGCTTTTTCGATCGAGCCCTCAAGCACGGGTTTTAAAAATTTATAGCTCATATCCCCTGCCTCGAAGCTAAGATCGTCGCAAAAAATGATAAATTTAAAGCTGCTATCCCTGATCTCGTAAATGATCTCGGGTATCATCTCTAGCTCGTCGTTTTTTAGCTCGATTAGCCGCAAGCCCTCGGGGTAAAATTTAGTAAAAACGGCTTTAACCAGGCTGCTTTTACCGCAGCCTCGCGCGCCCCAGAGTATCGCGTGATTAGCACCCTTGCCTTCTAAAAAATTTCGCGTATTTTCTACGAGCTCTTCTTTTTGTTTTTCGATCCCGACAAGCCCCTCAAGCTGCGTAAAATCAACGTCTATCACGCCTTTTAATGCTCCAAATTTTCGCCGATAAATCGCTGCGGCAGTCGTGTTCCAGTCTATCATTTCTCCGCCCGTCCTTTATTTAGTTTTCTAAGGTAGATCAATATCTCCTCTATCACGTCGTCATCGTCTTTGCTCTTTGATCTTAGTCTGGTTTGTTCGCCGTTTTGTGCGGTTAGCGCGATGTTTTGCTCGGCGTTTGAGATGGCTTTAAAGCCCGCTTTTATCGCTAAAATTTTAATTATAATGAGGCTTAAAAACTGCTTGGTGTAGATGTCGGGCTTGCCGAATCTATCCTCGATCTCGCTCTCTATCTCGTAAACCTCGGCCACCTCTTTACACTTGCTAAGCCGCCTATAAAGCTCCAGGCGCAGCCTATCCTCGCCTATAAACTCCGAGTTTAAAAACGCGTTTATGCTGAGTTTCAGATCGATTTTCGCACTCTCAAAGCTCTCTTTATTTAGCAGTTTATTTATCTCTTCTTCGAGCATTTTGATGTAGAGCGAGTAGCCGATAGCCTCGATATGGCCGCTTTGGGCTTCGCCCACTAGGTTGCCGCCGCCTCTGATTTCTAGATCGTGATAGGCTAGCACGCTGCCCGAGCCTAAAAACGAGTTGCTCTCAAGCGCAACTAGGCGTTTTAGAGCGTCCGCGCTTAGGGCGTTTTTATCCTCGACAAGGAAGTAGCAATACGCCTGCTTGTCGCTCCTGCCGACGCGTCCGCGTAGCTGATGCAGGTCTGCGATACCAAATTTATTCGCGCTCTCGATGATGATGGTGTTTACGTTTGGTAGATGTATGCCGCTTTCTACGATGCTGGTGCTTAGTAGCACGTCGTATTCGCCGTTTTCAAACTTCATCATCTCCTCTTCGGTCGTTTTGGCGTCGATCTTGGAGTGTAGCGTGAGGATGCGTAAATTTGGCATTATTTCTAAAATTTGCTTTTTTGCCTGAGGCATCGTGGCGATATGGTTGTGGATATAAAAAATTTGCCCGCCGCGGCGCAGTTCGCGCATGATGGCTTCTTTTACCGCCTTTTCGTCCCACTCGCGCACGCTGGTTCGCACGTCTAGGCGCGAGCTTGGCGGAGTTTGTAGCACCGAGTAGCCTTTGACGCTTGAAAGCGCCATATTTAGGCTACGCGGTATCGGCGTCGCGCTCATAGATAGCACGTGCGAGGCGCTTGAGATTTCTTTTAGTTTTTCTTTTTGCTTGACGCCGAATTTATGCTCCTCGTCGATGATGATGAGGCCTAAATTTGAGGGCTTTACCGATAAAAGCGAGTGCGTACCCACGCAAACGCAAGGCTGCCCGCTCTCTAGCGCCTTAACCGCGGTTGATTTTTCCCTCGCGCTCGTAAAGCGGTCAAGCTTAAAGACGCTAACGTCAAATTTACCCAGCCGCTCTTTTAGGCTTTTAAAATGCTGCGAGCTAAGAAGCGTCGTCGGCACGAAAAATAGCGCCTGAAAGCCCGATTTTACGCACTTAAATATCGCATTCATCGCGACCTCTGTCTTGCCAAATCCCACGTCGCCGCTAAGCAACCTATCCATTACCTTGCCGCTTTTTAGGTCGTTTGCGATGTCGCTTGATGCGCGCTCCTGATCTCTCGTGTAGGCAAAGCCCGCATTTTGTAAGAAATTTAGATATTCCGCATCGTCTTTTTCGATGATCTCGCCGCGGATGAGCTCGCGCTGCGCGGCTAGTGAAATAATCTTTGACGCGATAACGAAAAGCTTGGCTCTAACTTTTTCTTTTATCTTGGCGAAATTTGCCTTACCCAAGCGGTCTAAAACCGCTATACTGCCGCTGCTTGCGACGTATCTATCGATCAAATTTAGATGCTCGACGGGCAAAAGCAGCTTGTCCTCGTTTTGATAAACGATCACGACAAACTCGCGCGTCCTGCCTAGCACGGTTAGCTTTTCAAGTCCAGTAAATTTACCGATGCCGTACTCCTCGTGCACGACGTAGTCGCCCGCCTTTAGCTCGTCGATCGCTAAACTCGGTTTTTTGGCGCGCTTTTTCTTTTCAAATTTATTTAGCGAGACGATGATTTCGCTTGGTGAAACCAAATTTAACGCGGCCTGGGTTTGCACGAACTCTACGTTTTTGTATTCGCTCAAATTTAATGCGTTAAAAAGCCCCTCGTTACGCGCTAAAACTTTGATTTTTTTATTTTTATTAAGCTCGAAAAAATCGGCGTTTAAAGTTACGCTTAAGTCTTTATAAACTTTAGCCGCGGGCAATACGGGCAAATTTGCCACCTCGCCTAGACCCCGCTCAAAGCCGTCAAATTTTTTCGTTAAAACCGTTTTAAATTCGCGCGTATAATCGATAAATCCCTCTATCGCCCAAAATCCAAGCGTCTTTAGATCGCTGATTAGCGCGTCGGTCTCGATCTCTTTTATTTTTTCGGAGGTTTTTTCAAATTCGGCTTCGCCAAGAGCCGCGATGAAAGGCGAAATTTCAACGCTTTTTAACTCGGTTTTGTTTGAAATTTGCGTCTGCGTGCTGTAGTGCCTGATACTCTCTATCTCGTCGTCAAATAGCAAAATACGGTTTGGCTCCTGCGCGCCGACGCAAAAAATATCTATAATCTCGCCGCGAACGCAAAACTCGCCCTCACTCTCCACAATACCCACCGCCTCGTAGCCAAAGCGCAGTAGCTTTTGGGCTAGCTCTTTTGGATCGATTTTATCGCCGAAATTTAGAGTAAGTTTTTGTAGGTGTTTTTTGCCGGGAAGTTTGTTTAGAACCGTGCAAACGGGGCTAATAAGGAGCTTTTTGCCCTCAAATTCGTAAAATTTGGCCAGCTCGGATGATAACTCGAAAAGCTCGGTGCTAAAGCTGCGCAGATCATCGCCCTCGCGCGCTCTAAAATCAGGCAATCTAAAGACCTTAAGCCCGGCAAATTCCGCTGCGCTAAGAGCCGCGATAGCCTCCTTATCGTCCTCGCAGACGAGTAGCTGCGCATCGCCTCCGTTTAAAAAATACTCAAAAACCTCACTTTGCACCGCGGTACCTTTTCAAGAAGGCTTCCACGAGGTAAAACGACCCGAACGCCAGATACTCCTCGTCCGCACGCACGTCCGTAAAGTCCGCAAACTCCATACCGAGCTGGCGCAAAGCCTCTTTTACCTGCTCCGTCGCAAGCTCGCGGCCCGGCGTCTCGTACTCGATGATGTAGGTCTTTTTGACGATTGGCCTGATCGCCTTTATTACGGCTTTTATGTCCTTGTCGGCAAAGGCGTTAAAGATCAAATTTAGCTTTTTGCCCGCAAATTTTTTCGCGAGAGCTTGCGCCGCCATCTCGTTGTGTCCGACGTCGATCGTTACGTTTGGCGCGATCTTTTCGCAGCGTCCGCTTAGATCTAGTGCGCTTAAATTTGATAAATTTAAGCTAAATCCAAGCTCCTTAAACGCCGAAGAGCCGAGAGTCAAATTTGAGCGCAAAAACTCGGGCAAGCCGAATTTCTCCGCGTAAATTTTAATCTCGTTTTTATCCTCGTTGGTCAAATTTTGGGAAGCGAATTTGAGCATCGCACCTTTTTTATCGGCGATTTTTCGCGCGATACCGACGCAAAGCTCGCTCATATCATCATTCATCAAAGCAACGTCCGCCATCGCGTTAAATTTAGTCGTCGCTATCTGCTCTAGTGTATCGCCCAGCAGCGCCGTGTGGTCAAAACCGATCGGAGTAAAGAGGCTAAGGCGCTTGTCAAACACGTTCGTAGCGTCAAATTCGCCGCCTACGCCAGCCTCGCAAACGAAAAAGTCGCACCCCTCAAAAAGCGGAGCGCAAAGCAACGTCGCGTACTCGAAATACGAAAGCGCGCGCGCGACCTCGGGAGGCAAAATTTTAATCAGCCTCTCGTGAGCCGTCTCGAGCGCATCCGCGCTAGCTACGGCGCCGTTCATCCAAAATCTCTCGCGAAACTCGAAAATATGGGGGCTCGTATAGTGTCCGACGCTATGGCCGAGAGCGAGCATCTGCGACAAAAATCGCCCGGTGCTGCCCTTGCCGTTCGTGCCGATAATATGGATGATTTTTGGTATTTTAAACGCGTCTTGTACGAATTTAAAGGTGTTTGGCATGCGCGCGCGGTTGATTTCCTTGTAAAAAAGGGGTTTGTTTTCTAAAAAATATTCTAGTTTCATTAAATTTTAGGCATCACCTGATCTCTGCCGTTTTGCTTGGCTTCATAAAGCATCTTGTCCGAAGCCTCGAGCGCCGCCGCCGAGCTTTGATACGCGCTACGTACGGCCGCGCCGCAGCTAATCGTAACGCTGATACGCTCTTCTTTATATAAAAATTTTGAGTTTTTAAGCGTAGTTCTGACTCTACCGGCAAATTCCACGCTTTGCTCTAAACTTAAGCCCGGTAGTAAAACGACAAACTCCTCGCCGCCGTACCTGCTTACGATATCCTCTTTTCGCGAGGCTTTTAACAGCGTTTTGGCTACGCTAGCTATTACGGTATCGCCCGCATCGTGGCCGTACGCGTCGTTTATCTTTTTAAAATGGTCTATATCAAAAAAACATACGCAGTAGTCAAGTCCGTTTTTTAGATATTCGTTTTCAAATCTCTCTAACTCCTCGACAAACGCTTTTCTCGTCGCGGTTTTGGTTAAAAAATCCTCTCTGCTCTGCGCTTTTGCATCTTCTAGCTGGGTTTCAAGAGCGCTTATTTTTTCTTGTAGCTCTTTTATCGTTAGCTGATCGCTCATCATCTGCTCGCCTAGTTGCCTGATCTCGCCGTCAAGCATATCCGCGATACCCAGCATCTTATCTCTGATGCCTTCAAAGCTATCTTTGCTTAAATTTATTAGACCCAAATCGCGCCTTATAAACCCCATCTTATCAGAGCCGTCCTTGGAGCTGTCTATGAGCCTCAAAATTCGCCCGTCTATGCCCTCTAGTACCTTATCTAGCGCGGCTATCTTGCTCGAGATTTCGGCCTTATCCAGCTCGATGCGTTTTTTGGTTAAATTTTTTATATCGTTTCTAAATTTTAAGCTTTCAAGCAGCCTAGGCTCGTCTTTTAAATTTTTAGTTATCCTATCTATGTCGCCGATTATTTTATCGGTGATGGACGGCTCTAGCGTAGCCGTCAAAAGCGAGACGAACTCCTCGCACGCTCCGGCGCTTCCTGCGCTCCTAATCGCGCCGTCAAGCTCTGCGACCATCTCCGCTAAATCATCCGTTTTTTTTATCCCGTAGTCGTTAAGCCTTTTTAAAAAGCTGTCGTCGTAATCGGTCAAAAAATCAAACCACTTATCTTTTATTCTATCGGCGGTTTGAGCGTCGGTGCGTCTGTTTAGCGCCTCGATACTGGCTTCTGCCAGCTTTCTTGCGCTTTTGTTATGTAGCGCGGCCGCTGCTTGAAGTACTTTTTTACTCATAGCGCATAGCGCGGCTACTAGCTTTGGATACTCGACGAGGCTGGGGGAATTTAACCTAGAGGCCATAAAAGCAAAAAGTTCGTCCACGCTTTTTACGTTTTTTTGTTTTAGCTGCGCCTTAAATTCATCATTTAGTCTGCCGACGTATTTTTCTAGCTTTTGACAATCAGGCACTATAACGCCGTTTTTTTTTGCCGTCTCGCAAAAAACTTCGGCGTAGTTATCCGGAGTTAGCACGAGTCCGCGCTCTTTTATAGTCTGGATAGTCTCTTTTATGACTTGATTGACGCTAGTCGCCACGCTTTAGACCTTTTACGGCAAGCGTAGCGATATACTCGTCAAAAGCCTCTTGAGAAGCCTGTTTTACGGCATTATATCTATCGCTTTCGCTGATGACGCCGTCGGCAAATCTAGTATCTCTTATCTTTTGCGATACGGTAAAGTCATGCTCGCCCGAAGTAGTCACCGATAGCGTCTTGCCGCTCTTTAACCTGGTGTCGAAATTTAACGCCAAAATCGCCTTATAAGACGTCACGTAGCCGTACTCGTCAAAAAGCAAGGGCTGATAACTGAGCGTTTTTATCGACACGGTTATAGACGTAGGCGCATTTTTATCGTCGCTTATACGTTTTCCCAGCCTAGTTACGATGCCCTCAAGCACGCTGTCTTTTATCCAAACGCTGTTTTTAGGTTCTTCTTTACTTATAAGCACGTTTACGTAAACGCGCTCGCCCATTATGTCGCTGGTTATCTTTGAGACCGGCTTATAGCTGCATCCCACCAAGATAAAAGCCGTTAAAAATAGTAAAAATTTAGTCTTCAAAATTTAGCCTTTTATTACGAAATTTACTAGCTTGCCGGCTACGTAAATTTGTTTGATTATTTCTTTTCCCTCGAGCCATTTTTCTGCGCTTTGTTTAGCTAAAGCTATGATCTCATCGTCGCTAGCGCTACTTGGCGCCTCAAATTCGCCTCGCCTTTTGCCGTTAACCGTGATAGCTAAATTTAAGCTATCTTGTTCAAAAACCTCGTTTAAGATTTCTATTTTCATAAAATTTGCCCTGCCAAATAGTCTCTCGCTAAGCTCGTTTGCTATATGCGGGACGATAGGCTCGAGCAAATTTAAAACGATAAAAAAGGCTTCCGTCGTTACGTCCTCATTATCCTGCGCGTTTACGGCGTTTAGGGCTTCCATGCAGGCCGCGATTAGGGTATTAAAGGCAAAATTTTCTTCGTAAACGTCGTTTGATTTTTTAAACGCCTCATAAACCTTCATTCGCGCGTATTTTTCTTCTTTGCTTAAATGTGCGTGCGCTATCTGCGGAATTTGCGTACATTTTTTTACACCCGCGCTTCGTTCGTATAAGCGGTTTAAAAACCTAAATGCGCCCTCGACCGCGCTATCGTTCCACTCAAGTTCTTTTTGCGGAGGCGCGGCAAAGAGGATAAAAAGCCTCGCCGTATCGGCGCCGTATTTGTTAATGATGTCGTCCGGATCGACTACGTTACCCTTACTTTTACTCATTTTTTTGCCGTCTTTTAGCACCATGCCTTGAGTAAGCAGTCGCTCAAACGGCTCGTCGTCTCTTAGGTAGCCCAGGTCTCGCAAGGCCTTTTGAAAAAACCTCGCGTAAAGCAGGTGTAAGATCGCATGCTCGATACCTCCGATATACTGATCCACGTTCATCCAATAATTCACGCTTTTAGCATCAAACGCACGCTCCTGCCACGTTTTTTCGTCGCTGGCGTATCTAGCGAAATACCAGCTACTCTCAAAAAACGTATCCATCGTATCGGTCTCGCGGATAGCCTCGCCGCCGCATTTTGGACACTTTACGTGTTTCCAGCTCTCGTGCTTATCGAGTGGATTTCCCTCGCCCGTTATCTGCACGTCGTCAGGCAGCGTCACCGGCAAATTTTCGATCTTTTCAGGCACGACGCCGCAGTGCTTGCAGTGCACCATCGGTATCGGAGCGCCCCAGTAGCGCTGTCTAGAGATACCCCAGTCGCGGATTTTAAAATTTACGACGCGTTTGCCGATCTTGTCCGCTTCAAATTTTTCTATTATTTTTAGTTTTGCCTCTTCGCTGCCAAGACCGTTTATGAGCGGCGAATTTATAGATATTCCGTACTCCGTTAGAGCCTTGCCGCCTTCAAATTCGCCCTGCATAGGCTTAACCACCGGCTTTATCGGCAGGTCAAATTTACTCGCAAACTCATAGTCGCGCTCATCGTGAGCCGGCACCGCCATAACCGCGCCGCTACCGTAGTCTGCCAGGACAAAATTGGCTACCCAAACCGGCACTTTTTCTCCGGTTAGCGGATGCAAGACGTTTATGCCCAGATACAGTCCGTCTTTTTCGCTAGCTTGGCGTTCGCGCGGGCTTTGGTTTAAAATTTTTCTGATTTTTTCCGC
The DNA here is from genome assembly GCF_905372745.1 of uncultured Campylobacter sp. Taxonomy (GTDB): domain Bacteria; phylum Campylobacterota; class Campylobacteria; order Campylobacterales; family Campylobacteraceae; genus Campylobacter_A. The sequence continues at coordinate 63,639 of NZ_CAJPQR010000007.1, read as the reverse complement.
TTTTTGCGGCTCTAATTTGCCTGCGTTAAGCAGTCTTTTTACGATCCTGTGCTCAGGCGCTAAAGCTGCATAACTAACGCCGTAAATCGTATCAGGGCGCGTGGTAAATACCTCAAAACCGTCTATTAGCTCGCCGCCCTCTAAAATTTGCTTCGACTCTTCGTCTAGCTCAAATTTAAACTCAAGTCCAAAGCTCTTACCGATCCAGTTTTCCTGCATCGTAAGCACTTGAGAAGGCCATTTGCCCTCTAGCTTTTTTAAATCATCTAGCAACTCCTGCGCGTAGCTAGTTATCTTTAGGTAGTAGCCCGGCAGTTCGCGCTGAACAACGGCATTTCCGCATCTCCAGCAGCATCCGTCCTCGACCTGCTCGTTTGCAAGCACCGTCTGGTCGTATTCACACCAATTTACTACCGCGCTTTTTCGGTAGACCAGCCCCTTTTCGTACATTTTAATGAAAAATTCTTGTTCAAATTTAGTATAAAGCGGATCAGACGTCGCGAATTCGCGCTTTTTAGAAAAGCTAAGCCCCAAAGCATCAAGCTCGCCGCGCATGTAGTCTATATTTTCGTAAGTCCAAATTTTAGGATGAATTTTGTGCTTTATCGCCGCATTTTCCGCAGGCATACCAAAGCTATCGAAGCCGATAGGATGCAAAACGTTATAGCCCTTTTTGCGGTAGTAGCGAGCTAGGGCATCTCCAATAGAGTAGTTTCGCACGTGCCCCATGTGGATGCGTCCGCTAGGGTATGGAAACATGCTTAGGATATATTTTTTAGGCAGGCTATAGTCGTCTTTGGGCTCAAATTCGCCGTTTTTACTCCAAATTTCTTGCCATTTTTTTTCTATTTTTGCCGGCTCGTATTTTAAATTTTCACTCATTTTTACTCCTAAAATTCTTCTTGCGTTTTGCTTGACTCGACCAAAACCAAGGCGAGCGAAAAAACATTTGCGATCGTCGCTCCGATAGCTAGCGAATAAGCGATATTAGCACTGCCGTTTACCTGAAGTATCCCAAATGCAGGAATAAGGTGCAAATCAGCCACTAAAGAACTAGCGAAAAGCTCGGCGGCAAAGATATTTTTAACGCCGATTTTTAGCAACGTCGAAATTAAATTTACGCTCGCGGCTATAAAAAGCGCAATCTCGTTTTTGTCGTACAAAAATCCTGCCGTCGTCGTTAGGCTCATGAGAGCGAAAAAAATATAAACAACCTTACCCCAATTCATCGCCCCTCCTTATATAGCGCCTTTTTCAAACATCTCTCGCTGCTTTTGCTTCTCTCTTTGAGCGCGCGCCTTTTCAGCCTCCGTCGCGCGGTATTTCTCTACGCTAAATTTAAACCACAAAAGCATAGGCGCCGCAACGAATATCGAGCTAAGCGTACCTATGACGATGCCCACTATCAGCGCCAAAGAAAACCCATGTATCATATCTCCGCCGAACAAAAATAGCACGACTACCGTGATGAGCGTGGTGCCTGATGTGAGTATCGTTCTAGTTAGCGTCGCGGAGACCGATTCGTTTATTATCGTATCAAGATGCGTACTCTTGCTGCTTTTGATATTTTCTCTGATACGGTCAAAGACGATGATCGTATCGTTTAGCGAGTAGCCCACGACCGTAAGGATCGCCGCAAGAGTGTCTAAATTTACGTCGATAGCAAAAAGGCTGATAGCTCCCATCGTGATCACGACGTCGTGAATCTCCGAAGCAACCGCCGCCATCGCAAATCTCCACTCGAATCTAAACGCGATGTAGATCAAGATCCCCACGAGCGAGATAGCAAGCGCCATCACGCCCTTTTCGCGTAGCTCGTCGCCGACTTTTGGACCCACTACGTCGGTGCGGCGGATCTCAAATTTGCCCGTATCTTTTAAAAGCCCCGCTACGCTAGCTCCGACGTCGCTGCCTAAATTTGAGTTTGTCCCAGAAAATCTAATCGTAACTTCTTCTGCCGAGCCAAATTCCGTAACGCTCGCATTTTTATAGGCTTCGTCTTTTGCTAAAGCCTCGCGAATTTTATCTAGCGAGACCGCGCTATCGTATTTCACCTGGATGAGCGTACCGCCTGAAAAATCAATGCCGTAGTTAAAGCCTTTCGTCGCCATCAAAAAAAGCGAACCGAAAAATAGCACGGCGGAGACGGCTAGCGCGATGTAGCGCTTGCTCATAAAATCATAAACATGTGCCTTTGAGAAAAATTGCATTTATACCCTTTTATAACCGAACCAAAACCGCGTGTTACCGCTTTTTTCTATTTTATTTATAATTGTATCAAACATCCCGTGAGTACCCAAAATCGCCGTTATCATCGAGGCTACGATACCGATAGCCATCGTCACGGCAAAGCCCTTAACCGGCCCGGTGCCGTAGGCATAAAGCACGACTGAGGTGATAAGCGTGGTCAAATTTGCGTCTACGATCGCGCTCATCGCGTTTTCGTAGCCTTTTTTCACGCTCGTTGCGATACTGGCTCCGTCGCGCAGCAGCTCCCTGATACGCTCATTTATGATGACGTTTGCATCCACGGCCATACCGATGGTTAGCACTATGCCGGCCATTCCAGGCAGCGTTAAAGCAGCGCCGAACATCGCCATCACGGCGACTAATATCAAAATATTCGCAACAAGAGCGATATTTGCCAAAATGCCGCTAAATCCGTAATAAACTATCATAAACAGTACCACCAAAACCGAAGCCGAGGCTAGCGCGATCATAGATTGTCTTATACTATCGGCGCCAAGGCTTGGTCCTACGCTTCGTTTTTCTAGCATTTTTACCGGAGCCAAAAGAGCGCCGCTTCTAAGCGCGATAGCTACGTCGTGAGCCTCCTCGACGCTAAAATTGCCGCTTATCTGACCGCTTCCCCCGCCGATTCTCTCGTTTATCGAAGGAGCGGAGTAAACCTTGCCGTCAAGCACGATAGCTAGGCGCTTTCCGACGTTTGCGCCGGTAAAATCGCCAAATATCCTAGCCCCTTCGGCATTTAGAGTAAAGCTAATAACGGGCAAGCTGTTTCGCTGATCAAAGGCTACTCTGGCGTCCGTTAACATAGCTCCGTCAAGGACGGGGATATTTTTTACGACGTATTTTATCTGCGCATTTTTGACGTCAGGATAGATGACGTCGCCGTAGCTCTCTGCCTCGGCCTCGCTCATCGAGTTTGCCTGCAACTGGCGCTTTTCATCGACGGCCATTAGCTGGAGGTGCGCGGCTTTTGCGATGAGATCGCGAGCGCGCTGTTCGTCAGCCGCCGTTTTGATGCCAGGAAGCTCGACTAGGATATTATCCTTGCCCTGTCTTGCTACCGTAGGCTCTGCTAGACCGAACTGATCGAGTCGGTTTCTGATCGTTTCTACGGCTTGATTTATCGCGTATTCGATAGTTTCGGCCTTCTCGGCGTCGGTTAAACCGATAGAGTATTTTAGACCGTCTTTTTGTACGTTAAGACCTTTGATATCCTTTAGCATACCGTCGATTTTAGCGGCTTCATCCGCATCAAGCAGCTCAAAGTCCACCTTATCTTCGCGGATCTTAAAGCTATCGATCAAAACGTCCTCTTTTTTCGCAAAATAGTTCACGCTAGCGGCTATAGATTTGATCTTTGAGTGCACGGCCTCCTCGGTCTCGACGCCAAGGAGCATATGAAGTCCGCCCTGCAAATCAAGTCCTAGACTGATTTTAGAGCCGCCTAGCTTGTCCGTAAACGACGGCGCGGAAAATATAATGCCCAAAATCAAAGCCAAAGCAAAGATAATCAGCCTATACGTTATTTTGCCGTTACGCATTTGCTTTCGTCTCTGTTTTTTCTATTTTTCTCGCGATAAATTCGCGTGAAACGCGCACGATTACGTCGTCGTTAAGCTTAACTCTGATAAAATCATCTTCCGGTTTTATCACCTCGCAGATTAGTCCGCCGCTAGTTATGATCTTGTCGCCTTTTTCGAGTGCGGCTATCATCGCGGCATGAGCTTTTTGCTGTTTTTGCTGCGGTCTGATAACCAAAAAATAAAATATCGCGAAAAGCACGACTAGAGGCAGTAATGAAGCTACAAAATTTCCTTCTTGCATGGGGTTCCTTGATAAAAAAAATTTTAAGCCCTTATTTTAGCACTAAAATTATAATAAAAGCCTTTGTCGGCGCGATTTTAATCTCAAATTTTATACTAGCCGATGTTTTAGGCGGCGAAATTTTAAATTTTATTTCGCCGTTTTTTACGATCGCGGGCTTTTATTTGCTGCTCAAATTTGACCGCCGCGGCTTTTTTTGGACGGGATTTTTTATCGGGATTTCGTGGTTTTACTGGATCAGCTTTAGCCTCGTTTATTACGAGCTTAGCTACCTCATCCCGCTTGAGATTTTAGCTATAGGAGTTATCTACGGCGCGCTGTTTTTGATAGCGGGCATCCCGGCTCAAATTTGGCTAAAGGCTTTGCTGCTTATTTTAGTTTCAAATATCCATCCTTTCGGCTTTAATTGGCTAAATTTAGAAGCCGTTTTCGTGCCGGGCATATTTGCGCCAAATTTACTTGCGCTTGCGTTTATTTTTGCCGCGATTTTGTGCCTGTTTTACGTCAAAAACCGCATCAAATTTATCGCTTTTGCCGCGCTTTTAGCCTGCGCGGTGCAGTATGATACGCCAAATTTTAAAACTCTGCCTTTTGAAGTAAAACTGGCAAACACCGAAGTGCCGCAGGAGCTAAAGTGGGCCAAACAGCTAAAAAACGAGTTTATAAATCAAAATTTAGCCATCATTGATGAGGCGATAAACGCCGGATTTAGAGCGATTATTTTGCCCGAGAGCGCCTTTCCCGTTTATATGACGCACGAGCGAAATTTGACCTCCGAACTACTCGAAAAATCGCAAAAGATCGCTATCGTCGCCGGCGCACTAGCTCGCCAAAACGGCACAAACTACAACTCGGCGTTTTTCTTTGACCGCGGCAAGATGCGGCGGATGGATAAATTTATCCTCGTGCCTTTTGGCGAGGAGATCCCGCTACCGGAGTTTGCGCGAGATTTGATAAATAAAATATTTTTCGGCGGAGCAAAGGATTTTGAGACGGCAAGCGCTCCTGGCGACTACGAGATAGAGAGCGTAAAAATCAGAAACGCGATCTGCTACGAAGCGACTAGGGACGAGCTATTTGAGGGGGAATTTGACGTCATGATCGCAGTGACGAATAACGGCTGGTTCGTGCCCAGCACGGAGCCAAATTTACAGCGCATTTTACTCAGGTACTACGCGACGAAATACGGCAAAGTAATCTATCACAGCGTAAACGGCTCGCCGTCTGAGATAATCACGCCAAAACAAGGCTTATTCGATAAATTTTTTAGATAAATTTGCTAAATTTAGGCGTTTTTGCGTTTGCAAAATAGCAACCGAATTTGCAATGCCGCGTAAAATATACAAGCCGCTACAATAATCAAAAATATAAAATCAATCGTCATCTGCCAAAATAGCTCGCCGGGAGACCTCAGCACCCATTCGTATTCAGGCGAATTTCTTGGCTTACGATATCCGATATGATAACCCGTAAAATCCCTATTTATCAAAAAACCAGCCCACAAAATGCCGCAAAATGAAAGAAAAAATCCCACTACCGGATTTTCTTTTCTTGCTTGTTTCATCACGCGAGCTCTATGTTTTTTACTGCCGCACAGCAAGCAAGCCGCGACGAAACCGACAAGCGTGACGACCTTTACAATTCCCATATAAGCGATATAAAACGCGGCCTTTTGTGTAAAATCGGTATGAGAAAAGGCTCTCTCTACGGCCGGGTAAATTTTAAGCGTGAGCTCAACGAAATCTCTTGCCAAAGAGGAGCGAGCCAGAACGTCAAAAGGCAATACAAAAATGCCTAGCGCGCAAAGAAAATAAAAAACGCAAAGCCCGAGCAAAACGAGTCCAAGCGTCTTGTTTTTGCCGTTTTGGTTTGTCGCCGTTTGCATTTTAACTCTCTTTAAATTTTGCCGAGTGGTTTTTGAAGTAAAATTTAAGACGTAAAGCGGGGCGAAATTTCATACGAAGCCTTAAATTTGAGGGTAAATTTAAGCCCGCGTTAAATTTGGCGGGCTTAGGAAATTATTTAATCAAAGCCTTAAAAGTATCGACCGCATCAAGCTTTTCCCACGGATATTTGGCGTTTCCGACTTGACCTTTGGCTGCTACTTTAGCGTATAAAAACGTATCTTTGCCGGGTTTATCAAGGCCGAATTTATTCGTGATCCAACGCGGAGTGAGAGCGAAATTTTCGCTAACGAAATTTGACAGCATATCGTCGTTTACGCCGGCGATCTGCGTGCCCATCGTATCGACGCTCACAGAGGTAGGCTTTGCCATACCGATAGCGTAGCTTAGCTGGACGATGCATTTTTTAGCAAGGCCGGCCGCGACGATATTTTTAGCTATCCAGCGCGCCGCGTAAAGACCGCTGCGATCAACCTTCGTGTAGTCTTTGCTGCTTTGCGCGCCGCCGCCTATCGGGCTATATCCGCCAAAACTATCCACGATGAGCTTGCGACCCGTTAGTCCGCTATCGTGAAGCGAGCTGTGATTTACGTAGCGGCCGGTCGGGTTGATATAGATGAGCGTTTTACTTTTATCGTAAAGACCCTTTGGCAAGCCTGCATCATCGATGAGAGTTTGCACTAGGGCGCGTAGCTCCTCGATCTTCATCGTCTCGACGCAAGGAGCCGAAACTACGATAGTATGGATACTTTGAGGCTTGCAGTTTTCAAAGTTATCCTTCGTGCCGTAGTCTACGGTGACCTGGGTTTTGATATCGACGCCCAGTTTATCGGGATTAGCTTTGGCAAATTTATAAACCTTATCGCAAAGCATTCTGGCGTAGGTTATGGCTGCTGGCATATATTCGTTCGCTTCGCAGCTAGCAAAGCCAAACATTATGCCCTGATCCCCTGCGCCTATCTCGCCGCCTTCTTGGTCGACGCCTTGATTTATATCGGCACTTTGCTGATTTACGCAGACTTTTATCTCGATGTCGTCTGGATGCAGGCACTGCTCTTTAGTAAATTTAGACTTGCCGTCGTAGCCGATTTTTGCTAATGCGTTTTTAACGATCGCCTCGTAGTCTTTGAAGCTTAACTTGACCTTAGAGTTTATCTCTCCGCCTATTATAATGTTTTTACCCGCGACGAAAACCTCGCTAGCGACGCGGCCGTTTGGGTCTTGCATCAAGATCGTATCGACGATGCTATCTGCGATGATGTCGGCGCATTTATCCGGATGCCCCGGACTTACCACCTCTGAAGTAAATAGATACATAGCGTTTCCTTTTATGAAATTTAATCTCGCAATTGTAACATTTCATAATAAAATTGAAATTAATCTCGCTCAAAGCTTGTAAATTCGGTGTAAATTCGGCTATAATCCTAAACTAAAATTAAACTTTAAAGCAAGGACACTAGAATGTTTGGCAAACTGGCAAAACGATACACCGACGGAAATTTGATCGTTCAAATTCTAATCGGCATCCTACTGGGAGCGGCGATAGGCTTTTGGACGCATAGTCAATCGGCGGATTTTAACAAGCTCATAGCAGACGGCGTAACCGATACGGCGCAGCTAGCCGCGGCCAAAAAAGGGCTAACGGACGCGGCAAATTCGGTGGCAAATTCTATCGCCGTTTTGGGCGATCTCTTCGTCGGAGCGCTTAAAGCCATCGCGCCTATCCTGGTTTTCGTACTAGTGGCGGCCTCTATCATAGTAAAAGAATTCGGCCACGCTAAAGGTATGCAAAAAGTAGTCGGACTATATCTAGTAGGTACGTTTTTAGCCGCCGTGGTCGCCGTGGTCGCTAGTTTTCTTTTTCCTACGGAGCTTATGCTAAAAGGCGTGCAAAGCGCCGATATGAGCGCTCCGCAAGGCATCGTAGAGGTGCTAAAAGACCTCATCTTTAAAATGGTTCAAAACCCTATCACCGCGCTATCAAGCGGCAACTACATCGGCATCATTACCTGGGCTGTGGGCGGCGGTATAGCGATGAGATTTTGCACCGCCGAGACTAAAAAAGTATTCCAAGACGTTAGCGACGGCGTGACTAAAATCGTTAGATTTATCATCCGTCTCGCGCCGTTTGGTATCTTTGGTCTAGTTACCATTAGTATCCATAGTACAGGCTTTGACGCGCTTGCTGGCTATCTAAAACTAATCCTCGTTCTAGTAGGCTCCATGGCTTTCGTTTCTTTCGTCGTTTATCCTGCGATAGTGTTTGTCCTAACCAAGAAAAATCCTTATCCGCTTGTTATGACTTGCGTGAGAGAGAGCGCGGTTACGGCGTTTTTCACCCGTAGCTCGGCGGCAAACATCCCCGTAAATATGGCGCTTTGCAAAAAGCTAGGACTAAAAGAGGAGCTCTACTCGATCTCGATCCCGCTGGGAGCTACTATAAATATGGGCGGTGCAGCCGTAACTATCGGCGTTTTGGCACTTGCGGCGGTAAACTCGATCCCCTCTATCACCGTTGATTTTGGCGACGCGTTACTGCTTTGCTTTATCTCGGCTCTTGGCGCGTGCGGGGCTTCCGGAGTCGCTGGCGGTTCGCTACTGCTAGTGCCGCTTGCTTGCGCGCTATTTGGCATCGGTAACGACATTGCCATGCAAGTTGTCGGCGTAGGATTTATCATCGGCGTGATCCAAGACTCGGTAGAAACAGCCGTAAATAGCGCCTCTGACGTACTTTTCACAGCCGTAGCGTCTGAAACGTCAGAGTAAATTTAAGGTCGCGAAAATGAACGTTTGGGACTTGACCCCGCTTTTTAAAAACGAAAAAGAGCTGGAGACTTCGGCTCTTTCGCTACAAAACGAGTGCGAAAAATTTGAAGCAAAATATTCGGATAAATTTTTAAATTTAAGCGACGGGGAATTTTTAAACGCGCTTAGCGAGTATGAAAATTTACTAGAAAACATCGCTCGCGTGCAAATTTATGTGAGCCTGGTCTTTTCAAAAGACACCTCAAAGGGCGCGTTTTACGCCAAATTTGACGAGCTTAGCTCAAAAGCGCAAAATCATCTGCTCTTTTTCGAGCTTAAATTTAACGAATTTGACGAAGCCAGGCAAAACAAAATCATCGCTAAAAGCGCGAGACTTGGCTACTATCTAGATAGTATCGCAAAAGAAAAAGCTCACCAGCTAAGCCTAAAAGAGGAGCAAATTTTACTCCGTACGGCAAACACGGGCGCGGAAGGCTTCTCGCGGCTTTTTGACGAGACGCTAAGCGCGCTTAAGTTTAAATTTAAAGGCAAAATGTTAGGCGAAGAGGAGATTTTGTCAAAACTTCACAGTCCCGACCGAGCCGAACGAAAAGCGGCCGCAAAGAGCCTCTCGGGCGGTCTAGCGCCGCAGCAGCATCTGCTTAGCTACATCTATAATATGATAAAAACCAGCCTAAAAACTAGCTGCGAGCTGCGAAAATTTGATCTACCAGAAAGTCCGCGACATTTTTCAAACCAAACGACCAAAGCCAGCGTGGACGCGCTGATCAAGGCCGCCGAGACGAGCTTTGATCTACCGATCAAATTTTACGAGAAAAAGCGCAAAATTTTAGGCTTTAAAAAGCTCTACGACTACGATAGATACGCGCCGCTGGGCGAGAGTAAGAGCCTTTATAAATTTGAAGAGTGCAAAAAAATCGTACTTGAGACTTTTTCTAAATTTAGCCCGAAATTCGGCGAGATAGCCGCTCGCGCATTTAAAGAGGGCTGGATCGACGTCTATCCGGCCGAAAATAAACGAGGCGGTGCCTTTTCACAGTCAGGCGTAGCAAAAGCCCACCCATACGTGCTTTTAAACCACACCGACGAGAGGCGGGATCTTTTCACACTAGCGCACGAGCTAGGTCACGCCGCGCATCAAAATCTAGCCTATGAAAACGTCGGATTTCTAAACGCCGACACGCCACTAACTACGGCAGAAACAGCATCGGTCTTTTGCGAGATGCTGGTTTTTGATCACGTCAAAAGCACGCTAAAAGGCAGAGAAAAAACCGCCCTACTCGCCGGCAAGATCGAGGATATCTTCGCCACGCTCTACCGCCAGATAAATTTCACGACCTTTGAGCGCCGAGTTCACGCGCACGAGGGCGAGATAAGTGCTGATGAGCTAAATAAAATTTGGCTCGAAGAAAGCGCAAAGATGTTCGGACGAAGCGTCACGATAAACGACTACTACAAAATTTGGTGGAGCTACATCCCGCACTTCATCCACACGCCGTTTTACTGCTATGCCTACTCGTACGCGCAGCTTTTGGTTTTGGCGATTTTTGGGCTTTATAAAAGCGGCAAATGCGAAAATTTCGTGCAAATTTACACCGAGTTTTTAAGCGCAGGCGGTTCGTGCTCGCCAAAAGAGCTGGTCGGGATGTTCGGTTTTGATATCGAGGACGCGGCATTTTGGCAAATCGGTATAAACGAGGTTAGAAAGCTAGTGGAGGAGTTTTGCAAAGAAGCGTAGCGGGAGCAAATTTAACTAAATTTGAGAGCCCGGACGGCTGCGAATTTGACGCTAAATTTTGCGTTAATTTAAGGTCAAATTCGGCGCCGCAACAGACGGCAAAATTTAAAAAGGCACAAAAGGAGGAAAAATGCTTGATGAGATTTTAGACGACGAGAAATTTTCGGCGATGATGAAGGAACACGTTTTTGAGTGCATAGAGTATCTGCTAAAAAACGACCGCTCCTTTTCTGCGATGGCTAACCTTGATCTAGTCAAATTTGACCCCGAGCTGCCAGAGTGTATTAGCAGCACTTTTACGGCTCCCGTTATCGTCTTTACGCTTGCGGGCTATACTTTTAGCAGCGCCAAACTCACGCCGGAGGAGCTGAGCTTCGAGGCCGGCTTCGGTAAGGAAAATTTCGCCAGCGTCGTTAGCTTTCCGCTTGGAGCTATCGTTCAAATTTTAGTAGAAAATAGCCCGATTTTAGTAAATTTTTCCGTATATAAAACTCAAAAAAGCCAGCTCGAAAAATCAATGTCGGCGCTAATGTCAAACCCGAACAATAAAGATTTATTTAAAAAGTGAGCAAAATTTTATCCGCCGTTTTGCTCGCGCTATTTTTTATAGGTTTACTTTTATACGCTTTTCCTTCATTCAAGTCAGGCGATATTAGTTTTGCCCAAATAGGCGGTTTTATAGCGCTCACTGTGCTTTGCGTATGCATTTTGACGGACGCGGATTTTGTCTTAAATTTACTAAATTTACTTGAGCAAAACGCTATCTTAATTGCAGCGATTTTGCTAGTAACGATCTTCTTATTTCTTAATATCAAAAATTAACTTGTAATTTTTAAACTAAATTCCATTTTTTTAATCAAACTATAAACGAATATTTATTATCATTTCGCATTTTATAGCAAATGAATATCAAAATTATCGTTAATAAGGATAGAAAATGAACCGTCTTAAATTCTCTCTTGCCGCTTTGCTTCTTTTGTCGAATTTAAACGCAAAAGAAGCCGAAGTCGAGCTAAAAGAAGTAACGGTTAGCGGCGAAGCGGAGGCGCAAAGCGATCCGCTGCAAAAAAAGGTCGGCCAAAACGTAAAAAGCTACAAAGAACTAACCAAAACACAGGTCTCTGACAATAAAGACCTAGTGCGATACGAAACGGGCGTAACGACGGTGGAGGCCGGGCGTTTTGGCCAAAGCGGCTACGCGATAAGAGGCGTGGAAGAAAACCGCGTGGCTATCACCGTAGACGGCCTACATCAAGCCCAAACGCTAAGCTCGCAAGGCTTTAAGGAGCTATTTGAAGGATACGGAAACTTTAACAACACCCGCAACGGCGTAGAGTTTGAAACGCTAAAACAAGCCACTATTTCAAAAGGCGCAGATTCCGTTCGTACGGGCTCTGGCTCTCTTGGCGGCTCCGTGATGTTTGAAACAAAAGACGCAAGGGATCTTTTGCTAGATAAGGACTATTTTTACGGCTACAAGGGCGGCTACAACACAGCCGATAATCAAACCATGCACTCGCATACCTTAGCCGGTAGGTTTAAGTGGTTTGACATCATGGCCGTACAAACCAAGCGCAGACATCACGAAACGGAAAACTACGGCTACAAAGACTATGACGATAACGTACTAGGTAGAACCAGAGAAAAAGCCGACCCGTACTATATCAAAAAAACGAGCAGCCTCATCAAGCTAGGCTTCCAGCCTCACGAGGAGCATAGATTTACCTTTATGTCAGATACCTACAAAAACCGATCTCAAGGCAAAGACCTATCATACACGCTTACGCTTTCTAGCAACAGGGACGAGATCATAGATACCGGTCTAAGATACAACGACGATATGATGGATAGGAAAAATCGCGCTTTTGCCTATGAAAATTTTAGCGAAACTCCGTTGTGGGATACGATGAAATTTACATACTCCAACCAAAAAATCAAATCCCGTGCCAGAACCGAGGAACACTGCCAAGCAGGAGAAAACTGCGCTGAAATTTCAAATCCTATCGGACTTCAGGTTAAAAACAACAAGGTTGTCGATAAGTACGGCGGCGAAGTAACTTTGCAACGAACACAGGAGGTCGATCCCCAGTACGGCGGACTAACGTGGGTAAACAGACTCGTAGATAGCCAAGGAGCCGTCCATGATCAGAATAAATTTAGCATCAATCAAAACGTAAGCAACACTTGGCTAGACTGCTCGGTATTTGACTGCTCTCAGCCAAATATCGACGTGCTAAAATACGACTACGCCACCGACCAGTACGTCAAATCAACCGTTCCACTAGATAAAAGCTATACCGACGCAAGCACGGGCAAGACCTTTAAGCAAAGCTCAGAAAGCGGATATCTCATCACTCCATACGGCAAGGGCTACTTAAGCCGCGACTGGAAAGAGCGCGATCTGGATACGAACACCAAGCAGTTTAACCTAGACTTTAGCAAATACGCCAAAACGGGCGACGTAGAGCACGATATCGCATACGGACTAAGCTTTGCTAAAACCGAAAAATCCATGACGAACAAGCAAGGCTACGACGCTACGAGCAGCCGGTGGTGGGCGCCTAAGACGCTAGGCACGGATTTTTCGGGTACGCCCTATACGTGCGAAAATGCGCCGCTAACGCTACTTTACGCGCTTTGCCCTAGAACCGAGCCGCTAACGTCTTTTTTAATCCCGGTTAAAACAAAAGAAGGCGCTTTGTATCTAAACGACGATATGCGCGTAAACGACTGGCTGGGGATAAATTTAGGCTACCGCTACGACAAGATAAAATATAAACCAAACTACGTCCCGGGCTCTACGCCTAAAATCCCGGACGATATGGTGTTAGGTCTTTTCGTACCGTATAATCCTAGCCCGGAGCCAAAATGGTGGGACTATGCAGATAGAAGCGAGTGGAAAATAGCCCACGACGCATGGAAACAAGAAGCGCCTAATAACGCGCTGGCAAATATAAAATACATCGCTAGGGATAAAAAATTTACTAATAGCTCTTATGCTATAGGAGCCGATATCGATCCGCTGGATTACTTTAGGATACAGCTAAAATACTCCAAAGGCTTTAGAGCGCCCACTTCGGACGAGCTATATTTGGCGTTTAAGCATCCTGATTTTACCGTCCAGCCAAATCCGGATCTAAAACCTGAAATAGCTAAGACAAAAGAGCTTGCATTGACGCTGCACGAGGGAAAAAGCTTTATAACTACTAGCTTTTTTGAGACCAAATACGATAACTTTATAGATCTAATCTCGCTTGGTACCAAAAGCTATGCCACGGGCGGCGGCGGCAACACTATACCTTTTGCGCTATACGGTAACGTAAACCGCAGCAAGGCTACCGTGCGCGGTCTTGAGATAAACTCTATGCTTCATTTTGGTCAAATTTCAGACGCGCTAGAGGGCTTTCACGCTAGCTACAAACTAACGCTGCAAAAAGGCAGAGTACAAACGGATAACGACGGTAAAGTTCCGATGAACGCCATCCAGCCGACTACTGCGATCTACGCTCTAGGCTACGCAAGCGCTGCGGATAAATTCGGCGCCGACATCTACGTCACTAGCGTCGCATCCAAAAAAGAAAAAGACACCTATAATATGTTCTGGCGCCTAGATACCGACCCGTACGGCAATCCATACAATACAAACAGCCATTCAAAATGGCGAAGTAACGCCTACACGCTAGTAGACGTCGTAACCTACGTGCGCCCGATTAAAAATTTGACGTTTAGGCTAGGCGTTTATAACCTAACTAACGAAAAATACATCACTTGGGACGCCGCGCGCTCTATCAGGCCTTTTGGCACTATGAATATGATCGATAGAACCACGGGGCTAGGCATCAACCGCTTCTACTCAGCCGGTAGAAATTTCAGGCTAAACTGGGAATTTACGTTTTAAGCCGCATTCTTATTCGGACGGGCTTTTACCCGTCTGCTTGCTTTTATTCTTACTTATTTTTTAGCGACTCGGTTTAAAATTTGAGATTAAGCCAAGACTAGCTCTTTGCGTAAATTTGCGCTAGAGCATTTTAAATTTATGCGGCGTAGAGGCTAAATCAAAAGAGGTTTAAAAATTAAAGCTCGTCTTGATCTTTAGAAATTTTTGCAGCGTTTCCTCATTTTCTTTTAGTGCGGCGGCATAGACCGAGCGAGTCAGCTTAAATTTAGCGATATTTATCTCAAAAAGCTTTGCTTCTCTTAGTTTATCCTCGATCAAAAATCTCGGCAAAAACGCCACGTAAGTATCGGCGTCGTTTGATATCATCGCGCGGCAAACCATTATCGAGCCGTCTAGCGAATACGCCACGTCAAGCGCATTCGCGTCTATACCGTACTTTTGCAAAATATCGTCAAGGTAGTTTCTGGTTCTGTCTTTGATAAATTTAAATTTAACCAGCTCCTCGGGCTTCACGCTTTCGGCGATTTTTTTATTGGAAACCAAAATCAGCTCGTAGTCAAATAGCTTTTTAACGAGCAAGCTGCTATCAAGCGACTGCTCTAGGATGATAGCGATGTCGCTGCGGCGGTCTTTTAGATAGTTTATGAGTTCGCTTTGCTCTTTTATCCTGATATCCAGCTCGCTGCCTACGCTTTGAGAGATTTTATCCAGCAGCATCGATATGACCGCCTCGGCGATAAGCTGCGTGGTGGCGATTACTAGCGGCGCTTTGTCCGTTTTTATGCGCGCTAGCTCGTCTTTAAAACGAAACATCGCGCTTTCAAACTGAGTACAGAGTTTGTAAAATTTCTCGCCCTCGCGAGTTAGGACGATGCCGTTTTTCTTGCGCATTATTAGCGTGGTTTGTAGCGCCTCTTCAAGCTTTTTCATCTGCAGAGTAACTGCAGGCTGCGAGATACCAAGCGCTCTTGAAGCCTTTGAAAAACTACGCTCCTTAACTATCTCCATAAAGGTATAAAATTTACTAAAGTCATTGATCACATCAGACTCCTTATTATTATATCAGCTTATAAAATCATCTTTTTAATATTGTATTGATTTATATCTGAAAACGCTCTTAATCTGACCCGAATTTATAACAACGGCGATTTTTAAGCTTATTTTGTTAGAATTTAATAATCTTAAAACGAAAAAGCAGGAAATTTAATGTCCGATCTACTAGACGACCTAAACGAAAGCCAGCGCGAGGCCGCCTCGCATACGGACGGAGCGATGCTGATTTTAGCCGGAGCCGGCAGCGGTAAAACCAAAACCATCACTACTCGCCTAGCCTATCTCATAAGCGAACTAGGCATCCCGCCGTCAAACACCCTAACGCTAACCTTCACCAACAAAGCCGCAAGCGAAATGCGAGCCCGCGCGCTAAATATGCTAGGCGCCGCCGGTAAAAATTTCACACCGCTACTTTGCACTTTTCACAAATTCGGGCTTTTGTTTTTGAAATTTTACATCGACCGCTTAAAGCGCAAAAACAACTTCGTCATCATCGACACGGACGATAAAAAGCGCATCTTAAAAGGCTTTGAAGGCGACATCGCGACCTCGGTTTTAGCTAACGAAATCTCAAATTTTAAAAACTCGCTTTTAAGCGTAGAAGAGGTGCTAAATCACGGCGGCATGTTTGCAAACGGACAAAATTTCAAAGACGGCTACCACGCAAAGCTAGCAAACATCTACAAGCTTTACGAGGAGTATTTGGCGGCGAACAACCTCGTGGATTTTGACGACCTGCTCTGCCTTAGCTATAAAATTTTAGACGAGGACGAAGCTCTAGCGCGAGAAATTTCACAACGCTACGCCTACGTGATGGTAGACGAGTATCAAGACACCAACGACTTACAGTACAAGCTCCTGCGCAAACTCTGCTGCACGCACGAAAATATCGCTGTCGTGGGCGATGATGATCAGAGTATCTACGGCTGGCGCGGCGCAAAAATCGAAAATATATTAAATTTTAAAGACCAGTTTAAAGACGTCAAGGTTATAAGGCTAGAGCAAAACTACCGCTCGACGAGTCAAATTTTACGCGCGGCAAACGAGCTCATCGACCATAACAGAAACCGCCTCGGCAAGGAGCTAAAAAGCACCAAAGAGGGCGGCGAAGACGTCGCGCTAATGGAATCAGACGACGAAACGATGGAGAGTCTAAAGGTAGCCAAACGCATCAAAAAGCTGCTTGATAGCGGCGCGCAGGCTAGCGATATCGCGATATTGTACCGCATAAACGCCCTCTCTCGCTCGCTCGAAGAGGGCCTAACCAAAGAAAAAATCCCGTACAAAATGGTCGGCGGAGTTAAATTCTACGAGCGCGCCGAGGTCAAGGACGTCATCAGCTACCTAAGACTGGTCGCAAACGAGAACGACGACTTCTCGCTAAAGCGCGTCATCAACCGCCCAAAACGCGGCCTTGGCAAAGTAAGCCTCGCAAAGATCGAAAAAATCGCCTTCGAGCATAAATTTTCGCTATTTGAAGCGATATCTAGCCTAGACGAAAACGACAAAGATCTAAGCAAAAAGATCGTCTCAAGCCTTGGCGAATTTGCGGCAAATTTAAGAGAGCTAAAAGAGTGCGACTCGCCCTATGAGCTAGTGGATAAACTAGAAGCCAAATTCGGCATCAAAAAATACTACGAGAGCTTGCCAGACGGCTCCGAGCGCGTGGCGAACATCGACGAGTTTTACGCTACGATCAAGGATCAAATCAAGCAAAATCCAAGCTTTTCTATAGAGGAGTTTTTAAACGAGATCGCGCTACAAAGCGAGCAAGACAACATCGGCGGCGAGGCAATCTCGATCATGAGTATCCACGCCAGCAAAGGGCTTGAGTTCGAGCATCTTTTCGTGATCGGGCTTGAGGAAGGGTTCTTCCCACTACTGGGCGACGGCAGCGACATCGAGGAGGAGCGACGCCTAGCCTACGTCGCCATCACCCGCGCCAAAAAAACCTTAACGCTAAGCTTTGTAAATTCGCGCTTTTATAAAGGCCAGCGAACGAGACTGGAAAAGAGCAGATTTTTAAGCGAAGCAGGCGTTTGCAGCGGTAGCCTCATCATCCAGACGCAAACGCAAACCGCCGGCGAATACAAAAAAGGCGACCTCGTCAAGCATAAAATTTTCGGTATCGGGCGCGTGACGGCGGTAACGAAGATCAAAAAAGAGCTAAAGCTAACGATAAATTTCGGCGGAATCAGCCGCGAGATAATGTCTAGCTTCGTCGAAAAAGCGGTATGAAAATGAGTAAATTTGAGACTCTACCGAGCAAATGCGACGTCAAATTTGATCAAATTTATGCAGCCGAATTTGACGCTTGCGGATCAAATTTAAAAAATGCTGTAAATTTAACGCAGGCTTCAAAGGTCAAATTTAAATGAACGCGCTTTTTGTCGCAAATAAGCCGGCAGGCATAAGCTCGAATCATTTTTTAAGCAGGCTAAAGCGCAAATACGGCGTCAAAAAAGCTGGCTTTTCGGGCACGCTAGACCCCTTTGCCGGCGGCTGCCTAATCGTAGCTCTAGGCAATCACACGCGGCTTTTTAACTACATAGATAAAACGCCCAAAATCTACAAAGCGACGATGTGGCTGGGTGCGACGAGCGCTAGCCTAGATAACGAAAACATCGAGGATATCGCGCTTTGCCAGCCGTTAAATTTAGCGGACGTAAAAGCGGCGCTAGCCGAGCTAAAGGGCGAGATCGCCTACGTACCGCCCAAATTTAGCGCCAAGCACGTGGACGGCAAGCGCGCATATGAGCTAGCAAGAGCGGGCGAGGAGTTTGAGCTAAAAAGCCAAACGATGAGCGTTTTTGACGTAAATTTGAGGGCATATATGCATCCGTTTTTGAGCTTTCGCATTAGCGTTAGCGAGGGCTCGTACGTGCGCTCGTACGCTCAAATTTTAGCCCAAAAGCTTGGCGCGAGAGCCACTCTAAGCGCGCTAAAACGCGTTAGCGAGGGTAAATTCGTTTATGAAAACGAGCGATTTTTAAATCCGCTTGATTATATTTCGCTACCGCGAAACGAATATCTTGGCGACCCCGCAGACGTAATGCTGGGCAAAAAGCTGAGCGTAGAAAAGCTAAAATTTGGCGCCGAAGGGCTATATTTAATAAACTTTGATGATTTTTTTAGTATCATTGAAATCAAAGACGAAACCGTAACATATAAACTAAATAAGGTCGAAAAATGCTAATACTCGCAAGAAAAGAAGACGAAAGCATAATGCTGGGAAACGATATCAAAATCACGGTCGTAGGCATCTCAAAAGGCGGCGTAAAAATCGGCATCGACGCGCCTAAAAATATGATGATCCTGCGCTCTGAGCTAGTAGAAGACGTAGCGGCGGAAAACAAACAGGCCCTAAACGGCGCGGGCGAAGCGAGCCTAAAAGAGCTGAGCGATAAAATCGTAAAATAATGAAAAGCTACTCGAAAATCAACTCCTTTTTAAAGATCGTCGGCACTCGCGGCAACTACCACGAGATCGTCTCTCGCTTCGTTTTGCGGCGCGAGATTTACGACGAAATTTTCTTTGAAAAATCAAGCGGCTTTGCGCTTGAGTGCGATAACGAAAATATCGAAAATAATATCGTTTTAAAGGCTAAATTTGAACTTGAAAAAGCGGGCTTTAAAAACGAGCTAAATGAGTTTTTCGCCTCGCATAAAATCGTGATAAAAAAGCAAATCCCGCTAGGCGCGGGCCTTGGCGGAGGCAGCTCAAACGCGGCTACGTTTTTAAAGATGGCGAACGAGGAGTTAAATTTAAAACTAACGCGCGAAAATTTGATGAAAATAGGCGCAAATATCGGAGCGGACGTGGCATTTTTCGCTAGCGGATTTGACGCGGCAAACGTTAGCGGTATCGGCGAGATAATAAGCGAATTTAACGACGAGGTGCCGGAGATTGAAATTTTAACGCCTGACGTATTTTGCTCGACGCCCGCGGTTTACGGCGAATTTAGGGCAAATTTTATGGATAGCATCGACGTAAATTTGGCGGCAAAAATGCGCGAGATGACGACGGTGCAGCTGCTGGAGCAATACGAAAATCGCAAACTAAACGATCTTTTTGCGCCGTGTTTTAAAATTTATCCGCAGATGGATAAATTTAAGGATTTTTTCCTAAGCGGCAGCGGCGCGAGCGTGTTTTTCTTAAAATAAAAGGTAAAAAATGGGTAAGGATTTAGCTAAAAATAAAAAGGCGCTGTTTGACTTTAGCATCATCGAGACCTTTGAGGCGGGCATCGTGCTAAAGGGCAGCGAGGTAAAGGCTCTGCGGGCGGGCCGAGCAAATCTAAAAGATAGCTTCGCGCGCGTGATAAAGGGCGAGCTGTTTTTGCTCAACGCGCACATCAGCCACCTAAACACGACGCACTCGGCGTTTCGCCCGGACGAAAGGGCTCCGAGAAAGCTACTGATGCACCGCAAGCAGATAGATAAAATTTTCGGTCAAGTCACGCAAGAGGGCCTCACGCTAGTGGTTTTAGCGCTCCATCTAAACGATAAAAACATCGTAAAGGCGCGCCTCGCGCTGGCAAAAGGTAAAAATTTGCACGATAAGCGCGAGACGATAAAACGCAAAGAAGCCGACAAAGAAGCGCGTGCGGCCATGAAAAAATACGCTTAAGGAAAACCGATGCCCTACGTAAATATAAAAATCACAAAAGAAAAAGAGGTCGTAAGCGCCGAGCAAAAGCGCGCGCTCATAGCAGGCGTGACAAAGCTGCTAGGCGATACGTTAAAGCGCGACGCGAGCAGAACCGTCGTCGTGATAGAGGAAGTTAGCACCGACGACTACGGATTTGGCGGCGAAAGCATAACCGAACTAAGATCAAAACAAGGAAAATAATATGAAAAAAACCATAAAGGCGATTTTTGCGGCTTTGGCCTGCGCGATATTTCTAGCAGGCTGCGGAGAGGACGAGACGGCGAAGGCTCCAGTAAAGATAGAGGGCTATAAAACGGGCGAGGAGATCGCGCTAAAGAGCGTATTTGGCAAAGACCTCACGCTAAAGCGCGTCGAGGGCGGCTTTGTTATCAAGGGCGAGGAAGATAAAATTTTGATGTTTGATATATTCGGCACGTTTTGTCCGCCGTGTCAAAAAGAAGCGCCAGATCTCACCAAATTTCAGATCGATAATCTAAACGACTTTACGATCGTAGCACTCACGCACTTTGAAAACGTCACGAACGAGTACGTCGTGGAAAATTTCGCGCAAAAATACAACGCCTTTTACTTTATCTCAAACGATATAAAGACAAACGACAAGCTTTCGGCGCAAATTTTAGAGGATATAAAATACGAGCGGCTTGAGAGCGTGCCGATAAAAATGGTGCTAAAAGGCGGCGTATATCAGGAGCTAACCGACGTAGATAGCGGGAAATTCGGCGTGAAATACTATCTAGGCGGCATCCATCTAGACGCGATGACGAAAGATTTTGAGAGAATAAAAAATGCCCGCTAAAACCGCCACCGGGCGGGAGCGAGACGTCGCGCTAAAGGAAAAACCGGAATTTCAGCGTAAATTTAAGGTTATTTTGTTAAACGACGACGTTACGAGTATGGATTTTGTTGTGAGCGTGCTGGTAGAAATTTTTAACCGCGATATGCAAAGTGCGATAGCCGTGATGCTAAAAATCCACAACGAAGGCAACGGGGTGGCGGGCGTCTATACTAAAGAGATCGCCCAAACCAAACAAAACCAAACGCTAAAAGCCGCAGCCGCAGCGGGCTATCCGCTAAAGGCCGTCGTCGAGGAAGAATAGCCCGCAAAAACGGGCGCGCAAAAGGCGCAAAGAGGAGGAAATGATGTTTGACTCGGATTTAAGCTATCTTTTGGAAAAGGCCGGGCAGTTTGCCTACTCGAATTTTCACGAGTATCTAACCAGCGAGCACGTGCTTTTCGTGCTGGTAAATTTAAACGAAGAGACTAGAGATATCCTAGTAGAGGCCGGACTCACCGACGTCGAAGGACTAAAAAGCGATCTAAAAAACTATCTTTTGCAAACCAACGAGCAAGTCCCGCACCACAAACAGCCGCGCATGACGGTGCTTTTGGAGCAAATTTTTAAAGAGCTAAACGCTGAACTAAAAGATAAAAACGTCGGTATCAGGGATTTGCTCTTTAAAATCGCAGCCAAAGGCGACACGTACGGAGCTAAAATTTTAGAATTTTACGACGTCGATCCGCAAAAGATCAAACACCCCGCAAAAGACGACAAGCAGGCTCGGGCTAAAAACTTCCAAAACCTCGCCAAATACTCGTCAAATTTAACCAAACTGGCCGCCGAGGGTAAAATAGACCCGATCATCGGGCGAGAAAACGAGCTAGCAAGGCTAATGCAAACACTAAGCCGCCGCAAGAAAAATAATCCTATCCTAGTAGGCGAAGCGGGCGTTGGCAAAACAGCCGTAGTCGAGGGCCTAGTGCTAAAAATAGCAAGCGGCGAAGTGCCGCAACGGCTAAAACAGGCGCAAATTTTCGCACTAGACATCGGCGCGATGATAGCAGGCACGAAATACCGCGGCGACTTTGAAAAACGCCTAAAAGACGTGATGGACGAGGTGGCCGAGCAGGAGGAAGCGATAGTTTTTATCGACGAGATCCACACGATTGTGGGCGCGGGAGCCACAAACGGCGGCGGGCTTGATATGTCAAATTTACTAAAACCAGCTCTCGCAAACGGCTCTCTTCGCTGCATTGGAGCGACGACGTACGCGGAGTATCGCAGCTTTTTTGAAAAAGAAAAAGCCCTCTCGCGCAGATTTGCTAAAATCGACGTCGTAGAGCCTAGTGCGGACGAGAGCGTCGAGATTCTAAAAGGGCTTCGCGCCAAATACGAGAGCTTTCACGGCGTCAAATTTAGCGACGAAATTTTAGCAAAAAGCGTGGAGCTAGCCAAAAAATACCTAAACGATAGATTTTTGCCAGATAGCGCCATTGATCTCATCGACGAGGTCGGCGCGGCTTTAGCCCTACAAAACAGAAGCAAAACCGTAAAAATGTCCGATCTAATCGCGGTTTTGAGCAAGATGGCAAATATCCCCGATACCAATCTAAAATCGGACGCCGCGGCAAATTTAAAAAACCTAGCCCAAAGACTGAAGTCCGAAATTTTCGGCCAAGACGAGGCCGTAGATACGCTAGTAGCGGCGATCAAGCGCTCGTATGCGGGGCTAAAGCAACCAAACGCGCCTGTGGGAGTGTTTTTATTTACGGGCTCGAGCGGCGTGGGCAAAAGCGAGCTAAGCGCGGCTCTAGCGCGAAATTTGGGCGTGCATTTCGAGCGGTTTGATATGAGCGAATACATGGAAAAACACAGCGTCTCGCGTCTCATCGGCGCGCCTCCGGGATATGTCGGGTTTGAAGAGGGCGGCATACTCACAAACGCCGTTAAAAAGCACCCCTATAGCGTGATTTTATTTGACGAGATTGAAAAGGCCAGCGACGAGATGATAAACGTCTTTTTGCAAATTTTTGACGGCGCGAGCCTCACGGACAACACGGGCGCAAAGAGCGATTTTCGCAACGCCGTCATCATAATGAGCTCAAATTTGGGCTCAAAAGAGGTGCCGACGCTGGGCTTTAGCAAGGATGAAAGCAGTAAAGCGGACTCGGCGGTAAAAGGATTTTTTAGCCCCGAGTTTCGCAACCGCATCGATAAAATCGTGCATTTTAACGACCTTAGCGAGGACGCGCTAAGCCTCATCGCGCAAAAGATCATCAACGAGATAAACTCAAGCCTCGCCGAGAAAAAAGTCGTCATAAAAGCCTCCGCCGAAGCCAAAAAATACCTCTGGCAAAAGGGCTATAGTAAAGAATTCGGCGCCAGAAATCTAAAACGCCTAGTTCAAGACGAGATCTCGACCAAGCTTAGCGACGAGATACTTTTCGGCGTGCTAAAAAACGGCGGCGTAGCAAATATTGCGCTAAAAAACGGCGAGCTGGCGCTTAAATTTGAAACTCTAAAATAAGCGGACGCGGGGTCAAATTTGGAAAAAATTTATAACTTTCCAGACCCCGCAAACGCCCCTGCAAACTCGCCTTTGGCCGTCGGCGGCGATCTAAGCGCGCAGGCCCTTTTGCAAGCTTACGACAAAGGCATTTTCCCGTGGTTTTTGCCCGGCGAGCCCATATACTGGTGGTCGCCAGATCCGCGTGCGGTGCTAGTTCCAAGCGAGGTGCGCGTGCAAAAAAGCATAAAACCCGCACTTAAAAAATTTGAAGTGCGGCTTGATTACGACTTTGAAAATTTTCTAAAAATCTGCAAAAGCGAGCGCGAAAAAAAGGGACCCACGTGGCTATCGGGAGACATCGTGAGCGCCTACGTAAATTTACATCGTCTGGGCATCTCGCACAGCGTGGAGGTTTACGAGGACGGCGAGCTAGCGGGCGGGCTTTATGGACAAATTTTTGGCAAGGTCTTTTGCGGCGAAAGTATGATCAGCTTAAAAACTGGCGCGTCAAAAGTCGCTCTCATCGCGCTTTGCCGAGCTTTAGAGCCGTTTGATTTTCTCATCGACTGCCAGGCCATGAACGAACATCTAAAATTTATGGGTGCAAAAGCGATGAAGCGAAGCGAGTTTTTAGCTAAATTTAACGAGCTAAAAAACCAGCCTAGCGGGTTTGGTGAATTTAAAAATTTACCCTAAATTTGGAACGTCTTTTGCTTATTATCTCGTAAAATTTAAAGAAAAAGGCAAGAAAATGTTCGCAGGTATCCAAACTTCAAAATCAAAACCGCTCGTAGAAAGCGCGCTGGCAAGCAGAAATTTACGCCAGCAGATGATTTCTAGCAACATAGCAAACATCGACACGCCTTTTTACAAAGCCCGCGACATCGCGTTTGAAGCGGCCTTGTCGCAAACGGCGCAAGAAATCCACGGCAAAGACGAAAATAAAATTTTAAAACTCGCGCAAACGGACGATGCACACTTTCCTCGCGTGGATTTTCCGGCGTCAAACGGGGCGACGATATTTTTACGCGACGGACACATGGCTCGAAACGACGCAAACACCGTCGATCTGGACGTCGAAACGACCGAGCTTAGCAAAAATGCGATAATGGTAACCGCGCTTGACCGCGCCATGAGACAAAGCGGCCAGATATTTAAAAACGTGATCGACGCTAGTAGCAAAATTTAAGGATAAATTATGAGTAATTATTTAAGCGACTTTGATATCAGCGGATACGGACTAAGCGCCCAGCGCTTTAGGATGAACGTCATCAGCTCCAACATCGCCAACGCAAACACAGTGCGAACGGCGGAAGGCGGCCCGTATAGACGCCGCGAGGTGATATTTAAGGCGGTTGATTTTGATAGCGTGCTAAACGACGAAGTGGCAAAAAAACACAACTTGCTCGAATACGAAAATCCGCTAGACGATAAATTCTATACAAAAGACGCAAAACCTGCTATAATGAGCGTCGTAGTTGACAAGATAGTGCGCGACGACAAGGATTTTAAGCTAAAATACGATCCGTCTCACCCCGACGCCGACGCGAGGGGCTACGTAGCATACCCAAACATCAATCCCGTCATCGAAATGGCGGATCTGATCGAAGCCACGCGCGCCTATCAGGCAAACGTTTCGGCATTTCAGTCGGCTAAAACGATCGCTCAAAGCGCGTTAGAATTATTACAAGGTTAAATTTTATGACGAATATAGATAAAATCGGCTCGGTCGCTTCGCCGTTTGAAAAAAAAGAAGCAAATACTCTGCAAAACCAAAAGGGCGAGCTAAATTTCGGCGACGTACTAGATAGCTCGTTAAAAGAGCTAAACGAGATACAAATCAACGCAGACAAAGCCATCGCCGACCTAGCAACTGGCGAGGTAAAAGATCTGCATCAAGCCGCTATCGCTATCGGCAAGGCCGACACATCGATGAAGCTGATGCTAGAGATCCGCAATAAGGCTCTAAGCGCGTATAAAGAAATCTCAAGAACGCAAATTTAAACCTTGAATCGGCGAAAATCTGAAACTATCGGCCTTTTCCTGCTGATTTTAGGGCTTATCGGTATATTTTTAGCGGTTGTTTTTTATCGCTCGAATATCGAAAGACGCCTACCTAAACTTGAAACCAGCGAAATAAATACCGCTCTTCGCGGAAACATCATAACTAAAGACGGCTTTAGCGTGACCGGCTCTCAAAAGCTATACAAAGTCACGCTAGACGTTAGAAATATCGATCCCGATAAAAAAGATTTGTTTATAAGACTCTACTGCATCTATAGCGGCGACGATGAAAAAGCCGTTAGAAAAATCATAGACCAAGCAAAGGGCGCAGTAACGCTATCCTATAAAATCGACGCTAGAGGCGCGGCGTATCTGCAAGAACTATCCAGAAAACTGTACAAAAAGAAAATTTTTATCTCTTACGAAGACCCAAATACGGGCGTAGCCGTGCTGCGCGATATGAATATCGTGGAAAGCGGGGAAAGTAGGCAATACGTAGCCGCAAACGCGCTCACGCCGATGATAGGTTACGTAAAGAAGATAGAAAAAGACGGCATAACGAAAACTCAAGGCGTAAAAGGCATAGAAAAAGCCTACGAGTACTATATCTCGCCGATACAAGACGCCAAGCTGCTAGGCCCAAAAGACATCGGAAACAACATTATCTTAACCAGTGATTCAAATTTAGCTAATCGCGTAGACGGCTACGACGTCATACTAAATGCTTCGCTCAAATTTCAAACTAGACTCGAGCAAATCATCGACGAAAAGAAGGAATTTCTAAACGCAAAAGAGATAATCGTGGGCGTCATGGACTCAAAAACCGGCGGCTTGCTAGCGTTTGCCAGTACGTCGCGATACGATCCTTCAAATATCAGAAAACAAGATTATAAATTTTTAAATTCATCCGCTACGGAGTATGCGTACGAGGTCGGGTCGGTTTTTAAGCCGTTTATATTCGCCGTCCTTTTGGCAAACGACAAGATCAATCCGCTAGAGCGTATAAATACATATAACGGCGTCTATCAGCTAGGAAAACGCACGATAAAAGACACTCACCCTGAGCCTTTCCTTACGGCCGAGGACATCATCGTATATAGCTCAAATATCGGCATGATACAAATAGTCCAGCGCTTAGACGGAGCTCAAATTTACTCAGGACTACAAAGCTTTGGCTTCACGCAAAAAACAGGTATCGATATGCCCTACGAGCAAGTCGGAAATATGCCGCCCGTAGCCAAGCTAAATTCTCAAATTTATAAAGCCACGATCAGCTACGGATACGGCTTGCAAGCTACTTTTATCCAGCTTTTAAAGGCGTATAACGTGTTTAATAATAAAGGCGTAATGGTGACGCCAAAGGTCGTAGACTCGCTTTATAAAGACGGCAAATTCTACGTAGTAAACGACCCCAAACCCGTCACCGTGCTTTCCGCAGAAGCCGCGGAGCGAATGAAACGCATACTCATAAAAACCGTAGAAATCGGTACGGGCAAAAGAGCCAAGATAGAAGGACTAGAAATCGGCGGCAAAACCGGAACCGCACACATCGCGACGACGGGCGGCTACGGCAATACCTACAACGGATCGTTTTTCGGCTTTGTTAACGACTCTCGCGGCAACTCCTATACCATCGGCGTTTTGACCAGAGAACCCAAAAAGCCTTATTATTACTTCGGCGCCCAAAGCGCCCTACCGACATTTAGGGCGGCAGTCGAGCTGATGGTGGAAGAAGGATTTTTAAAACCGGATGAAAATTTAACCGCGCCGCAGACGGCAACTACGCCCGAGTCTATCGCAGCGGCTGCAAATGCTACGCAAAAGCAACCCGTGCAGACAAACCAGGATAAAAAACAGACCGCGGCTAAAGCCAAAAAATAATCGCGGGCAAAATTAGGCGCCGCATTTACGTGCCTCAAAAGACCCGCGCCTTTACTTACTTCGCCGCATTTTCCGTATTTATCCAGGTAAATTTGCTGCTAATACTATCTTGGCCGACTTAGAAAATTTATACGTTTGCGACTCTGCTAAATAAGCTAAAATGCGCCGTCTTAGTATAAACGCGAAAGCCATCTGCTTAAATTTATGCAAAAGCGCAACGCAAAAATAAATCCCAAATTTACTAAATTTATAAAAATATTTTGAGGCGATAAAAGGGCTATGCGCCAAGCGTACTACGGTATTTCAAGAAAATTTACTAGCCGCAAATCGCCGCTTGCTTGCAAAACGGCTAAATGCTCCCTTTGGCACGGCGATCGTTTTGCGTTTGCGCCCATGGATGCAAACTAGCTGTAAGTTAAGTATTTTAATATCACCTAAAACCGTATGCAAAACGGCGGCGACGTAAAAGCGCCGCATTTATCTTTATAAGATAAGTCTAAAAAGATCGTAAGCCTGATAAATCAACCCATGAATGCGAGATAAAATAAATTTTGCGTATTAGACGCGCTAAATTTTAAGATTTATTTAACCACATAAAGGCGCACGGCTAGGCTAAATTCGGCCGATTGATAGGCTTGTGCTTTAATTTTGCCAATTTTTCCAAGCTAAAATCGTCCGCTCGTTTGCAAAATAATGCCGCGCTATAAGCCAAATTTCTATGCTCGGGCAGCACGCCCGCGCGCTCTACGCTATCAAGCAGATAGCTACCTTATGCGCTTTAAGTTCGTTTTTGAAATTTTATAGATTTTCGAGCTTGCGTTTTGGCTGAAATTTTGATCTACGACCTCGTCAGCCGCCGCTCTCGCCCATGCTTCGTCGAAATTTTTCCCGTTTAAATTTGCGCTACTGGAGTAAAGCCAGTCAAATTGCCTCAAAAACTCCTCGTGGGCGCACTCTTTTACGACGCGCACGGCCTTAGCGTTCGGATATAAAAACGTCGTTTTTCTAGCACGGCGTACTAAATTTTGAAATTTAGCAGGCACGCGAGCGAGATTTTTTAGCTCGCTAAGCTTTGCCGTCGTTATGAGGCAGGGCTTGCCCGCCGCTCGGCGTTTTAACGCGTTTATCTCGCGAAAATCCTTACTCAAAAATCCCGCCGTCGTATCGGTCTGCGCCAAATAAATCATATTTTTCTCCGAAATTAATGTCTTAAACGCCGCTCGCGCCCGACTTACCGCAAATTTTGCTACGATTTTTTGCCGGGAACAGGCGCATAAAAACGTCGCAAATCAGCGCCTAATTTTATCTAAAACTTAAGCCAAGCCTAGTTTTAATCGCACCCGAGCCGCCTCGCTTGCAAAAATTGCTTCTTCGAGCTTTTTCTTCTTTACAAAAAGGATGCGCTTATGATTTGATTAAATTTAACGCGATTACGCCTTGCCGCGTTAAATTTTACGCCTTTTTCCTATCTTTAGCCAGCAAAAATATGCACGAGATAATGAGTGTAAAGCCCGCAAAATCAAGAAACACAAACTCCGTCCCCAGCCAAAAATAGGCAAACGCCGCGGCGCTCACCGGCTCGATGCACGCGATCATGCTCGCCCTGCTCGCGCCTATTATCTTTAGTCCCGTCATGTAAAAACTAAACGCACATATCGTGCCAAGTACCACTACTGCGGCAAGCGCCGCAAAGCCCTGCGCGTCGCTCACGCCACTTAGCTGCCAAACCCGCGTGTAAAGCGCGAGCGCGCCGCCGCCGATGACCATGCCCCAGCCTAAATTTAGCGCGACGGGGTATTTTTGATTTAGCTTCGTTGGGATGAGACTATAAATCACGACGCCAAGCGCGCTAATGAGGCACCAAACCAGCGCCTCCGCGCTGATAACCAGCGATCCCAGATCGCCGTGGGTGGCGAGCAGCACGACGCCCAGCACCGCGAAAATGAGCGCGATGAGCTCGACCTTTTTAGGCACGCGTCGTTCTAAAAAGCAAACGACGGCGAGGATGAGTGCGGGCGCGGAGTACTGGATTACGGTCGCGACGGCGGCATTTGAGAGCTCGACACCGCAAAAGTACGAATACTGCGTCATCATAAGCCCAAAAAACGCGTAGATGAGCAGCTGCGGCAAAAGCACGCGATCTTTTAGCGGTGCGAGGGCTAGGCGCGGCGAGCGAGCGATGTAATACGCTACCATCGCAAGCCCGGCGAGGCCTAGGCGGTAGGGCACGAGCCAGTCGGCACTAACGCCCTTTTGCGTGAACAAATACTGCCCGCAAACACTGCTAAATCCCCATAATACGCCGCCAAGAAGAGTGATGAAAACGCCAAAAAATTCGCTCTGTGATCTCATTTGCCGCCTTAAATTTAAAGCCAAAGTATACAAGCTTATGCTTAAGCTGGGGTTAAATTTGGGGTTTGGCAGGATTTGAGGCGAGCGTAAATGGCGGTTTAAATTTTGGACCAGCCAAGATGAGATTTTAAATTTTGGTTCGAGCAGAGTGGAGCTACAGGCATACAAACGCCTATGCTGCCTCGTGGCGGTCAAAGTCGTAAAAACGCTGTATAATGACAAAAATTTTTGATGAAGGAGAAAAGATGACAAAGAAATATAAAACTAAAATGGAAGATAGCTTTAAAACAAAAGTTCAGCTATTTTTGTTTGACAAGGCTTTTTCTTGGGACAACTCAGATAAAAATGGATGCAATGATTACTACATTATGAGTAATATTGAAACTATAAAAAAAGATTTTAAGGGCTTTGAAGTCATTAATGAAGTGGCGAATTTATACAGCAGTAAATACTACCAGCTGAATCTAAATAGCAATGAAAGTAAAATAAAACATAAGGGCAAAGAGCTAAACATCATGCTGATAGAGCAAAGACAATATTTCGTTCAAAAGTCTAATGAATTTACAGAAATTTTAGATGCACTGGAAAAAGAATATGAAGATGATTTTAAAGGAAAATTTTCTGAAACAGACTTTAATAAGATGCTTGAAAAAACAACTTGCTCATACTGCGGTATAAGCCTAGCTCAGATCGAAGAGCTTGGCAAAAATGGTAAGCTAAATAATAAAAGAAGCGATACGCGTGGATATACGCTAGAAATAGATAGGAAGCTGCCAAATTTAGAATATAGCAAAGAGAATTGTTGTATGGCTTGCTACTGGTGCAATAATGCAAAAACTGATGAGTTTTCGCCAAGGGAATTTAAGCCTATTGCTGAAGGCATTAGAAGGACTTGGAATGAAAGACTAAAGGCTATTGGGTATAGCAAAGAAGAAATAAAAGACGTGCCAGACCCAAAAATTTGGGAATTCGACTTTAATAAAGAAATTATCCCCAAAACAAAATAGTAAATAAGGTGGTAACTTTACCGCCCAAATTTCTCTGCCGTTATGCAGTGTAGCACACCGCCAAGCTCTATAA
Source organism: uncultured Campylobacter sp. (assembly GCF_905372745.1). Lineage (GTDB taxonomy): Bacteria > Campylobacterota > Campylobacteria > Campylobacterales > Campylobacteraceae > Campylobacter_A. The sequence continues at coordinate 32,930 of NZ_CAJPQR010000007.1, read as the reverse complement.
TCTCGCTTAAATTTAATCTCTACGCGCTGTAATCGACATAATTTTTCTTAATCTACTCTATTTTGCAAATCGGCACAATAAAAAGGCGAGTCTCGAGTAAGTACTATAGCTTTACTTAGAAACCGCGTCGCTATTTTTCTAATCGGCAGTCTAATTATCGTTTTGCATTTTTGCGGGTCTATTTTTCTGGGGTCGCTTAGGTAGATTTCATGATGCGTCCTTTGCTCGCCAAAGTCCTTTGCATAGCCGTTTGCGGAGATAAACTCGTCTATTTTAGCAACGCTCTCCGGCTCATCGTCAAAGCTACCCACATGTAAAATTTGCGCGCAAAGACCTTCGTCTATCCTCAAAAACTCCGCTGCGCCGCAGTCTAGCTTCTTTTTCAAAGTAGCCTGCTGCACTGCCCAGTCGAAATTTTCTCGCGTGATAAAATCGGGCAGTCTAATCGCGCTAATCCAGCTAAAATCGCTCTTTCTAGCGTAGTCTGCAGCGCCGCAAGCCGAGCCGCTCTGCCACCAAAACCCCTCTAGCGGTGGCACGACATACTCAAAAAAGCCATCGATCTTATAATCGGTTTTGTAGCTCATTTTTAGCGCGTAGCTCACGGCGTAAAGCACCTCTATCGCGCGCTGATACGCACCGCCTGATTCGTTCGGATCGCCATCGCCGCGGACGCAGACGAAATTTGCAGGCGGGACGGTTAAAATTTGCGGTGTCTGCTTTGGCGCGTAAAGCTCTTTAAACTCTTTTTTAAAATCAAACATTTTTGCTCCTTTTTGCTGGGTAAAATTTAGCTGAAATTTTACTATTTCGCATCGCCCAAAACGCTAGAAGTAAAATTTAATCTCATCTAAATAAATTCCAACCGTGAAATTAGAGAGCTAAATTTAAGCTTTTATTTAACGCAAAAACTGCGCACAAAGGCAAATTTGACGTTTAAATTTGCCGGCATGCGCTCACTTCTCGCCAAGATACTCCTGCAAGCTTTTTACTTCTAGCGCGCTGCCGTCTTGTACGCTTTTTAGCGATTTAGCAGCCGCCAAGGCCGCCGACATCGTCGTGAAATACGGAATCTTAAATCGCATGATGTTTTGCCTGATTTTCTTGCCGTCCTCGCTGTTTGACTTGCTGTCGCTGGTGTTGATGACGAGCGCGATATCGCCGTTTTTGAGCCTATCCTCGACATTTGGGCGGCCTTCGCTAATCTTATAGACGAACTCGCTCTCTATGCCCGCGCCCTCTAAAATTTTATACGTTCCGCCCGTGGCGATGATTTTAAAGCCGAGATTTATGAGCTCGCGCGCCAAATTTGCGGCGTATTTTTTGTCCGCGTCGGCAAGAGTCAAAAAGACTAGCCCGCTTGTCGGCAGCGAGTTGCTCGCAGCGATCTGGCTTTTTGCAAAGCTCTTTGCAAAATCGCTTGATATGCCCATGACCTCGCCCGTACTTTTCATCTCAGGACCCAGGATTAGATCCGCGCCAGAGAGCTTGTTAAACGGAAATACAGCTTCTTTGACGCAGACGTGATTTTTCACTCGAGGCTTGAGTATGCCGCGCTCCTCGTAAACTGCGTCGTAGTTGTCGTAAAATTTAAGCGCCTCGCGTAAACCCCCTTGCCACATCACGCGCGTGGCTACCTTCGCCATCGGCACGCCTGTCGCCTTGCTAACAAACGGCACGGTGCGGCTGGCGCGCGGGTTTACCTCTATTATAAACAGCTCGTCCTCGTAGATGGCAAACTGGATATTCATAAGCCCCACGACGCCCAAATTTAGCGCGATGTCGCGAGTTTGGTTTTCTACCTTTTCGATCATCTGCGCGGTCAAATTTAGCGGAGGCAATATGCACGCGCTGTCGCCGCTGTGGATGCCCGCCTCCTCGATGTGCTGCATCACGGCGCCGATATAGACGTCCTTGCCGTCGCTGATCGCGTCTACGTCAAGCTCCACGGCGTCTTGTAAAAATTTATCGATTAGCACGGGCGAGTGGTTACTGACCTTGACCGCCTCGCTCATATATAGGCGCAGCTCCTCATCGCTATGCACGCGTCTCATCGCGCGGCCGCCCAGCACGTAGCTAGGGCGCACGAGTACGGGATAGCCGATAGCGGCGGCCTTTTCTAGCGCCTCTTTTTCGCTTGTTGCAGTGTCGTTTCGTGGCTGTTTGACGCCTATTTTAGAGATAAATTCGCTAAATTTCTTCCTATCCTCAGCGACGTCGATCGTACGAGCGCTGGTGCCGATGATTTTTGCGCCCGCTATGCTTAGGCGTTTGGCGAATTTTAGCGGAGTCTGACCGCCGAAATGCACGATCACGCCGTCCGGATTTTCGTGCTCGATCACGGCTCTAACGTGCTCGAAATCGATCGGCTCAAAGTACAAAATATCGCTAGTGTCGTAGTCGGTACTGACGGTTTCTGGGTTGCAGTTGTACATTATGGTTTTTACGCCCATGTCGCGTAGCGCGTAGCTGGCGTGCACGCAGCAGTAGTCAAACTCTATGCCCTGGCCTATGCGGTTTGGACCGCCGCCGATGATCATCACTTTTTTCTCTTTTTGCGCCGAATTTACGTTTAAATTTGACTCGGCGAAATTTGACGAAAGATGCGGCAGTTTCGTGATATTAGTCGTCGAGTAAAGATACGGCGTGAGCGCCTTAAACTCGCCCGCGCAGGTATCAACCTCGTTGTATTCGAGGTTTATGCCCATTTTCTCGCGCGCGAAATATATATCGTTTTGACCCAGATCGAGGTTGTCTTTTAAATTTATCAGATGCGCGATCATCTTGTCCGAAAACCCCATCGTTTTAGCTTCGCGAAGTAGCGGCTCGTCGTTTAGGATGTCCATGTCGATACGCTCTTCAAATTTAACTATCTGCCAAATTTGATCCAAAAACCACGGATCGATCTTGCTCATCTCGTGCACCTCAGCCACGCTAAACCCGTCTCGAAACGCCTGCGCGACATATAAAATGCGGCTTTCGTTCGCGTTTCTAAGGCCGTAAACTAACGCGTTTTTCTCCAAATTTACGAAGTTAAATCCGTAATAATCCTTTTCCATCGAGCAAAGCGCTTTTTGGATGCTTTCCTTAAACGTCCTGCCGATCGCCATCACCTCGCCCACACTCTTCATCGCGGTGCCTAGATACGGGTTCGCGCCCGGGAATTTCTCAAACGTAAAGCGCGGGATCTTAGTCACGATGTAATCGATGACGGGCTCAAAGCTAGCAGGCGTGCCGGTGATGTCGTTTTTGATTTCATCCAGGCTAAAGCCCACGGCTAGCAGCGTCGCGACCTTGGCGATCGGGTAGCCCGTGGCCTTTGAGGCGAGCGCAGAGCTACGGCTCACGCGCGGGTTCATCTCGATCACGATCATGCGGCCGGTTTTTGGATTTATAGCAAACTGCACATTGCTGCCGCCCGTATCCACGCCGATCTCGCGTAAAATTTTAAAACTCGCGTCGCGCATCGCCTGATACTCTTTGTCGGTGAGCGTAAGAGCCGGCGCAACCGTGATACTATCGCCCGTATGCACGCCCATCGGATCGAGGTTTTCGATCGAGCAGACGATGATACAGTTGTCGTTGCGGTCGCGGATGACCTCCATCTCGTACTCTTTCCAGCCTAGCAAGCTCTCCTCGACCAAAATTTCATGTATCGGGCTGGCATCTAGGCCCGTTTGGGCTAGTTCTTTAAATTCGTCGATATTATACGCCACGCCGCTGCCTGCGCCGCCTAGGGTATAGCTAGCGCGGATGATGAGCGGAAAGCCGATGTTTGCGGCTGCGGCTAGCGCCTCGTCCATGTCGTAGGCGTACTGGCTTTGCGGCAGATCCATGCCGATCTTTTGCATCACCTTTTTAAACTCCTGCCTATCCTCGCCCTTTTTGATAGCTTGGGGGTTCGCGCCTAGAAATTTGACGCCGCCTAGCATGTCAGCTTCGTATAGTTGCATAGCGACGTTTAGCGCTACCTGGCCGCCCATCGTAGGCAGTATGGCATCGACTTTTTCCTTATCTATTATGCGCTTGATACTCTCTTTGGTTATCGGCTCGACGTAGGTAGCGTCGGCGAAATCTGGATCGGTCATGATGGTAGCCGGGTTTGAGTTAATGAGTACGACTCGGTAGCCCAGCTGCTTTAGCGTCTTTGCGGCTTGCGTACCGCTGTAGTCGAATTCGCACGCCTGCCCGATGACGATAGGGCCGCTGCCGATGAGTAAAACGGTGTTGATGTCGGTTCTTTTTGGCATTATTTTTCCTTTGTTACGACGTATAGATATGAGGGGATGGTTATGCTTACGTAGGGCTTTACGGCCGCGCTTTTATATAAGCTCTCTTGGATCACGCCCGTGACCTTGCCCACTGAAATCCCGCTAAAAAATATCCCGTCAAGCCCGCTCGTGACGACCTCGTCGCCCTCCTTTGGGCTGAGCCACTGGGGGATAAATTTCACCGTTATTCCGTCTTTACTCCCGTGCGCGATGCCCGGGATTTTTTCCTCGCCGATTGAAACGGCGAATATACTTTTTGGATCGTTTTGCAGCAAGGCCATAGGGTTGCCGTCCTTACTCACGACGATACCCGCGCTCTTACCTTGGTAAATCAGCCCGTAAATTTTAGACTCGTCGTAGCCGCTAAATTTATCCAGCCAGACCTTGTTGTAGTCGCTTATATTTACGTAGCTTAGCGCCCGCACGAGCTGGACTCTAGGCTCGTAGGCGGTCGAGTTTTTATCGACCAAAATTTCGTTTAGCTCCTTTGCGAAGCTTGAAAGCAAAGCTGCCGATTTTTCCAGTTCGGCGTTTTGAGCGCGAAGCTGCTTTATCTCCTCGCGCTGCCTAAAATGCTCGTTTACGCCGTCTTTTACAAATTTGACCGCGTCGTCGTAGGCGGCGACTACGCGGCTGTTTAAATTTACGACGTATCCCGAGATAAGCGCGCCTCTATCAAGCGAAAAAAATACCAGCGCGCCGATGAGAGCGACGAATAAAATTTTACTCTTCATTTACGAGTTGTTGTAAAAATTTAATCTCCTCAAGAGCCTTGCCGGTGCCTCTAGCCACGGCTAGCAACGGATCGTCCGCGACGAAAACGGGAAGCTTGACGATATCGCTTAGATATTTATCAAGGCCGCGGATCAGCGCTCCGCCTCCGGTTAGCACGATGCCGTTTTCTACGATATCTCCGGCAAGATCGGGCGGCATCATCTCAAGTACGGTTTTTAGGGCGTCTGCGATCTCTTTTAGAGGTTCGCGCATAGCCTCGCGCACGTCCTCGCTCGTTAGCTCCACGCGGCTTAGTAGGCCGCTAATCTGGTCGCGACCTTTTACTACGATGCTAAGCTCCTCGGGAAGCTGAATCGCCGAACCGACGGAAATTTTGATATCCTCGCCCGCTCGCTCGCCGATTAGGAGGTTGTATTTTTCTTTTATGTAGTTTACGATGCTCATATCGATTTTATCGCCAGCGGTGCGGATAGACTTGCTTATAACTAGGCCGCCTAGAGAGACTACACCGATCTCCGTCGTACCGCCGCCGATATCGACGACTAGGTTTCCTTGCGGTTCGCGCACCGGCAAATTTGCCCCGATAGCAGCAGCCATAGGCTCCTCTATCAAAAATACCTCTCTAGCCCCGGCGCTTAGCGCGCTCTCGCGTACGGCTTTTCGTTCGACTTGAGTTAGGCCGTAAGGTACGGAGATGATGATACGAGGGCGCAGGAAGCTCTTTCTGCGGTGAGTTTTTTCGATGAAATAGCGGATCATCTTTTCCGTCATGTCAAAATCCGCGATAACGCCGTCTCTCATCGGACGGATCGCCTCGATATCGCCGGGAGTTTTACCTACCATCTCTTTTGCTTCGTGGCCGACGGCTAAGATTTTTTGCTTGCCGTATTTTTCGCGTTGTACCGCGACGACGGAGGGCTCGTTTATGATGATACCCTTATCTTTTACCAAAACTAGCGTATTTGCAGTGCCTAGGTCGATACCCATATCGCTTGAAAAAAATCCTATTATCTGGTCTAAAATCATCTGTATCCTTATGCGCTTATTTTATTGTTTTTTACGAAAATCGGCTTTTCTTTGCCGCTTACGACCTCTTTTGTTATCACCACGTCGTAGCCCGCAAGCTCCGGCAGTTCGTACATTATATCAGTCATCACCTCTTCCATTATGCTTCGCAGTCCCCTAGCTCCCGTTTTTCGCTCGATGGCTAGTTTTGCGACCTCTTTTAGAGCTTCGTCGTCAAATTTTAAATTTGCCCTATCTATCGCGAAAAGCTTTTGGTACTGCTTTAGTATCGCATTTTTAGGCTCGGTTAAAATTCTCACCATATCGTCCTGCGTGATTTTATTTAGCGTGGCGACCACGTGAAGCCTACCGATTAGCTCCGGGATTAGTCCAAAATGCACCAAATCGTCGCTCTCAAGCGCGTCTAGCAAATTTTCCTTATCGTCTTTTGAGCGTTTATCTTGACCAAATCCCAGCACGTTTTTGCCGATCCTGCGCTCGATGATGTCGGCTAGTCCGTCAAACGCGCCGCCGCAGACAAAGAGGATGTTTGAAGTATCTATCTGGATAAATTCCTGATTAGGATGCTTTCTGCCGCCTTTTGGAGGGATATTTACGAGGCTGCCTTCGATGATTTTTAAAAGCGCCTGCTGCACGCCCTCGCCGCTCACGTCGCGCGTGATCGAGCGATTTTCGCTCATCCTGGCGATCTTATCTATCTCATCGACGAAAACTATGCCCTGCTCGGCGCGCTTTACGTCGCCGTCTGCGGCCTGTAAAAGACGAGTCAGGATATTTTCCACGTCTTCTCCGACGTAGCCCGCTTCCGTTAGGCTCGTAGCGTCGCAGATAGCGATAGGTACGTCTAGAAATTTAGCCAGAGTCTGTGCCATCAGCGTCTTGCCGCTACCCGTAGGGCCCACAAGCAAGATATTTGATTTCGAGATCTCCGTATCGTCCTCGATCTCGCCTTTTCTAAAAATTCTTTTGTAGTGATTATAAACGCCGACGCTAAAGACTTTTTTGGCCTTATCTTGACCGATGACGTAGTTATCTAGCACCGCCTTTAGCTCTTTTGGAGTTAAATTCGTATAGTCTTTGTCGGTTTTGTTTTCAGGACTCGATTCTTGCAGGCTCGTATCGCCGCAAATCATATTATAAGCGGCATTCACGCAGTATTCGCAGATGAAAGCCTTATTGTCCAAATCCGCAAAAAGGCGTCTATCGTTTGACTCCGTCTCGCCGCAAAAATTACATTTTCTCGCCATTATTCTCTTCCTTTTGCTAATGGGATACCGCGCTTGGTGCTTAGGATAAATTCGCACATTTTTCGCACCTGCTCTATCTGCGCTCTCTCTAAAAGCTCGCTAGCCGCGGCTTTTAGATCCCCGCTTTTTCTAAATAAAAATTTATACGCTCTGTTTATCTCTTCGACCGCGTCTTTATCAAACCTTCGTCTGATACCGACTAAATTTAAGCTTCTGATGTAAGCTCGGTTGCCTTCAGCCAGGCAAAACGGCACGACGTCCTGAGATAGCGCGCTAGCGCCCGCGATCATGCAGCTCTCGCCGACTCTCACGAACTGATGTATCGGCGTCATACCGCCAACGACGCTGTAGTCGCCAAGCTCCACGTGACCGGCTAGAGTCGCGTTATTTGCCAGGATGACGTTATTTCCGACGGCGCAGTCGTGCGCGACGTGGCAGTAGGCCATGATAAAGGCGTTATCGCCGATACGCGTGATCCCGTCGCCTTTGTGCGTGCCCGAGTTTATCGTGCAAAACTCGCGGATCGTCGCGTTTTTACCGATACGAACGCCCGTATTTTCCTCAGCGCGGTAGCTCACGTCCTGCGGGATATCGCCCACGATGGCGTAGCTGTAAATTTTACCGCCCTCGCCGATATGCGTGTCGCCCACTATCCTAGCGCCTTGTTTTACGAGTACGCCGTCGCCTAGCACCGCGTCTTTGCCGACGTAGGCGTAGGCCTCGATCGTTACGTCCTCGCCGATCTTCGCGCCGTCCTCGACGACGGCTTGCGGATGGATACTTCTCATTTTGGCTCGCTTATTTATCTACGATCATAGCTTTTAGCTCGGCTTCGCACGATAGCGTGCCGTCCACGTAGGCTTCGCCTTTTAGCACCCAGATGTTACCTTTGTGCTTTAGCACCTCCAGGCGATACTCGAGCCTATCGCCCGGGCGTATCGGGTGGCGAAATTTCGCTCCGTCGATGCTCATAAAATAAACGACTTTATTTTCGATACCCGCTTGATGCTCGTCGCTCATGCTCTTAAAAGCGAGCACGCCGCCGGCCTGCGCCATACCCTCGATGATCATCACGCCCGGATATATCGGGTGACCCGGGAAGTGCCCCTGAAACACGGGCTCGCCGATCGTTACGTTTTTATAAGCGACGATGTGTTTGGCGGGCTCGAGCTCGGTCACTCGGTCGATGAGCAGAAAAGGATATCTGTGCGGGAGTATTTTTTGGATTTCAACGATGTCGATCACTTTAAACCTTGTGAGTAAAATTTAAAGCCGATTTTAGCCAAATTTTGCTAAGAAAAAGATTATTGATTTGGTCGGGGCAAAATTTAACGGCTAAATTTTCGCGCCCGCCTTTTATCTCGAGCACGCTAAATTTGGCTCAAATTTGCGTTACCAAAACCTCGCGACTATCGTTATAAAGCTCGTCTTTGGCGTAGATTTCGTATCTGCCCGCGCGAATTTCATCCAGCACGATTATAGGATTTTGGCTAAATTCTCCGCACAGCTCGCGGCGAATTTCCAGCTCGCGAGGTACCGCGATAGGCCGGCGGCAGAGTTCGTTTACGCTAGCGAATTTTTCACCCGAGAGTTCGTTAAATTTAGCCAAATTTAATAGCGTCACGCCGTCTCGCAGCTCGTCGCACATTTGCGCCGCCTCGCCCACACTAAATTTGACGTTCTCGCGCTTAAAATGCGAGTAGAGCAAAAAATACGACAGCACGACCGAGCCACCAAATTTGACGTAGGCGCGCAGCAAGCGGTAGTTTAAAAAATACTTGCGCGATAGATGAAACGGCGCGCCCGCAGCCTCGCACTCTCGCACCTTTTCGTAAAGCTCCAGCCGCTCCTCGATACCTCCGGGCATCACGCGCCCGCTAACCTCGCTCATAAGCTCGCTAAGCGGTAGTTTTTGCGCCTCGCGCTGCTTGCTAAGCCCGAAAATACAGCCGCAGTAGTTTTGATGATAGAGTTTATCTTTTTTAGCAAGCTCAAACTGCGCGTTCGTGCCGCCGCCCGCGCGGTAGTCCACGGCAAATGTTTCAAGGCCGTATTTCCCCGCAGCCTTATTTAGCGCGGATTCTAGCTGCGAGAAGTCCTTTTTCGGGCTCATCAGCAGCGTCGTGGTGATCGATTTTTCGCCTAGTTCGCGCGCTTTTTGAGCCGAATTTCCCACGCGAAAATCAAAGCAATACGCACAGCGCTTGCCCTTTTCGGGCTCGTTTTCAAGGCCTTTTGCGCCCTCTAGCCACGCCTCGTATTCGTACTCGCCGCAAATAAGCTCGACGCCTAGCTTTTCGCAGCTCCTTTTTACGTCGCGAAACCTCATCAAAAACTCGCTGTACGGATGGATGTTGGGATCGTAAAAATAGCCGATGAGACGCTCGTGCGGGCGGTCGGCGCGCAGGCGTTGCAGAAAATAGTGGCTGTCGACCGAACAGCAGATGTGAACTAACATTTTACCTTTCTACGGCTTGTCTCGCGAGCGTCTTTAACCGAGCTAGTAAAAATTTAGCTTGATAGACTATATGCCTTATCTTCGCTAAATTTTTACGTCGCAACCTTTAAATCCATCTCGCGATACTTCGCCTTTTATTTTAATTTCATAGCAACCACGATCCGCTATTTTGCGAGCAAGAAACATCTATTAAAACTATACCTATCATGTCTTGAATATTTTTCTGCCGATTTTACTAAATTTAACTGCAAATTTTATTAAAGCTAGCGGCTTAAATTTAAAAAACGCGCAGCGTGCTAAATTTTGACTAAACTAAATTTTAGCACCGTAAGATGCGGGTCTCGGTGCGTAAAATTTCGAGTTAAATTTGCAAATTTGAGCGTAAAAAGTCAAGGCGAAGTATCGCGAGATGATTTTTCGAGTTTTGAAGCAAAATTGAGCGTGCGCTAGGCATATAGCCTGCGGAGCGAAAATTTTGCGAAATCTCGGAAAAGCGCTCGCGAGACAAGCCGCTAAATTTGCAAATTTAACCATTTAAAAATTCTATGATTTTCTCTTCACACTCCCCGACGCTGCCGCTAAATTTACTCTTAAACTGCGATCTATTAAACGTCCGCTGACGCTTAGCCAGCTGCGCCGTATGCGTGCAGATGAGCTCCTCCAGCTCGGTCTGGGTTTTGATCTCGCCTCGCAAAAACTCTCCGCACTCTTTTAGACCGACCGAGTTTAGCGGCTTTGGTCGCTGCGGATACCGAGCAAACAGCTCCCGCGCTTCGTCCAGCAAACCCTGCTCAAACATCGCTCTAGTGCGCTCTTTGATACGACCTCTTAGCTCGTCCCTATCCCAGCTAAGCTCAAAAATCGCCAAATTTGAAGCGACGGGAGCTAGGGTATTTTCGCGCAGATACGCGCTCACGGCATCATCTCGCCCGCTAGAGCGCAAAAAGGAGTAGATATCAAACCACTTTTGCAGACGGTAGGTGTCGTTTGCGCTAAATTTGGCAGCAAACTCTGGATCGAGGCTTGAAACGAGCTCGTAAATTTGAGCATTGCTTAGGCCGCTTTCTACGCGCTCAAATTTAGGCGTTAGACCCGACAGCAAGGCCTTTAGATAAAATCCGCTGCCGCCGGTTATAAATAAATTTTTACCGTTTTTTCGCGCAAATTCGCGAGCCGTTTTATAAACCTCAAAAAACATCCCGACGTCAAAATGTTCATCCGGCATGAGCAAATTTATCCCAAAATGCGGCACCGAAGCTAGCTCGTCCGCACTGGGTTTAGCGCTTGCGACGTCGATAAATTTATAAACGCAAAGCGAATCAAGACTCAAAATCACTCCGTTAAATTCGCTTGCGAGTTTTAGAGCGAGCGCCGTTTTTCCGCTAGCGGTAGTGCCGATAATGGCGAGTTCTTTCATAAAAATGCCTTAAAATTCGTAAATCTGCTCAAATTTTATCACAATTTACGCTTTTATAAGATAAAATAAAGCAAAAATTTCAGGAAGATTATGCAAAAATTTATAAATATTTTAAAAGATATTAACGAACTAATCGTCTTTAAGCACTCGATTTTCGCACTGCCTTTTATATTTACCGCAATGATAACGGCGAGCGCGCAGGTAAACGGCACGGCTTGGTTTGGCTGGAAGTTGCTTATTTCGGGCATTCTTTGCGCGGTTTCGGCGCGAAATTTCGCGATGGCCTTTAACCGCTACAAGGACGAGGACATCGACAAGCTAAACCCGCGCACGGCAAATCGCCCGAGCGTGGACGGGCGTATCGGCAGGACGAATTTGCAAATTTTTATCGTGGCAAACGCCGTCATTTTCGTGCTGGTCGCCTATCTCGTAAACAAGCTTGCGTTTTGGCTGAGCTTTCCGATCCTAGCCGTACTTGGCGGATATTCGCTTTTTAAGCGTTTTAGCGAGTTAGCGCACCTAGTCCTTGGTCTCTCGCTGGGTCTCGCGCCCATCGCCGGAGCCGTAGCAGTCACGGGCGAGATACCGCTTTTTAGCGTGCTGCTCTGCCTTGGCGTGATGTTTTGGGTGGCGGGATTTGACCTGCTTTATTCGCTTCAGGATGTCAAATTTGACCGCGAGCACGGGCTTTTTAGCATACCTAGCGTTTACGGCGAAAAGGCTACGATGTTTATCTCGGCTATATTTCACGCCACGGCCGTGATCTTTTGGCTGCTTTTTGCGTGGGCTGGATGGCTCGGCTCGGCCGCGTATGTGGGCATTTTGCTTTGCGGAGGTATCCTAGTGGCTGAACACCGCATCGTTAGGCGAGATTTTAGCAAGATCGACCGTGCATTTTTTACGTTAAACGGCTATCTGGGCATACTTTTTTTCATTTTTGTTTGGGCTAGCCTATGAGACTGGTTCCGGCAAATTTAGACATAGTTTTTGAGGAAATCGGCGAGCGAGAGAGCGAGTTTTTGCGCGAATTCGATAAGCTTAGCGGCAACGAGGACGATCCGCTGGGAGCGTGGATAAAGCGCGCCAAAGCAAAGGGCGATACGAAGGAAAGCGATCAGGTGATACTAACGCTGCTAGTTGAGCTTCACCGTAAATTTGACGAACTAAACGCCTATATAAAAAACGAGAAATTCGTAAAACTCGAGCTTGCGCAATCTAGCGTGCTAGAGGGGATAAATTTTGAAAATTTTAGGATAAAAGAGGCTAAATTTAAAGAAGGCTCCGGCTACTACGGGCGCATTTTTATGCCTATCTTTCCGAAGCGAGACGTGGCGATATTTTTTGAAGCGCTAGATGAAAAAACCGCCAAAATCACGCGTATAAACGAGAGCGACGAGAGCGACTACAACGGCTACGTGACGGCCAGAGAGCGGGCAATGATAAGAGAACTAAAGGAGATGAAAGATGAATAGCGATTTGATGATTTTTGCGATATTCGGGCTGATTTTGACGATACTTTTCGTACTTGTTTTCGTAAAAGACCTTGAGGTTTCCAGAAAATTTTCAAGGTATGAAAAAGCTATAGAAGGACTCATCCAAGAGCTTCACGCGGTAAAAAAACAGGTTGCGAATTTAGACCTAAGCGAACCGGGCGAATTTGACGCGGCGCAGCTAGAAAGCAACCTAGAACAGCGTCTAAACGAAAAAATAAATCAAAAAATAACTCCGATAATAAACACCCTCCAAAGCATCGAAAGCTCGATAGATAGCTTCCAAAGCCAGCAACAAGATAGACTTTTTACGCTTGAGGAGCGCACAAAAAGCATTAGCAAGATAACCGCTCCAAACGGCGAAGACGACGAAAAGCGCATAGTGCAGATGTATAGCGAAGGCAAAAGCGTAGAAAGCATCGCAAAAGAGCTGTGCGTGGGCGTGGGCAAAGTCGAGCTGACGCTAAAACTGCGAGAGCTGATATAATGTTAAAACCTAGGCGCGAAATATAAAAAAATAACATTATTTTCATACGCAAGTTTTAAAAAATTTTAAAGCTTAACTTCCTATAATGCCCTTTAACCAAATCAAAAATAAATCTTTTTGATAAAATTAAGGGCGAAAAATGTTAATAGACGGACACGGAAGAACTGTTGATTATCTGCGTATTTCTGTCACGCAAAGATGTAACTTTAGATGCAAATACTGCATGCCTAAAACTCCGTTTAGTTGGGAGCCGAAGGAAAATTTACTAAGCTTTGAGGAGCTGTTTTTATTTGTCAAAGTCTGCCTAGACGAAGGCGTAAAAAAGATCCGTATCACGGGCGGCGAACCGCTACTGCGCAAGGACTTAGACAAATTTATCGCGATGATAAACGAGCATAGCCCGGACGTCGATCTAGCTATCACGACAAACGGCTTTATGCTCAAACACTACGCAAAAGCCCTCAAAAACGCGGGTTTAAAGCGTATAAATATGTCGCTTGATAGCTTAAAAACCGAAAAGGCTAAATTTATCGCGCAAAAAAGCGTCCTGCACGAGGTTTTAGCAGGCCTTGACGCTGCGCTCGAGGCAGGATTAAAAGTCAAGCTAAACACCGTCGCGCTAAGAGGCGTAAACGATGATGAGATTGTCTCTTTGCTAGAGTTTGCGCGCTCTATGGGTTGTCAGATTCGCTTTATCGAATACATGGAAAATATCCACGCCAATGATGAGCTAAAAGGCATGAAATCGGCTGAAATTTTAGACCTTATAGCAAAAAAATATCGCTTCGAAGCGGCCGAAAAGATCCCGACGAGTCCAGCCAGCATCTACAAGCTAGAGGACGGCTATACCTTCGGCGTTATCGACCCGCACAAACACGACTTTTGCGAGAGCTGCAACCGCATACGCCTCACGGCCGAGGGGCATCTCATCCCGTGCCTATACTTCGAGGATGCGATGAGCATAAAAGATGCCGTAAGAAAGGGCGATATCGCAGGCGCTAGCGAGATCCTGCGCCAAGTACTGCAAAACAAACCCAAAGAAAACAAATGGGCGATCGGCGCTCAAAACGAGACCTCAAGCCGCGCCTTTTATCAAACGGGCGGCTGAAATCAAGGCTAAATTTACGTCAAATTTGGCGTGGATTTAGCCTGCTTTTTACCAAATTTAACCGCGCTTGATTTTTTATATTTTTATCCATAAATTTGCCGCCGTTTTTCTAGCAAAACCCGCTCAAATTTGACGTAAAATCCACCTAACTCCATAAAACTACCCTTTAAATTTTGCTATAATCGACTAAAATTAAAAGGCGAAATTTGAGTTTAAACCTAGTCGAGAGTTTCCTAAGTATTCAAGGCGAAGGCGCAAGCAGCGGCCGTTTGGCGATTTTTTTGCGTTTTGCTGGCTGCAATCTAAACTGCGCCGGCTTTGGAGTGCGCGCCGTCTCGCCCAAAACCGGTGAAACGCTAGTTGGCTGCGACACGATCCGCGCGGTTTTTACGGGGCATTTTTCGTATCAAAAAATCTCGCGCGCGGACGAACTCATAAAAATAACGCAAAGCTTGAGCGCAAATTTGCGCCAAAAACCTATCGTCGTAATCACCGGCGGCGAGCCGCTGCTACATCACAAAAATCAAATTTTGTTAGATTTTTTAAATTTTGCGACTAGCGAGGGCTACGAGGCGCATTTTGAAACAAACGGTACGATCGAGGTGGATTTTGCCAAATTTGAGATTTATAAAAAATGCCGATTTGCCGTCAGCGTCAAGCTCGAAAATAGCGGCGAAAGCGAAGCTAAGCGCATGAATCCCGCCGCGCTAAAAGCGATAAAGCAAAACGCCGCGGGCAGTTTTTATAAATTCGTCCTTGACAAAAAAAGTGCGGAAGACGGCTCGGCGATAGCGCAAATTTCGCGTATTTTAGAGATTTGCGACGCGGAAGTCTTTTGTATGCCGCAAGGTTATGATAAAATAAGTCTCGAACAAAACGCTAGAGCTGTCGCGCAGTTTGCGATCACGCACGGTTTTAACTACTCCGATCGCCTGCATATCAGGCTTTGGGGCGCAAAAGAAGGGGTTTAAAGCGTAAATTTAGGCAGCATCACCCGCATCTTTACGGCGCGAAACGGTAAAATTTAATAAACGGAGCTAAAATGATAATAAGAAAAATGTTTAAATTTGAAAACGCTCACATAGTTAGATTTTGTAGCTCAAAACGCTGCAAAACGAGCATCCACGGGCATTCTTACAGGGCTGAAATTTTACTTGAGTCAAATTTTCTCGATAACGCGGGGATGGTGTATGATTTTGGCCTGATGAAGCGCGAAATCGGCTGCATCATCGATAGCTTTGATCACTGCACGACGATATTTAGCGGCGACGAAGCCGAGTACAAAAACGACCTCAAAAAGCACTCCGCGCGCTGGGTAGAGATCCCGCTAAACCCCTCTGCAGAGCAGTTTTGCAGGATATTTTTCGTGATGATAGATAGGCTTTTAAAAGCCACTCAGATGCAAAACGGCGAGCGCGAAGTGAAGCTTCACAGCATCATCGTCCACGAGACTGATACGGGCTACGCGCAGTGCTTCAGAGAGGATGCGTATAACGCTAAAATGGGCGAGGTAAATTTAAACGAGGTCGTCTTTTCCGAGGGCGTGAGAGTCGAGTGGGAGGACGCGGAGCTGTTTGAGAAGATCAAACTAGGCAAAAAAATAGTAAATCCAAAGGAGGTCTAGCGCAAATGAGGAAAATTCTTGCGATTTTGACGCTGACGGCTCTAATCTTTAGCGGCTGCGAGGACGAAAAAAGCTCGCCTGAACTAGATCTAAACGAAACCGTCCCCAGCGACGTACCTATCGCACAAAGCGACGCAAACGTGAGTATCGACGAAAATATGCCGCCGGAACCGGTGCCTGAAAAATGAAATTTAACGAACATCTATCAGAGCTCTACGAGCTAGCGCGCTCTATACATATCGGGCTTGCCTTTACGCTTTTGGCGTTAGTCGCGACGCACTTTTGCCTGATAAATTTCGGTATAAATTCGCCAGCCTACGCTAAACGCATCAGGCTATTTTTGCCCACCTACTACTCGTTTTTGGCCGCGATGATGCTTACGGGGCTGCTTTTGATGAGCGTTTTTTACTTTTATCTGGGCCTCAAAGCTCTTGTTATGATCGCTGTTTGGATGCTGCTTATCGGGCTTGGAGCAATGGAGTTTAAGCAGCTAAAAAAGGCGATGAAAACTAAAAATTTTGCTGATTTTAGAGCCAAAATGCGCCTAAAAATCGCGGCCGATTTTGTTTTTATACTAATTGCAAGCGGGGTGAGATGAAATTTTTATATTCAAAAGAAGCAAAAAACGAGCAAATAAGGCTTGATGGAGAGGCGTTTTTGCACCTAAAGGCGCGGCGAGCGAAGGTAGGCGAGCGCATCGACGTGCGAAATTTGACCGACGGACAAAACCACATCTATGAAATCGTAAATTTAGACAAAAGGGGTGCGGAGCTAAATTTGATATTTTCGCACGACGTGGAAGCGCGAAATAGCGATCTAACGCTAGCCTGGGCCGTCGTCGATCCAAAAACGATCGAAAAAACGCTGCCTAGCCTAAACGAAATGGGCGTAGCTAAAATCGTCTTTTTTTACGGCGAATTTTCGCAAAAAAACTTTAAGCTCGATTTTTCGCGCCTAGAGCGCATTTTGATAAGCTCGTGCGAGCAGTGCGGACGAAACGATTTGATGAAATTTGAAATTTATAAAAGCTTAGACGAATTAGTCAAATTTTACCCAAATGTCGCTCTTATCGACTTTGAAGGCGAAAACCTAGATGGCTACGCGGGCAAGGAAATTTTAGCGATCGGCCCCGAGGGAGGATTTAGCGGGAGCGAGCGAGAGGCGGTCGCCAAAAAATACGGACTGAGAGCAAAAAATATTTTGCGCTCGCAAACAGCGATTTTAGGCATAGCGGCTAAAATTTTAATTTAAATTTGATTTTTTACGAAGTTTTTTGTATAATCTCGCCTTACTTTAAATAAAAATTAAAAAATCAGACCGATAAAAGGATAAAATGATGAAAAAAGAAATTCATCCAGAATTTGTTGAGTGCAAAGTAACTTGCGCTTGCGGCAACACCTTCACTACGAAGTCAAACAAAAGCGAGATCAGAGTAGATATCTGCTCAGAGTGCCATCCGTTTTTTACGGGCAGTGAAAAGATCGTAGATAGCGCGGGCCGCGTCGATAAATTTAAGAAAAAATATAACTTAAAATAATCCTTTGCTATATTTCGTTCCTACGCCGATAGGAAATTTAAGCGATATCTCGCTTCGCGCTTTGAGCGTTTTGCGCGAATGCGAGATACTCTTTTGCGAAGATACCAGAGTCGCAAAATCTCTCATAAACCTGCTAAATACGCGTTTTGACGCAAATATAAACATCCAAAATTTTATCCCGCTACACACGCATAACGAAGATGAAATTTTATCCAAAATCAAGCTTGAGATTTTTGATAAAAACGTTGCGTTTTTAAGCGATGCGGGAATGCCGGGCATCAGCGATCCTGGAGCCGCGCTCGTAAATTTCGCGATAAAAAACGACATCGCATACGAAGTGCTGAGCGGATCAAATGCCGCACTCTTAGCCGTCGTCGCAAGCGGTCTTTGCGAAAAAGAATTTTGCTTTCTAGGATTTTTGCCAAACAACGGCAAAGAGCGAGCCGCAGCGGTGCAAAATGCGCTAAATTCGCCGTTTCCCGTAGTCATCTACGAAAGCCCAAAACGTATACTTTCGCTCATTTTAGACTTTGCCAAGCTTGAGCCGGATAGAGAAATTTTTGCCATAAAAGAGGCGACGAAAAAATTTGAAACAAAATTTAGAGCCGCGGCAAACAATCTGGCAAAAAAGCTACAAGAGTCGAATCTAAGCGGTGAGTGGTGCGTCGTAGTGCAAAAAAATCCAAATTTTACCTCAGAAAAAATCACTCAAAACGATATTTTAGAACTTGAAATTTCGCCTAAAGCCAAGGCCAAACTCCTAGCAAAAATTACGGGCAAAAGCGCTAAAGAAATTTACTCCGAACTTGCTCGCTAAAATCGCATACGGACTTAGCAAAGGGCGAAATTATCTAAAAATTTAGCTAAATTTTACCGATTTTTAGCTATTATCAGGCGATGATAATATACGGTAAACAGCTATTTTTGCACATCATAAAAAACTATAAAAAAAACGTCAAAACAGTCTATCTCGCCAAAGAGTGCGACAAGACGCTATTTTCGCAGATCGTAGGCATCGGCGCGCCGATAAAACGCGTAGATAACCAAAAAGCTCAAGCTCTCGCGCGCGGCGGCAATCACCAAGGTTTTTTAGCCGAGGTCGAAGAGTTTGAGTTTAAGAGTATCGACGAGATAAAAAAACAAAATTTTATAGCGGTTTTATACGGACTTAGCGATGTCGGAAACATCGGCGCCATCGTCAGAACGGCGCATGCACTCGGCTGCGGAGGCATCGTCGTCGTCGCTAAAAATTTAGCGATGGAAGGCATCCTGCGAGCTAGTAGCGCAGCGGCTTACGAGGCAAACATCGCTCTTGTAGAAGACGGCCTTAGCTTGCTAAACGAGCTAAAACAGGTCGGTTTTAAAATTTACGCCACGGCAAGCGGCGGCAAAAACGCTCACGAGGTCAAATTTAACCAAAAAGTCGCGCTCGTGATGGGCAGCGAGGGCGAAGGCTTGCATAAAAAAGTCCTTGCCAAAAGCGACGAAATAGTAGGAATAAAAATGAAAAACGACTGGGACAGCCTAAACGTCTCGGCTGCGTTTGCCATACTTTGCGATAGGATTATAAATGAATGACATAAGTTTGCTAAAAGAATTAGGGCTTAGCGAGGTCGCCAGAAGAACGCACATCGAGGCAGAATATCTAGGCTACATCGCCGATAAAAATTTTGAAAAGTTGGCACGTTTTAACGTCAAGGGTTTTGTTAAAATTCTGGAGCGCGAGCTTGATATCGACTTTACGTCGTGGATGCGAGAATACGAGACGTTTATGGCCGAGCACGAGAGCGAGTTAAAGCATAAAACTATAACCATATCGCCTAAAATTCCGGCCTATACCGCAAGCGAAAAATCCTCTTACGGCGGTATGCTGGGCGGCATCATCGCTATTTGCGCGATAGGCGCTTTGATTTACTTTTTTGAGCCCCAAAAATACATCGGCGACCTCTCGAGTTTCTTTGAGGACAAAAACAAAAGCGTGACTTACTCCGATACAAACGTAGTGCAACAGGCGACTAAAAATTTAGACTCCATCAAAGACGCAAATATCACGGTCAGCGTGTCGTCCTCTCCCTCTACAAAGGCGCAAGACGAGCTTAGCAATAGCGAAGAAAACGTCTCAAATTTAGCTATACCTAACGCCGCTCAACCTCTACCCGAGATAAACGTAACCGTCGCGACGGTCGCGCAGCCAAAACCTATAGAGCAAAATACAGGTCAAAATTTGCAACCTACCGAGATGTCAAATAAAACCGAGCAAAATATAACCGCTACCGTTTCATCTACGCCTAAAACCGGCGATATATACGAATTAAACGGGCTTAGCGAGATAAAAGTCGTCCCTCGTAAAAAAGTATGGCTTGGGGTGATAAACCTGGACGACAATAAAAAACGCTCGCTAAATGCTTCAAATCCAGTCACTATCGAGATAGGTAAAAAGCAGCTCGTCGTTACCGGCCACGGCGAGGTAAATTTAGAAATCGGCGAGCAAAATATCAAATTTAGCGGCGACAACCCAAAGCGCTTTCTAGTCGAAAAAGATAAGGTAACTCCGCTTTCATTTGATGAATTCGTAGCGCTTAACAAAGGCAAATCATGGTAAAAAAGCTCCAACTTTTAGTCCTTAGCGCGGTCTTTTGTTTTGCGGGCAGCGTGGCGGATATAGCAGGCGGATTGCTCGGTCAAAATAGCGCAAAATCGACCCAGCTCTTTGGCGACGGCTCGGCATATCTAAACGCAAACGGCAAGCCCGACATCGCCAAAATTTCAAACGTTTTAAAGTCAAATTCGCTCCTACGCCTATCCTACAAGCAAAACGTAAAAGTAAATATCAAATTTATCTCGCGTCAAAACAATCCGTTGCTTCTCATTAAAATCGCCAAAGACGCCCTAAACGGACTAGGCTATAACGACATCTTAACGAGCGAATTTTCTAGTGCCGGCGGTGCGACTTGGGGAGTAACCGTAGATACTAAATTTATCCCTGATCCAGGCTCGCTATACTCTGCCTTTAAAGAAAGCGGCACCGAAATAACAGATATAAACAGGGCCGGCGAGCTATCCTACGAGTACGTCATCGACGCGTCAAATTCGTCGATCAATCAAACCCCGGTACCGTTTTCGCAGCAGGTTCAGCTCTCAAAACCGCTTGAGCCCTATCTCATCGACGTTAGCGGCGCAAAAGTCGCCGCCATAGGCGCAGACGGGGAGGATCGCTGGTCGGCTATCGTGAGAATTTTGGATAAAAATTTAAATTTACTCGAGGAAAAACGAAGCGACAAGGCTATAAATAGCCTAAAGGTTTCCTTTCCGCAAAACGCAAAATATCTAATGATCGATGATGCGGTCAGTCTAGAAAATATCAAACGAGGGCTCAAAATCTACCTAGAATAAGGAAAAATTTATGTTTGACGAGATTAGATTTAATACGATTGAAAGGCTTCCAAACTACGTATTTGCCGAGGTAAACGCTATAAAAATGGCCGCACGCCGAGCAGGCGAGGATATCATCGACTTTTCCATGGGAAACCCGGAGGGTCGCACACCTCAGCACATCGTCGATAAACTCTGCGAAAGCGCGCAAAAAGACAAAACCCACGGCTACTCGGCGAGCGCTGGCATCTACAAACTCCGTCTAGCCATCTGCAACTGGTATAAGCGCAAATACGGCGTAAATTTAGACCCAGATACCGAGGCCGTTGCCGTTATGGGCAGCAAAGAGGGCTTCGTGCATCTAGCCCAAGCGATAGTAAATCCGGGCGACGTAGCCGTAGTACCGGATCCCGCATACCCTATACACACTCAGGCGTTTTTGTTTGCCGGCGGTAGCGTGGCGAAGATGCCGCTAAAATACAACGATAAATTCGAGCTTGACGAAAATAAATTTTTCGAAGACCTGCTTCACACTATTCGCTCAAGCTCGCCGAGACCTAAATACGTCGTCGTAAATTTCCCGCACAATCCAACTACCGTAACCGTGCAAAAGAGCTTCTACGAGCGGCTAGTCGCGATGAGCAAGCAAGAGCGCTTTTACGTGATCTCGGACATCGCCTACGCAGACCTCACGTTTGACGGCTATAAGACGCCGAGCATCTTTGAAGTAGAAGGCGCAAAAGACGTCGCCGTCGAGTGCTACACGCTATCAAAAAGCTACAATATGGCCGGCTGGCGCGTCGGATTTTTATGCGGAAACAAGCGCCTTTGCGCCGCTCTTAAAAAGATAAAATCATGGGTCGATTACGGCATGTTTACCCCGATACAAGTCTCAGCAACCGTCGCGCTAGACGGCGATCAAAGCTGCGTCGAGGACATCCGTCAAATTTACGAAAAACGTCGCGACGTGATGCTAGAAGCCTTTGCAAGCGCCGGCTGGGAGATGCATAAGCCAAGCTCGAGTATGTTTATCTGGGCAAAAATCCCGCCGCAAGTCGGAAACATCGGCAGCCTCGAGTTTTCTAAACAGCTGCTTACTAAAGCAAGCGTCGCGGTGAGCCCCGGTATCGGCTTTGGCGAAGGCGGCAATGACTATGTGCGCCTTGCTCTTATCGAGAACGAAAACCGTATCCGCCAAGCGGCGCGAAACGTCAAAAAATATCTGAAAGAATTTGCATGAATATAGCCATTTTAGGCGTCGGCACGGTCGGAGAAGCCGTAGCTAAAATTTTACTCCAAAACAAAAAACTAATCGCGGCAAGATGCGGCGAAGAGATAGTTCCGGTTATCGGCGTCGTTAGAAATTTAAGCAAAAAAAGAGACGTCGCCATCCCTCTCACGGACGATATAGATAGCGTCCTAGAGCGCGAGGATATCGATGTTTTCGTCGAGCTTATGGGCGGCGTCGAGGAGCCTTTTAGGGTCGTTAGCAAAATTTTAGAGCGCAAAAAAGCCGTCGTAACGGCAAACAAAGCGCTACTAGCCTATCACCGCTACGCCTTGCAAAATTTGGCGCAAAACACGCCGTTTGGCTTCGAGGCTAGCGTCGCGGGCGGCATACCTATCATCAGAGCTCTTCGCGAGGGCCTTAGTGCCAACCACATCCTAAGCATCAATGGGATTTTAAACGGCACGAGCAACTACATCTTAACCTCGATGATGAGCAAGGGATCAAATTTCGCGGACGCGCTAAAAAAAGCCCAGGAGCTAGGCTACGCCGAGGCCGATCCGACCTTTGACGTCGGGGGCTTTGACGCGGCGCACAAGCTACTGATCCTAGCTAGCATCGCATACGGCGTGCACGGCAACCCCGAAGACATCCTAATAGAAGGCATCGAAGGCATCACGCCCGAGGATATCTTTTTCGCCAACGATTTCGAGTACGTGATTAAACTGCTCGCCATCGCCAAAAAAACCGGCGACAAGGTCGAGCTGCGCGTACATCCGGCGCTAGTACCTAAAGATAAAATGATAGCTAAAACAGACGGCGTAACAAATGCCGTGAGCGTAGTGGGAGACGCGGTCGGAGAGACGATGTTTTACGGTCCGGGCGCTGGCGGTCCGGCGACGGCAAGCTCGATCATCAGCGACTTGATCGACATCGCCAGAGACGGCAAATCCCCGATGCTAGGCTACAAGGCGCCCTTTGAGCTAAATGCGCTTGAGCTTTTAGATCCGAGCGAAATTTGCACGAAGTATTATTTTAGGCTTAGAGTCGAGGACAAAGTCGGCGTGCTGGCTAAAATCACGAATTTAATGAGTGAAAACAACCTCTCCATCGATAGCCTGCTGCAAAAACCGAAGGACGAAAGTCCGTATGCGACGCTATTTTTCACGACGCACGCGAGCGTGGAAAAGGACGTGAGGCGCACTATGGAAATTTTGCAAGAGCAAGAGTTCGTAAAAGAAAAGCCTTTTATGATGAGGATAGAAGAGTAAAATTTGGGGCTTAGGGCGTATCTTTTCGGCAAGAGTTCGGAGGATCTGGCTTGCGAGTTTTTGCTAAAAAACGGCTGCGAGATACTCGCTAGAAATTTTAGCTCTAAATTCGGCGAGATCGACGTCATCGCTAAAAAAGACGGCATCTTGCGCTTCGTCGAAATCAAAGCTACGCAGGGCGACTACGAGGCAGAGTATCGCCTCACGCCCGCTAAATTTAATAAAATTTTAAAAACTATCGATTTTTATCTGTTGCAAAACGGCGCTAACGCCGATTTTCAGGTCGATTTGATCGCGATAAAAAAGAGCGAGATAAAGTGGATAGAAAATATTAGTTTGTAAAAATTCTTATTTAGCTAAAATTTAAATACTTTCGTGTATAATTACGACTATCTTTAAAAAGGAGAATAAAATGGGAAAATACATAGAACTAACGACTGCGAATTTCGACGTCGTCAAAGAGGGCGTTGCGCTAGTAGATTTTTGGGCGCCTTGGTGCGGACCTTGCCGTATGCTTGCTCCGGTCATCGACGAGCTAGCTGAGGAGTTTGAGGGCAAAGCTAAAATTTGCAAAGTAAACACCGACGAGGTGCAAGACCTAGCCGTAGAATTCGGCATCCGCTCGATCCCTACGATTTTGTTTTTCAAAAACGGAGAGCTAGTCGATCAGCTAGTAGGCGCGCAATCAAAGCAAGTCCTATCCGATAAGATAAATTCGCTTCTTTAATGGTTTTTAGACGAGGAGGAAGCCTGCTTCCTCTTACCTCCGTTTTTGCGTCCTTTATCGGTGCAGCGCTGGTAGCAGGCGTATTTGCTTACAATAATTACAGATTTTCGCAGTATAAATTCGTAAATTTTAACGAGCTGATTTTTTATGAGCAGGCTCAAATTTTCGCACCGCAAGACGATAAATTTTTACTCGTGGTTTTTAGCTCCAACCAATCAGATTGGAAGGAAATTTTAAAAACTTCAAGCAAGGATTTAAAAATCGTCGCCGTGGATTTACTCCAAAAACGCGCGCCCAGCGAGGGAAATATAAATTTCGTCGCTTCGGATATAAATACGATTTTAAAGCTGATGCACGTCCTAAATATCACGGCTTTGCCCGCAAGCGTGGAGCTAAAGGCGCAAAAGGGCGGCGTTTATAAACAAGATTCGAAAATAAATAAAATTTAAAGGAAAAAATATGTTAGATTTAGCAATCATCGGAGGCGGTCCCGCCGGACTTAGCGCGGGACTTTACGCCACTCGCGGCGGGCTAAAAAACGTCGTAATGTTTGAAAAAGGAATGCCCGGCGGCCAGATTACGAGCAGCTCCGAGATAGAAAACTATCCGGGCCAAAAAGCGCCGGGCGAGAGCGGCATCGACTTCATGAGTACGTGGGTCGCGCAGTGCACGCATTTTGGCCTAAAGCACGAGATGGCGGGCGTTGAGCGCGTGATAAAAAATTCAGACGGCAGCTTCACGGTCAAGCTTGAAGGCGGCAAAGAAGAGCAGGCCAAAGCAGTCATCGTAGCCACCGGCTCTACTCCGCGCCGCGCGGGCTTTGCGGGCGAGGACGAGTTTTTCGGCAGAGGCGTGAGCACCTGCGCGACCTGCGACGGATTTTTCTATAAAAACAAAGAAGTCGCGGTTCTAGGCGGCGGCGACACGGCGATCGAGGAGGCCCTATATCTAGCCAACATCTGCTCGCGCGTCTACATCATCCACCGCAGAGACGAGTTTCGTGCAGCGCCCGTCACGCTAGAAAAGGCTCGCGCTAACGCCAAAATCGAGTTTATCACGAGCGCCACGATCAAGCAGGCCTACGGCGACAAAGCAGGCCTCGCAGGTCTAATCATAAACACGAAAGATGGCGAGCGCGATCTAAAAGTGCCGGGCGTTTTCGTATTCGTCGGACTTAACGTAAACAACGACGTCCTTCGCCAAGAAAACGGCGAGTTTTTGTGCGATATGGAGGCAGGCGGCCAGGTTAGCGTCGATCTAAAAATGCAAACTAACGTGCATGGGCTATTTGCCGCGGGCGACATCAGAAAAGACGCGCCAAAACAAGTCATCGTAGCCGCAGGAGACGGTGCTGTAGCGGCACTTAGCGCGCTTAGCTATATCGAGAGCTTACACTAAGATTTATCAAATTTAGCCGAGCTTTTCGGCTAAATTTCCTCTTTTTACTTCAAATTTTCCCAAATTTACCGAGTTTTGTTTCGTCCTTTTAAATTTAGTCAAATTTGCCTTGATTTAAATTTCACCGCATTTTTCAAATTTACCACCCCCAAATTCACTCAAATTTAACCGCCCTTTAGCTAAGATTTCGTAAATTTAATCATAAGCAAAAGGATCGAATTTGCAAAGCTTTTTTAAATTTCTATTCACCCTCGCCGCCTTTACCGCTATCCTATTTTATCTTTCTTTTTTAGGAGTTAAATTTGGTAAATTTGGTTCGAGCTCTATGCCGACTGGTTTCACCGTCACTCCCGATACTAAAATAGATCCAAACTCCGAGCTAGCTAAATACGTAACGCAAGAGGAGATAGACGACTTTGGTTTTAGGTGCGCAGATATCGTTTGCGATGAGGAGAAAAACGCTACGCTAGTACCTTTAAGAGCCGCTCTTGATAGAAAAGATACCGATTTCGTAGTTAAATTTATAAAAGATAACAACCTAAGCGTAGACGTTGGCATGAGAGACAAAAGAACTCCGCTGATGTACAGCTCTTTTAGAAACGACGTAAATACCTCTAAGGCTTTGATAAATTTAGGAGCCGATATAAGGGCTAAAGATAGATTCGGCTTGTCTCCTATGGCTTATGCCATTATGTTAAACTCCGTTGATACCGCCAAAATACTACTAGAAAAAGGGGTTAAATTTGAAGAGGTGGAGTATGTGGCTTATTTTATACTCGACTCAAAAGATAGCTACGAATGGATATCAACGCTCACGATAGACGACAACAACATAACAATAAACTATAAAGTCGATCCAAAATATCCCGATACCGACATAAATAATCCGACCTGCGTCGAGAGATGCACGAAAGATAAAGTTGAGCCGTTTAAATACGTAGTTTCAAAAAACCTACCACAAATGGCAGAACTAATGCTAAGCAAGGGGTATAAACCTAAAGAATTTAAAATGGGAAGCGGACTACAGGGCATAAAAGACGAAGAGAAAAATAGGCCGTTACAGCTAAGCGGCTGGGCTATCCTAGATGACTACGAAGACTACAAACCAATGCTTGACGTCTTTATAAAATACGACCTACCAAATCCCCCGACTAAGGAGCAACTAAAGGATGCATATGGGGAGTGCTACGATAGATATGTGCTTAGTATTTTGTTTGCATATGCAATACACAATAATGGAACACATTATTTGAAATATGAAAATTTAACAAGAAATGTGTTACAAAAATACTGCTCGGAGAAAAATTCTACCTTTAGCGACGTAAGGACTTTTATGGCTTGGGCAAACGAGTATGAAAAAGCGGATGCAATGCAAGACATCTTGTTTTCCGACAAAAAAGATAAGGTAGTATTTGAAAACAACGCAACCGAATATGTAATAAAGCCATACAAGAAACTAACTTCTGATGAAATAAAAAATATAGTTGAAAGCAAATATAGGTGATTTACGTAGATGGCAACCGAAGTAAATCTAGCCCAAGCTCAAATTTGAGGTAAAATAATCTCGGCGTGAAGACGAAGCCAAAATATAAATTCGGCCGAATGAAATTTGAGCTCGCAGCGGCACAAATTTAAAATTTAAGCGGACGAAATTTGACGAGACCGTCTGTAAATTTGCCCGTCAAATTTTAAATTTAACAGCTCCCAGCCGAATCTAAAGCCAAATTTGCGCTCGTCGCCTGGGCAGCAAATCAAATTTACCGCCGAGGCTTAATTTACTTCGCCACGGCGGGGTTATTTACGCTTATCACGACGTTTTTCTCGTCCAGATAGAGCTTCGCCGCGTCTTTCACGTCCTGCTCGGTGAGCGCATTTACCGTCTTTTCGTACTCGTCCAGGCTCAAAACCTCATCGCCAAAAACCAGCTCGCGCATGAGCGCGCGCGTCCAAAACTCGCCCTGAATGTAGGATTGGCGCATTTTTACGAGGGCTGATTTTTTGAAATTTTGCAGATAGCGTTTGACGTCCGCGCCGCCTTTTAGCTCGGCGACATTTGATTTTATCTCGCCCAGCACGGCATTTACGTTATCAGGCGCCGCCGTAAAGCCAAAATGCGCGGTGAAGCTTTCGTACGGGTATTTTGCGAGATTCATATGCACGCCCAGGCCGTAAACCTGCCCGCGGTCCTCGCGCACGTCCTCACGCAGCATCATCGAAAGCACCGCAGATAGGGCATTTACGCGCAGTAACTCCGGGCGCGAATACTTCACGTTTTCGTTTTTTATTATCATCGCGGCGTCGCTTCGCTGCGTGGTTTGGTAGCTTCGCTTAAACTCCCGCTCGCCAGAAATCGTCCTCACGCCGTCATCGACAAAGTTTTCACGCTGCGCGCGTGCGGGTAAATTTGCCAGATATTTTTGCAAAAACGGCTCGGCCGCAGTCAAATTTAGATCGCCGACCACAATAAAATCATACGACGCCGCGTTGGTAAATTTCTCCTTCACTATCTTTTTTACGTCGTTCATCTGCAGTTCGTTTATATCCGCGGCCTCGAGCGGGTTCGTTCGCGGGTTGTTTTCGTAGAAAAACCTCGCAAATTCGTCGCGAAATTTGCGCTCGGGCAGATTTTTGGTTTTTTCCAGCTTTTCAAGCTCGTTGATTTTCGTCTTTTTTAGCGCGTTTTCGTCAAATCTAGGCTCGCTAAACTCCAAAAACAGCGCGCGCAAAAGCCACTCGAAGTCCGCGCTAGCCGAGCTTGCGCTATATCCTTGCGAAAGCTGATCGATAAATTTGCTATAGCTTAGCTGCTTGCCGCTTAGGATTTTAGCCAGGTCGTAGTTGCTAAACTCCCCCGCCCCGCTCTCGTTTGAGACCTCTACGGCTAGCGCGCCCTGCTTTGGCTTGGCCAAATTCGACGTGCCGCCGCGACTAACCGCGCTTAGCCAGACGACGTCTTTTTTGGTTTTTACCTCCTTAAATGCCACGCGCGCGCCGTTTGGCAGCTCGTAAAGGTAAAAATCAAGCTTTTCGTTATGCTTTTTTGAGACGAAATTTTTAGGCTTTAACGCGCCGTAGTCGAAAAGCTCGCTCTTTGCCTGATTTGAGGCTAGCGTGTCGTACGGCTTTGCCTCCGCCCAAATTTGATCAAATTTAGCCTCGTTTAGCTTTGCTCCTTTGGCGCTAATTACGTTTAAGATTTTTGCGTCGATACCGAGTATGCGCCTAAATTCGGCGTTTACCTCCTCAAGGCTAATGCTCTCAAGCAGCGCCAAAGTAACGTCGCGCAGGTCTTTTTCGCCAAGCAACACGCCGCCGATCCTAGTCGTCTCCTCGATATTTGCCGCGACCGCGCTCGAGCGCTTGTTGCCCGCTTGCAGATAGGCATTTTTAGCCGAGTTTATAAAATCTTTTTTCACGCTTTCAAAGTCCGCCTCGCTAAAGCCAAATTTCTCCACACCCTTTAAAACGCCCGCCAGATCGCTAAGCGCGCCGCTAAAATCATCCTCGACGGCGTTTATCTCAAAGGCGTAAAGCACGTTTTGATCCTCGATGATCGGCGAGTAAAATCGCCCGCGCAGGGCTAAATTTCGCTGCTCGTATATCATCGCGACCAGGTCTGAGATGTAGTTTGCGAGCAAATTTTGTCTAAGCCTTTGGATCTCGCCGTCAAATTTGTACTTTTGCGTGAAGATCAAATTTAGCGAGTTTAGCCCGATCTCGGCCGAGTC
Source organism: uncultured Campylobacter sp. (assembly GCF_905372745.1). Classification (GTDB taxonomy): domain Bacteria; phylum Campylobacterota; class Campylobacteria; order Campylobacterales; family Campylobacteraceae; genus Campylobacter_A. Next base: position 3,806 of record NZ_CAJPQR010000007.1, on the reverse strand, counting down.
GTAGTTGTTTACGCTAAAGCCGCTTTTTATAGGGATAGTTTTACCCGAGCTCACGTAGTCGTTCGTGTTTTTAGCCGAGCTAAAGCTTTGCTTTATCATCTCTTCGATGCGCTTTTTATCAAAGTCGCCGACTGCGATAAATTTCATAAATCTAGGCTGATACGTCCTGCCGTAAAAGCCCTTTATAGTCGCTACGTCGACGTTTTTTACGATATTCATATCGCCGATGGGCGACCTTTTGGCGTAGATGCTATCGCCGTAGAGCTCGGGCACGCGATTTTTGATGTAAAATCTATACGCGGGCGTGTTTCTGGCGCGCTCCTCCTCGACGATGATGCCCCGCTCTTTATCCAGCTCGGCCGCGTCAAAGCTCACGCCGTCGATCCAGTCGCGAAAGACGCGGAAAACGTCCTTTAAATTTTGCTCGTTTACGTGGATTTCTAGCAGATAGCTCGTCTGATCGTAGCTAGTCTGCGCGTTTAGATCCGCGCCAAATGCCACTCCGAGACTCTCTAGCTTTTTGACCAGCTCGTTTTTGCTAAACTCGCGGCTGCCGTTAAAGGCCATGTGCTCGGTAAAGTGCGCAAGTCCCAGCTCGTTTTCGCGCTCGTCGGTCGAGCCGATGTTTACGACTAGGTAAAAATAGGCCGAATTCGCGGGCTGCTTGTTCTCTTTGACGTAGTATTTTAGGCCGTTTGCTAGCTCGCCGCTAATAATGGCGGGGTCTTGGGTCAAATTTAGCTTTTGCGCGGTTTTATCTTTTGCCGTCAAATTTGACGCGCTCAAATTTGCATCCGTCTGCTGCGTTTTAGCCGCCTGCGCTATCGGTGCTTGTTTAGCCAAAACGCTCGCCGCAAAAACGGCTAGAAATAAAAATAAAATTTTCCTCATCGTCGTCCTTTAAATTTAAAAAGCCGATTATATAGCGCGATTTTTAATATTTTTGCCCGCGCGCGGCGAAGACGGCAGCCGTGCTAAATTTATTTTTTATGAAATTTATGCTAAATTTAGGCCAAATTTTAAAGGATAAATTTTGGTAAAAATAGGAATCCACGGCGCAAGCGGCAAAATGGGACGCATGATCATAGAGTGCCTAAAAAACGAGCCTGGCGCAAAGCTTAGCGCGGCTTATACGATAGAGCCGCTTGACTTTGCATTGCCACAGGGCGTCATCCTCACGGATAAATTTGACGAGCTTTTCGCAAACTGCGACGTCGTTATCGACTTTACGATCAAAGATGGCGCGATAAACCTACTAAACTACGCCCGCACCGATCCAAAACCGCTAGTCATCGGCACGACGGGTCTTGGCGAGGACGGCGCGAACCTGCTAAAGCTAGCAAGCGCGGCGATGCCGATACTTTACGCCACCAACATGAGCCTTGGCGTCGCGGTTTTAAACCGATTGGCGGCGCTTGCGTCAAAGGCTTTGCGCGAATTTGACGCCGAGATCGTCGAGCAGCACCACAAACACAAAAAAGACGCTCCAAGCGGCACGGCGCTAACTTTGGGCGAGCGCGTAGCGGCGGCTAGAGGTTTAAATCTAAAAGACGTTTTGGTGACCGGTAGAGACGGGCTAGTCGGAGCTCGCAGCAAGGACGAGATCGCTATCCTAGCGGTGCGAGGCGGCGACGTCGTGGGCAGGCATACGGTCGGATTTTACAACGACGGCGAGTTTATCGAGCTAAATCACACCGCAACTAGCCGCGCGACCTTTGCCAAAGGCGCGATAAAGGCGGCTATTTGGGTGGCGGGGCGAGAGAGCGGGCTGTACGGGATAGATGACTGCCTTGGGCTGTAACGATAACGGCTTATCTCGCGAGCGCCTTTGAAAGAGCTTGAAAATTCGGGCTTGCGGCAGACCGCACGTCTAGCCTCGCCCAAATTTTCTGCGCAACTTTCAAATTCATCTCGCGATATTTCGCCTTATTTTTTATGTTAAATTTTAATATTTTCTTGAAAATTACAGAAAATCGGCGGCGATATTTTTGACTTAGGCGAGGCGAAATTTAAATTTTAAGCGTAAGCTAGACATAAAGTCTGCCGAGCTTGAAATTTAAATTTTAACGAAGTATAAGACAAAAAATAACACCCCTAAAAAAGGAAAAAAATGTGTGCGATAGTTGGAGTGATTAATTCTAAAGATGCGGCAAAAACGGCATATTATGCGCTATTTGCCATGCAACACCGAGGCCAGGAAGCAAGCGGCATCAGCGCATGCGAAAACGGCCGTATAGAAACCGTCAAAGGCCGCGGGCTAGTTACCGAAGTCTTTGACAAGACGAACCTCGAGAGTTTAAAAGGCGATATGGCGATCGGCCACAACCGCTATGCCACCGCAGGCAAAAACTCCGCCGCCGATGCCCAGCCCATCGCCGCGAACTACTCGCTAGGCCAAGTCTCTATCGTGCACAACGGCAACCTCGTAAACAAAGACGAAGTCCGCAACGCGCTAATCGCCGAAGGCGCGATATTTCAGAGCAATATGGATACCGAAAACATCGTGCATCTCATCGCTAGAAGTCGCAGCGAACATCTACAAGACCGCATCATAGCGGCGCTAAAACAGATCAAAGGCGCCTACTGCCTACTCATCCAGTCGCGCCACAAAATTTTCGCCATCCGCGACCGTTGGGGCGTGAGACCGCTCTCGCTGGGGCGCCTAAAAGACGGCGGCTACATCGTAGCTAGCGAGACGTGCGCGTTTGATTTGGTGGGCGCGACCTTTATCCGCGACGTGGAACCCGGCGAGATGCTGGTTTTTGAGCAGGGCAAAAGCGAGTTTGAGAGCGTGCGCCTTTTTGAAGCCAAGCCTAGGGTTTGCGCGTTTGAGTATATCTATTTCGCGCGCCCAGATAGCGTAATCGAGGGCAAAAGCGTCTACGAAGTACGCAAAAAAATGGGCGAAACGCTAGCTAAAAAAAGCAAGATCGACGCGGACTTCGTCGTGCCGGTACCTGATAGCGGCGTACCGGCGGCGCTAGGCTACGCAAACGCTAGCGGGATACCGTTTGAGCTAGCTATCGTGCGCAACCACTACGTCGGACGCACTTTTATCGAGCCGACGCAAGAGATGCGCAATCTCAAAGTTAAACTCAAGCTAAACCCGATGGCAAGCCTGCTCAAGGGCAAAAGCGTAGTCGTCGTGGACGATAGCATCGTACGCGGCACGACTTCTAAAAAGATCGTTGAGCTACTACGTCACGCGGGCGCGAGAGAGATACATTTCAAAGTCGCCTGCCCCGAGCTAAAATACCCGGAGCGCTACGGTATCGATACTCCAAGCTTCGAGGAGCTAATAAGCGCAAACAAAACGCCGGAGGAAGTATGTAAATTTATCGGTGCGGACAGCCTTGAGTTTTTGGACGTGGACGAGCTAGTTAGAAGTATCGGCAGCGAGCGCAAGTACTCGCTGGTTAGCTTTGACGGAGATTATTTTATCAAGTAAATTCGGCTTTTGCCGTTTCAAATTTGACCTATTTTGGCAAATTTGAACTCTCCAAATTTGAGCGGCAAAACCCGCACCTTGAAAATGCAAATTTTTGTTTTTGACGTTTTTGCCTCAAATTTGGATTTCTGTTGATTTAAATTTGACAAATTTGTGACCGAAAATCGCAAATTTAAATTTTAAAATTTGACTTTTGGGTGCCCTACTGCGCAAAAATGAAAATATTTTATCAATATATAAGCAAACGTTGAATATAATTGCGAACTTTAACGTCACGGTAGCTCAGCTGGTTAGAGCGCTGGTCTCATAAGCCGGAGGTCGGGAGTTCAAGTCTCCCCCGTGACACCATAAATGCCCT
>NZ_CAJPQR010000006.1 GCF_905372745.1 uncultured Campylobacter sp. | reverse complement strand
CCCCAAAAAAAAGCGTTTTAAGGTAGCAAATTTAGTCTTAAATTTAAAACGACTAGGTAAAATCCGTAAGCAGCGCGCGGGTAGCCGCGGCAAACAAAATCCAAAGGAGATCAATGCAAAATCAAGAACGCGAAGCCCTCAAAAAAGAGTGGAACGAAAAAGGCGAGAAATACGCCAAGGCCGTAAACGATATGGTGGCCTTTGCCGAGGCGCACGGCTGGGATGCGTATAAAGGCGAGGAGCCCGTAGACGAGCGCGCGCATCTGGGCGAGGCAGTTTTTGCTCTGCTAAAAGAAGCCAACGAGCGGGGCGAAACGGCTAAATTTAGAGCCGATTTTCCGCCATCAAACGTTATCTTTGAGGACGAAGCGGACGACTCTGACGAGAAGGATAAAATAGGAGACAAGCTAGGCAATGTCGATCAAATTTGCCCTCTTGGCGGCGAGAACGTCCTTTTTGTCGTCTCGCAAAGCTATCCTGAAGGCTGGCGTAAGAAGCTATACCTGCTAGAAGGCGAGCGCGTGAGCGAGGTGGCAAAGGGCGTCATCGCCGTGGGCAAGTCCAAGCGAAACGAAATTTACGCCCTGCTTAGGAGAGGCGAGATAGAGCTCGTAAAAGGCTACGACGGCAAGGGCGGCGGCGAGCCTATCGCGAAATTTAGCTGCGAAGCTACGATAAGCTATGAGGATGTCGAGATTTTACCGTTTAATGACGGCAGTAAGGCGCTTTTGGTTTCTTGCGACGGGATATTTTTGGTTTGGGACGGCGGCGCAAAACTCATCCATCCCGTCCGCAAGGAGTATGCTTATATCGATATGGCCAACGCGACCCTCTCAAACGACAACGAGCTAATCGCGCTGGGCGATCAAGACGAAGGGCATTTTGTAACAAACGCGCAAGGCGAAACGCTAGGCGAGATATATCCGCAGAGCTCCTATCCGCACTTTTGCCTCTTTAGCGCGGACGATACGCAGCTCATCACAAACTCCTGCCACTTTTATAGCGGCGTTACGATCGGCGTGGATAGGACAGCTCTAAAGCACGGAGCGCAGATATATCGCGATAGGGATTTTACGCTAGTAGACGACGAGATGCGCGTGTATGCGGGCGTGGCGACGCGAGACCTTTACATCCTGGGCGATGCATACGGCTACATCAGAGCAGTCGGCAAGGATGGACGTAAAATTTGGCGCCACTATCTAGGCGGTACGATAAAGTCTATGGCGATAAGCGAGGACGGGGGCGTGCTATTTGTGGGTACATACGGAGGCAGGCTGCATAAACTGCGTCTCGGCGCGGGCCAAGACAGCCACACGATCGGCAACGGCAACCACAAAGAGGAATTTAGGCTGATCGCTTACGAAGATAAAATTTATCGGTGGTAAATTTCGCGGCGCAAGGTATGACGGCTAAAATTCTGTCGTTTTTAAAATGCCTGTCTCGACAAGTAAAATGCGGAGCTAAGATTTAACAAATTTATCAAAAGCGAAGTATTTTTACCGCGAGACCGCTAAAATTCGGCTCAAATTTACGAGTCGGTAAAAAGCGCGCAAGCAAAAACTACGCAAACGTCAAAAATACAGGCGGCGAAACCAAACATAAAGGTGCAAAACGAGCCTCTAAAACAAAGACGTAGCGCTAAAAAGCAGCGCGGCGACAAAATTTATTGATTTCGTCGCCGCAAATTTATCGGTCGTTACTCGCCGATCGTATCGGCATCAAACGTGCCCCCAAGGATGCTTTTGATAAAAGAAACGGTCGCAAAGCGCGCGGCCGGCAAATTTATGAGCGTGTGCGGAGCATTAGGCAGGAGTAAAACTATCGCGTTTTTCTTGTCGCCGTAGGTTGCGGCGCAGTTTCCGGTGGCGTTTTCGTTGCCTAGATAGCTATTTTTTTGAGAGAAATATTTATCCTGATCGCTTATTAAATTTAAAACCGGCGTATCGTTAAGCGCCGTTTTATGCTCTTTTACAAAGTAATTCTCCTCGCACGACCAAGAGTTTATAATTTTGCCCAAAAAGTCCTTGCCATCGTATCTGGCTACGGCCACCGCGCCTTCGCTGGTGCCGGCTAAAAACAGCTTGCTCGTATCCGCCCACTCTGTGCTTCTTAGCGCATCCAAGGCAATTTTGATTTCGCTAGAGCGTAGCGAATGGACTTTTTCGTAAATCTCCTTATCTGCCGGAGATTTGTATGTTATCCTGTTTTCTAGAGCCATACTATCAAACATAAAGCTTGCTATGCCTTCTTTTGCGAGCCACTCTTGCCATTTGTCAAGGCCTATTTTGTTGTTGATGCCGGACGAGCCGTGCAGGAAAACTACGACCGGCGCTTTGGCCTGCGTCTTTGGGGCGTCTTTAAAAAGTCCGACGTAAATATCGCCGCCCGTGACGTTTTTTGGAAGCGCGATCTGAGCCTGCGCTATGCCCTTTCTGGCTGACTCGCTCGTGTGTGAGTACGCGTCGCCCGCAAACAAATGCGCCGCAAAGAGCGCAATCAATAAAACAAAAGTTTTTCTAAACATAAGCATCCTTTATCTTGACTTTGGTTTATTATATAAAAATTAGATTTAAGGTGGCCTTTTGATTTATAAAATAATCGCTAAAAACGCAGGAAAAACTCGTGGTAGTCGGCTTTTAAATTTCGGCGCTAAAACTGCCTTGACCGTAGCGCGCAAAATCGGTTGCTTTTGCGTATTAAAAAGTTTAAATTTAGCCCATTTTTGCCCGCTCTTTCAAGGCTAGAGCGCCGTAAAACGCGTCAAATTTGATGGCTACGGCTTAAAAATGTTTTCGCAATTTAGACTCGATTTTGGGGTTTAAATTTTACGTGGATAATGCGAAGTATCGCGAGATGGATTTGGGGTTTTGCTTACCTTGCGGTCGCCAACTATAAGCGGAAGTGGCGTAAAAATTTAGCAAAGATAAGGCATGTAGCTTATGAGACCAAATTTTTACTAGCTTCGTTAAAGGCGATCGCGAGACGAGCCACCTTGCTGCTAAAAGGGTCTAATTCGTGCTTTACGTCCCCGCTTGCCATCCGCTTTTTGCCAAATTCTTGGGCTAAATTTAAGGTCGCTCTCCACCTTTTTACCGGCTTGGGGAGTCAAATTTGACTGCAAACTTTCCTTCTTGATCACCGGTCTCAAAGTCAAATTTTGCAAGATAATTTTTGATTTTTTAGTATGGGGAAAATTTAGCGTAAGTTTTTAGTTCGATTTTTGCTTTGTCGGTTAAATTTGCGGACTTTGCACTGTCGGCTATTAGGGTCAAATTTAGCTCAATTTGTTGCGTCCAAAAATAGCTTCCTAAAATCGGTCAAATTTAAATAAAAACAAAGGCCTGCGCGTCGGATTTTGGCTAAAATAATCAAGCGCGCCGCCTTGCGAGATCAAGCAAACTTTATCGGTTATAGCGGTTGCGGCTTGGGTCAAATTTGCCGTCCGCTTCGCGCTTTAGGCAAATTTGACGCTATCCGCGCGGCAAGCTAAATTTGGCTTAGGCTTTCGCCTCTTTTAGCTTGCTTAAAAACTCTTCGATGTTGTATTTGGCGCGGTACTGCGCGCTCATGAGGTGGATAAGGATGTCGCCTAGATCGATCACGACCCAGTCGCCGGAGCTTTCGATGCCTAAAAACTGCTCGCCCTCGTCTTTTAAACCCTCTTTTAGGTCGTCCGTTAGCGAGTAGGCGTGGCGTTCGCCCATCGTGGTGGCGATGATGACGCATTTTGCGATGTATTCGCGCCCGCTCATGTCGATAGCCTCGATGGCTTCGGCCTTTTTGGCGTCTAGGATTTTGATGATTCGTTCGATTCTTTCTTGCATGTTTTTCCTTGGTAAAATTTCGCCGCATCGTCGGCTATGCGCGGTATCATCAGGCTTTTGTCCAAATTTTGCCTGATTTGCGATGACGAAACGGGCTCGTTTATGTTTAAAATTTTAAAATTTTCAGGCACGGCTACGTTACCGCGGCTAGCTACGACGAAGGTCGCGAGCCTAAAGAGCTCGTCTATCTCGTGCCATTTGTCTAGGCTGGCTAGGTGATCGGCGCCGATAATGAGATAAAGCTCGCTCACAGCGTAAATTTGTCGTATATGCCGCACGCTTTCTATCGTCGGTACGGGGCGATTTTGCGCGATCTCGTAGTCGCTCACGCACACTCTATCTAGCGCGCCCCAAGCCTCGTTCGCCCACTTTAGCCGAAGCAGCGGCGGAGCGGAAAACTCGCTCTTAAACGGGCTGATAAAGGTCGGCATAATGATGAGCTTGTTCGCGTCTAGCTGCTCTAGCGCGGCCTTAACGGCGGCGTCGTGCCCGAGATGAGGCGGGTCGAAACTACCGCCGAAAAGCGCGATTTTCATGAATTTGCCTTTAAAATTTCGGTGCAGTTTAGCGAATTTGAAGTGAAAATTGGTTGAAAATCAAAAAATTCGCCGATAAAGCGCAAATTAAATGGAGATTTTGTAAAATTTGGGGATTTTTGGGCTTTGACGGGCTTGCTTTTGGCGTCCGTGCAGGGCTAAATTTGCAAAAGGCGGGCTTTAGGGCGGCTTAAATTTACGCGCTTAGCGACGAGCAAAGGCGGATAAATTTAGCGCTCAAAAAGCTAAAAGCATGAAAATAACCTTTCTGGGCGCTTGAAAGCGACCGGAAAATCTAGCACAAGGAGCTAAACATGGTAAAAATCGCGATCAACGGTTTTGGACGTATCGGCAGGTGCGCTGCTCGTATTATTTTAGAGCGAGACGACGTTGAGCTTGTCGCTATTAACGACACGGCGACGCGCGACATGACGCGCTATCTGCTCAAATACGACAGCGTGCACGGCGAATTTAAGCAAGACGTTAAGGTGATAAGCGACGATTTTATAGAAGTAAACGGCAAAAAGATAAGAGTTTTTTCAACAAGAGATCTAAACGAGCTGGGCTTCGCAGACTACGGCGCAGACGTGGTTTTGGAGTGTACGGGCAAGTTTTTGACTACTGAAAAGTGCGAGCCCTATCTAGATCGCGACATCAAAAAAGTCGTCATGAGCGCCCCTGCGAAGGACGATACTCCTACTTTCGTAATTGGCGTCAACGACGATAAATATGATAATGAAAAGATTATTTCAAACGCAAGCTGCACCACAAACGGCCTAGCGCCCGTCGCAAAGGTGCTAAACGATAAATTCGGCATCGTAAAAGGGCTGATGACCACGATCCACGCTTATACGAACGGCCAGAGCTTGGTTGATGTGAAGGCCAAAGACTTCCGCCGTTCGCGCGCTGCAGCCCTAAATATCGGGCCGACGACCACCGGAGCCGCAAAAGCGATCGCAAAAGTACTTCCGGAGCTAAACGGCAAGATGCACGGACAAAGCGTGCGCGTGCCGGTCGCTAACGTCTCTATGGTCGATCTAACGGCGGTTTTAAAAAGACCGGCTAGCAAAGAGGAGATAAACGAGGCGTTTAGGGCGGCTGCGGAGTCGAATTTAAAGGGGATTTTATTCGTCGATGACGACTATAGAGTGAGCAGCGACTTTTGCACGAGCGCATACAGCAGTATCGTGGCGAGCGACACTACGCAGGTTATTGCGGGCGATATGGTGAAGGTCTTTGCGTGGTACGACAACGAGTGGGGCTACTCGACAAGGCTTGTGGATCTAGCTAAGATCGTGGCTACGAAGTAAATTTAAAGGGTAAAAAATGAGTGAAATTTTATCGATCAACGATCTTGAGCTAAGCGGCGCGAAGGTATTTGTCAGGTGCGATTTTAACGTGCCGATGGACGAGTTTTTAAACATCACCGACGACCGCCGTATCCGCTCGGCGATCCCTACTATCCGCTACTGCCTGGATAACGGCTGCAGCGTGGTTTTGGCCAGTCACCTAGGACGTCCCAAAAACGGCTTTGAGGAGAAATTTTCGCTGCGAGGCGTGGCAAAAAGGCTTTCAAGGCTGCTTGATAGAGACGTGATTTTTGCCGAGGACGTCATCGGCGCGGACGCGAAAGCTAAAGCCGCCGCGCTAAAACCTGGCGAAATTTTACTTCTTGAAAATTTGCGCTTTGAAAAGGGCGAAACCAAAAACGACGAGGCTTTGGCAAAAGAGCTTTCTGGATTCGGAGAATTTTATATCAACGACGCATTCGGCGTTTGTCACAGAGCTCACAGCTCGGTCGAGGCGATCACTAAATTTTACGACGAGAAGCATAAGGCGGCGGGATTTTTGCTACAAAAAGAGATAAATTTCGCTCAAAATCTCATCAAACACCCTGCGCGCCCGTTCGTCGCGGTTGTTGGCGGCAGTAAGGTTAGCGGCAAGCTGCAAGCCCTGCACAACCTGCTTCCGCGCGTGGATAAGCTGATAATCGGCGGCGGCATGGCGTTTACGTTTTTAAAATCGCTCGGCGAAAATATCGGAAACTCGCTGCTTGAAGAAGATCTCATCGACGACGCGCGCGAAATTTTACGCAAGGGCAGGGAGCTTGGCGTTAAAATTTACCTACCCGTAGACGTCGTCGCGGCTCAGACGTTTTCGGCCGAAAGCGCCGTGAAATTCGTCCCCGCTCAAGAGATCCCAAGCGGCTGGATGGGGCTAGATATCGGGCCGGCGTCCATTAGGCTATTTAAAGAGGTTATCGCCGACGCGCAAACCATCTGGTGGAACGGGCCGATGGGCGTTTTTGAGATGGATAAATTTAGCAAAGGCAGCATCAAAATGAGCCACGCCATCATCGACACGCACGCGACCACGGTCGTTGGCGGCGGCGATACGGCCGACGTCGTAGAGCGCGCTGGAGATGCTGACGAGATGACCTTTATCTCGACTGGCGGCGGCGCGAGTCTGGAGCTCATCGAGGGCAAGGAGCTGCCGGGTATAAAGCCGCTTAGAAAGGCTGCGGAGTGAGGTTTTTAGCAAATTTAAAGTGCAATCACACCAGAGCTAGCTTTGCTAAATACTCTGAAATTTTAGACGCAAATTTAAGCTTAAACGACGACGTGACGGTTTTTCCTCCGTTTAGCGCGCTTGATGGCGCGGCTCATAAATTTAAACTCGGCGCGCAAAATTTCTACCCGTGCGAAAGCGGCGCTCACACAGGCGAGATCGGCAAGGCGATGCTGGACGAGTTTGGCGTAAAAAGCGTGCTGATCGGGCACTCCGAACGGCGCGAGCTAGGCGAGAGCGAGGAGCTTTTGCGAGCCAAATTCGACTTCGCCATAAAGGCGGGCTGGCAGATCGTCTACTGCATCGGCGAAAATTTGAGCGTGAACGAAGCCGGCGGCACGAAGGAGTTTTTGGCTAAGCAGCTAAAAAATATCGACCTTAGCTACGAGCGGCTGCTGATCGCCTACGAGCCAATTTGGGCGATAGGCACGGGCAAGAGCGCGAGCGCGGAGCAGATCGAGGAGATATTAAATTTCATCCGCGAGCAAACGAGTGCGCCGCTGCTTTACGGAGGCAGCGTAAATGTTGCAAATATCGGCGGGATTGCGGGGATTAAGAATTGCGATGGGGTGTTGGTAGGGACGGCGAGCTGGGACGCCTCAAAGTTTTTGGAGCTTATACGCGTTGTCTCGTGAGCGTCTTTTAATGAGTTGGAAATTTTAAGTCTGCGACAGGCTATGTGCCTAGTCTTGACTTAAAATTTCTACACAACATTAAAATCCATCTCACGATACTATCGCATTTAAATCAAATCGCTTAAAAGCCAAGCAAATTTTAAAGGAGAAATAATGATTTTAAAAGGCAAAAAAGGCCTCATCGTCGGCGTCGCTAACGCCAAATCTATCGCTTACGGCATCGCTGAAGCTTGTCACGAGCAGGGTGCGCAGATGGCGTTTACCTACCTAAACGACGCGCTGAAAAAACGCGTAGAGCCGATCGCAGAAGAGTTTGGTAGCAAATTCGTATACGAACTTGACGTAAACAACCCTGCCCACTTGGACGGTCTTGCGGATCGTATCAAAGCAGACCTTGGCGAGATAGATTTCGTCGTGCATGCGGTAGCTTATGCGCCAAAAGAAGCGTTAGAGGGCGAGTTCGTAAACACGACCAAGGAAGCCTTTGATATCGCGATGGGCACGAGCGTGTATTCGCTGCTAAGCCTCACGCGTGCGGTGCTGCCGGTGCTAAAAGAGGGCGGCTCCGTGCTCACGCTAACCTACCTCGGAGGGCCGAAATTCGTGCCTCACTACAACGTTATGGGCGTCGCAAAAGCGGCTCTTGAAAGCTCCGTGCGCTATCTCGCTCACGATCTTGGCGCGCGCGGCATCCGCGTAAACGCTATCAGCGCGGGCCCTATCAAGACGCTTGCCGCAAGCGGTATCGGTGACTTTAGGATGATTTTACGCTACAACGAGATCAATGCGCCTCTCAAGCGCAACGTCACGACGCAAGACGTCGGCAAAAGCGCGATGTACCTGCTTAGTGACCTTGCTAGCGGCGTAACCGGCGAGGTACACTACGTCGACTGCGGCTACAACATCATGGGCATGGGCGACGTGGCGACCGATGCCGATGGTAAGACGATCCTTGCGTGGGATGCGAGCAAGGCCGAGTAAGCGGCGCAAAGGGCGATCGTGCGCGACGGCTAGGCTAGGTATAGCGGATTTTGTTTATAGCGGCGCATTTTGCCTTGCGATGCGGTAAAAGCCGTAGCCGGGCGACGCGGCGTGCGGACTTTGGACTAGTATCGCGCGCCTGATAAATAAATTTGTAAAGAAACAGCAAAACGCCGCTATAGACCCGCCTTTTTGCGGGAGCTGCTTTTAACCGAGTCCTCGCAATCTATCAGAGATGATATTTTGAGCTTTTGGGCGATTACCGCGACGATTTTAGCGCGCCGTAAATAAAAATAAGCGCTGCGCGACCTAGTTTTGGCGGACGCCATACGTCTACTAAAAGTTTAAATTTGACGGCAAAAGGCTAAAACGCCGCCGAATTCATAATCCGAATTTAAATCGCGCGGTTTTTAAATTTATTCGCCGCGCCGTATGACATCACGCGTAAATTTAAGCGACCTCAGGCGCTTTGCATTAAAGGAATTAAAATGCATTTAGAAAAACGACATAAATCAAGCGATTACGAGCTGGTGAATTTATTTGCCGAGTTGGAGCCGGTTTTGGCGCAAAACGGTAAAATTTGGAGCGACGTTAGAGCCGTAGGCAGCGCGGACGGCTTTATTGATCTAGCGAAATTTAAGCAGCTAGCCGAAGCGACTGATTACGATAACGACTGGGGACTGTATGAGGTGCCGCTTGATCTGCGCGTGGAGCTAGACGATATGGTGCTCGTGCGACGCGAATACGACGGCAAAGAGTGGTGGGAGGCGGTCAAATTTCGCCTCGTAAATCTAAACCGCGAGCTAGACGTTAAGCGCTTAAAAGACGCTTACGGGACGGATTTAAAGGACTTGGCGTAGTCGTTTGGGTGCGTAAATTTCGGCTACTCCGTAGTTTGGCGGAGTTGGGGATTTTTGCTGCGTCGGCTATAAATATCAATCTGCAATCCTTTAAAATTTCGGGTCAAATTTTATAGTACGGCAAAATTTAAGCCCGAATTTCGTTTTAGAGGAAATTTTTATGTTCGTAGCGAAAGTCGCGCTTAAAATTTCAAGCGACGACGGCAAACTAAATTTTCGCCCGACTATACGGAGCCTGCCTTTTGCGCAGCTAATTTGGCAAATATTTGCCTAAAAACGCAAAAATTTAATCCTTCAAAACACGTAAAATTTTACAAATCAGGGCGTAAATTAATTTTCCGTCCCATAGGCGCTTCCGTCGCCTGCACTACGATGTACGGGCGCTATAGACGCCTGGCTCATCATCGCCTGGGCTACGGCGGCCTAGCCTAGAGGCGGGATAAGGGGCCGCGATCCGGGGCAGTGGAACGACGAGCAGCTAGAGGCGCACGCCGGACTCGTCAAGGAGTGCGTCAAACAGGGCGCCGCTAGGCTGTCTGGCTCGCGCATGCCGGCAGAAAAAGCGAGTGCGATGATCTGATCGCGCCTAGTGCGGTAAAATTTAGCGAGAGCTACAAAACGCCGAAACAAATGAGCGCGGACGACATCGTCTCGGTCAAGCAAAGCTTCGTTCAAGCAGCAATCAGAGCCCAGCGCGCAGGATACGCCGCGACCTAGATCCACGCCGCGCACGGTTATCTTATCAGCGAATTTCTATCGTCTGGGATTAACCTGCGAGACGACGAATACGGTGGGAGTTTTGAAAATCGCGTGAGATTTTTAAAAGAAATTTTAAGCGAGATAAAAGCCGCGGCACAAATCTTCGCCAGCATGCGAATAAGTGCACAAAGCTGCGTAAAAGGCGACTGGAGCCTAGAGGATAGCGTGCGGCTAGCAAGAGAGCTTGAGCTCCCTCGCGCGGCGTTTATCCACGTATGGGCGTGCGGACTTTTTGAGCGCACGGATAGCGCGCCGACGTTTACGCCGCTTTATCAAGCGGACTACGCCAAGGTCGTAAAGCAAGCAGTCGGCATCCCGGTGATCGCGGCCAGACTCATAACAAAGGCGTCCGAGGGCGAGGCGCTACTGCTAGGCGGCGTTTGCGATGCGGTGGCCTACGGCATAGAGCTGCTGCGAAATCCAAATTTCGCGCAAGCCGCTATGAGCGAACTAGGATGCTCCGAGCTAATAGAGAACTCGTATAAAAGGGCGTTTAAATAAAATTTAGCGAGATAGCTCGGTATAAATTTGACCTATCGGCGTTGGCTAAATTCGGCATAAATTTGGCAAATTTTGATTCTTGCTACGACATCAGATTTGATTTGATTACGGCCGATTTTAGCGGCGTTTATTTATAAACAAAACGGCTGATTTTTTGATTTATTGCATCAAATTTGTAAAATCAAAAGATAAAATTTAAGCCGCAAAACGGCTTAAATTTACGTGATATTGTATTTAACGGGGATTTTGATGACATAGTCGCGATCAAGCGTCGGAAAGTCCGGCGCGGCGCGGTTTATGAGCTCGACTGCAGCCTCGTCTAGTGTGAGCTTATTGTCATAAATTAATGGAGTAAATTAATCCGCATCAAATGACTTAAATTTTACAGCTAATTCAGTGTAAAGCCAATAGGAATTGTCATGATATAATCTCTATCTAGCTTTTCAAAATCTGGAGCTGCTCTTTTTATGGTGTCTATTGCAGCCTCGTCTAATGTATCAAAGCCTGAACTTTTTACGATTTTTATGTCGCTAACAGTTCCATCTTTTTTAAACAAAAACCTGATATGAGCTATGCCTTGATGGCGCATTTTTTGAGCTCGCTTTGGATACCTAAGATGCTTTTTAATAGCCTTTTGGTACTTATCCCTATTAAAATTACTACTTGCAGAAGGATCTGAAAAATTAATCTCTCCGACCGTTTCCGCTCCGCTAGGCGGTAAATTTGATTTTACGTTCGAGCTTGGAGCGCTACTTGGCTGCGGCGCCGGCGGCGTAGGAGTAGGCGGTGCGGGAGTCGGAGGCGCTTGCACTACTTGCGGCTCAGGCTCAGGCTTTTTGACCGGCTTTGGCGTAGGTTTAGGCTTTGGCTTCGGTTTTTCCACAGGCTTTTCTATCGGTTTTGGTTTCTCCACTGGTTTTGGCTTTTCTATCGGCTTAGGCGGCTCGACCGGTTTTGGCGGTTCCGGCGGAGTGACGACCGGTTCAGGCGGAGGAGGCGCAGGCGGTGCCGGAGGCGGCGGGGCAGGCGGAGTTGGTGCCGGCGGAAGCGGCGCTGCTGGCGGCGTAAAGGTATTTAGCGCTATCTTGACGCTTTTTTCTTCCGGCATCGGCTTTAGCTCGTCGTAAAATTTGATAAAAGAGCCGATAAGAACGGAGTGTAACAGGATAGAGACGCCAAGCCCCGTAAAGCTGGCGCGTCTATTCAGTTGTTGTCGTGATAGCGAAGTTTTCATGATTTTTTTCTTTTAGTATGTCGATAACCTTGATAAACGAGTCGAATTTGCTCTCTTTATCGCTTTTGAGTTCTATTAATGTTTCGTTTTTTATCTCGTTTAGCTTTTCTTTTAAATTTTCCTCGTCGATTTTCTCTTCGCCTATAAAAAATTCATTATCTTTATTAATTAAAACGGCGATTTTGTCTTTTTCGTCTTGCTTTTTTTCCGCACTCTCGCTGTTTGGCAGGTCGATTTTGATATTGCCCTGAGCGATAAAGGTAGAGATGCTAAGCACGATAGCTAGTAAAACTAGCATAATATCTATGAGCGGGATTACGTTTAATCCCTCTTTTTTAGGCATTCTCACGTGAAGCCTTGTAGCGGTTTACGAGTACGTCCACTTTTCTCATAAACGCGTTGTAGATCATTAGCGTCGGTATCGCGACGATGAGGCCTAGAGCGGTTGCTTTTAGCGCGAGAGACAGGCCGACCATGATGCTTTTAGTATCGATGCCGCCGCTCATACCCATGTCGTAAAAGGTTACCATGATGCCCGCAACCGTACCCAAAAGCCCGATATACGGCGCATTTGAATAAACGATATAAAGTGTTGTTAAATTTCTGGTTACGCTCTCTTCAAAGTCGTCTTGATTCTTGTAGTTTTCAAATTTAACGTTTGCGTAAAAGATTAAGCGCTCTATCGTGAGCCATACTACGACAAAGCTCATAAGTCCTAAAATACCGATGATAACGTAATCGACGTTGTGTTTGAGAAATTCCATTTATTACCTTTTATAAAAATTTGCGCGCAATTATATCAGATTATGGTATTTATTGTCAATAACAAATAAGCAAGTAATATTCTAAAATAAATTTATCTAAAATTTAGTCTTAGAATTGTAATATTCGTTTTCAAAATCTGAGCGGATTAAAGAAAACAAAATTTAAATATTCTTCTAAATCGGCGCAAAATTTAATAAATTTAAAGAGGAGAAAAAATGAATTTTAACAATGTTGCGAAAATTTCTTTCGTAGCGGCTCTAGCCATCGGCGCAAATGCCGCCGAGAACGTAACGCTAAGCGGCGTAGAGGTAAGCAGCACTAGCGGCGGCTACGGCGTAGACGACGTAAAAATAAGCACGAGAAACGCAGGCATACTAAAAGACGTTATGCGCGATATCCCGGGCGTTTACGTGGGCGGTACGAACGGCATGAACCAAAAAATCTACATGAGAGGCGTGAGCGACCGCGGTCTAAACATCACGATCGACGGCGCGAAACAAAACGGAAATACCTTTCACCACAACGCAGACCTACTAATCGACCCTGATCTGATTAAAGCCATCGACGTTGAGGTTGGCTCGCGCTCTGTAGTAAACGGCGCCGGAGCTCTGGGCGGTTCGGTAGCCTTTAGGACGGTGGACGCTAGAGACCTGCTAGATGACGGCGAAATTATCGGCGCTAAAATCAAAACGGGCTACGCCTCAAACAACGATGAATTTTCGCAAGGGCTCACGGTATTTACCGCGCCCGTCGAGGGGCTTGACTTTTTAGCCGCGATAAATCACAAAGGCTACGACTACGGCAAGAGCGGCAACGGTAAGAAAATCGGCGGCGACGGCAACGATCTTAGCTATCTTTTTAAGCTCGGATATAGCTTTTTAGACGCGCACAGGATATCGCTCTCTCACGAACACAACCAATACAAGGGACTTTATCCTTTAAGAGCAGAATTTGGCAGCTGGCATAGCGCCGATGCCGACCGTAAATACGAGCGCGATACGACGACGTTAAAGTACGAATTTACGCCGAGCGAACTGCTAAATCTAGACGTAACGGCGTATCATACGAAGCATCAGAGAGTCGACGGTAGCAAATGGGGCGTAAAAACTAGAGGCCTAAGCGCGAAAGCAAAAACCGCGATAGAGACGGGCGACGTGACGCAGACGCTAAGATACGGCGCGGAGTACTACCACAGCGAGAACTTTAATAAACCGCAAAACAACCGTCCCGAAAAAGTAAACAACTACTCGTTTTACTTAGAGGACGCGATCAAATTTGCAGGACTTACCGTGACTCCTGGCATCAGATACGAGCGCCACGAGCTAAAGACATATAACGGCACGGGCGCAAATATCGGCGGATACAAATACAAATTTGACGAATTTACGCCCGCTCTCGCGCTTGATTACGAGTTTATGAAAGGGCTTGGCGTATTTGCCAGCTACGCTAAAGTGTTTAGAGGACCTGACGTTATGGAGTCTATGCTAGCTAGCGGCGCTAGTAGGGGTACGGTGCTAGGATACAGAGCAAACCCTGATCTAAAGGCCACTACGGGCGATAGCTACGAGATCGGCGGACGCTACAAGGGCGAGTTTAGCGAAACGGGACACGTTAGCTTCGTAGCTAAATACTTTAAAACCAAATACAAAAACCTAATCGTAGATAACAACGCAGCAGGCGGGCGTATAAATCCGGTGCTTTATAGGATCAACGCAGGCGGCGCGGATATCGACGGCGTCGAGCTTTTGGCGAGGTTGAATCTCGATGCGCTAAGCTTAGGCGCTAGCTATACTCATCAAAAAGTAAGATATAAAGACCGCGTGAGAAACGGCAGCGGCGGCTACTATACGTCAAATATCATCGGCTACCGCGACCAAGGCGACAAATACACCTTTAACGCCGAGTATTCGATAAACGCTATCGACACGCTTGTGGGTTATAATCTTATTTATTTTGCCTCGAAAGACACGACGAGTGCCGGCAACGACGCGGCCGTGCATATCCCGAGCTACGCCGTGAGCGACGTCTATCTCACTTATGCGCCAAGCAGCGGTAAATTTAAGGGGCTTGAGATAAACGCCGGCGTTTATAACGTATTTAACAAAGCCTACGTCTCGCAGTCTCAAAGAATAGCCGAATATACGGGCGATGCGAACGCGATCGACTGGGAGCCGGGCAGAAACTTTAAGGTTAACGTCTCTTATAAATTTTAATTTTACTCTAAACTCGCGCTTTTTTGGGGCTTAAATCTAAGCCCCATTTTTTATATCTTTTATCAAATTTACTCAAATTTAGCGTTGTTTATTTTTGCTATTTGCGGCAAAGGATTGTTGTTTTAATACGCTGAAATTTACGCAGCTTTAGCTAAGCGAGTAAAATTTACCGCATATCGCAAAGATAAATTTGCGGAGTTAAATTTATGAGCGCGCGGCGTCAAATTTAACGGATAGTTTTAAATTTGCATTTTCAAGATGCGGGTTTTTGGAGACAAATTTTTAGTGGGGGGGTAAATTTGAGCTAAAATTTACAGCCGTTAAATTTAAAAAAGGCGAGCCGAATTTGACTCGCCGTAGTAAATTTAATGCCGAACTAAAAGATGTTAAATTTAGCGTTTTCTACCCATTCTTTTTAGATTATCGCATGCGGACGAATCTCCGCTAAAGCACGCCGAGCGGTAGATGTTTCTGGCTTTTGACTCGTCCTGCGCTACGCCTAGGCCGTTTTCGTATAGTACTCCGGTGTTCGTGCATGACGGGATGTCTCCTAGCTTGCAGCCTCTTTCGTATGCGCTCATGGCAGCGACGTAGTCAGGCTCTTTGCCCTCGTCGCCGGAGCGGTAAAAGTCGCCTAAATAGTAGCAAGATATCGCCCCTCCGTTCGTGCAAGAGGCGTTAAAAATCTCCAAAGCTTTATTTTTATCCCTGTCTACTCCAAGGCCTGATTGATACATATTGGCTAGGTTGGTGCAAGCTAGCTGATAGTTGTTTTGGCATGCGTTATCGTAGTATTTTTGCGCCGTTTTATGGTCTTTTAGATTTTGATAGCTGATGGCTAGATCGTTGCAAGCCGAGTAGTTACCCTTTTCGCATTTTGGCTTTAGTATATCGATCGCTCGTTTGTTAAAGTCGTAATCAGCGTTATCGCTCGCTGCTCCGCCGCCGCTTGAGGCTGCGCATCCCACGAGCAAAAGCCCGATAAAGGCAAGAAGTAAATTTTTCATTTTCTATCCTTTGTATTTATTGAAATTGTCCAAACAAATCATTTAATGCTTCGCTGATGCTAGGATGGGTGAAAATCTGATTTTTGAAAAAATCAGCACCCGCGCCAAGGGCCATTGCGACGGCAATCTCGTTGATAAGCTCGTTTGCGTAAACGCAGTGAAACGCCGCGCCTAAAATTTTGCCGCTTTTTGCATCCACGATCGCTTTTAAAAATCCCGTTTCGTTGCCGACTACCTTTGCGCTGGGGACTGCTGCTAGCGGGAGTTTTAGGACTTTAAAGTCTAAATTTTGAGCCGCCGCTCGTTTCTCGCTTAGCCCTATACTAGCTAGCGGAGTCTCGGTAAAAAGCGTGCTGGCGTGAGGCGAGCGGTTTAGCGTGCTACGTTTGCCCGCACCAAAAAGCTTGTCAAAGACGATGCGAAAATCATCTAAACTCGTGTATGTGAAAAGCTCGCCGCCGCGAACGTCGCCTACCGCGTAGATATGCGGCTGGGCGGTTTGCAAAAACTCGTTTACGAGCACGTTTCCTTTGGCGTCCGTTTGTACGCCCGCCGCGCTTAAATTTAGCTCCGCACTCGCCGCTACTCGTCCGGTCGCTAGCAAAAACGCGTCCGCTTCAAGGCATTTCGTCTCGCCGTTTTGGGTAAAAATTAGCGCGCAATCTTTTAAATTTTTAACTTCGCAACCCTCTAAAATTTCGATTCCTTGCGTTTGTAGTAGCGATTTTACGCTCTGCTTTACGTCCTCGTCCTCGTTTTTTAGCACGCCCGAGCGAGCTACGATAGTGACTTTTGAGCCAAACTCGGCAAACATCGAGGCAAACTCAAGCCCGATGTATCCGCCGCCAACGACTACTAGGTGCTTTGGAAGCGTTTTTAGGTTTAAAATCTCCGTGCTGTCGTAAGCAGAATTTGAGTTAACCTCAAAGCTTGGTTTTTCGTTAACCGAACCCGTGTTTATAACGATAGTAGGCGCGGTAAGTACGCTTTTTGAGCCGTCTGCCGCCGCGACTTCGATGCTATTTTTATCTATAAATTTAGCCGCGCCGTTTATCACGTCGATGTTTGCGTTGCCGTCGAGCATAGCGAAATTTTTAGCTCTAAGCGCGGAGACGAGAGCATCTTTTTTCTCGATACTTAGCGTGAAGTATTCGCCCGCGACGTTGTTATTTACGTATTGCGCTTCTTTGCTTAAATTTACTAGCTTTTTTGTCGGGATGCAGCCGACGTTTATGCACGTTCCGCCGTACATCTGCGCCGATTTTTCGATCACGGCAACCTTTTTGCCTAAATTTGCGGCTTTTACGGCGAGAGTTTTGCCTGCTTTGCCAAAGCCTATGACGATGATATCGTAGTTTTTCATATATTTTTTCCTAGTATGTAGTGAGTAGTTTCATTTACTTTTTTTATGTTTATCTTATTTTTTTCAGCCCAGTTTTCGATCACGTTTAGCGCGCCCGGCGTTTTGCTCGCGTTTTTTATCTTAAACACGTCCTCGCTGCCGCTCATCGCTACAAAGCCGCCAAGCGGCTTTAGGTGGTCGTTTAGCGTGATAATGCTGCTTAAATTTAACCCGTCGCAGTTGTTTAGGATGCGCTTAACCTGCGCGGCGGTCGCGTCGTTTTCGTTATAGCCTAGTTGGTTTAAAAGAGCTGAAATTTCCATATTTATCCTTTCTAGTTTATGCTTTTTTGACTTACCAAAACGCCCTCGATGAGCTTTTTTATGTCGCCGTCTAGTATCGCGTCGGTTTGGCTGTATGCCTCGCCGCTGCGGTTGTCTTTAACCTGCTGATACGGGAAAAGTACGTATGAGCGGATCTGGTGACCCCAGCCGATCTCGCTTTTTTCGATACTGCCGGCGGCCTCTTGCTGTTTCATTAGCTCTAGCTCATATAGGCGCGATTTTAGCATTTTCATCGCTGTAGCCTTGTTTTTGTGCTGGCTACGGTCGTTTTGACACTGCACGACGATGCCGGTGGGCGCGTGAGTGATACGCACGGCGGACTCGGTTTTGTTTACGTGCTGACCGCCCGCTCCGCCCGCGCGGTAGGTGTCGATTTTTAGATCTTTTTCGTCGATTTCTATCTCGATGTCGTCGTCGATCTCCGGGCTTACCATCACGCTAGTAAAGCTCGTATGCCTGCGACCCGCGCTATCAAACGGGCTGGTTCGTACTAAGCGGTGGATACCGTTTTCGGCCTTTAGATAGCCGTAGGCATTTACGCCTTTAACGATAAAACTCACGTCTTTTAGCCCCGCTTCTTCGCCCTCTTGGAAGTCCAGGGTTTCGACCTTAAAGCCTTCGCGCTCGCAAAAGCGCAGATACATGCGGTATAGCATGCTCGCCCAGTCGTTACTCTCCGTGCCGCCCGCTCCCGGATGTATGGTGACGATGGCGTTTTTGCCGTCGTCCTCGCCGCTAAGCAGCATAGAAATCTCTAAATTTACTATCTTATCCTCAAGCTCGCCAGCCTCGGCAAAGAGCGAATTTATCGTCTCTTCGTCGTTTTCAGAGTTTGCCAGCTCATATAGTTCCTTTGCATCGTCTACGGCGCTTTTAGCGTTTAGGAAGCTATTTAAGATATTTGAAATTTTCGTTTTTTCCTTGCCGATGGCGCCCGCTTTTGCGATATCTTGCCAGAAATTTTGATCGTTTTCTAGCTCCTCGATCTCTTTTAGGCGAGCTTTGATACTCTCGGGCTTTACGACGCCCGCGATATTTTCTACTTTCGTGTTTAGGGTTTTTAGAAGTTCCGTGTATTCGTAATTATCCAAATTTTAAGACCTTTTTTGTGCTTTTTGGCGTGATTATAACATATTTGGATTAAGGTTGTTTATAAAATTTTATTTAGGGTAGGTATTATGAAATGTTTATCTATTATGGATATCAAGGCTTGCTTAATATTGCCTCTATTGATTAGGCTAAGCTCTGTTGAAAAGTTTGGTAGTGGGTCATTTAGTAATAAATTTAGTTTAGCCTCTTCGAGTTTTAGCTTTTTTTTATCTGTGTTTTTGTTCTCTAGCATCGATACCACTGTTCTTAGCTTTTCTTTTGTTATATCACTTTGCACGGAATACCTTGTATACGATAATTGAAGATAAAAAAGCTACAGCAGAGCAGGAAAAATACGCCCAAATTTCCCCAATAGTTTTTTCAAGGAGCGTGTGTAGCCCCAGTAAGAAAAATACCAAACCTATAATGCAGATTACGCTAGTTATCGTATTCAATAAAACCGAATTGGCGCTCCTTAAAAAAGAGCACCTGATGTCGTCGGCTTGAGCGTCTACGAGCTCTACTACCGAAACTATAAATTCAGATATGCCGGCCATTATTTTTTTAGCAACCAAGCGGCTAAAAATCCAACGCCTGCAGCGATAGCAATGCTTTTTATCGGGTCTTGCTTTATTGCGTCGTTTACGTTTTCTATACCGTCTTTACCTTTTAGTCTTAGATCGTCTATATATTTTTTAATTTCGTCGCTATTTAGTTGATCTAGGATTTTGTCTTTAGCAGATTCTGCGCGTTGTGTACCTGCGTCTTTAATGGACTTTACAATGTCTTTTAAGTCTGTTTTTAAAGAGTCGATATCTTTTTTTAAAGACTCCAAATTTATCTCTTGAGTAGCCATTTTTGTTCCTTTTTTGTTATTTTGGAGCTAAAGCTCGTGAGAAGAATTTTATTATTTATTGATTAATACTCGCTAAACAGACTGCTGCTTAGACTTAATTTATACCTTTAGTTTTTTTTGATATAATCTTTAGTCTTATATTTCTATAATTTTAAAGAAGAGAAAATGCAAATTTTAAGAACAGTAGAACAGCTGCGAGATTTCGTCGCGGCAAATCCCGAAAATATCGGCTTCGTACCCACTATGGGCGCGCTTCACGACGGACACGCTAGCCTCATAGAAAAGTGCGTGGCGGAAAATAAAACCGCGATCGTTTCGACCTTCGTAAACCCGGCGCAGTTTTTAGCCGGCGAGGACTTTGAAGATTATCCGAAAAACGAACAAAACGATGCTAAAATTTGCGAGGAGCTGGGCGTACATGCGATGTTTGTGCCTGAGGCTAGGGAGCTATATTTTGATACCGAGCCGCTAATCAGCGCGCCTGAAAATTTAGCAAGCGTACTCGAGGGCAAGACTCGCCCCGGGCACTTTGACGGCGTGCTTTGCGTGCTAAACAAGCTCTTTAATCTAACAAACGCAAAGCGCGTCTATATGGGCAAAAAGGACGCACAGCAGCTACTCATCGTGCGTAATTTCGTCAAGACCTGTTTTTTAAATTTAGAGATCGTGCCTTGCGAGATCATTCGCGCGCGAGACGGACTGGCGCTTAGCTCGCGAAACGCCTACCTAGACGAGGGGCAAAAGCTAGAGGCGCTTAAGCTTTCGCATTCGCTTAAAAAAGCCTCAAATTTGATCGCGGCAGGCGAACTAAACGCACAAACGATAAAAGGCGAGATGCTACAAACCCTAGAACCGCTAAACGTCGACTACGTCGCGATCGCGGATAGAAATTTAAACGAAATCTCGCTAATAGAGCCAAACAACACCATTATCTTAGTCGCCGCGTACGTGGGCAAAACGCGTCTGATCGACAATCTGTGGGTATAAGATGGGCAAACTTCACTTAGTATCATTAGGCTGTAACAAAAATCTTGTGGACTCCGAGATCATGCTCGGACGCCTCTCAAACTACGAGATCACGTCAGATGTCGCCTCTGCCGACGTCATCATCGTAAATACCTGCGGCTTTATCAACTCGGCGAAAGAAGAGAGTATCCGCGCGATCCTTGATATGCACGAAGCGCGTAAAAAAGGCTCTTTGCTCGTGGTCACGGGCTGCCTCATGCAGCGCTACCGCGAGGAGCTGATGAAGGAGCTACCGGAGGTCGATCTTTTTACCGGCGTTGGAGACTACGACAAGATCGATGAAATCATCCTAAAAAAGCAAAATTTATTTAGCCCGGATACCTACCTGCAAGCAAGCGAAGAGCGCGTGATAACGGGCTCAAACTACCATGCATACATCAAAATTTCAGAAGGCTGTAATCAAAAATGCAGCTTCTGCGCGATCCCGACCTTTAAGGGCAAGCTAAAATCCCGCTCGCTCGAAAACATCGTAGACGAGGTGCAAAAGCTCGTAAAAAAAGGCTACTACGACTTTAGCTTCCTCTCGCAGGACAGCAGCTCGTATATGCGCGATCACGCAGTTAGTGACGGGCTCATCTCTCTCATCGACGCGGTCGAGAAGATCGAGGGCGTCAAAACCGCGCGCATACTCTATCTCTATCCTAGCACGACCTCAAACGCGCTAATTGAGCGCATCATTGCCTCGCCCGTGTTTGCGAACTACTTTGACATGCCGATCCAACACTCAAGCGAGAAAATGCTAAAAATCATGAGGCGCGGAAGCGGCGCGGCGCGGATCAAAGAGCTTTTAAATTTGATGAAAAGCGCGCCTGATGCGTTTTTACGAACAGGCGTCATCGTCGGACACCCGGGCGAGGGCGAAGCCGAATTTGACGAGCTTTGCGCGTTTTTGCAGGAGTTTAAATTTGACCGCGTTTCGGCGTTTGCATATTCGAAAGAGGAGGACACGCTCTCGTACGAGATGGAGCAGGTGCCCGCCAAAATCATCTCAAAGCGCCTAAGTAAAATAGAAAAGATCACTCGAGCTGCGATCGAGGCAAGCTTCGCGCAGGAGCTGGGCAAGAAATTTATCGTTTCGCTAGAGGGCGAAAGCAGCGAGGGCGAGATGTTTTACGCCGCGAAAAAGGCGCTGTGGGATAAGGACATCGACGGCGAAATTTTGATCAACGAAAGCGACGTGGAGCAGCTAGAAACCGGCGGTCGCTACTGGTGCGAGATCACGCAGGTAGCGGGCAGCCAAGCGCTAGGCAAGATCACGGCAAAGGCGTAGGATGCTAAACGCGCCCGTTTTGCATAAGCTAAAATCGGGGCGAAATCTGCTTGCATTTTCGCACGGCGTCGATAGCACGGCGCTTTTTTACATTCTGGACGAGGCGGGCGTGAAATTTGACCTTGCGATCGTGGACTATAACGTCCGCGCGCAGAGCAAGGACGAGGTCGCCTCGGCACGAGATCTGGCGGCTAAATTTAACAAACAAATCTACGTAAAAAGCGTGCAGCTGGGCGAGTCAAATTTCGAGCACGAGGCGCGCGCGGTCAGATATGAGTTTTTCGGCCAAATTTGCCGTGAGCAGGGATATGAAAATTTGATCTTAGCGCATCAGTTTGATGATAAATTCGAGTGGTTTTTGATGCAGCTTGGGCGCGGCGCAGGGCTTAGCGAGCTGCTTGGCATGCAAGAGCTTGAGACTCGCGAGGACTATATGATCGCTCGTCCGCTTTTAGGCGTGCGAAAGTGCGAGCTGGAGCGGTTTTTGCGTAAGCGAAACCTAAAATACTTCACCGACGAGACGAATTTAACGGAGCAGTTTAAGCGCGGTCGCGTTCGTACAAAATTTAGCGAGCCGTTTTTAAACGAGTACTTTAGTGGCGTAAAAAAGAGCTTTGAGTTTTTGGCGACCGATGCGTTAAGCTTAACTCCCGAAATTTCTAATCCCGCACCTAAAATTTATCTCGTAAAACGAGGCGCAAACGAGATTCGCGGCGCAGATCTTGCCTGCAAGCGGCTAGGACTCGTACTAAGCGCCGCACAGCGAAACGAATGTGCTCGCTGCCTAGAAAACGGCACTGACTGCGTGCTAGGCGGCAAGGTAGCCGTCGGGGCTGGCGAAAAATTTATCCTCACGACGCCTTATGTCAAAGCCGCGATGGACAAGAAATTTAAAGAAGCGTGCAGACGGCTTGCCATCCCGCCGATAAACCGCGGATTTTTATTTGCCGAGGGCGCGGATCTTGCGCTATTTAGCGAGCTTTCTTGCGTATTTGCTTAGCTTGCTATTTGCGATAGAGCTGCGAAAAAAGACGGCGCAATTTCGTTTCGAGCCGATACTAAACGAGCTGACGCCTATTTTTCAAGGGCTCGAAATTACGGCTATTTTGAAAATATCTGCAAATAATGCAAGCGGTGAGAATATGCCGCATCTTTTCGCATGGCTCTCGTCGCCAAAGCAAAATTCCTAGCGCGGTTTTTACCGAGTCGGTCTGCTCTGGCGCGCCGAATGTGACGTCTTGGCGCGATTTGGCGGCGGCATGGGCGATATTTAGAGTTGTTTTTCGTGACTAAAAGCGCGCACGGCGGTACGTGGTTAAGCGCAGCTAGACGGTTTGCCGCAAAAAGCTAATGTTTTAATTTCGCTAGCTCAAGCAACATTTTAGGCACGATTTGACAGAGGCGTTTCATTTTTAGCGCGTTAAATTTACGCTATTTTTAAATTCGTCCGTCGTAGCGGGTTTAATATACGGGGCGAATTTGAGCGTAAAACTGCCGGCGTCGCATCGCGGCTCAAGCGCAAAGCCCTTTTCTAGAGAACCAAAAACGCCGCGTCCGAAATCTTTAAATTTATCGCCCTAAACGTAATCTCTAAAGCGCAAATTTAAGCATACGAAATCAGGTTAAATTTAACTTTCGCCGAGTTTGTTGCGGCTTTTTGCGGGCAATGCGCTAGCCGCAAACGATAAAAAGCGACGCAAAATTCGCCTCGGACGCGAGAAAAAAGAAGGTTCGCGCAGCGATTTTTAAGCAAAGAGCGGCAGATATCGGTCGACGGTAAGGCGCCTTTAACCTGCCTAAGCTATTTTAATACGGACTAAAACGATCGACGTTTTACGTGAGGGGGTTGCAAAATTAAATAGACGAAAATCTCGAAGCGACGCCTTACTACTCCCCGTACTTTTTCTTTAGATCGTCCCACGTCACCAGCGTGCGTTTGCCCTCTAGGCTGCGGATGCGCGTGACGTCTTGCATCATCTCTAGCACCCCCTTAAATATGCCGTTTTCGTCGCGCACGGCGGCGTAGTAGATGTAGATAAATTTGCCGTGAAGCTCCAGCCAAAAGTCGATCTCGTCACGCTCGCCCTTGCGAAAGGCGTCGATGATCTCCAGCACGCTAGCTACGCTTTCGCGCGGGTGGCAGTTTTTCACGTCGCGCCCGATGACGCCGGCACTTCGCGGAAATACGCGGTGCTTGGTGTCGGTGTAAAATTTCACGATCTCGTTTTCGTCGACGAAGGAGAGGTCGACTGGCATGTGTCTATAAATGAGGTTAATTTGCTCCAGCGTGAGCTTGCCCGTGGCGACATCAAAAACGGCATTTTTATCGCTGCTAGCGTTTGGATTTAGTCCGTATTTACCCATCAAATTTGACAGCTCTTTTAGGAAATTCGGATTTAAAACCGCTTCGTTTAAGTTGCTGTTTTGTAAATTTGCCGCGCTTAAATTCAGCTCGCTTTGCAAATTTACGTCCTTTAAATTTGACTTCGAGTCGCCGCCGGAGTCTAAATTTAACGGATAAAATTCGCTCGGCTTTTCGATGAGAAAATACCCGATCTCGTCATCGCCGCGTCTCATCGCGCGAAACTCATCTTCGCTGATCATCTCCAGCGACGTCGGATAGAGCGCCGCCTCCTCGCGTGCGAGCAGGTCGAGCAGATTTTCGTAGATCTCGTGCTGAGCCGCGATAAACTCATCCGCCTTGCCTTCCTCTAGCAGCTCGCGCGCTGCGGCGATACCGTCGCGAACCTTGTTATCAAAGCTCCACATAAAGCGCGACGGGCGATCAAAGCCCTTGTTTTCGAGCATCGAGTAGAGTTGGTGCTGTTTTCTGGCAAAGTGCGTCCTGTTAAAGCTGCCCAGTTTGTCGTAAATTTCAAGCCACTCGTTTTTGATAAATTTCTTTTTTAACAGCTCTTTTGCCTTTGCGATTAGCTCGCGCGCGGCGTCGTTTTCGCTGATGTAGGTAGCTACGGGGTGGTCTTTTGGCAGCTGCGGGCGCTCGGCAGTTAGGATACCGCGCAGGATTTCTGATAGCTCGGCGGCATTTTCGTCGATAAACTCGCTCTTAAAGCCTAAATTTAGCAAATTTGCGCGCACGTTTTTAAAATCTGCCGGCGTGAGTTTCGTTAGCTCCGATTTTGCAGCTTTTCTAGAGGCTAAAAAATTTGCCGTTCCGTTAAGATAATCCCTTAAAATCGCAGTCGCCGAGGCGATGGCGGCATTATTAAATTTAATCATTTTTTATCCTTGCTCTAAATATTTTAAAGAGATTTTAGCGAGAAATAATAAAGTCGGGTTTGATTTATCTTAAGCCGTAGATTTTGACGTTAAATGCTGCGCTTATCTTGTCGCCGTCTTTTTGCATTTCGATAGGAAAGTCGATTTTGACGACGTTTTCATAGCTCCGTAATGCGTCTATAAAGTCGTAAAGTCTGGACGGAGTTTTTATCGTCGCGGTTATCTTTAGCTCGTTTATCAAAAACGGCTCGCTTTGAGATATATTGCTATTTTTAGACACTACCGAGTCTAGATACTGCGATACGAATGTTACGAATTTACCTTCATCAAATTTATTTTCAAAAGCATCCAGCGCCGCTTTGTTATCCGATTTTAGTTTGTCTAGCGCCTCTTGCTTACCGTTATAAACCTGATTTATCTGCGTTGAGGCGGTACTTTGTACTCGGTTATCGTATTTTATCCGCTTGTATTCTTGGATATTCGGAACCAAAAAACCAAAAATCATAATGAGGCAAGCGCTAATAAAGACGAGTATATATATGAGTAGTTTAGTAACATCTATATTTTGCAAACTTCTATCTTTGCTCATTTTGATCCTCGTAGTTATCGGTTTTGTTTGTACTGATGAAATTTAACCAGCCGTTAGGCAGCTGGTAAAAAGAGGTGTTTGACGTGCTAAAAATCGATTTTAGCGGCGTAGCCAGCAGCATATTAAAAACATCTCGGCTAGGCGTAGTTCCTTTTACGACGAGCGAATTTTCGTCCATAGAAATTTCTTCTAAAGTTATACTTTGAGGAACTAAGTCTAGTAGATTTCGCACGCTTTGCTTTAAAAGCGCGTTTGACGAGGCTATCTGAGCCGCAACGTCTCGCCTTTGCTTTAAAAGCTCGGCTAATTCGTCTGCTTGATTGATGCGCTGTTTTGTTTGCTCTATATTTTGCTTTAGCATTTGCGTTTCGTTTCGTAACGTCTGATTTTTAAAAGCGATAGCAAAATTTACCGCCGCAAAAATCAATACAACCGAGATTATCAAAAATATCCAAATTTTATTAAAAAGATTTAAAATGGGCTTTTTTTGAGGCTTTATAAAGCTATAACTAGTCATTTTTCAACTCTTTTATCATTAGTTCCGCCATTATTTTTTGTGTATTGACGGGATAGACCTCGGTTTTAACCAAAAGTTCGTTTTGCAAATAGTGTAAAAACGTAGCGCTCGTCCTCTCCGTAGCGTCAAAAATCACGACGTCTTCGATAAAATCGCTTTCATATAGCGGATTTGTGTAAAATTCCTTAAGCGCTAGCGAAATATAGCCGTACATACTCATATCTCGGCCAAATATCGACACGGAGGTCGCTACGTCCGTGGATGCGGGCATGTTTATATCATATCCTAGATCCTCAAACTCATCTGCCGAGCCGTCTAATTTTAGCAGCTCGTCTAGGCTCTCTACGCCGTCAAAATTAGCAAAGTCTTCATCTACGCTCTCGATAAAATCGTCTATTTCGCTGCTTCGAACCTTATCAAATGCCGTTTCTTCGCTTGACTCTTCCAGTTTGCAGACGGCGGCGAATTTGGAGATATTTTTATGAACGATGCAAATGGCGCAAATTTCACGGTGCGCATAGACGTAAAGCGCGTTTTTGCCTACCAAATTTTGGCTAAGAATTCTATCGTGAATGAGAGCTAAAGGAGAATAAAGCAGGCTCACGTCCGTATCGCCGAATAAATTTTCAGCCTTTTTTACGTCCTGCGTTTTTACGTAAAATATCCAGCCTGGCGCCGGATTTATGAAAGTTAGCTCCTTTGGATCTATGCCCGTTTTTTCAAGAGCGCTCATATTTTTAGGACCGACCGCGCCTTGAGATAAGGCGTCAAAAAAGAGCGAAACATAAACCCATTTATATTCTTTTTGCAGATTTTTTAGATACTCTTTTGCCCTTGCCGATACCGCGCCGGTATCGTCGTTATCAAACTCCGATTTTACGGTTTTTAGCAGTTTTGAGCCCTTATACGCTTCGCCGTAAAATAGGCACTTCTTGGACTCGGTAACGACGCTAAGATATAAGACGCTAAAAAAACTGCGCAGTGACAAGCTCTCTCCTAAAATTTACGATTTTTTATCATATCTAAAATGTTATTAAATATAATTAAAATAGCTCCGTTTGCAAGGTTAAAAATTTATCTCTTATCCGCATCGCCTCTTCTTGCAGATCCGCATCGATCAAATTCGACGGCTTTAGCTCTTTATAGTCGCTCACGGCGATATCGCACATCATGCGAATTTTATCCAGATTGGCTTTGCTTATTTTGCCTGATTTGCTGATTTTTTGGATATTTTCTAGATAGCCGTTTGAACGGGCGATATAGGTGGCGTATTTTTGCGAGATTTCGCTTTGCACCATCACGGTGTGGGCGAGTTTGTTGTAGACGTCTTTGTGATAAGCGGAGCTAGAAAGTTTATAGGCGGTTTCATAATCGCCCGTTTCGTAGTAAAATTTGGCTCCAAGCGCGTTTTTATAAGACGGACTAAGCGTGATAAACGAGATAAAAGCGGCCGCCAAAAGCGCTCCGATAGATAAAACCACGGTCTTTGAGCTCATTTTTCCATCTCCTTTTTTATTAGCTCTCTTGCGTCTTCTAGCTCCATGTCCGTCACGCTAAAAGGCGGCGAGAGCGTGTAAGAAATCTCGCTAAAAGGCTTTGGGATTATCATTTTATCCCAGCTTTTTAGCTGCCAAAATTTACTCGCTTCGTAGTTTAAAATTTGTATTTGCGCATTTTGCTTTTGCGCGATGACGACCGCGCCGTCGGCTATGCTATGATAGGGGCCGCGCGGGCCGTCCGGGGTGATGATGACGTCGACGCCGCTTTTTAGCTCTCTAAAGCTTTGCGCGAGGGCCTTTACCGCGCCTTTTGAGCTACTGCCTCTGATGGCGCCGATACCGAAAAACGAAATCACGCGTGCGATGATCTCGCCGTCTTTGTGGTCGCTTATGATGACTTTGGCGCGTCTTTGCGGATTTTGGTCGTTTTTCCACCAGTGCATGTAGGCAAAGCTCATCAGCGCTAGCCTGCCGTGCCAAAACAGCACGACGCAGGGCCCGTTTGTCAAATTTGTCTTAGAAAAGCTCTTTTTGCAGGTTAAAAATATAATCCAAATAAAAAAATAGATAATGCGCGGGGCTAAATTTATAAAAACGCTTCGTTTAAATTTAGCCCACAAGCTCACCGTAAAGCACCATTCTCTTTGGGTCGTTCACGCGCACTTTTAGCGTCTTGCCCAGCAGCTCTTCGCTGCCTGCGACTTGAACGAGAAAGTTATTAAAGCTCCTGCCGGCGACCCCGCCGTTTGCGCGAAGCTCCTCAAAATATACGTCGAAAATTTTACCTTTTTGCTCCGCGACGATTTCGTCTAAAATCTCGTTGTGGCGGCTTTGTAGGCGGGTTAGGCGGGCGCTTGCGACGGCGTCCGGGATTTGATTGGTAAATTCCGCCGCTTTAGTCATCGGACGAGGCGAATACTTAAAGCTAAAAATTTGCTCGAAACGCACTTTTTCCAGCACGTCCATCGTGTCCTCAAACTCCTCTTCGCTCTCGCCCGGAAACGCCACGATGATGTCGGTCGAAATGCTAACCTCAGGGCACATCGCGCGCAGTCTAGCTGCTCTGTCTAAAAACCACTCTTTTGTATATCCGCGCTTCATCTCGCGCAGGACTTTGGTGTTTCCGCTTTGAAGCGGCATATGCATGGATTTGCAAATTTTGGGATTTTGACTAAAGATTTCTAAAAATTTATCGTCCATATGAAGCGGATGTGGGCTGGTAAATCGTATGCGCTCGACGCCCTCTATCTCGCTAATCTTTACGAGTAGGTCGCTAAAATCGATCTTCTCGTGCGCGCCTGAAAATCTCTTGCCGTAGTTGTTTACGTTTTGCCCGAGCAAGAAAATTTCCTTCGCTCCGCCCTCGGCGGCTTTTTTTACTTCGCGCAGGATCAAATTTGCCGGGATCGAGATCTCGTCGCCTCTGGTGTGCGGGACGATGCAGTAGGTGCATTTTTTATCGCAGCCGATCGAGATATTTATATGGCTTTTATACGGCGAGCCGCGAAATTCGCCGAATGCGTACTCGCTCTCGTCGTGATTTATGTCGGTGCTGATAAATTTAGGCGTCTTAACGGCGGCTGAAATTTTACTGACGTTTCGCGCGCCCAGGACGAAATCCACGTAAGGCGCTCGTTTAAAAATTTCGCTTCCCAGGTGGCTTGCCGTGCAGCCGCAAACTCCGATTTTAGCGCCCGCTTTTTTTACTTTTTCAAAGCTTCCGACTTCGCTAAAAAGCTTATGCACGGGCTTTTCGCGCACCGAGCAGGTGTTGATGAGGATGAGGTCGGCCTCGGAGATATCGTCCGTTAAATCGTAATTTTCCTTTTCTTTTAGTTCGGCGACGATATGCTCGCTGTCGCGGACGTTCATAGCGCATCCTAGCGTTTGGATAAATACCTTTTTGCTCAAAACTCGCCTTATAAAATATGCACTTCGTACATGTAGTCGTTTTCGTCTAGGCCGTAGCGAACGGTGCGGTGATAGACGCTAAGGCCTTTTTCCTCGAAAAATTCAACTAAAGCGATGAGTTGTTTGTGGCTATTTTCTCTGTCGAAATAGAAAATTTGTTGCGGATCTTTAGCGAATGCCGCTTCGATTTTTTCAAGAGAGATCGTTTTTGGTTTGGCGTCAAGTTGCGTTCTAGCGAGTTTTAGCTCCATTTTTAATCCTTTGAAATCTTTAATTTAATCTGTGAATATAGCAAAAACATCTTAAAAAACGCATTAAACTTCTTAAAAGTATAAAGCTTGTATAATACCCCTCTAACTCAAAAATTCCCCAAAAAATAAATAACGGAGCAAAAATAATATGGAAAAAATAGCGGATATCATAGAATCTATCGCAAATGAAAAAGGGCTCGAAATCGAGGACGTAAAAGAGCGCGTCATAAGAGCTATTATCAATACCGCAAAGAAAATTTACGGAGAAAACTACGAATACGACGCGGTTATCGATAATGCGACCAAGACTCTTCATCTATATCAAAAAATCACCGTCGTAGAGGATGGCGATGAGCGCTTGGCCGAGGATAACGAGCACTTTTTAAGCATAAGCGAAGCAAAAAAAGTAGACTCTGGTGTCGAGATCGGCGACGAGCTAACCTACGAGCTATCTACCGACAACCTCGGCCGCACCGCCGCGCAGACGCTTCACAAGGAGCTTGAGTACCACATCCAGCGCCTGATGGAGGAAAAAATCTTCCAAAAATATCAAGACATGGTCGGGCACATGGTTTTTGGCTCCGTCACGCGCGTGGATAGCGAAGAAAATACCTTCATCGAGATAGACGAGCTGCGAGCCGTGATGCCGCGCAAAAACCGTATAAAAGGCGAGAAATTTAAACCCGGCGACGTCGTAAAAGCCGTCATAAAAAGCGTCTATATCGACAAATCTATGGGCATCAAGGTCGAACTAAGCCGCACGTCGCCAAAGTTCCTCGAAGCCCTGCTAAAAGCCGAAGTGCCGGAAATCAAAGACGGACTAGTGCTGATCGCGGCAAGCGCTAGAATCCCGGGCGAACGAGCTAAGGTAGCGCTCGTAGCCACCTCGCCTAACGTCGATCCAGTGGGCGCGACAGTGGGCACCAAAGGCGTGCGCATAAACGCCGTCACAAAGGAGCTAAACGGCGAAAATATCGATGCGATCGAGTATTCGGCCGAGCCTGCGATCCTAATCACGCGAGCGATGGCGCCTGCGATCATCAGCTCGGTTAAAATCGGCGAGGATAATAAAGCCGTCGTGAGCCTAGTAACCGAGCAAAAGAGCAAAGCTATCGGCAAGAGCGGTATAAATATCAGGCTGGCCAGCATGCTAACCGGTCACGAGATCGAGCTAAACGAGCTTGGCGCTAGAGGCGAGGCTAAAGACGAGAATGCGAAGGATCTAAAAGCGCTATTTGGCGATTTGTAGTCAAATTTGAGCCCTTTGGTCGCATGCGTTTGGGGCGGTAAATTTAAGGCGCGACACCGGGGTCAAATTTGAGTAAATTAAATTTAGTTCAAATTTGATCCGTTTCGCGCACTAAAATTTGCCGCTTTTTATTTTCTACTTTAATGTGTTAAATTTTATCCATAAATCAACAAATTTGCCGCTTTTTTCTCGCAAACCCGCACTGCAAAAACCTGGCGCTAAATTTACAAAACCGCCGCACCCGTAAAGCAAATAAATCCGATATATTTAAATATAATTTTAAAAATGTTTAAGGACGCAATATGTAAAATACCCGCAACAACCTCGTAGGATCAAAAATGAACGCAAAATCGCCGAATCAAACCAAGCCCCTCAAAAAACTACTTTTGATAGCCTTGATCGCCCTCATCGTCGGCAATGCCCTGATGTACGTAAATCAAAGGAGCGAGTGGCTCTATGACGGGCAGCCGTATCCAAAAGCAAAAGAGTGGCTAATAGGCGCAAATTTTATGATGGTGTACGGCAATTTTCTAACCAAACTCCCCTTTGTCGATGAAAAAAGCCTTATCGTCCAGCCCGTGCTTGCCTTGCAGGATTATTTCATAAAAAGATGGAAAGAAAATTTACCAGACGACGATGCGGAAAAGTACGCGGACTGGTATGTTTTTAGGCTGATGATGTATATCGCATCCGACCGCATTTATCTGTTTATGAAGTACGATATGGACGAAGTCAAAAAAATAAACGAAAAAGCTTGGGAAACCATAGAAAATATGGTTAAATACGAAGCCAAAGACAAGATGTTTCAAGAGATCAGGTATGCCGCCTTTAACAACTCGTCCGTTATATTTTCAAAAAACGTACTCGCAAACTGGTCTGATATAAAAAATAAAAATGGGCAAAAGTTGGTAAATATAAAAAACGAAACAAAATCTCAAGACGTCAAACAACACGAAAGACTCATAAAGCTGCGCGAATATATAAAATATATGAACGCGCTTTACTCCTCAAAATACCCTGAAATCTACAATAAAGCCAAAAAGGCCGAAGCGGCTGAGTATTATGAAAACGCGAGGTTGCACTCCATCGTAAGCCAAATTTTGCACTGGCAAATACTGACAAATAGATACGCAAATATAGACGGCTTTTGCCAAACGGATAAAAACGAGTACCTAAAAGACTACATCGTGACCAGGGATTGGCTGGTAAAAAATAAAGAAGATTTGGACAAATACGACATAAATATCTATACGACCGTAATAAAATACGTTGACGACAAGATAAAAGAAGTTTGCGAGGACGTTAAATTTTAAAATGTGCTACGAAATCGTCAAATTTTATAAAACGTTAGCGAGATAAATTTAAGATTAAGGCGGCGAGTAACCGCCTGATTTGAAGTTATTTATTTTTAGTAGAGCGGTACATCGGGTGCTGGTAGTCGTTCCTCTCGCAACCGGCAGCCAATAATCCAAATACCAAAGCAAGCGCGCATAATATAACTTTTCTCATTTTCTACCTTTTTTGAATTTCATTTCCGCGCGATTATAGCAAATTTCGCGAAATTACCAAAATCTTCGCAGCTAAATTTGGCGGAATTTGGGCAGTGCAATTTGGCTTCAAATTTGTCGCCGTCCAGCGATAGTAAAAAGGCGGAAGCGTCAAATATGCTGGCCCGATTTTCGCTCTTGCTCGTCTAGCGCCCGCACACGATAAATTCGCGCTTGCAGGCAAATTTCCTCGCCGAAATTTATCCCGCCTCGCGACGCGCCGAGCCGCAATATATTAAATTTTTATCCAAAAAAAAGTAGAATATCACATCTTAAATTTAAGGAAAAATCCGTGTTGCAAGCATTAGCGCTTAGATATAGACCGCGAAATTTTAGCGAGCTCGTAGGCCAGGAGGCCGTCAGCACCAGCCTCACGCACGCTTTGGACGAGAGCCGCCTCACCCATGCCTACCTTTTTTCGGGGCTTCGCGGTAGCGGCAAGACATCAAGCGCTAGGATATTTTCAAAGGCGCTGGTTTGCGATCACGGCCCGACTAGCCAGCCATGCGAGCAGTGCGCCAACTGTATCGCCGCAAACGAAGGCCGACACATCGACATCATCGAGATGGACGCTGCCAGTCACCGCGGCATCGACGATATAAAGGGGCTCATCGAGCAGACCAAGTATGCTCCGGCGATCGCTCGCTTTAAGATTTTCATCATCGACGAGGTGCACATGCTCTCCACGCCCGCGTTTAATGCGCTGCTAAAGACGCTCGAGGAGCCGCCGCCCTACGTCAAATTTATCCTAGCCACGACCGATCCGCTCAAGCTCCCAGCCACGGTGCTATCGCGCACGCAGCATTTTAGATTTCGCCAGATCTCGCGCCCGGACGTCGTCGCGCATCTTGACTTTATCCTAAACCGCGAAAACGTCCCGCACGAAAAAGAGGCTCTCGAGATCCTCGCTCGTAGCGGTGCGGGTTCGCTGCGCGACACTCTCACGCTGCTAGATCAGGCCATCATCTACGCCAAGGGCGAGCTAACGCAAAGCGCCGTCGCGCAGATGTTAGGACTCCTTGATCCGCAGCGCATAGAGGAGATTTTATCGCTCGTTATGAGCGGCGATAAATCAGCCGTGAGCGCGGCGGTAGCGCAGCTGGAGAGCTACGATGCCGAGATGGTGATAGATGAGATAACGGCAAACCTAAAAGCAAATTTCCTCGCGCAAAGTCCGAAATACTCGCTACTTTTATACGAGAGATTTTTTAGGATCCTATCGCAGGCGCGCTC
This sequence comes from uncultured Campylobacter sp., assembly GCF_905372745.1. Lineage (GTDB taxonomy): Bacteria > Campylobacterota > Campylobacteria > Campylobacterales > Campylobacteraceae > Campylobacter_A. Next base: position 52,276 of record NZ_CAJPQR010000006.1, on the reverse strand, counting down.
GATGCTAAGCGTCAGCAGCGACGGCGGATTTGTGCTTGGAGTGATGCTTTTTATGATGATCGAGGCGATAAATCTAAAATCGATCGACGAGATGATAGCCGTGGACGCGAGGGAAAAATTTGCGGATTCGCAGGCGCGAGCGGCTTCAAATTTTGCGGGCGGTCGAAGCGAAACGGCTAAGTTTAAGGCTCCTGTGCAGACGGGTCAAATTTCAGCCTCTACGGACGGATCAAATTTGACGGGCGCAAACGCGCCCAAACTCGCCTTGCAAAACGGCGCGACTCAGGGGCAAAATTTGAGCTCGCAGTCACTGGCCGGCTCGGTAAATTTGAGCGCCCAAGCGCACCAAGAGCTAGGCGGACAAACCGGCGCCGCGAAAACTCCAAATCCCGCTTACGAGGCGTTTTTGGCCAAAATTTACGACCGTAGCTTTGATCTTGGCGAGTGCTTTAAAAACTGCATCGAGTTTTTGGACTTCTCAAGCGGCTGCATGAGTCTAGCCTCAAGTGCGGTCGGCGACGATCAGCGGCGGCTTCGCGAGAGCTCGAAGGTGATTTTGCAGATTTTGCGCAGTCTTTTTGGCGAGAGCGCAAAGATAAAGATAACTCCCAAGCAAAGCCCGGATGTAGGGGTGCAAGAGCAAAAGGGTGCGGCGGCAAATTTGACGACGGAAAGCGCGGCAAATTTGGTCGATGAGCGCGGCAGTGCGGTGAAATCCGAGGCCGATGAGGCGACGTCAAACCAGGCTGGCTCCAAATTTTACTTGGACGGCGCGCAAGAAAATTTAAGCCAAAACGCCCAAACGCAAGAGCCCTCAAATTTGACTGGAAATTTGTTTGTGGGCGGTAGCGAGGAGAGGGCGGCTATGTCCTCGGAGCAAAATTTGGGCGCCGAATTTAAAAGCGGCGAGCAGGATGAGCAAACGCAAAATTTGACGCCACAAACGCAAGCGGATATTTTGCAAGCGGCAAACGACTCGGCTCCGAGCACGCAAGCTAATAGCGACTCGCCTATGGGCGAAACCGAGACCTTAAATTTAAACGAAAACGCGGCAAATTTGACGCAAAACTCGCAAACGCAGGCTGGTTTAAATCAGCCGACCGAGCCTAAATTTGCACCCGATCTTGAGAGTATGCGCGACGACACGCACGATTTTCATGAGGCGTATTCGCTGAAATTTAAGACCGATGACGGCGCCATAGCGGGGGCGGATCTGGCGTTTTTAGACGACGAACTAAGGCGACTAGAGAGTCAAAATGCCGCAAAAACGGAGCAAAAACCAAGCGGTACCATTAAATTTAACCAAAACAGTGTGCCGCAAACGGCTACCTTCGGCGAGCCGCCGTTTGATCCTGATGACGTGAGCGAGATGTTTAGCGAGGCGGCAGAGTATGACGACGGCCTTTTTGAGCGAGATGCGAACGAGCCTGCAAACGCCGATGCAAGTCAAAATTTAGATACTTCAAATTTAAGCGGCGATGAGCTCCAAAGCGAAGCGAATTTTGACGACTCGTCCTCAAGCGGGGCAAATTTGAACGCTCAAAATGCTACGCCAAATTTAGCTACAAAAACCCAAGCCGATCCCAAAGCCGCAAAAACTCAAGCGGTTTTAAAAGAAGCTAAACGACTGTTTGGAGAGCCTGAAGTTTTAGAAATTTGAGGCGTTTGATTTAGCTCGTTAAATTTGCATACCGTTTTGATATTTTTGGTAGGGCGCGATAGTAAGCGAAATTCGCCAAGCCTTTTTCGAGGCTAACGATGACGTCATAAAATGCTACAAATATCAAGCCACGCTAGATACTCGCACGTCAGAACTATGCAGAGCCTACGACGGGCTAATATGGGATAAAGACTACGAGCCTATCGGGCATAATTTTCCGTTTCGCAAGCCCCGCGTAAATACTCATTTTAATTGCCGTAGCACCATAATACCGGTAACTAAAAGCTGGGACGAGCTAGGCATCGAGGGAATGGACGAAGCAAGCGGTCGCACAAGGTCAAGCATGAACGGCTACGTGCCGCAGGATATGACGTTTAACGACTGGCTAAAAACCCAAAGCCCCGAAACGATAGAAAAGACGCTAGGCAAAGGCAGAGCCGAGCTATTTATGCAAGGCAAGATCACTATGCGGGATTTAATAACGCAGCAGGGGCGAGTATTGGATTTGGGCGAACTTGCCAAGAAAAAGAAAATTTGGGAATATTCAAAGGAAAATATTAAGCATTTTGATATACCTAAAGGCATTAAAAGCCGAATAGGGCTTAAGACTGATAAAATACGAGGTAGCTTGGAATATCTATTTAATAAACACCCTGAAATGTTTGACGGTAAAGCGGATATTGTAAATATAATAAAAGATGTTTTTAATGCCCCTGATATTATCAAACCCGCAACGCGTCGTAGCGGCGGCTTTATAATAGCGAAGTCGATAGACGATAAGAAAAAGAAAATGATTGACATCGGCATAAACCCTAACAACGGAGTGATTTTTCATCTTAACAAGCGCTCGTGGGATGCAGATATGAAGAAGTATAAAAAGCAATAAGTGGAGAGACCGCCCACCCCTCTCACGGACGAACATCCGCATAAAACGCGTGCCGAACGGGGCGATAATGCACTTGCTAAGAGTGCTAGGCTAATTTTTCAAACCTTTCACTTACTGCTGTTTGTATTATAGCATATTTTTCACTACAAAAATTATAAAGTTGCATCGTTTTTAGCGCAAGAAATTTTATTTTATACATCGTTTTTGATGTAAAAAATAAAATTATTTACAGCGATTTCGATGTAAACTTTGCTCTTGACTTTTTTGTTTTTTCGTGCTCTCAAAAAATCCTGCGAAAATGACAAAAAATAGTATATCCTGCCGGATTGTCTAAATTTGGTCTTTTTCAGAATATTTTCACCAAACCAAACCGCTTTAAAATTTAAGTTACTATTCTATCAAAGGCCGTGCCTTAAATTTAACTCTCGTGGAGGACGAAATGGATATTGAGGAGCTAAAAAAGCAAGTTAGTGATTTGCAAGCAGAAAAAGAAGCGATGAATGCTAAAAACAAAGAGCTTTTAAGCGAGGTAAAAAAGCTAAAAGCGAAAAATAGCGACGCGGTGGATGCCGAGAAATACGCCGAGCTTGAAGCTAAATACGACGAGCTAAAAGCAGAGAACGACAAGCTCGCTAAGAAATACGATACCGATACAAAAAAGCTAAACGCCGATCTAGCTAATGCTAACGGCTCGCTAAATAAGTATCTAATCGACGCGGGGCTAAGCGATAATCTCGCAAAAGCAGGCGTAAAGGCGGAGTTTTTAGAAGCGGCTAAGGCGCTACTGCGCGGCAATGCGGCAAAATTTAAGTAAAGCAAGCGTGCGTTAAGCAAATGTTTTTGTAAATTTGGCACAAGTCGCAATAATTGACGATATAAAAAAGCCTGCAAAGTTGTAGCAGCTAAGAAAAATTAGGGCGTTATACTTGTTTGTGAGTGCTTGGATTTTTAGGCGTAAATTTAGCAGAGTGACAAAAGGTAGAATATGCGAAGAAAGATAAGTCCATAAAATTATAAAATTTAGAGAGTTTTAAAACAAGTAGGCGAGCCGTGAACGACTCGCGCGTAAGATCAAGAGCGACCGTCAAATTTGGCCCAAAGGGCGCAAATTTACGACTCGTTTAATATCGAAAGCAACTCTTTATTGTCTTTGGTTTTTAGCATCTTGGCGTATAAAAACTTAAGCGCCTCTACGTCGTCCATCGTAGCTATCGCCGAGCGGATAGCCCAGATCTTTTGCAGTTCGTCGGGTTTTTGCAGTAGTTCTTCTTTTCTGGTGCCTGATTTTAGTACGTTGATGGCCGGGTAAATTCGGCGGTCGGAGATGTTGCGATCTAGTACGATCTCGCTGTTGCCCGTACCTTTAAATTCCTCGAAAATAACCTCGTCCATACGCGAGCCCGTGTCGATGAGCGCGGTGGCGATGATGGTGAGGCTGCCGCCGTGCTCGATGTTTCGCGCCGCGCCGAAAAAGCGCTTCGGTTTATGCAGGGCGTTTGCGTCCACGCCGCCCGTTAGCACCTTGCCGCTTGGCGGGGTTACGGTGTTGTACGCGCGCGCTAGGCGGGTGATGCTATCAAGCAGGATGATGACGTCCTTGCCCATTTCTACGAGGCGTTTGGCCTTTTCGATGACGAGTTCGGCGACGCGTACGTGGTTCATAGCAGGCAGGTCAAACGTCGAGCTAAATACCTCGCCCTTTACGCAGCGCTGCATGTCGGTGACCTCTTCTGGACGCTCGTCCACGAGAAGTACCATGAGATGCGACTCGGGGTGGTTGCGCGCGATGCCGTGGGCTAGCTCTTTCATGAGTTCGGTTTTACCGCTTCTAGGAGGTGCGACGATGAGGCCGCGCTGACCCTTGCCAAGAGGCGTAAAGAGATCTAGCACGCGGCCCGTTAGCTTCATCGGGTCGTATTCTAGGCGAAGTTTTTCCGTCGGGAAAAGCGGGGTTAGGTTGTCAAATAGCGGGCGCTCTTTGGCCTCGATTAGCGGCATATAGTTTAGCGCTTCGATTTTTAGCAGTGCGTAGTATTTTTCCTGATCTTTTGGTTCGCGCACTTGACCCGTCACGATGTCGCCCACGCGCAGGGCAAATTTGCGAATTTGAGAGTTTGAGACGTAGGCGTCGTTTGAGCTGTCGCTGATGTTTGCGTCCACGGCTCTTAAAAAGCCGTAGCCGTCGGGCATAATCTCTAAAATGCCCGTAAAAAGTATAAATCCGCCTTGTTTGGTTTGGGCTTTTAGTATCTCAAATATCAAATCCTGCCTGCGAAATTCGCGCGGATTTTCGACGCCGACGCTGTTTGCTATCTGCACTAGCTCGTCTAAGCTTAGCATTCTTAGTTCTTCGATTTTGTGGCCGTCGACGGGGATATGAGTGCGCGAGTTTGGATATTTTTTGGTCGTTTTTTGATTTTCCTGCGCCGAATTTGCAGGCTGGGTTGCGTTATTTTCCATCGTGTCCTCTTTAAAATTACGGAATAATTTTGTAGATAAATTTAAGTTTCAAAAGAAGTTTTGAAAGTCCGCATTTTATAAAATTTTGGCTTTGATGTCAAGACGTGGTATAATACGCCAAAATGAAAAGGAATCTCAAAATGATGGATTTTAAAGACGGTAAGCGCGAAAAAACGATAATAAAAACCGCGCTTATCGGTATAGTTACGAATTTTTTCTTAGCCGGAGCGAAAATCTTTATCGCTATGGTCTCAAACTCGGTCGCGCTGATATCAGACGCCGTAAATAACCTTAGCGATGCAGGCTCAAGTATCATCACGATATTTGGCTCAAAACTAGCTAGCAAGATACCGGGCGGAGCCCCACCCTTACGGCTACGGCAGGACCGAGTATATCGGCGGTCTTATAGTCTCGGTCATCGTGCTGATGCTGGGGTTTCAGTTTCTAAAAACTTCGGTAGAAAATATCTTCGCGCCCGAGCCTACAAATTTTACGATGCCGTTTTTGGCGTTTTTGTTTTGCGCGATATTCGTCAAATTTGCGCTAGGATTTTACTATAAAAAGATCGGCAAACAGACCAAATCTATCTCACTAAAAGCCGTAGGGCAGGAGGCTTTGGGCGATGCGATCATATCGTGCGTGATCTTGGTTTCGGCTGCGCTTTCGTACTTCGCCGACGTCCAGATAGACGGATATGCGGGCGCTTTGGCGTCGCTTTTTATTATCATAAATGGCGTACTTTTGATAAAAGAAACCTTCGATAAAATCATCGGTCAGCGCGTCGAAAAGGAGATCAGCGACGAAATTTACGCCGCAGTAAATCGCTGCGAGATCGTACGCGGCGCATATGATCTGATCCTTCATAACTACGGCGCGCAGCGATACGTCGGCTCGGTAAACGTCGAGATAGACGAGCATTTGCCCCTTAGCGAGGTTTCGCAGAGGCTAAACGAGCTTCAGATTAAGATTTATAAAATTTACAGTATTTACCTGGTTTTTGGCGTTTATAGCGTAAATTTGGGGCAGGATGAGAGCCGCGCCTGCGTGGCGAATCTACTCTCGCGATTTAGCAGCGTGCGCGGATTTCACGCATTTTTTATAGATACTAAGAAAAAGAGCGTGAGGTTTGACGTGGTGGTAGATTTTGCCGAGAAAAATCTAAGCCGTTTGCGCGCCGAGATAGAGCGCGAGATATCGCTAAACTTTCCGGGGTATAAAATTTTCATCGTGATAGATAGGGAGTTTGCGTGAGGGTTGAGGGACAAATCGGTAGCGCCTAGGACGTTTTAATGTGCTATAATCGTGCAGCTTAAAAATATAAAACTAGAGCGTAAAAATTTTAATCTAATCGTGAGAAAAAATGGCATTTTTAAAAATTTTGACTTGTGCATTTTCAATGAGTTTTTGCTTTATGAGTATCTACGGGCTTACGACTAGCGCGGTAGAGCTTGTGCTTTTTACAGAGTATAATCCGGCAGGAGATGCCGATCCTCTAGGCGATTTGGGCGATCCGCTTGATTGGCTTCAGTTAAATATCGCTTATTTGGTTGGTTTTTGGATATTTTTTAGTGGCGTGTGCGCGGTGCTTCATAAACGGCTAGGTTGTTTTGATGAAATGGCAAAATTTTTCGTAGATCTGTTTTTGCCTGCCGCTGCTACGATTATTTTAGCGCTTATTTTTGGTTCGATACTCCCGTTTGCGGTCGGGGCTCAGCGGGGAGATTTTGTTATTGCTCAAGGGGTTAGCATATTTTTAGCCCAAATACTTTTTATAATCATAATAGCTCGCTTGCTAAAAAGATAGCAAAAGTAGTAAATTTAGCGCTCAAGATGCCATTTATATTACTGCAAGTTTCCAAAGAGCGGTTATGGGTAAAAATTCTTTGTAAAATTCGAGGCCAAAATTTATGAGCATTAAAAACTCTCTCGTAAGTTTGCCGGCGTTTTCAAGGTGCGGGTTCTGCCAAATTCGGTCAAATTTACGGAGGTATTTTGACGTGAGCAAAATCTTTCAAATTTGCCGTCAAATTCGGACGCAAGCGAAATCCGCGCCAAAGCTTGCAAAATCAAGCGAGGCTTTAGAAATTTTACGTATAATCTAAAATCTTAAAACGAAAGAAAAAAGTAACCGATGGACAAATTTAAGTGCGCGCATTGCAGGGGCGAATTTGAGCGCGAGGCGCTGATAGAGCGCGGCGGGGAGCTGTTTTGCTGCGAGGGGTGCGCGGGAGTTTACGAGATACTTAACGCAAGCGGGCTTAATGAGTTTTACGAAAGACTCGGTAAAACTACGCTAAATTCTGCCCGCGGCGCGAAAAATACGGCGCAAAAGTCGCAAGAAGACCTCGCGGCTATTTATCAAAACTACGTCAAAAACGAGAACGGATTTAACAAAATCTCGCTCATCATCGAGGGCATCCACTGCTCGGCTTGCGTCTGGCTAAACGAGAAGGTTTTATTTGCGCAGAAGGGAATTTTAGAGGTAAATATAAACTCGGTTAATAACAAAGCCCTCATCGTCTGGGACGAAAACGAGGTAAATTTGGCCCAAATTTTCGCTCTCATCCGCTCTATCGGCTACGAGCCCTACCCATACGACGCACAGGCTCAGGAGCAAAGACTTTCGGGGCAGAGGCGAGAGTTTTACGCGAGGCTGCTTGTCGGGATATTTTGCACGATGAACATCATGTGGCTGGCCGTCGCGCAGTACGGCGGCTACTTCACGGGCATGCGCGCCGACGTGCGCTCTATCATAAATTTTGCCGAATTTATCCTCGCTACGCCGGTGCTTTTTTACACGGGAAGCGGGTTTTTTAGGGGCGCTTGGAGCGCACTAAAAAACAAAACGCAAAACATGGATAGCCTCATCTTAACGGGCACGCTCTCGGCTTATATTTTCTCGATATACGCCATGTTTTCTAGGCGCGGCGAGGTGTATTTCGACTCGGTTGCGATGATAATCACTTTCGTATTTATCGGCAAGTATCTGGAAATCTTGAGCAAGAAAAAGGCCGCCGACACGCTTGATAATCTAAACTCGTTAAATTTAAACTCCGTTAGTGTCAAAAACGGCGACGAAATAACCCTAAAAAGCGCGCAGGAGGTGCGAGCGGGCGAGCTCGTGATCGTGAGAGCGGGCGAGCGCGTGCTGCTAGACGGCATCGTCATGAGCGGCGCGGCGAGCTTTGATCTCTCTAGCCTTAACGGCGAGAGCGCACCTGCGTATCTGAGCGCGAAAGAGGGCGAAAACGAGATAAAAAGCGGCTCGGTTTGCATAGACGGCACGCTGGTTTATGAGGTCGGCACCGTCTTTAGCGAGTCGGTGCTAGCGCGTATCATAAATCTGCTAGAAACCGCCGCAGCCAAAAAGCCGCGTATTCAGGCGCTCGCAGACGCTATCGCAGCGAGGTTTTCGGCTGCTATCACGGCTCTAGCTCTAGCGACGTTTGCTTTTTGGTTCTGGCGCACTGGCGAGCTCTCCGCCGCGCTCATCGTCGCGATATCGGTCGTAGTGATCTCGTGCCCCTGCGCGCTGGGGCTTGCTACGCCGGTTAGCACGCTCGTTGCGCTTGGAGCGGGCTTTAGACGCGGGATACTTTTTAAAGAGGCGCGCATCATCGAAAGTCTAGCCAGGTGCGATACGGCCGTGTTTGACAAGACCGGCACGCTCACATCGGGGCGGCTTAGCGTGAGCAAATTTACGCACGCGGACAAATTTGATGCAAGCGCGCTTTTTTCGCTTGTTAGCGGCTCTACTCACCCAGTTAGCCGCGCCGTTAGCGAGTACCTGCGCGCAAATTTTAGAGATTTAAAACTTTTAGAGCTAAGCGGCTTTGAAAACATCGCGGCGCGCGGAGTAAGGGCTAAATTTGACGGCATAAATCTAGCCGGCGGTAGCGAAAAATTTATGCGAGAGCTTGGGCTTTATAACGGCGAAGCGGTGCGCGGCACTAGCTATTTTTTTGCCGCAGACGGGGAGATCGCGGCGGTATTTGAACTAGAAGAGAGCCTAAAAGAAGGCGCCAAAGAGTGCGTAGCCGCGCTAAAAAATGCTGACATGCGCGTGGCGATGCTAACGGGCGATAACGAATACGCCGCAAAGCGCGTGGCAAAGGAGCTAGGCGTGGGCGAAACGGTCGCAAGCGCTCTGCCCACGGACAAGGCCGCCTACGTAGAGAGACTGGCGCAGCAGGGGCGAAACGTGCTGATGGTAGGCGACGGGATCAACGACGCCGCCGCGCTCGCGCTCTCAAGCGTGGCCGTGTGCATGGGTAGCGGAGCGGCCGTGAGTATCGCAAAAAGCGACGTCGTGCTGATGAGAGATGACCCCGCCTCGCTCGCGGCTGCGGTAGCGCTCGCGCGTAAAACCTACCGCATCGTGCGGCAAAATTTGGCCTTTTCGCTCGTTTATAACGCCGTGACGATACCGTTAGCTATGGCCGGCTACGTAGCGCCTGCAGTGGCTGCGCTATCGATGTCGCTAAGCTCGGTCGCGGTCGTGCTAAACGCGATGCGGGCTAGGAGCGAGCGATGAGCGGGGCGGTCGTGGCGATGATGATCGGCGTCTCGACGCTGCTTGGCGCGTGCGGGCTGGCGGCACTGCTGTGGGGGCTTAAAACCAGGCAGTTTGACGACGAGCGTAAGTTTTTGGACGGGACGAAATTTGACGACGAAGATGCGCTAAATGATGCCTACGAGCTGGAGCTGCGTCGTAAAGAAAAGGGCTATAAGCCGCCTGAGTGAGGCGAATTTACGCCTGTGTTCGGTTCGTCTTTGCCGCTAAAATTTGGTTATTTTGGGTCGTAAAATTTGCCGCGAAATTTGATTTTGAGCGTGGGCGAGATTTGGGGTAAATTTGCGTTTTTAAATTTTACGGAGCGTATTTTTACGGCAAATTTAAGCGGTAATTTTCAATCCTAGGTAAGACTCGGCGTGAAATTTGACGAGCTACGCGGGCACGTCGCTGCGTAGCGCGGGTAAATTCGGGCAAAATCGGGCGTTTTTGCATCCGCCGCGGTTATTAAAATTCGTAGGCGGCGGGTTAAATTTCCCGTCGCGCTTAAAATTTCGGATTTTACGCAGCGGTCGTTAAATTTAAGTCGATGCGGCTTTACGTATCGGTTTTAGATATAGTCGTAATGCCGTAAACCTCGGCGCCACCAACTTTTTTTCGGGTCGCTTCGGCGGACTTTTGATTTTAATATGCTTTTTAGCGAAAGTTCGCCGTATATATTTTGAGGTATTGCCTACGATGCGCTCTTATTCGTACTTGCGATTATCGACGGCTAGTGCGCGGACGGGGCGAATTCGCGCCTAAAGCCTTTGCCCGCAAATGAGCGGGGCGGCGAAAATTTTATCCTTTTGTAAAAATCCCTTCGTAAATTTACTCGCTCTAACGATATTTTTGCGGCCGCTTGACGCACCAGCCGGGTATGCCGCCTGCTTGGAGTTTAGGCGGCTTGGAGCCGTTTAAATTTAATCGCTGTAATCACCTAGCGGGCGTGGCTTAGTCCTAATAATTTTTTGCTTTCTTGCTTGCAAAAGTTCGCTCTCACAAGCCCTTTTAATCCACTTTTAGCTTTTTAACGATATGATTCCGCAAATTTTAACAAAGGAAACAACATGAAAACGCTAGTTATCTTATCGCACCCAAATCTCGCCGCATCGCGCGTAAACAAAGCCTTGTCGCAGGTAGCAAAGGCTGCTGCAGACGCCAAGGTGCGCCATTTGGAGGGGCTTTACGGCTTAGATATCGCGCGCATAGACGCCCGCGCAGAGCAAGACGCGCTAGCGGCTGCCGAGCGAATCGTATTTTTGTACCCGATGCACTGGCTAAACGTGCCGCCTATGCTAAAAGCCTATATCGATATCGTCTTTTCGCACGAGCTGGTGGGTTCCGGCGCGCTTAAAGGCAAGGTCTTGCAGCTTGCGCTAAGCGTCAGTACCCCGCTTAGCGAATACTCTAAACAGGGCGCGATCGGCTTTAGCTTGGATGAAATTTTAACGCCGCTTAAGATCGCGGCAAACTACTGCGGGATGGACTTTGCCGTGCCGTTTATCAGCAGCGGATTTGAGCCCGGCGAGTTTGGCGACGATGCCGTAGATGCCGCAGCTGCGCGCTTTGGCAAGCTTTTACGAGGAGAGCTAAGCCCGGGCGAATATCAAATTTAGCCTCGTCTTTTGCGACCGCGAGTTAAAATTTCGCGACGGAGAATTTGGCTGCGAAATCCGCTTTTGCCGAGCCGACCGCTAAAAAGCTCGAATTTAGCTCGGTTTTGCATTAATACGGGCGTTTTTATGCCGCCGCTTACGGGCGTGCGATTTTGTAAACCAGCGCTACGGCGTGTATCTTAAATTTCTTTAAAGGCGCGCCCTAAATTTAACCTTAAGCCCGAAATTGTGGTATTAAATTTATCCGTCGATTTTCGCGCCTCGATGCAAGTATAAAATCAAATTTAAAGCCTGATTTAAGAGAGTAAATAAAACCTGCGCCAAAACAATCTCTCGCGATTATCGCAAATGCTTGCCGCTACTTGTTTTGTCTGCTTGCGGTAAATTTGCGAGCTTAAACCGCAAACTTATTTTAGGCCCTCTATATACTCGCTAACAGCCGCCATATCCTCGTCGCTTAGGTTTTTGGCGTGCAGTTGCATAACCTTACCCATGCCAAAGGCGTTGTTTGAGCCGTCTTTGTAGCCTTGTAGCGCTTTTATGCGATCTTCTTTGCTGATGCTAGTTAGCGCAGGCACTTTGTTTGCGTATTTTACCTCCGCTTTTTCGCCGTGACAGGCCGAGCATTTTTTGTAAATGGCTTCGCCGCTAGTCGCAAATAGAGATAAATTTAGCGCCAAAACGGCGGTAGCGATGCAATATATTTTCATTTTTCGTCCTTTTTGATAGAAATTTAGACGAGATTATAGTCTTAAAAAGTTAAAAGAAAAATTATAAAAAAGTTGCAAAAATGAAGCGTCAAAGAGAGAAAAATCGGCGGAAAACTCCGCCGAAGAGGTTATTTTAGAGTAGGGATGTACTCTGAAAGAGCGGCAATATCCTCGTCGTTAAGACCTTTTGCTAGAGGTTTCATCATCGCAGAAGACTTAAATTTATCTAGGCTGCCCTCTTTGTAACCTTTTAAAGCCTCAGCGATCTCTTCTTTAGAAAGAGACGAAAGCGCAGGAACTTTGTTTAGATACATTTTTTCGGCTTTGGCTCCGTGACAGGCTTTGCATTTGTTGTAAAGGGTCGCGCCGTCAGCGGCAAATAGGCTACCCGCTAGCAATGCGGCAGCTCCTGAAACAATGATAAGCTTTTTCATTTTCAATCCTTTTTGATAAAATTGTAGGCGTATTATAGTCTTAAAAGCTAAATTTTACATTATTTTTTTACATTAGTTTCTATCGCGGCGCGGGCGGCGATTTTCGGTTAAATTTAGATTTTTTTTGTATAATTTTCGCTATGGATAAAACAAAGCTTAAAACGCAGCCGCAAAAGGCGCTATTTCTTGATCGCGACGGCGTGATAAACGAGGATGCGGGCTATGTTTATAGACGCGAGGATTTCGTTTTTAAAGAGGGCATTTTTGCTGCTTTGAGGGAGTTTGCCAGGGCTGGCTACGCTCTAGTCGTAGTGACGAATCAATCAGGCATCGGGCGAGGCTACTACACGCTGGGGCAGTTTGATGAGCTTTGCAAATTTATGCTGGGCGAGTTTGAAAAAGAGGGCGTAAAGATAGAGAAAATTTACTTTTGCCCGCACGCGCCGGAAGCTGATTGCCTTTGCCGCAAACCAGAGCCAGGCATGCTGCTAAAGGCCGCAAGCGAGCTAAACATCGACCTTGCGCGCTCAATAATGATAGGCGATAAGGATAGCGACGTGCAGGCGGGACAGAGTGCTGGCGTCGGGGTAAATTTAAAGCTGGACGACCGGCTAAAAAGCGTGGCTGAGGCGCTAGAGTTTTTAAAAAAAGAAGGAAAAATATGAAAGATATAAAAAAGGTCGTAATCACGGGCGCGGCGGGCTTTATCGGCTCAAATTTGGCGCACTATTTTGACGAAAATTTAAAAGACGTAGAAGTGCTCGCCGTGGATAAATTTAGAAGCGACGAGAAATTTAGCAACGGCAATCTCAAAAGCTTCGGGCATTTTAAAAATTTGCTCGGCTTTTCAGGCGAAATTTACGAGGGCGACATAAACTGCGCTAAAACGCTAGCCATGATCGAGAAATTCGCTCCGGATGCGATATTTCACGAGGCGGCGATCTCGGATACCACGGTAACCGAGCAAGGCGAGCTAATGAGGACTAATCTAAATAGCTTTAAAGACCTGCTAGATATTTGCGAAAAAACGGGCGCTAGGATGATATACGCTAGCTCGGGCGCCACGTACGGCAACGCAAAAAGCCCGCAAAGAGTCGGCGAATGCGAAGCGCCAAATAACGTCTACGGCTTTTCAAAACTAAAAATGGACGATCTAGGACGAAAATATGCTAAAAGAGGCGTAGCGGTCGTGGGTCTAAGGTACTTTAACGTTTACGGCGCGAGGGAGTTTTATAAAAACAAGACCGCCTCGATGGTGCTGCAGTTTGGTCTGCAAATTTTGAGCGGGAAAAATCCGCGCCTCTTTGAGGGTAGCGATAAAATCAAACGCGACTTCGTCTATATAAAAGACATCGTGCAGGCAAACCTGCTCGCTCTAAACGCTGCTAGCGGCGTGTATAACGCGGCTACCGGCACGGCAAGAAGCTTTCAAGAGATCGTGGATATCTTGCAGCGCGAGCTGGGGTCAAATTTGCCTTGCGAATACATCCCAAACCCGTACGCGCGCTCATATCAGTTCCATACGCAAGCAGACATCGAGCCGACCAAAAAGGCGCTGGGCTACGAGCCTAAATTTAGCTTAGAAGATGGCATAAAAGACTACGCAGCCGAGATAAAAAGGATATATGAGGAAGAGATAAATGCGTGAAGTACGTGCTTTAGTCGTTGGCGATCTGATGCTCGATCACTACATCTGGGGCAGCTGCGAGCGTATCTCGCCCGAAGCTCCCGTGCAAGTAGTAAAGATAAAAAACGAAACCAAACGCCTAGGCGGAGCCGGCAACGTGGTGCTAAATTTGCTCTCGCTAGGCGCAAAAGTAGGCGTCATGAGCGTGCTAGGCGATGACGAGACGGGCGACGAGATAGAGCGGATCTTGCTGGAGCAGGGCGCTAGGGCTGAGTTTATAAAAAGAGAAAAAGGGCGCACGAGCTCGATAAAAAGCCGCGTGATGGCGACGCATCAGCAAGTCGTACGTATCGACAAAGAAAGCGTCGAAGCCGTAACGTGCGAGGACGAGCTGGCGGTAAATTTCGCCCGCGCGCTAGAGAGCTACGACGTCGCGCTGCTATCTGACTACGGCAAGGGCGTGCTGACGCCGTCGCTGTGTCAAAAGCTGATAAAAGCCTGCGCGGATGCGGGCAAGCCCGTGCTAATCGATCCAAAGGGCACAGACTACTCGAAGTACAAGGGTGCCACGCTACTAACGCCAAATAAAAAAGAAGCAGGCGAGGCCGTGGGCTTTAAAATAGAAAACGACGAGCAGCTTTTTGCGGCGCTAAATTTGCTAAAAAACGAGCTAAATTTGACCCATTCGCTGATCACGATTTCAGAGGAGGGCATCGCGCTTTTAGAGGACGCTCAGGCGGTTAAATTTCCTGCTCTGGCAAAAGAGGTCTTTGACGTCACGGGCGCTGGAGATACGGTGCTAGCGACGCTGGGCGTGATGCTGGGCGCCGGCGAAGGTATCAAAAAGGCGATCGAGACGGCAAATTTAGCCGCCGCAGTCGTCGTGGCTAAGGTCGGCTCGGCGGCGGCAAGCTTTGAGGAGATAAACGAGCTCGTGCGCCGTAAAAACGCGGCAGGCTTTGAGGAGAAAATCAAAAGCGCGGACGATCTGGCTGCGATGCTGGCAAACCGCGGCGAAAAACGGCTCGTTTTTACAAACGGCTGCTTTGATATCCTGCACACGGGGCACGTGAGCTATCTGGCTAAGGCGCGGGAATTCGGCGATATACTAGTCGTCGGGCTAAACTCTGACGCCTCGGTGCGCGCGCTAAAAGGCGATGCTCGCCCCGTAAACGCGCAGGCTGATCGCGCTACCGTGCTGGCGGCGCTTGGGGCGGTTGATTACGTGACGATATTTGACGAGCTAACGCCTCTAAATTTGATCGAAAAACTACGCCCCGACGTGCTCGTCAAGGGCGCGGACTATGAAGGTAAAGAGGTAGTGGGAAGCAGCGTCGTAAAAGACGTGCGGCTGGTGGAGTTTGTGGCTGGCAAAAGCACTAGCGCGACGATAAAAAGGATAAAAAGTGAACACTGTTGAGATGATAAAAAGCGAGCTAGAGGGGCATCTAGCTACGATAAAGGCGACCTTTGCGCTGGAAGCGGGTATCAAAAAAGCCTGCGAAACGGCGGTAGCGACGCTAAAGGCGGGCGGTAAAATTTTACTTTGCGGAAACGGCGGAAGTGCAGCAGACGCGCAGCATATCGCAGCCGAGCTAACGGGTCGCTATAAAACAGAGCGCGGCGCGCTAGCTGGCATCGCGCTAACGACCGATACCTCCGCGCTCACGGCGATCGGCAACGACTACGGATATGAGTTTGTTTTCTCGCGTCAGCTGGAGGCTCTGGGCCGCGAGGGCGATCTGCTCATCGCGATCTCTACTAGCGGAAACAGCGGTAACGTCGTAAAAGCGCTCGAGATAGCGCGAAAAATCGGTATCAAAACGATCGGGTTAAGCGGCCGCACGGGAGGCGCTATGAACGAGCTTTGCGAGCTAAATTTGGTCGTGCCGTCAAACGACACGCCGCGTATCCAAGAGATACACATAATGATAGGTCATATCATCTGCCAAGCCATCGACGATGCGTTTTAGGCTAAATTTAAAAGTATTTGCGGCGGCGGAGTCAAATTTAACCCGCCTTGCCGCTTTTTAACGCCGCCTAGCGCGCAAGTAAATTTAATCACCCATGAAAACCCAAACTCCCGCCTACGCCGTCATCGATCTAAAATCCTTCTATGCCTCGGTTGAGTGCGTGGAGCGAGGGCTTGATCCCTTTGAGGCGAATTTAGTCGTCGCAGACGCCAGCAGAGGCGAGGGCAGCGTGTGTCTAGCCGTTAGTCCCGCGCTAAAGGCTCTTGGCGTAAAAAACAGATGCAGGCTGTTTGAGATCCCTAAAAATATCAAATACATAATCGCTGCGCCCAGGATGCAGTTTTACATAGACTACGCGGCTAAAATTTACGGCATCTACCTAAAATACGTAGCCAAAGAGGACATCTACGTCTACTCCATCGACGAGGCCTTTATCGACCTCGCCTCGTATCTAAAATTTTATAAACTAGAAGCTAGAGCCATGGCAAAGATGATAATGGACGACATCCTAAAAACCACGGGCGTAACGCCGACCTGCGGCATGGGGACGAATCTATATCTAGCCAAAATAGCCCTTGACATCCTAGCCAAACACAGCGAGGATAATATCGCCTTTTTAGACGAAGCGCTCTATAAAGAAAAGCTCTGGACGCATCAGCCGCTAAATGATTTTTGGCGTATGGGCAAGCAAACTAGGGCAAAGCTTGAGAGATACGGGATATTTTGCATGAAGGATATGGCAAACGCCCCATTTAGCCTGCTAGAAAAGGTGTTTGGCATCGACGCCTATATAGCGCTAGATCACGCAAACGGTATCGAGCCCACCACCATAGCCGACATCAAGGCCTATAAACCCTCGACTAGGTCATACTTTAGCTCGGAAATTTTACCCAGAGACTACGAGAGGCTAGAAGCTCTAATCGTGCTAAAAGAGATGACCGATAGGCTGGCTCTAAAGATGATAAACGAGGAAGTGCGGGCTAGCGGACTCACGATAAATATCAAATTCGCGGGCAAAAACGAACCTGCGCAAAGAGCCACGGTTAGGTTTAAAACGCCTTGCAATATCGCTAGCGTACTTATGGACGCGGCGCAGGAGCTATATCTAAAAAAGATAAAAAACGCAGGCCTCATCAGGCAAATCGGCATATCGGCAAACGACGTCATAAAGGAGAGCAAAACCGAAAAAAGTCTCTTTGAAGAAGAGAATGCAAAAGAAAAAACGGTGCTAAAAACCCTAAATCAGATAAAAGAAAAATACGGCAAAAACTCCATCCTAAGAGCTATCGACCTGCTACCGGAGGCCACCGGACGAGATAGAAATAAAAAGATAGGAGGGCACAAAAGCGGTGAATAAGGACAGAGCCAAAATCTTTAGTTCGTTTAACCCTCTCTCGACCCTAGAAAAAGCCCTAAAGGCGCAGGAGCGAGAAAAGAGCGAAAAGCTAGAACTAGACGAATCAAAGATAGAAGAAATCCTAAATAAAATAAGCAAACTAAAACCCGCCGACAAGGTAAAAATCACATACCACGACGGGCAAGGATACGTGAGCATAGAGGGGTTGGTCTCAAACGTAAATTTGATGGATAAAAGCCTAACGGTAGTAAAAACGAGGGTCAAATTTGACGATATTTACGCGGTTGAAGTCGTTTTATAAACGGCGATTTTATATTTATGCTTCGTAGGACCGCTTTTTGGAAGATGAAACAACTTTGAAATTTTAGACAAGATAGAGTCTCGCGCTTGCCGTGAGGCGCGAAGCATTTGCGAGAATTTAGGCGCCGACAAAATATAGCTTTGAAGAAACAAGGGCGCTTTAAATAGCATTTGTGAAATCTCGGCGCGCGGTTATAAAAAGCCCTTTTGGATAAATTCGCAGCTGAGCCTAAGAAATGCTAAATTTATCGCCCAAGATAGCCTTAATAAAGCAACCGCTTAATAAAGAGGCATTTATACGCAAGGATAAAACTAGCAAAAGGTAAACAGGCCGGCTCGGCGGCTAGGAGTTTGCGGATCTAGCGGCGGTAGGGCGAGATTTGCGCTTGGTTGCGGATTTTTGGATTTATTTTGAGCCGTTTAAATTTGCGAGATTAAGCCAAGCGCTAGGATTAGCAAGAAGCGCTCCTCGGCATTAAATTTGGCCGATCTAAATTTAAATAAGCTTGGATGGGTGCCCGTAAATTTGGCCGTTTTGCGCCGCCTTTTTCGCGGTTAATCAGGCGCGGATTAACAGGGCGTCTACTGATTTTTGCGGCTTTGCCAAATTAAATCTAAATTTGCGTTTCGCTGCGGCTTTGTTTTTACGCGTCCGAGCGTTAAATTTACGGCCGAATTTAGGCGTATTTTTAAGGCGGAGTAAGGCTCCAAAAACCCGCCTTTCGTATCCGCAAAGGCTAAAACTCCGCCGAACTAGCGCCTGATTTTACTCCCAAAGCCTCCTTATCCAGATCAAAAATTCGTCCCTAGGTTTGTCGTCGTCCATATCTGCAGGCGTCGCGATCTCAAGCGCCGTTTGCGGGATCGTCGTTTTAAAGCGCTCCCGCACCCACCGCCTAAACGGCTCGTTTGGATGTACGAAAAGCTCGTCTTCGTCGCTATTTGGCGGCGAGCTAAAAGCCTCGCTCCAGCATATCTCGTCGTATCCTATCGCAAGTAGCCGTAAAAAATCAAGCCCGTTACGAGTCAAAACGCAAGTCATCGTCGAACCCGAACCGGAACCCATATGTACGATCTTGGTTTCGCCCGCATCATCCATCCACAGCGCGCACATCGAGCCGTCTTTGCCGCTACTTGCAAATACGCAAAGCCTATTTTTTATCTCTGCGTCTAGCTCGCGCTCTTTGCCGTAAAACCAGTAGCTAAGCCCCAGATCACTGCTCTCCGGCTCGCCGGCGAAAAATGAGATGTCCGTGCCGCCCTCGCGCTCATCATCGCTCCAGCTCTGCTTCAGCCGATCCTGCGGGTAGAGATAGCCGCGCCTGCGCCCATCCTCGTCGCTTACAAAACCGTTTGCCTCTATCCACGTATAAAGCGCCTCGATCTCGCTTGGTACTCGCATACCCTGCGGCAACGCCTCGCGTAGCTGCTTTAGTAATAAATTTTCCATTTTTCTCCTTGCGCGCTAAATTTAGCTTTGTTTTGATTTTTAAATTTATAGCGCTTGCAGCGAGTCTTATTTTTGGCTCAAATAAAAGTCATAAAACCAAGCGCGCTCAAAATCCGCCGTTAAATTTTGCGTTTTACTGCGGCGCTACTCTTTGGCCTTGAGGCAAGCCCGTAAATCGCGCCGTAAAATCAAAATTTCGTTTTAAATTTCCCCGTTCCCGCCCTCGGTATCGCTAGATCAGCATTAGGTAGTTACATTGCGCAGTCACATTGCCCCTGTAAATTTACTGAAAATAAATCGTAAAAGGGGTGCGCCCGTTTCCGCGAGCGGTAGGGTTCCGTTGTAGGGAAGGTTTCATGCTCGCCTCTTGCGATACTTACCCGAAATTTTAAATTTAACGGTTTTAGATTTCGATCAGATCGGTCTGCCAGTTCGCGCCTTGCAGCGTCGTGTCAAGCTGCCTGATCTGCCTTGCTAGCTCGTCCACCTGCTTTTGCAGCGCCGCGACGTCGACCGTGCTTAAAATTTTAATCTCGCTACGCGAATATGTATCGATCTTTTGCGCGGCAACTTGCGCGAATGTTCGCAGCGCACCCGCTTTTAGCGTGAGTACGTCGCGCTTGGCGATTAGCTCGGTTAGGCTTTTGCCGTCCGCTTTTGCGGTGCAGTTGGTTAAATTTATCCGAACTATCAGGCGCTCAAGCTCGCCCGTGAGCGTGTCTAGCTCGGCTAGTAGCGCCTTTGGCTCTTCGCTAGGCTTTTCTCCCTCTTGCACCTTTGCATTATCCGCGAGCCTTGATTTTAGCTGCTCGATGCGTTTTTGTATGTCGGCGCGCAGTATCAGCGCCTCGGCTAGTTTCATTTTCGTCCTTTTTAAAATTTATTTGCCGCTATTTAGCTGCCGGTCTTGTCCGTAGTGCGGCGAATACGGGCCGTAAAGCAAGCAGTCGCGGCAATCGGTGCTAAACAAAATAGCGTCCGCGTGCGCCGATAGATCAAAGCTCGCGTCCGAGACTGAGTCGGCGATCTGTTTAACTAGCGCGGAGACTAGCATGCCGATGAGATCGCCTCCGCCTCCGCCCGAGTCGTTTGCAGCGGTGGCGCTTTTTTGCCAGAGCACGGCGCCCGTGTTTAGATCCACTAGAGTCGCCGCTATGCTCACGCGCGTTACGCTGTTAATCAGCATGTACGAGGTGCCGTAGTCCGCGACGTTGAGGTAGAGCGCGGCATCGGCGCCAAATATCTGCTTAAGCTTGTGCGCAGAGATCTGCGCGATCTCTGCGGCGTCGTAGATGCCGTTGTTTTTAAAGGTTTCGTTTACGAGCGCGGGCGAAAATACGTAATACCCCGCCTCGCTAAGCGGATAGAGCGCGTTTGCCAGCACCGCCGCGGAGGCCTTTATCTCGGCTGAGTCGCTGGTGGGCATCACGACTACGATCGAGCGAGGCTTGGTCTGCAAAAACGCCGAATAGTCGTAAATCTCTGGCTGCGAGCTTGCGCACGCGCCCAGAAATAGCACCGCAAATGCGCAAAGAAGCGCCGATTTTATTTTATTTTTCATTTTGGCTTCCTTTTGCGGTTTTGCTAGTTTTGGCTTGTTTTACTTGCTTGTTTTTCAAATTTTGCTTGCTCGTTTGCTCGCTTAAATTTGAGCTTTTGTCATTTGAATTTGACTCGCTCGCGCCTGCTTTTTCCTTCGTCTGCTCGCCTAAATTTGCCTCGGTTTTGCCTGCTGCGCCCGCCGATTTGCCGTTTTGATTTAGCAAAAACATAGCGTAGTCGCGCGACTCGGGATAAAGCTCGGCTTCTTTTTCGACGTAGGCTTTAAATTTCGCCCCGTTTCCTTGCGAGAGATAGAGCAAACCCAGATGCGCGTGCAGTCCGGGCGGGACTTTGGCAGCTCTTTGATAGGCTTTTTGCAGGCTCTGCTCGAGCGCTGCGATCTGCGCGCCCGCGTCGCCCTCTTCGGTTAGATACTCGTAGACCGAGCTCGTGTAGGCGCCGTCCCAGTAGTATAGCTGCCTAGGCGAGTCGTCCGCGCAGCCGGATAGTAGCAGGGCGGCGGCGGAGGCGAGCGCGAAATCGGCTAGTGTTTTAAAGCGCAAAATTTATCCTTATTTCGCGTTAAAAGCGCCGCTTTCAAGCCCGCGCGTTAGGTTATTTACGGCCTCGATGATGGCTAGGCTTAGCACCTTGCCGTTTAGCGTCGAATCATACCCGGCGCTACCTCCAAAGCCCAGTACTTCGCGGTTTGAGAGCTCGTACTCGCCGGCACCTTGAGTAGAGTAGATCACCTCGGAGTTTTTCACGTCCACGACGTTAAGATTTACCTTCGCGTAGGCGGTTTGGGTTTTGCCTTTGCCAAGTATCCCAAAAAGCTGGTGATCGCCCGTAGTTTTACGGCCAAATTCCGTCACGTCGCCCGTGATGACGTATCTTGCGCCTTTGATATTTTGCGCCTCTTTGCTTAGCGCGCTTTCTTCTTTGATGGCGCGCATATTGCTGCGATCAAGCACCGAAAAGCGCCCGCTTTGCTGTAAATTTGAGATAAGGATGGTCTGAGCTTGGTTGCCTAGTCTGTCCTCGCCGTCTGAAAATACGCCGTTTTGGTATGAGGACTGGTTGCTAAAGCGGCCGATAGAAACGGCGATCTTTTGTCCTTGATAGGCGGCGCTTGGGGTTTGAACTTTTGGCGTTTCGACTACGCGAGAGCTCTCCGTCGCGCAGCCGGTTATCAGCATCGCGGCGCACGCGGCTAGTAAAAATTTTACGTTCGTTTTCATATCGCTCCTTTAAATTTTGATTTGCGTTATTATCTTACTATTTTTAGCTTAAAAATTTTTAACCTGCCTAAAATTTTGA
This sequence comes from uncultured Campylobacter sp., assembly GCF_905372745.1. Taxonomy (GTDB): domain Bacteria; phylum Campylobacterota; class Campylobacteria; order Campylobacterales; family Campylobacteraceae; genus Campylobacter_A. The sequence goes on along the minus strand of NZ_CAJPQR010000006.1, from coordinate 30,386 downwards.
ATCGCGGCGTCGGCCGGATCAAATTTGGCTATAAAATTTCCGCCTCTTTGCTTGCGTTTACCGAGCTTAACGCGATGCGGTCGCCAGGTTTTAGCTCGCTTAGATTTACGGTTTTGCCGTCTTTTTGTACTCGGACGAAATTTGAAATCTGCGCGAAAAACGACTCTTGCTGCGCGTATGCGGCGCGGGCGAGCTTGAGCGCGTTTTCAAATTTGAGCAGTTTGGTTTGCACGGCGGCATCTAAAACCTGCCTTAAATTTAGCAAAATTTGCTCCTTGCGAGCGATTTTTTGTGTGAGGCTAGCTTGCGAAAATCTCGCTCTCATCATCGCCAGAGCGTTAAATTTACGCTCCCAAACGCGCGTAAAGGCCGCGTCCGCCACCTCGCTTAGCCTATCTATGCTTTGCATTAGCTCGCCCATATCAGGCAGTAGCGCAGCCATCGCAGCGCTTGGGGTCGGAGCGCGAAAGTCTGCTGCAAAGTCGCTGATCACGTAATCAATCTCGTGTCCGACGGCCGAGATCACGGGCGTGCGCACGGCGTAGATCTCGCGGGCTAGATTTTCGTCGTTAAAGCACCACAGATCCTCTCTGCTGCCGCCTCCTCGCGCTAGTACGATCGCGTCGGCTCCGCTGGCGCCCGCTCTTTTTAGCGCGCGTATGAGCGAGGCGGGCGCGGTTTCGCCTTGCGTTAGCGAGTCAAAAACTATGATTTCAGCTAGCGTCCAGCGCTGTGAAGCGATACGTAACATATCTTGCAGCGCGGCTGAGGTTTTTGAGGTAATAAGCGCGATCTTGCGGGGAAATTTGGGTAGCGGTTTTTTGCGCGAGATATCAAAAAGCCCTTCGCTCTCAAGCCGCGATTTTAGCTGTTTAAACGCAAGATCGAGCTCGCCCTCGCCGCTTGGGCGTATGAGAGTCGCGATAAACTGATAGCTACCGCTTGGCGAGTAGAGCGAAATTTTGCCGTAGAGAGCGACCTTCATGCCGTCTGCGACGTCAAATTTGAGCTTGGCGGCGTTAAATTTATAAATGACCGCCGAGATCGCGGCCTTTTCGTCTTTTAGCGTGAAGTACCAGTGGCCCGAGCCGTGCCTCACTAGCCGCGAGATCTCGCCCTCTACCTCTACGTACGAAAACGTCGTCTCAAGCAGCGTTTTGGCCTGCTCGTTTAGCTCGCTGACGCTTAGCACTCACGGGCCTTTTGCGCGATGAAAAGAGTAGAAATATCCATCGAAAAGCTCTTGCAAAGGCGCATCTCAAAGCCAGCGCTAGCGAGCTCCTCGGCAAAGCTAGCCGCGTCTAAAAAGCCCTCTATCGAGCTTGGCAGGTACTCGTAGGCTTCTTGGTTTTTGGAGATAAAGCCGCCTATTTTAGGCAAAATTTTACTTAGATAAAAGTCGCGAACGCCAGTTAAAAGCCCGCTTTTTTTGCGTTTGGTAAACTCTAGTACTACGACGTATCCGCCCGTTTTTAGCACTCTGTTAAACTCTCTTAGCGCGGCTTCTCGCTCGACTACGTTTCTGATGCCGTAGCTGATGCTTAGCACGTCCACCGAGCCGCTATCAAGCGTCGTTTGCGTCGCTAGCGCCTCGATAAATTTAAACTCGGGGAATTTTTGCTTGGCGACCGCGAGCATGCCGCTTGAGGGATCGACGCCGATTAGATTTTCGATTTTTGCGTTAAACTCGCCCGCCGTCTTTTGCCAAAAGCCCATCATATCGCCCGTGCCGCATGCGACGTCTACGATGTTTACGCTTGAGTCTTTGAAATTTGACAAAACCGTTTTGCACGCGATCTTGCGCCAACTCGCGTCCGCGCCCATGCTTAGCACGCGGTTTGCCAGGTCGTAGGTAGGCGCGATGTCGTTAAACATCTGAACTATTTTTTCTTGTTTTTCCATTTTTTTCTCTTTAGATATAGTAGATTTTTAAGCCGTGCGAAAGCTTTGTGAGGCTTTTTAAAATTTTAGGCTTTGAGTCTAAAATTTCGCTTCTTAGCTCGTATATTTTTTTGTAAATTTTAGCTTGGAGTTTGTCTATGCGCTTTTGCTCGGCGCCGCTTTTTACGTGCGCGAGCAGGCCTAGCCAGACGTCGGCGTCTTGCAACGAGCCAAAAACTTCTTGTAAAATTTTGGTCTTTTTAAAGCACTTTTTAGCTGCAGCAAAACCAAAACCGCCGCCGAAAATCTCGCTTAGATACCTTAGCCTTTTTATCTCGATGCGGCACTTGTGAAACTGCGCGTTTTCGGTGGTTTGGCTCAAATTTGAGAGAGATTTTTTAAGGCGTAAAATTTGAGCTCGCATGGATTTTGCGACGAGTTTTTTTATCGGCGCGTCTCCTAGCTCGCCTTTAAAAAAGTCGCTTCCCTCGCGTAAAAACACCTCCCAGTCGCGCAAAATTTCGTTTGCTTCGTCGCTTTGTAGCTCGGCCTGGACGCTTTGGGCTAGGGTTACGCTTAAAATTTCTAGCTCGCTAGCTAGCGCTTCAAAACCTTTTTGTTTTTGCAAAAACTCGCAAAATACGTCTATATCGCGTTTTTGGTTAGTTAGCTCGGCTAGTTTTTTAAAATTTAGCAGAAAATAGCAAGCTGTTTTTCGGTCGAAAACGGGAGTGAAAATTTTAAGTAGAGAGCGCGTTTTGCGCAAATTTATGCGGATCTGGTGCAGCGCCTCGGCATCGCTAGAGCTTGCGTACTCGTTTAGGTGCTTGCTAAGCAGCGTAAAGATCTGAAAAAACACCGTCCGAATCGCATCCATCGCGCCGATGTAGCTCGGTAAATTTAGCTCTAGCTCGGGACTGTTTTGTAAAATCTCAATGCTCTTTTGCGCGTCGAAACTGCCCTGCGGCAAGCCAAAAAGCGCTAAATTTTTATTTTTATAGCGTTCGTCTTCCGTGACTTCGCTGATTATGTGCGCGGCGATAAACTCAGGCGGGTTAAACTCTGCGGCCTCGCGCTCGCTAGCAAACTCGGCCTCAAAAGCAACAAGCCCCTCTAAGGCGCCGTGAAAAATATCAACGTTGCAAGGAGTGGTGTCAAGCCTAAATAAAAATCTCGTCTTTTTTATAGGAGCGGCGACTGCGTTTTTTAGGGCTTTTTTAAAGCTTTTGGCGTCCGTTTCGCTCTCATTTTCCTCACGCGCTAGACCGACGCCTGATTTTTGCGTGATCGTAAAAACGCCCGAAGTCTCGCGAAATCTAATCTCCTCAAGCGGAGTGATTTTGACGTAAATTTGCGTCACCTCTTTTTGCTCGGTGCCGATATCGCGGGCCTTTAGCTCGCTTATGACGGCGGCGTCACGCAGGATAAATTTACGCTCGATCTCTATCAAATTTCGCTCCTTAATATGAAAAATTGTATCAAAAGGTAGCTTAAAGTGTAAAATTTGCGTGCTTTTGCCGCCGACCTTGCGACGCGAAATGATTTTTTAACGCAAATAACGCTAAAATCAGCTCAAATTTGAAAGGAGTTTGGATGAATAGAAAGCTAAATTTTAGTGCGGGCCCTTCGGCTCTGCCTCTTAGCGTGCTTGAGCGCGCGCAAAACGAGCTCACCGACTATCAGGGCAAGGGCTTTTCGATAATGGAAATCAGCCACCGAAGCAAGATTTTTGAAGAGGTGCACTACGGCGCGATGGCTAAGGCGCGCGAGCTATACGGCATTGGCAAGGAATTTGACGTGCTATTTTTGCAAGGCGGCGCGCATTTGCAGTTTGCGATGATACCGCTAAATTTAGCCGCCAAAGGCGTCGCGCAGTACGCCGATACAGGCGTCTGGACGAGCAAAGCAATCAAAGAGGCCGCAAACGTGGGCATCGCTTACGAAGTGGTCGCTAGTAGCAAAGAGACCTCCTATGACCGCATCCCAGAGGTCAAATTTAGCGACGACGCCGCATACGGCTATGTCTGCACGAACAACACCATCTACGGCACGCAGTACCGCGCGCTGCCTCGCTCCAAGGCTCCGCTAGTCGTCGATGCGTCGAGCGATTTTTTCTCGCGGCCGGTTGATTTCACGGACGTGGGGCTGCTATACGGCGGCGCGCAGAAAAATGCCGGCCCAAGCGGCGTAACCGTTGTCATTATCCGCAAGGACCTGCTAGAGCGAGCTTGCATGGAGCGCACTCCGACGATGCTTCGCTATGATACGCACGCTGGCGCTGCGTCGCTATACAACACGCCGCCGACCTTTGGCATATATCTGCTAAATTTGACGCTGGGCTGGGTGCAGGAACAGGGCGGTCTAGCGGGCGTAAACCGGATCAACGAGCAAAAGGCGGCGCTGCTTTACGGCGCGATCGACGGTTCGGGAGGATTTTACAAAGGCCACGCGCAAAAAGATAGCCGCTCGCTGATGAACGTTAGCTTTACCATCGCAAACCGCGAGCTAGAGGCGGCCTTTATCTCCGAGTCCGAAAGTGCGGGCATGTTGGGCCTAAAAGGGCACCGTCACGTAGGCGGCATCAGAGCGTCTATCTACAACGCCGTGAGTGTCGAAAATGTGCGGACTTTGGCTGAGTTTATGAAAGAATTTGCTAGGAAAAACGGGTAAATTTAAAGGGGCGCGCCGCGCGAGTTTGGCTTTGCTTCGGGTAAATTTAAGCCCGAGGCTAAATTCGGCGGTGCATTAAATTTTGCTTTTTACCGAAATTTAAGCGGCTTTGGCTTGGGAGCGGCCGCTTAAATTTGCTTTGGTTTTACGGCGAGCCGGTCTAAATTTGCCGAGTTAAATTTGGCTCTCTCGCCTTTTGTTATGCATTTTAAATTTGACTGCGTGAAGCGAAATTTGGAGAAAATTTGAGAAACTACGACGAAAATCCGATAATCATAAACGACTACGGCGCGCTGTTTTTGATGGGATATTATATTATTCTTTACTCGATTATCGTTTTTGTATTTGCTTTTAGCGACTATGGGCTTTTATACCGTATTTATCTTATTGCTTTGCCTGCATCTTTTTTATTATTCTGCCTATACAATACATACGTTTTCGCGCTGCGAGTTTTTAAACAAAAACCGAGCTTTTTTAGATTTTCTAACGAGCAAATTTATCATATAGAGTATGTCTATGTAAACAAAGTAGAGAGCGAGGAGAAAATCACCCTCGTAAAAGACGTAGAAAAGGTCTATTTTTGCGTTATAAGCGAGCTTGATAGCAGATACGGCAGATTTCACTTTTTTACCCCGTATCAGCTCTATAAAAAGTCCTCGATCGGCGTGCATTTTAACAAAACGAAAGACTTTATAAGATATCTTTTAGTTTATCTGATATTTGCGCTGCCGTTTAAAATCTATAAACTCAAAAAATCCGGCGAACCGCTGTGGCTACTGCGTAAAAATTTCGTCATCAGGATGAAAAATAGAAATTATTTTTTGGTAAATTGCTATAGCAGAGATGATTATTTTGAGCTGTTGCGGTACTTTCAGGTAAACAAAATCCCCGTGGAGGACAAGACAAAATTTATGCCGCAAGCTCAAAGATCTGCGATATTTTTTGAAGACAAACACGAGGTTTGGAGCGACGATCCAAACGATACGGAAATACCAAAAGACGACTGGAAGCGCAAGATGAGGCGGTTTTTTAGTTTGGAGTAAATTAGGCTTGAGTTTTTTGTCAAATTTGCATATAAATTTGCTTTTAGTTTGCCGCTAAATTTTAACTACGTTTGGCTAAATTTACATATCTATTTTTAAAACGTAAATGCGCAGGCGAGAAGATTTTTGAAATTAAAAAGTATTTAATTAAGCAAAAAAACTATTTTATAAATGTACAATAAATAAAAAATAGGAAGAAATATGGAAAAAGAAAAATACGAAGAAAACGTAGAGAATGAATTTGACGAGGAATACGACAAAGAATTATACGACGTGATGCGTATAGAGACTGCCGACGGTAGCGGAGCGTATATAGAGATAATCATGCCCAAAACGCTTCTTAGCGTAGAACGAGCTAAATATATCGGCGGGTTATTTGAGATTTTATTTCAAATAGTTATGCTTAGCGCATCTATTTATTTGACGTTAATCGGTAATAATTATTCGTTTATCGGTATATTGGGTATTTTTTATTTTATAAGAGTTTACTTTTATTCGTATTTTATAAAAAAGATATCCTGCTACGATACTTTTTTAAGTATTTATTATTTGTTTAGAGAAAGAAGCGTGCATTATGAAGAAATACAATACGTTAAAATCATAAATAAATATATGATTATAAAAACCGTCGATTCCGTATTTTATTTTGCGAGAGTTAATTTATCGTTATTTAATGCTGGCGATATTAAAAATTTGGAAGAGTTTTTAATCAACAAAAACGTAAAGATAATGAAGCGATAAATTTAAGCGTAGATATGCCGACAAAAGGCGAAAAGTTTCTTAGATTTGCGATGTTTACGGCTCATATCGCATTTTCACTTTTCGCGACGTGGTTGGTCGCTGCGTGCTATTTGTATCATAGTTTTGCGCCGAGTTTGTCGGTACCTATGGGCGTTTTGAGCGAAATTTTAGGCGGCGTATTGATCGGTATCGCGATATTTCCGTCTCAATTTTACTCCGTAAATCTTGATTTTTGGGCAACGCCTAGATATGCGAATTTTAGTTTTAGTAAATTTATAATTGTAATTTTCGTTTTTCCTATCGTAATCGGAATTTTATTTGATATTGGGCTTTTATTAAAAATAATAATGTTTATAAAGCATTATATAGATCGCTTTGTTATTTTCGTAGATAACGAATGCGTCGCAAGCGCCGTTTGAATACTTGAGGCGGCAGTAGTTACGATATTTACCATCAAATATTTAATATATTATTTTTTGATTATATTTTCTTACTGCATATTGTTAAGTATAAATTTAATCATTCGCCTTCAAATGCTATGAAAGTTTAAATTTAGCCTAAAGTAGCCGTTTGCAGTCTTTTCTCGCGCCTGCGCCTTAGGATTTGAAAAGCCTCAAATGCGAGTTTAGCCGCCAAAACCGCGATAAAAATATGCCTAAAGGCATAAATTTTGCCTAAAATTTTATGTTTTTTAACGATTTTTAGCGCGAGCGATTTAAACGCCTGCATGGGTTTTGATTTTAACTCGCCGACTAATTTATCTTTTAGCTCGCAAAGCAAGGCTAAAGCGACGTCTTTTGCGTATTCTCGTATCTTGGGCGAGGAGCGTTTTAGCGCTTGCGATTTTTGCGCGGCGCCGTAAATTTCATCTAGTTTTCGCATAAAATTTTGCTGCGCGTCTTTGCCTTTTAGTATTTTTTCGCCGGCTTGGCTTATCTCGTATATCCCGCGTCCGATTTTTACGACTAGTCTTTGCGGAGGCGGCAAATTTAAAATCGCTGCGCTTGCGGCTAGCGCATTTATGAGTGCGTCGGCTTTGCTTTGCGAGGCGTTTATGCTTTTTGCTAAAAACGCCGTTATTTCCTTTCTGCTAGCCTTTTTTCTATCGTTTAGAAACTGCGCCGTTAAAAATAATCCTTGATAATCCATTGCAAAAACTTTCATATTATATTAAATTGATAATTATACTTAAAATATATCAAAATAAAATAAAATCTGAAAATATTTTAGTTTTATCACGATAAAGTGAAATTAAGGCTTGTTTTGGTTTAAGGTTACGAAACGGCAAACAGATTTGGGTCGTTGTCGTTTTAAAGCCCGTAAAATAAGAAAAGGCGGGTTTTTGCGGTGCTTTGTTGTAATTGGGATTTACGGTGCGCGGCAGCTATAAATTAACGGCAAAATACCGCAAGCACTCGTTTCAAGCTTTATTTTTTAGCGCGCAAGTAAGCAAAATCAAGGCTGTAAAATCGCTAAATTTGCATCCGAGTAGATAAATCTAAGGCTATTTCGCACTTTAAGGCATGAATTAAAATCGTAAAACCTCGTGCGGGTACGAGCCGCGCGGGCAAACTGGCGCAAGCAGCCGCATATAAATTTAGCCCCGATTAATAGCAAAAAATCTTACAAAGAGCGTTTTGGCGAAGTTGCAGGGCTTTAAAGAGCAAAACCTAGAGCTAAAAATTACTTAGACGCTCGGATTTACGGCGTTTATAAATTTAGGCGCTAGCAAACGAAAAATCGCCGCTATGCAAGCTAAATTTAGCTCAAAAAGTAAGCTAAATCTTAAAAATAAAACCCCGTCACCGGGTGCGTCCCCTAGCTAAATTTAGCTCAATAAATAAGCCAAATCAGCGCGCGATTGATATACCACTTAAAATCGCATCTTTTAAATCGCCGCCAAAAGCGTTTTGCAACCGAAATTTAGCTTTTACCGCAAGAGCGAGTTTTACGGCTCTGCTTGCTTTAAGCGCGCTATAAGGGTAAATTTAAGCCAAGAAGACATCTTTATCAATGCGTTTAAATTTGCGTCTAGCCTCTTTTTGCTTTAGTAGATTAAAGCCCAAAGTCCGGTTTTAGCGCCGATAGTTTTGGCTAAGTGACCGCGAGCTAAGGTAAAATTCGCTAATGCGGCTTACGGTTAAACCGCCCAATTTAGCCGCCAAATTTAGTCGATAGGTTGCTTTTTGCGGATGATTTTAAAACTTCAAGCTCTTAAATTTAGCTTACGATTTTAAACTATCTCGCGCATTTTTTAAATTTAATCCGCAAAATTTAACGAGGACACGCAGCTTTAATCTAAATGCTTAAATTTAATTTACAAAAAACCCCTGCGCGGGCTCTTTGCTCTCAAAAGGCTTCACGCAAATCTCGCGCTCGCCGATCCTAGCTCGCACCGCCGCGTCTTTATCCGCCTTGGTATAAGCAAGCGCCAGCCGCACGGCAAACTCGAGATCAGACTCGTTAAATTTAGCCTCCACGAGACTAGTCGCGCCCACGACGCTCTCGTCGAATTTGATCTGCGTAAATTTCGGATTATTTAGAGCTAGCAGTTTGGCGTTGTCGTTTTCGTCGCGGCCGATGACCATTTTGGTGCCGTTTGCCAGGCGCAGATGCCGCCCGATACGCAGCAGCTGCATATCTGCGCTAGTCATATCCGGGTCAAATTTGACGAAATCTTTGATTTTGTTTGAAAAGCTCTCGATCGTGAGCAAGCACCCGCCGCCTGGCGTCTCAAATTCGCTAAAGCCAAATTCCTTGGCAAGCGCGAGCTGTCTTTTGCGGTCGCGCCCGCTGATGCCTAGCAGCTTACTGCGATCGACCCAGCCCTCGCGCTCGGGTTTTGTGGGTTTCATCAGCTGCGCGGACATCGGGCGCAAGATGAGATCCTCCTCGTCGCCGGCGGCGTTTTTGACCTGCGCCATCGCGTCGCGCCTCTGGCTCATCGGACGCTGGCCGATCACCTCGCCCGTCGCGATAAAGCTAGCGCCCTCCGCGCTCATCATCGCAAGCGCCGTTTTAAACATATATCCGTGGCAGTCGATGCAGGGGTTAAAGTGCTTGCCGTAGCCGTGCTTTGGCGTAAAAAGCACCTCGCGCAGGTATTCGTTTCTGATATCTACGATCTTAAACTCGGCTCCGGCTTCGTTTGCGCGGCGGCGTAAAATTTCCGCCTTTTTCTCGTCGCCGCTAAAGCCGATGTCGATATGGATCGCCGTAACTTCGATGCCTTGGGTTGTCAGCAGCTTGATAGAGATCATACTATCAAGCCCGCCGCTAAATAAAACTAATGCTTTCATTTTTTAAGTTCCTTTAAAATTTCGTTGATTTTTTTTAGTATCGGTTGCTTTTCTTCTAGCGAGATTTGCGACGCCGAATACTTTTTGTATAAATTTTTGTAAAATCTTGTTTTAAAAAATTTTAGGTTTTGTAAAATTTCCTCCTCGTTTTTAAACGCCTCGTATTTTTCAAATATTATCTCGCGCACGGACGGATCGTTCGCGTCTGCTCCAGCCGCGATCGCTTCGTAGACTGCCCTGTGGCGCGCGAAATAATCGGGCTTTAAATTTTCTAAAATAAATTTTTTTAGACTCTCGTTTTCTATCATCGTTTTTAAAATTTGGATTTCTAGCGGGTCTTTGCGTCCCGAGTTTGCCCGTAAATTTTGCGTTTCGTAACCCTGCGCGTTTTGCTCCGTCCTGCCGTAGCCTTGCCGCGCCGCCGAATTTGATCCGCGAGAAAGCCAAAACGACCCCTCGGCTATCTTTAAAATTTTAGCCACGAGCGGCGCATAGGAGTTTGCGACGACGGGCTTTAGACTCGCGGTAAAGGCCTGGATCGTTTCTAGCGCCTTTTGCTTTTGTACGGGGCGCGAGAGGTCAAAGCCGCTAGCTAGATGCCTGATGTAAAATTCTCCGATCTCCGTGCCGCTTTCAAAAATTTGCCGCAGATACTCTATCTTTCCCGCGACGACCATATCTGCGGGGTCTGCGCCGCCCTCGATAATAACGACGCTGCCGTCGATTTCGTTTTGCGCGAGCAGCAGAGCGGACTTCGTCGCGGCGTTTATGCCCGCATCGTCGCCATCAAAGCACAAGATGACGCTAATCTCGCCGCGTTTTAAAAGCGGCAGGTGCTTGGTCGTGAGCGCGGTTCCAAGCACGGCTACGACGTTGTTAAAGCCAGCCTTGTGCAGCATGATGACGTCCATGTAGCCTTCGGTGATTATGATCTGATTTTTGGCGAAAATTTCGCGCTTTGCCAGGTGGTAGCCGTAAAAAAGCGTTGATTTATCAAAGACCGCGGACTGTGGCGAATTTACGTATTTAGCGGGGTTGCCGCTGATCGTGCGTCCGCCAAAGCCCACTAGCCGTCCCGCGTGCGTGTAGATAGGAAAGGTGATGCGGTTTATGAAACTCGCGTAAATGCCGTTTTCGTTTTGCTTTACGATGCCGATTTCTAGGGCTTCTTTGGGTTCGATTTGATCGTTTTGCAGTAGCCTTATCGTCTGCGCGCTCTCAGGCGCGAAACCTAGTTCAAATTTATCTATTAGCTCATCGGTGATACCGCGCGAATACAAATACTCGACGGCTGCTGGAGTTTTATAGAGCAGCGAGCGATAAAAGGCGTTTGCGTTTTCTAGGATGTGCTTGTTTTCCTTCGCCGGTTCGCCGCCGCGCACGTAGTTTAGGGTGAAATTTTGCAACCCCGCGATCTTTTCGACGGCTTCGGGGTAGCTTAGCTTTTCGTAGTCCATCACGAATTTGATCGCGTCGCCGCCGGCTTTGCACGAAAAGCAGTGAAATATTCCGCGCGACGGGCTCACGCTCATGCTTGGGTTTTTATCGTCGTGAAACGGGCATACGCACACGAAGTTCGCTCCGCTTTTTTTCAGCGGCAGATAGTGTCCGACGACATCGACGATATCGGTTTGCGCTTTTAGTCTTTCTATTGATTTTGGGTCGATCATAAGCGAGATTATACAATCGTTTTGCTATAATCGGCGTTAAATTTGACTTTAGAAAGCGGCATTTTGGATATATTTTTTATCGAATTTAGAGACCCGATTTTCGGTCTCGTGGTGCTAGTCGCCGCGGTGCTCGTGATCGCCGTTTTTAGCTATGCGTGGGGCGTTTTTAAGAGCAAGGACGAAAAGGCGGAGATCGCTGGATTTTTGAAAAAATTCGGCAAATCTCAAGGCCTGAGCGACGAAAACAAGCAGCTTTTGATAAACTCGGGCGCAGATACGGCTACGATGTGCTTTTTGGCGGGGACTTTTTCAAAAAGCGGATATTTTGAAAAGGCTATCAACGTCTATGCCGTGGCTTTGGAGCGGGCTAAAAACCGCGCGGCAAAGGAGCAAATTTTTACCGATCTTGGCCAGACTTATTTTAAGGCGGGCTTTTTAGAGCGCGCAAAAAGCGTCTTTTTAGAGGCGCTAAAAATCTCTCCGCGAAATCAAATCGCGCTAAAATCCCTAACGATAATTTTCGAAAAACTAAAAGATTATGTGGGCGCGCTACAGGCCTTGGACGCGCTGCAGGAGCTCGGCGATGGCGTGAGAGCGCAGACGGCCTACATAAAGGCGCTGCAAATTTTAGCGGATAAAAGCAAAGACGAAGCGGCCAAAATCAACGAAATTTTAGCGCTAAAGGACGAATTTGCGCTCGTGCGCCGAATGGCGATGGAGAGGCTAAATTTAAACGGTTCGGGGCTTAAGGATTTTAGCGATTTCCCGCCGTTAGGGGACGTTTTGGATTTGGTTTATTATCAAAATATGCCCGTAAATTTAGCCGATCCCGAGTACAAGAGCCTGTTTTTCGTCAAAGGCATGAGCGACGAGGACGGCGCGCCGCTTGGCTTTGAGTTAGAGGTTTTAAAGAAGCTAAAAGCGGCAAACTACGACAAGGCCGCGCTTAGCTTTAACTACGTCTGCAAGAGCTGCAAAAACGCCTTTCCGATGCATTTTTACCGCTGTCCGATGTGTAGCGAGCTAGGCAGCGTGCAAATTTTGCCTCACATCACGGAAAAACCCGATGAAAACAGTATGCCTTTTTAGCGACGGCTCGTGTCTGGATAACCCTGGGCCGGGCGGCTGGGCGTACATCCTAGAGTACGGCGAACACAAAAAAACGGCAAGCGGCGGCGAGGTACATACGACGAATAATCAAATGGAACTGCGCGCCGCGATCGAAGGGCTAAAGGCGCTAAAGCAGCCCTGCCGCGTGAAGCTCTACACCGATAGCTCATACGTCGCAAACGCCGTAAATGCGTGGCTAGAGGGCTGGGTCAAAAAAAACTTTAAAAACGTAAAAAACGTGCCGCTGTGGCAGGAGTATCTAAGCGCAAGCAAGCCGCACGAGGTCGAAGCGATCTGGGTCAAAGGCCACGCCGGACACCCGCAAAACGAGCTTTGCGACGAGATGGCGCGCGAGCAAGCCGTAAAGATAAAAAATAGCTTAAAAGGCGAATAATGCGAAATTTGGAAGAGAAATTAGGATATAAATTTAAAGACGAAAAGCTGCTAAAAACCGCGCTCACGCACAAAAGCGTAAAAGGCGGCGCAAACAACGAAAGGCTCGAGTTTTTGGGCGATGCGGTGATGGATCTGGTGATCGGAGATTATCTTTTTCACAAATTTTCGCGCCTAAGCGAAGGCGATCTAAGCAAACTAAGAGCCGCACTCGTAAACGAAAAAAGCTTTGCCGAGCTCGCCAAATATCTAAATTTGGGCCAGCTCATCAATATCTCGCCGGCTGAGGAGCACAACGGCGGACGGTTAAAAGCATCAATCTTATCAGACGCCTTTGAGGCGCTGATGGGCGCGATCTACCTAGAAAGCGGCTTTGACGCCGTGCGCGCGGCTAGCCTAAAAGCCTTTGAGAGATGCTACCCCGATATAAATTTCGACCGCATGGTCAAGGACTACAAAACCGCGCTGCAAGAGCTAACTCAAGCGCGCTTCGCCGAGATACCAAAATACGTGCTGGTCGGCTCAAAAGGCCCCGATCACAAGAAAGAATTTGAGATCGCGCTAATGCTAAACGAGCGCGAGATCTCGCGAGCCGCGGGCAAGAGCAAAAAAGAAGCCGAGCAAAAAGCCGCCAAAACCGCGCTTGAAATTTTAGGAGAGGGCAAGTGAATACCTTTGGGCGCAAACTAACGCTAACGACGTTTGGCGAGAGTCACGCAGCGGCGATCGGCGGCGTGCTAGACGGCTTTCCTGCTGGCGTGCGTATTGATTTAAAATTTATCCAAAGCGAGCTTGACAAACGAAAACCTGGCGGCTCGAAATTTGCCACGGCTAGGAGCGAAGGCGACCGTGTGGAGATTTTAAGCGGCGTGTTTGAAGGCGTCAGCACGGGCACTCCGATCGGTTTTATCATCCGAAACGAAAATCAAAAATCTGGCGATTACGAAAATTTACGCGAGCTCTTTCGTCCGGGGCACGCCGACTACGCCTACTACCGAAAATACGGCATCCGCGACCACCGAGGCGGTGGACGCAGCTCGGCTAGAGAGACGGCCGTGCGCGTGGCAGGCGGAGCGATAGCTCAAATTTTACTGGGCGAGTTTGGCGTCAGCGTGCAAAGCGGCGTGGCTAGCGTAGGTGAAATTTCGTGCGGCGGGCAGCTGGATTTTGAGCTGGCGGCGCGCTCGGAGATATTTTCGCTTGGTAACGAAGAGGCGATGAAAGAGGAAATCCTAAAAGCCAAGCAGGGGCACGACAGCGTCGGAGCTAGCGTCGCGACGGTTATCCGCGGCGCGTCGGCCGGGCTTGGCGAGGGGCTATACTATAAATTTGACGCGGCAATCGCGGCTGCGATGATGGGCATAAACGGAGTCAAAGCCGTAGAGATCGGCGAAGGCGTAAGTGCTAGCAAGATGCGCGGCAGCCAAAATAACGACTCGATGGGCGCGGCGCATGCGGGCGTAAATTTGTGTAGCTCTGACGACTCTACTCTTGACGGCGCGGGCGAGCTAGCAAATTTAAACGGCGGCAAATTTGACGAATTTAAAAGCGCTTGCCGCGGCTCAAATTCGGGCGAGAAATTCGGATTTGCCTCAAATCACGCGGGCGGAACGCTGGGCGGCATGACGAGCGGGCAAGAGGTCATGATAAAGACGCATTTTAAGCCGACCCCGTCGATATTTTTATCTCAACCGACGCAAAACGTGCGCGTAGAGGACGTCATCTGCGAGCTACGCGGGCGGCACGATCCGTGTATCGGAGTACGCGGCAGCGTCGTAGCCACTGCGATGGCTAGACTAGTAACGGCCGATATGCTGCTTTTAAATTTGAGCGCAAATCTTGCGAATTTAAAGAAAATTTACGGCTAACTCCAAGATAACCGCACTCCAAAGGAAGCTGAGGAAACGGACGCTGCGCGCGTGAAATTTGCAATGATTTTTGCGCGCGGCAAAGACGTTTGGCGAATTTATATTTACGATATAAACGGCGTAACGGACATATTTGATATAAAAAATATCTCGCACGCAGGCTTAGAAAATTTGCTCGCAGACGCCGCAAAACATCTAAAATTTATGCAAAAATCATAGAAAATAGAGCGCGGCGAGGAACTATAGGCGCGCAAATTTAGACTTTTACCCTAACGGCAAGAAAAATATATCCTAAAAAACTAGCCAAGTAGTGCCTCAAACAAACTACAAAGCGCTAAAATCTAAGCCTTGGCGCAATATTTATGAGGATAAGTCGGTTGATAGCGCCTGCGGGGATTTTTGTAGATTTTTAAAATATCTCGCGCAAAATAGGCTAAATTTGCCTCTTTTTTACGTTTAAATTTATGATTTTCGGGCTTAAAGCCCAAATTTAGTCGCCCAGCACGCAGGCGATTTTGCGGCTCTAGCGCGGACTATCGCGCGGAGCGCGGAGTGCTTGTAAAGCGGTTGCGAGATTAAATTTACGCCGATTTACGCGGGTATGCCGGTATCCGCGTTTTTATTTTCTCGTCCTTTTAAAATAAAATCAAAAATCAGCCTACTTTTTGCCTAAAATTTGTAAAATTAGCCCAAAAAAAGGATAAAAAATGAGCCAAAAGACGCTAACGATCATCGACACTTTCGGATTTTTTTTCAGACTTTACTACGCGATGAGCGGACTAAAAAACCGCGAGGGCAAGCCAAGCGGCATGGTGAGCGGCTTTGCTAGCTTTATCATGAATTTACGCCAGGAGTTTGCCAGCGACTATATCATCTTTGCGCTAGATAGCAAGGGCAAAACGCTGCGCCACGAGATCCTGGGCGAATACAAAGCCAACCGCTCCGAGCCGCCCGCCGCGCTAAAAGAGCAGCTGCCCGTGTGCATAGAAATGATAGAAAAAATGGGTCTAGCCGCGGTTAGCCGTGAAGGCTACGAGGCCGACGACATCATCGCTAGCGTCGTAAAGGAGTGCAAGCAGCGGGATATATTCGTACGTATCGTGACGCACGATAAGGACCTCTATCAGCTCATCGAGGACGGCAAGGTAAGCATCTACAGTCCCCAAAGCAAGATCGACCACGATAGCGCTAGCTGCATAGAAAAATACGGCGTTCCGCCAAGCTGCATACGCGATTTTCTCGCGATCGCGGGCGATAGCTCGGATAATATCCCCGGCGTCAAAGGCATAGGCGCAGTCGGCGCGAAAAAGCTGCTAAACGAGTTCGGCAATCTAGAAAATATCTACGAAAACCTGCCGCTAGTGCGAAACGAACGTATCCGCGGTATGCTTGCCGAGGGCCGAGAAAGCGCGTTTTTGAGCAAGCGCCTAACATCGCTCTTTGACGACGTGCCTGACGTGCTCGATCTAAAAAGGGCGGAATTTCCCGAGCAAAATCCGCTCGTAAAAGTCGCCGATACTCTGCGCGAATACGATCTAAACCGCCTTTTAAAAGCGCTGCAAAATGGCGAAAACACAGGCGAAAACGCGGAATTTAAGCTCGGCTTTAACGCGCGGCTCTTAACGGACGAGAATGAAATCGAGCGACTGCTGGCAAATATAGACGCAGACACGCTCGTGGCGTTTGACACCGAGACCACGGACGTCGATACGCAAAATGCCCGCCTGGTCGGCTTTAGCTTTTGCTTTAACGACGAGGAGGCCTACTACGTGCCGGTGGCTCACGAGTATTTGGGCGCGCCGAAGCAAGTAAGCGAGAAATTTGCCGCCTGGGCGATAGGGCAAATTTACAAAGGCTGCGTGATCGGGCAAAATTTAAAGTACGATTTTAAGGTCGTAAAGCGAAATCTGGGGCTTGAGCCGCCCGTAAATTTTAAAGATACGATGATACTAGCCTGGCTCATGGATCCGGGCTCAAGCGTGGGTATGGACGCGCTAGCCAAGCGGCTCTACGACTACGACACGATCAAATTTGAAGACGTGGTAAAGCGCGGCGAGACCTTCGCGTCCGTGGCGCTGGAAAACGCCGCAAAATACGCCGCCGAGGATGCTTGGATAACGCTGAAATTTTACAAAAGCTTTTTAAATTTGCTTGATCCCGAGCTGCTCGCGCTCGCCGATACGCACGAGTTTGCGTTCATCCTCACGCTTTTTGATATGGAGCGTGAGGGTATCGCGATAAATCAGGGGAAAATGCAAAATTTGATCCTAAAAAACGACGCTAAGATCAAGGCCTTGACAGCCGAAATTTACGAGCTAACGGGCGAAAATTTTAATATCAACTCCGTTAAACAGCTAGGAGAAGTGCTGTTTGAGCACCTAAAACTACCCGTAAAGAAAAAGACCAAAACGGGCTACAGCACCGACGAGGCAGTGCTAGCCGAGCTCATCGAGGAGCACCCCGTCATCTCTAAGCTGCTCGAGTACCGCGAGCTATACAAGCTGCAAAGCACATACTGCGAACCGCTGCTAAATTTGGCTAAAAAAGACGCTAATAGCAGGATATACACGAACTTTATCCAGACGGGAACGAGCACGGGCAGGCTATCGTCTAAAAATCCAAATTTGCAAAATATCCCGGCTCGCGGCAACCTAGCTAAGGACGTGCGAGGCTGCTTTGAGGCTAAAAGCGGCTTTAGCTTCGTGGGACTTGACTACTCGCAGATCGAGCTACGACTACTCGCGCATTTTAGCCGCGACGAGGCGCTTTTGCGGGCGTTTGCGAACGACGAGGACATCCACGCGCGCACGGCGATTAGTATATTCGGCAGTGCAGAGGGGCAAAACCGCGCGGTGGCAAAGAGTATAAATTTTGGCCTCATCTACGGCATGGGCTCGAGCAAGTTGGCAAATCAGGTAAGCATCACGCGTGCCGAGGCAAAGGAATATATCGAGCGCTATTTTAAAGCTTTCCCTACGATAAAGGGCTTTTTAGAAGGGATAAAAACCGCTGCCAAAAACGAGGGCTTCGTGCGCACGCTGCTGGGTAGGAAGCGGCTGTTTGACTTTACTACCGCGACGCCGATGCAAACTGCGATGTATGAGCGCGAGGCGGTAAATACGATATTTCAGGGCTCGGCTGCCGATATCATCAAGATGGCGATGGTAAAAATCCGTCCGCTTTTAAGCCCGCGCGCTAGGATGCTTTTGCAGATACACGACGAGCTGATTTTCGAGGTGCAGGACGGTTATGCCGAGGAGTTCGGCGCGGCGGCGCAAAAAATAATGCAAGAAATTTACAAACTAAACGTGCCGCTAAAAACGAGCCTAAACGTGGCGAAGGATTGGGGCGAGCTGAAGTAAAATTTGAGGCTTTGAGCGCTCAGTAAAGCGTATTTTATTTCGAGGCGTAAAAAGCGCATTTGGTCGAGTTTTATAGACTAGGCGGGGTTAAATTTAGCTATAATTTCCGCTTGAAATTTAACCCAAAAGCGATATAGGTCTGGAGTATAAATTTGAAACGATTCGGGCGCTAAAATCGCAAAATCGGTTAAATTTGAAGCAAAATTAAAAAGTTCAAGAAAGAAAACCGATGAACGTCCATAGAATCGCCTACGTAAGAGTTACCTTGCTAGCGGTTGCCGCCTTTATTTTTAACACGACGGAATTTATCCCCGTGGCTCTGCTAAGCGACATCGCGGCGGATTTTGAGATGGACGTTACAAGTACGGGGCTAATCATCACGATCTACGCGTGGGCGGTGAGCATCCTTTCGCTACCGCTGATGCTGCTAACCTCGAAGCTCGAACGCAAGAGGCTGCTTTTGCGGCTTTTTGTGCTATTTACGCTAAGCCACGTCCTGGCCGCCATTGCGTGGAATTTTGCCGTTTTGGTAATCGCGCGCCTTGGTATCGCGATTTCGCACGCGATCTTTTGGTCGATCATCTCATCGCTCGTCGTGCGCCTAGCGCCGATAAATAAAGGCTCGCAGGCCATCGGCATGCTGGCTTTGGGCACCTCGCTTGCGATGGTTTTAGGGCTTCCTTTGGGGCGCGTGGTCGGCGAGCTTTTGGGTTGGAGGATTACGTTTTTTGCGATCGGCGCGCTTGCGGCAGCGGAGGCGCTGTTTCTTTGGAAAATTTTACCGTTTTTACCGAGTCGCCGCGCGGGCTCTCTTGCGAGTTTGCCGATGCTTGCAAGGCGTCCGATGCTGCTTGCTTTGTATCTACTGACGTTTTTGATCGTAGGCGCGCATTTTACGACTTACAGCTACGTCGAGCCCTTCGTGGCGAAATTTAATACCGCAGGCGATCACTTTGTAACCTACGTCCTGCTAGCATTTGGCGCTTCGGGCATTCTTGCTAGCGTGCTTTTTTCAAAGCTTTACCGCTCTTTTCCAAACGCCTTTTTGATCTGCTCGATCCTCTTTATCCTAGCTTCGGCGCTGACGCTAAAGCTTTTTGTCGCAAATGACGTAGCGCTGCTGCTGGCGGCTTTCGTCTGGGGGATAGGTATTTCCGGCTTTGGACTCTGCTTGCAGATTAGGGTTTTGGCGCTAGCTCCCGACGCTACCGACGTCGCGATATCGATCTACTCGGCTATCTACAACGTAGGCATCGGCGGCGGAGCGCTTTTGGGGCATCAGATCGCAACGAGATTCGGGCTTGAACACATAGGCGAGGCGGGCGCGATACTGGGCGCGCTAGGGCTTGCAAGCTACCTCTACGCAAGCGTGAAATTCGCGCAGAAAAATAGTGCGTAGGCTAAATTTGCGAAAGAGCTTTGGCGAAATTAACGCACGCTTTTAATCGGCACTTTAAAACGGCCGCTTTGCGGGTTTAAATTTTTAAAATTTATCCATGCGACTAGCTAAATTTTGCAGATAAAATTTAATCTCGCGCTTGGCTCTGCCGGCTATTTTATTAATCACGCTATCTCTGCCCAAAGCCTCTTAAAATTTAGCGACAACACGCAAGAAATTAAAACAAGGGTCGCTTAAATTTAGCTACTTTATAAACCTGACCTGCGGTAAATTTTCAGCCAAAGCAGCGTAATTATATTTTCGTTTGCGCCGTAAAGATGCGGGTTTAAGGCGGCTGGCAAAAGACTAAACCTAGCCAAGTCGGTAAAATCGCCGCAAAGCCTAAATTTAGTATTCGTCGCTGCGAGCAAAGCGGAGGTCTGAGAGGAGATCGCTTTGCTTGTGCGCTTATGGGCTAAAACTAGCTTAAAACGAGACCGCTAATCTGCCGAATTTGCACACATTATAAAATGAAACTAAAATTTCAAATCTAATTTAGATATTTTAAAAACAAATTTAGGTAATATTGCGTTAAGTAAAAATTTTATCCGAAAGGAGCTGTTATGAGCGGTATTGCTCTCATCGTCTGCTTCGTCATAGCGGTCGTCGTTATGATCGTGCTGATTTCTAAGTTTGGGGTTCACCCCTTTATAGCGATCATGCTCGTCTCGCTGGCTCTTGCCGTCGTAGCGGGTATCGACCTGGTCAAGGTTCCCGCGATCATCGGAGAGGGATTTAGCGGGATATTTAAAAGCATAGGCATCGTCATTATCCTTGGCGCACTTATCGGTATGGCGCTAGAAAAGACGGGTGCGGCGCTAAAGCTGGCCGACATGGTCGTGCGCTGCGTAGGCGACAAACGCCCCGAGCTAGCCATGCTCATCATGGGCTGGATTGTCGGTATCCCGGTCTTTTGCGATAGCGGCTTTGTGGTACTAGATCCGATCCGTCGCGCAATAAAGGAAAAAATCGGCGCCAACCCCGTAGCGATGGCGGTCGCGCTCTCGTGCGGCCTATACACCTCGCACGTGTTTATACCGCCGACGCCGGGCCCGATAGCGGCTGCCGGACTCGTGGGCGTGGGCCACAACCTGCTACTAGTCATCGCCGTGGGTGTGGTCGTTTCGATACCGGTTCTCATCGCGGGCTATCTTTTTGCTAAAACTATCGGCGCAAAAGTGAGCCTAAAAGAGGATCTGGCCGAAGTGGGCAAGAGCTACGACGAGATCATCAAAGAGCACGGTAAGCTGCCTTGCGCGTTTTTGAGCTTGGCGCCGATTTTTATGCCGATTTTGCTGATGGCGCTGGGTTCGGTCGTCTCGATACTAAAGCTAAAAGGCTCGTTTGCGAATTTCGTTTTATTTTTAGGCAATCCGATCATCGCGCTCGGCGTTGGCGTGCTATTTGCCGTTATCTTGCTGGCTAAAACGGGCAAGCTTGGCGAATTTAACCTCATGACTAACGAGACGCTAAAGATCGTCGGACCGATCCTTTTCATCACGGCTGCGGGCGGCGTGCTAGGTAACGTCATCGCTAAGGCCGGATTTGTCGAGTTTATGAAGGCAAATGCCCATCTCATCGGCACCGTGGGTATATTTTTCCCATTTGTTATCTCGGCTATCATCAAGACAGCTCAGGGCAGCTCGACCGTGGCGCTCACTACGACGGCCTCTATCATGGGGCTTTTCACCGATAGCGGCTCGATGATGAGCGCGCTGGGGCTAACTAGCGAGATGGGCGCGGTGCTAACGGTGATGGCGATCGCCGCGGGCGCGATGACGGTTTCGCACGCTAACGATAGCTACTTCTGGGTCGTTACGAACTTTAGCAAGATGTCGCCGGAGCAGGGCTACAAGACTCAGACGATGCTTACTTTTATAATGGGTATCGTGGGTATGGCGAGCGTTTGGGTAGCGTCGCTTATTTTGCTGTAAATTTGACGGCTAAATTTGAGTGCGGTTTTGGCGCAACGAGACTGCACTCTTTACGGTATGAACGGTAAATTTTCAAATTTGTCCGCCCAGACCCGCATCTTGAAAATGCCAAATTTTATTTAATAAAATTTGGCATTACGCGCTAAGCTTTTTTGTTAAGGGGGAAGGGGCTTGAATTACGAAGTCGCTCCCTTCCCCCTTAACAATCCCCCAACCCCTACGACGTGAGAGGTTGCTGCACTGCGTGCAGGTTTATGTGGCGCTATCGCGCCGCACGTTTTTAAATTTGCAATGAAGCCAAATTTGGCTCGCGATTTAAAACTAAATTTGATAAAATCAGTCCGTAAAATTTAAGGCGAGGTATTTTTCCTTTAGACGAGGCGGAAATGAGCCGAGCGAGGGCGCATACACATAGTATGTAACCGAGTTTCGGCGAAATTTCTAACGATGTATAAAGAAAAAAGACGAGCCGCTAACAAAAAAGGAAAACAGATGAAAATTCTAATAGCAATCGACTCATTTAAAGGCTCCCTCAGCTCCCTCGAGGCCGGCAACGCCGTAAAAGAGGGCATAGAAGCCTTAGCCGGCGAGACCGACGAGGTGACGGTTAAGCCCATCGCGGACGGCGGCGAGGGTAGCGTGGTGGCGCTAGCAGACGCGCTAGATGGCGAGTTTATCGACGTCATCGTGCAAAATCCTCTCGGCGAAAAGATCCCCGCCAGATACGCGCTAGCGGGCGAACTGGGTATCCTTGAGATGGCGTCTTCTAGCGGGCTCATGCTGGTGGAAAAAGAGCACAGAAACCCGATGAAAACGAGCACTTACGGCTTTGGGCAGATGATTTTGCATGCTATTAGCAAGGGTGCGCGTAAATTTATCGTGGGTATCGGCGGCAGCGCTACGAACGACGCGGGCACGGGCATGCTAAGCGCGCTGGGATACGAGTTTTTTGACGAAAACGGCGAGCTGCTCGATGGTAAAGGCGAAAACCTCATAAAAATCACAAAAATCTCAAACAAAAACGTAGCGCCCGAGCTGCAAGAGTGCGAGTTTCTAGTGGCTTGCGACGTGGATAATCCTCTGTTTGGCAAAAACGGCGCGGCCTACGTTTACGGCCCGCAAAAAGGTGCGGACGAGCAGATGGTAAAGGATCTAGACGCTGGTCTTATTAGCTTTGCGAGCGCGACGAGCGAGCACTTTTCGAGCGAATTTTGGAACTTCAAGGGCGCGGGCGCGGCAGGCGGGCTAGGATACGGGTTCGTTAGCTACTTAAACGCCAAACTAAAGCCCGGCATCGATATCATCATGGAGGAAATCCGCCTCGAAGAAGACGTGAAAAACGCCGATCTAGTCATCACCGGCGAGGGGCGACTGGACTTTCAAAGCTCGATGGGCAAGACCCCGACCGGAGTGGCGAAGATCGCCAAAAAATACGGCAAACCCGTCATCGCGCTAGCTGGCAGCGTGTCGCCGTGCGCGGGCGGCTGTAACGAAAACGGCATCGACGCGTTTTTTAGCGTATTAAACGAACCTGTGAGTCTAGAAGAGGCGATGGATAAGCAAACAGCAACGCGCAATCTAAAAATGACGGCCCAGCAGGCTTTGAGGCTATATTTGCTAGGGCGTAAGGGGTAAATTTACGCTTTGTTACGGCGACGGGGCCGGCGAATTTATCGGTTTGCCGGCTTGGTCGCGTTTGATCGCTTAGTATGATTTGCGAGCTTGGGTGGATGCTTTGCATTTTGCCGCAAATTTACCTTTCGGTGCGGCAGTTTCGCGGATTTTAAATTTGTAAATTGATCTAGTAAATCAATTTCTAGTTTGAGTTTTGCTATGCGGATTTTGCGCCGAGTTGTAGCGCGAGCCTAAATTTACAAAAATCTAGGCCAAAAATCCAAAATTTAACAAGCCAAAGCCCGAAAAACAGGCTTTGGTTAAATTTGTTACAGGTTTATTTTTCCTTGGCTTCGACTTCGATTTCTAGCTCGACTTTGTCCGATAGCGTGATATCGGAGGTATCCAGCCCGATCTCAAAGAGCTTGCGTTTGGTCTCGCCCTCTAGGCTAAAGCCGATTTTTTCCTTACCGTTTTTATTCGCAGTAAAGCCGCCAAGCTCGAATTTTAGCACCACGGGCTTAGTGACGCCGTGCATCGTGAGCGTGCCCACGACCTTGCCTTCAGTGTCGCTTTCTTTTTCAAATTTGACCATCTTGTAGGTGATTTTGTCAAATTTGTCCGCGTTGAAAAAATCCGCGCTGCGTAGGTGCTCGTCGCGCTTGTCATTTTGCGTATTTACCGAGGCGGTTTCGATGGTGGCCTCGAGCGCTTTGAGCTCTTTGGCGTTTTTGTCGTAGTCGATCACGGCGTTAAATTTGCCGAAATTGCCGCTTACTTTTGATATGCTTAGGTGCTTGATCTTAAAGCCGACGCTGCTGTGCGCCGGGTCGATCTCATAGACTGCGGCGTTTGCGAAGCTCGCTGCTAGCGCTGCTGCTAGCGAAAATTTGATTAGTTTTTTCATTTTTTCTCCTTGTAAATTTTTGAAAGTGTATTTAAAAAAGGTAAATACATAGCTTTTGCCGCGTTTTGGACTAAATTTGCGCGACAAATCTATACCGAAAAACTCTGGCTAGTAAATAATAAAAACCGGGCGGTGCGACATGCTTGAGGGTTAAATTTAATGCTTAAAATCGGCAAAATCGCTCGCGATACGGTAAATTTGATAAACCGCGTGCGCCAAAGTAAATCTTAGCCCAAAATTTCCCCGATAAAAAACAGCACCGACATCGCAAACGTGCAGAGCGCGACGACCTTTAACTGCTCGTCGAAGTCGCGGCACTCCCTCACTTTTAAGACGAAAAAGAGATGCCAAATAAGCGGCGCAAAGCTAGCTACGTAGAGCAGTCTCACGCCCTGCTCACCGCGCAAAAGCGAGTAGCAGAGCATTAGACCCGCCCCGCCCGCGATCAGCGCATAGTGATAGAGCTTAGCCGCGCGCAGCCCGATACGAACGGGGATCGTGCGCTTGCCCTTGAGCGCGTCGTTTTGGACGTCGCGCATGTTGTTTAGATTTAGCACGGCGGTGCTTAGCATCCCGCACGCGCACGCAGGCAGCAGTAGCGCCGCATCGAGCGCGCGCGCGTATAAAAAGTACGAGCCCAGCACACTAAGTAACCCAAAAAATAAAAACACGAAAACGTCGCCAAGCCCCTTGTAGCCGTACGCGTCCGCGCCCACGGTGTAGCGGATCGCAGCAAATATCGACGCACCGCCAAGCGCCAAAAACAGCAACACGAGATAAAACCGCTCGCCAAACGCCAAAACGCTCAGCGCGAGGCTAGAAAATGCCGCAAGTAGCGCCGTAGCGACGATGACGCGCTTCATCTGCTCGGTGCTCATCTGCCCCGTTTGGATCGCTCGGCGCGGCCCCAGCCTACCATCGTCGTCGGTGCCTTTTACCGCGTCGCCGTAGTCGTTGGCGTAGTCGCTTAGTACCTGAAACAGCAACGTCGTAAGTAGCGCCAGCGCGAAAATATCGGCTCTAAATACGCCCGCGCCGTATGCCGCGCCGCTGCCCAGCAACACGCCCGAGACGCTAAGCGGTAGCGATCTAAGGCGAGCGGATGCGTAAAGAGCTTTTGCGGTTATCATTTTTTACCTTTTTAAATTTATATGCCGAATTTGCGGCAAATTTGAGCTCAAATTTAGCACCCAAATGCAAAAAGTAATATAAATTTAACCCGGTTTTCGGGTGAAATTTGTAAACTAGGAGTTAAAATTTGCAGCGGTTATCGCCGTATTTAGAGTTTTGAGGTTAGTTAAATTTGTCGCCAAAGCCGCTTGCGCTGAAATTTATCAAATTTCTGCCGTTTCTCGCCAAAACTCAAGCGCCTTATCGTCGTCAACCTGGACGAATTTAGCGATTTCTTCCGCGCAAGGTACGGCCTTTTTGCTTAGTCGCGCGATATCGATACCGGCAAGCGCTCTAAAAAATCTCTCAAAATCGCTCGCAACGCGCCTACCGCAAAGCTCTTCGTCTCCGAGTAGTCACGCATAAATCGCGCCGTCCGCGCAATCAAGCAAAAAAATCCACGGATCGCCCACGGTAAAAACTATCAAATTTGTAGGGCGCGTATCGCCCCGCCACCATTTACCGCCGTATTCGTCTGTGCTGTTTAGCCGCACAAGCTCACTAGCGTAGTCGCCGCCTGCGCCAAAGCGTACGTTGCAAACCTCAAATTTGCCCAAGTCAAATTTGCAAACTAGCCGCGAAAGCGCAAGCGGAAATTTGATGCCTAGAGCCTCTTGCGCATTTTCTAGCGCCCGCGTGGACGCGTCGGCATCGTTTTGTGCTAGCAGCCTCATGCCCGTTATGCCCTCTCGCTCCAGAGGTAGGTAGATATCGTCTAGCTTGCGAGCGATTTGGTCTAGCTCTAAAAACATGTCTTTGTCCGCATCTAGTTTATCTGAGTTTTTTTGTTTGGGTTTTTATGATTTCGCCGTTTTCGCCGTAAAATTTCGTAGTCGCCGCGCCCACTTTTGCGTCGGTTACGACCTCTTTTACGAGCTCACCTTTTTCGTTAGATTCTTTTTGTATTTTACCCGCCTCGCTAAGCGGCTTGCCGATCGTTTGGCGCTGGTCTATCACGCTTTTTAGCTTGCCGTTTGGGTAGAAAAACTCAAAATACGCAGACTCGCCCCCTATCTGGTATGCGCGGCTGTGCAGGCGACCGCTGTCGCCTTATTTTTCAAAAGTCGTTTCTTTTTTGCCCGTTCGAACGCTAACAAATTCCTTATACGACGGTTTGCCGTTTTTGCGGTATTCGGCTATGTTATTTTCGGTAAAAAAGCCCAAATTTGCGTCGAAGCGTTTGGTTTTTCGCTACAGTTTTAGCGCCTCGCCCGCGTCAAAAAGCTCCAGTAGCTCCTTTTCTAGCCCGCTCCACAGGCACCTTTCGGCCGTGAACGTAGGTGAGTTTCGGTGCTCTTTTGAGTAGACTTCGAGTAGCACCCAGCACTCGTTTTTGCGGACGACAAGCGAGATTTTTAGCTTCGTGGATGGGTTGTCCGGGATCTTGCGCTTGTACCGTTCGTCCGCCTCGTCGATGACGTAGCGATTTAGCTGCGCGCCGCTCGCATCTAGCTAGGTGACGTAGAGTCTGTTGCGTATTTTGCCGTTCTCGTCCTTTTCGCCGTTGCGCAGGTCGTACTAAAAAATATCTCATAGGTTGCGATTAGCTCGTCGTTTTGCTGCCGGGGTGCGTAGTTGCCGCCTGCTTACAGCGAGGTCGCGCAGGTCAAGACGATAAAAAGTCTTAATAAATTTTTCATCTATCTCCTTGGGTTTTGCGCTTATGTTGCGGCGGCGACCTTGCGTAAATTTAAAGATCGCGTCGCGTTTGTAATTTTTAAAATTTACTCTCGCGCTTTGCTATGCGCATTGCCTGCTCGTCAAATTTGCCGCGCTTGTTTGTTCGGGCAAATTTGACTTATCGCTTTGGGTTGTTTTGCCGCGATTTTTATTCTGTCGGCACCGCCTGAGCGCGGCAGCTTTTTATTTTAAAATCGCAAAGCCGATACCGACTTTATCGGTGTGGCGATTGTAGTCGATGAGGCTCTCGCCGTATCCCGTAAAGTACTTCACGTAGCCGTATACGCCGCTCTTGCCAAACGGAAATAGCCATCCAAGCTCGCCCGCGCCGCGGTTGGTTTTATCAAAATGCAGGTTGTTTCGCACCATCGCCGTAAAGACGTGGCCGCGGTATGGCAGGGCGAAATTTATATCCATGTTGCCGAGGTATTTTTCGATGTCTGGGTTATCGTCGCTGCCCTTGCTCTCAGGGATGCGCGCCCACGCTCGCGGGATCACGACGAGGCTGCCGGCGTAAAGTTTGGCCTCGAGATAGACGCGGTTCCACGAGCGAGACTTCTCGCCGCCCTGGCCGTTACTCTCGTGCAAAAGCCCCGCGCGTAGGTAGTCAAGACTCGGTAGCGCCTCAAATCTCATTGGGACGGTCACGAAAATCTCGGGGCGATAGTTGGTCTCGCGAAACGGCGTAGAACTCTTAGCCGTCTGCCACCACGAGCTTTGCGAGTAGCCCGCCGAGATCGTTTCGTTCATATCAAACACGTCGTAAAACAGCGGCTTTTGCAAGCTGATCTGAAAAGCAGTCTCAAATCTGCGCCTACCCTCAACGTCGTTAAACGCGTAGGTTGCGGGCAAGAGGTAGTTTAGATGGTGCATTTTTAAGCCCAAAATTTCATCCACGTCGTATGCCTCGCCGCTCTCAAATTTCGCTCCCGGGCGCTCTTTAGAGGCGATCTTTTGCTCCTCTACGGGCGCGTCCGCTACGCTATCTGAGGGCGCTATCACGGAGCGCTCCATGGCGGCCGTTTCGCCGTCCTCGTCCGTAAATATCGCCTTTTTAGCCGCCAGTTTATAAAGCTGAAGGGCTCTTGTTTTGTCGCCTTCATGCTCGAGCTTTGCGGCGGCTTCGTAGAGGCGTTTGGCTTCGTCTTTGGCTGTCGGCTCGGTTAAATTTTCGGCTGGATTTTCTGACTGCGGGGCTAAATTTTGCTTCGGCGTTTCCGCCTGGGCGACTAGGGCTAAATTTAACAAAATCGCCGATAAAACGATAATTTTTTTCATATTTTTCCTTCTTTTAAGGCTTGTTCGTAGTCTGCCTGGTAGTTGATGTTAAAAAACTCGTCTTCGCGCGCGAATTTTACGATCTTGCAGCGGCAGCGGCTACGCAAAAGTCCGATCTTGTGCTCGCCCGCGGCAAAAAGTTCGCCCGCGGCACCCGCTAAATCCCCGCTAAAAAACCCGCAAAGCGAGTGCGTATGCGACTCGTCCGCAGCGATGACCATGTCGTATTCGCCGGCAAATTTATATAGCTCGCGCACGCACTCTTCGCTAACGAACGGCATGTCGGCCGGGACAATAAAGACGCTTTCGTTTGGGAAATTTTTAAGGATACTATAAAGTGCTAGCATCGGAGAAAAGGCGTTTGGGTTCAAATTTGCCGTATCTTGCGAGCAAATTTGAGCAAAGCTTGCCTCTGCGCCCTCTTTGTCGCCCGCCTGGGTCAAATTTGACCACGAGATCTCCTCTGGGTTAGCGTCTTTTACGAGCGGTAGGGGCGGATTAAATTTGTCAAATTTGGAGCTAACGAATACGCGCTCGAAAATCCGCCCGAATTTATGCGCTCCGTAGTGCGTGAGCGTCGCAAATCCGCCAAAAGGCAGCAGCGTTTTGTCGCGGCCCATTCGCGAGCTTTTGCCTCCGGCTAAGATGACGCATGTTTTCATTTTTTTCCTTGATTTTAGGTGCGCTATGATAGCATAAATTTGGCTCGCCTAGGCAAGCTATCGGCAGATTATCTTATCTGCCGCCGATGATTTTTTTTACCGCCAGCGCGGCTAAATTTAGCCCAAAGCACGCCGTCACGCCCATAAAGCTGCCCAGTTTCACGCATTTTGGCAGCTCGGTCGAAAACACGACGTCAAATTTGCCTTTAAACCCCGCTTTTTTAAGCTCGGCTCGTATTTTCTTGGCAAACGGGTCGTTGCAGGTCTGCCAGATGGACGCGACTTTGATCTGCGTCGGATCGAGACGCTTTGCGCCGCCCATAGAGCTAATTAACTTTTCGTGCGTTTTTAGCGCGAGAGCGACTTTAGCCGGCACGTCGTCGATAGCGTCGATAATAAGATCAAACGGCGAAAAATCAAAATCCTCGACAAACTCCGGCGTCATTAGCTCTTGTAGCGCCGTCACGCACTCGTATCTTGCGGCAAATTCGCCGACTTTGACCGCGCCGACGGCTTCGCTGTAAATTTGGCGGTTTTGATTGGTTATATCAAAAACATCCTTATCTATGAGAGTGAGTTTGCCTACGCCTGTTCTAGCCAGCGCGTCCGCGCAGACGCCGCCTACGCCGCCTACGCCGCAGATTAGGACGTTTGCTTTTTGAAGCTTTTTAAAATCATCGCCTAATAGCCATTGAGACCTCGTAAAGCGGTCCGGTTTTTCTAAAATTTCTTCGTTCAAATTTGATCCTTTAGGGCGGTTTTTAGCGCGGCTAGACTCGCATGCGCCGTCATATCGAGCATAATGGGAGTAAGCGAGGCATAACCGTCGCTAAGCGCGCTGATATCGGACTCGCCGTTTTGCTCGTAGTCTAGGCTCGAGGCTTGTCCGAGCCAATAATACTCGACGCCTCGCGGGTTGCGGTGAAGCATCGCGTGCGTGGCGTAGCTGCGTTTGCCAGCAGGCACAACGCGGTAGCCTCTAAATTCGCGGGGCGAGACGGCTGGGATATTTACGTTTAAAAACTGGCGCGGCGGCAGCGCTATCTCGCCGTTTAGCACTCGAGAAACGATAAATTTAACGATATCTTCGGCGAGTAAAAAGCCCGTTTTTTCGATACCGTCGCTCTTATAAAATTGCGAAAACGCTATGCTTGGAACCCCTTGCAAAACGCCCTCCATAGCCGCTCCGCACGTACCCGAGTAAGTGATGTCCTCGCCTACGTTGGCGCCGTGGTTTATGCCGCTTACGACTAGGTCGGGCGGCCTTTTATAAAGCGCGTGAAGCGCGAGATAGACGCAATCAGCGGGCGTAGCGTCGTCGAGTTTGTAAAAATCGTCATCAAGCTTGATGAAACGAAGAGGCCTAGTTAGCGTAAGAGAGTGTGCGCAAGCCGATTTTTCGCTGCTTGGGGCTACTATCGTGACGCGCGTGTCCGGTAGTTCGCGCAGCGCGCTAGCTAAAGCGTGCAAGCCGCTAGCCTCGAACCCGTCGTCATTGGTTATCAAAATTTCTTTCAAATTTATCCTTAAAGCATTGCAAGAACTCAAATTTAGCGAGCTTTGCCGAGTAAAATTTAGATTTGGATTTTATCATAGCTTTATTTATTTGAAATTAAATTTTTCATAAGACATACAATATTTACTTAAAATTGTAACTCTAAAATTT